>JAZNGV010000011.1:0-183866 GCA_045576595.1 Paludibacteraceae bacterium | reverse complement strand
TATCAAATAGTAAATTAAATAACTTTATGAATATGAAAAAACAATATCATTCCTCTCATACTGAGGTAGTAACAATTAGTTCTCGTGGTCTTATGATACCAACCTCTCCACCGCTTGACCCGGGGATGGCTCCTATACGAGCATAAATGGCATAAACACAACTAAAGAAAGGGGCACCATGGTGCTCCTTTCATTGTTTTTGATTACACAAAAATACACCTTACACCTTACACAATCCACAATAAATTTGCATAATTGAAAAAAAATCACTACCTTTGCAGCCAAATGTGATAATTTTATATGAAAAAGATTCTAATTATAGTATGTATTGTATGTAGTGGTGTGCTATCTGTATATGGCGAAGACACGCAAAAGCCACATATGCAAATAGCCGATAATACTTTCTTTGACCCCACACGCAAAGAGAAAGTAGAAGAGCCCTATGTCTTCGGTGTGGACTATCGCATAGAAGTAGGATATGCGCAACACCAACAACGCACACAACAGCTCACATTCCCGGACATATACCTCCACGGCGCGCGCATAGGTGCTACTTTTGACTTTCACCTACCGCTACATTTTGATATCCAAACGGGGCTACTCTATACACTCCTACTGGGTATTAATGACCAACATTGGCGCTCTACAGATATTGCATCTACACAAATAGAGTATATACATCACCGCATATTGGCACATAATTTCACTATCCCTGTGCGCGTGTATTATACTATACCTATATGGAAAAAACTAAATCTCTTTTTCTATACCGGACCACAATTGCAAATCGGCTTGGCACAGAATGATTACTTAGAGACCCACCTTAGTACAAGTGCCCAGCAATGGTTGGAAACAATTGGTGTTCCCACCACTCCTTACGACCGCATGGAAAACGAACTCATACGCGCGAACATACAATATGGCATTGGTGGCGGTTTAGAATGGGATCGCTACCGCTTGCAAAGTGGATATGATTTTGGATTGAACAACCTCGTCAAAAAACCTGCCATCAACGGACAATACATGACAGAATGGGGTTGGTTCGTATCATTCAGCTATAGACTATAATATATAGCAATACTCTATAGAGTACACATACATAACACTGGGTTTCATTCGGGGTGCCTAATCGGCTGAGATACACACCCGTTGAACCTGGGCAGGTAATGCTGCTAAGGAAAATGAAAACAAACATTTCTATGCGCGCGCATGGTACAAGGTACTATGCCGCTTGCGGGGCACTATTGGCGTGCTCCTTTCTATCGAGCGTTCATCTTCACGCTCAAGTGACTAACAACACAGACACACTCACTGTAGTGGCACAATTGGCAGAGGTACAGATCACTGCCAATCGAGTGCAACAGGAGACACTCGCGCAGACGAGTATCACGCAGGAGGAACTCAACAGGTCTAATACAGGGCAGAACCTACCCTATCTTCTCTCGCAAACACCTGGATTACAAGTGACCTCAGACGACGGATTAGGTATTGGATATACCTATTTTCGACTGCGTGGTACGGATCACACGCGTATCAACATGACTGTTAACGATGTGCCACTGAATGACGCGGAGAGTCAGACGGTATTCTGGGTGAATATGACCGACATGGCTACTTCTATGCACCAGATAGATGTACAGCGAGGCGTCGGTACAAGTACGAACGGAGGTGCCTCTTTCGGCGGTTCACTCAATATGAAAACGGTGGATGGTAGAGCAAAGAGCGGTATGGGTACCGATAGGAGCAGTGTCGAATTGGCCTTTAATGGTGGTATGTACAATACATTCCGCGAAATGATCAATGCACATATCGTTTTACCAGATAATCGCTGGCAAGTAAATGCGCGTTTCTCCAAAGTGAACTCCGATGGTTTTCTATACCGTACTGGTAGCGACCTATACAGCTATTATGGCGATATGGGGTGGTACGGAGATAAGACACAAGTGATAGCGCGTCTCTTTGGCGGTAGTGAGAAAACAGGTATGGGTTGGGATGGCGTTGACTACAATACTGCGTATGGCCTAAACGGCGCAGATAGGCGGTACAACCCTGCAGGCGAATATACAGTAACGGATAGCCAAGGAAATGACTCCACTGTATATTATTCCAATCAGACAGACAACTATGCACAGCAACACGCGCAGTTATCAATCAACCATTCTTTCAATCCACAATGGTCATTATCCACCACACTACACTACACCCATGGCGCAGGATACTATGAGCAATACAAGAAAAAATCATACTCATATTGGGGACTCAACGACTCTGGTAAGTCATACGGCATGTATCAGAAACATCTGAATAATCATTTCTTTGGTGCTGTGATGTCTGCCAAATATCTATCAGAGGCTGTCGATGCCCAGATAGGTTGCGCTGCCAATGATTATATGGGCGACCATTGGGGTATATTAGATTACCTTGCCACCCCTACTCACAATCCATTACCTATCCACTACGAATACTATCGCAATGACGCTAATAAAATAGATGCGAATATCTATGCCAAAGCCAATTGGCGTATTATACATCGAGCCCAAGAGCAATTAGCACTTTATGCCGATGTGCAATACCGCTATGTGCGCTACCATCGTACAGGATTGAATGATGAGAACATGGAGAACCTTCCGCTTACGGTCAATTACCATTTCTTTAACCCTAAAGCAGGACTCAGTTACCGCAATAGAGGTCATTTGCTATCTGCTTCTTTTGCCATTGCCAATCGCGAACCAAGCCGAAATAACTACAAAGAGAATACCCGCTTTGACAATCAGACACAGACATGGACAGGACTACCCAAAGCAGAAAGATTATATGACTATGAATTAGGATACCAATACCAACATGCGCGTTTTCATATAGGCACAAACTTCTACTTCATGGACTATGACAATCAATTGGTGCTCACTGGTGAGTACAACGATGTAGGAGCAATGAAAACTATAAATGTAAAAGATTCCTACCGCATGGGAGTCGAACTGACAGCAGGTGTGCGTATCACCGATTGGTTTAGATGGGAAGCAAATATCGTTGCCAGCCGTAATAAGATACAGAATTATCACCAGATTATAGACCTATACGATAATCAATCTGACTGGAACTGGGTAGGAACAGATACCATAAGCGGTGATGTGACCATTGCTTTTTCTCCTACCATCACCGCGATGTCGCTCTTCACTTTTGACTATGCAGGCTTCATCGCCACAATACAAACGAATGTGGTGAGCAAGCAATACTTAGATAATACAATGGATGAGAATGCTATGCTCCGCGCATACTCCACTACGAACCTACACATGGAATATACCCTACCAATAGGGAAGTGGGGCAAAAACAACACATCTAACCATAGCAAATGGATACCGGAAATCAAATTGCTATGCCAAATCAATAATATCTTCAATGCTAAATATGCGAATAATGGAGGTGCAGACGCCAGTCGTTTTGCAGACGGCAGTCGATGCACTTGGTACTTTGCACAAGCAGGCATTAACGCTCACGCAGGTTTCGTCGTGCGATGGTAGAGAATAGATAAGCGAGCAAGACCGAACCTGTGGGAATCCACCCATAGGTGAGGTCGGCTGCAAAGAAATGCAACCAAGGACTGGCATTTAACCACCCCATCCATATAGATATAGATGAATAGATAGCTACGACTACCAAACCCAACAAAGTAGCACATAGCACTCGGAAAGAAAAGAGACGCTTATATACTAAATACATCCATACAGGAATACATAGAAATATTATCGTAGGCAACCAATACGATGCGATGCCTATCAAAAAACCCATCTGGAAACACTCCTCTACTCCTGACGAATGACGCTTTATACGACTGATAATCAGCCATACCAATACACCTATTACCGCAGGAATAAAGTGAAATAAATCAGAACCATAATACACCTTATACAACACACATACACCTATTGCCAATAGCCAAAAAACTATCGGCAATAGGTGGTATAGTATATTGCGTGTTCTAAGATGCATGTTTATTCAATAAAACCTTTTTTGCGGAGTAAGTGCTGTGGATCTGCATCCTTACCACGGAATTCTATATATAACTCCTGTGCATCCTTGGTACCTCCTTGTTCCAAAAGACGACGCATACGCGCTGCTGTAGCAGTATCGAAAATATCTCCTGTCTCCACAAAAGCTGCAAAGGCATCACTATCCAGCACGGCAGACCATGTGTAGCTGTAATAACCAGCTGCATAACCCGTTGTAAAAATATGGTTATAGAAAGTAGGACGGTAACGAACGATAATCTCTGGTATCATACCCATCTTCTCCATACTCTCTGCCTCAAAAGCATTCACATCTAATCCTTCTGCTGTGGTTAGTTTATGGAAATCCATATCTAAGATAGAAGCGCTGAGCAATTCCGTTTGCACAAATCCTTGATTGAACTTAGATGCTTTGTTTAATTTGGCTATCAAACTATCAGGTATCACCTCGCCTGTCTGGTAATGGAAAGCATATGTCTTGAGCACCTCTGGTTGATAGCAATAATTCTCCATGAATTGACTGGGTAATTCTACGAAATCACGAGGTGTATTGGTTCCACTCAGACTCTTATAGGTAGCCTTACTCATCAATCCATGTAATGCGTGACCAAACTCATGGAAGAGTGTCTCTACATCATCCATAGATAATAAGGATGGATTACCCGCTGTTGGTTTATTAAAATTACCTACATTAATGATTACTGGACGATGGTCAACGCCTTCTGCATCCACATACTGCGACACAATATTATTCATCCATGCGCCCGGGCGCTTGCCTGCGCGTGGGAAATAATCGGTATAGAGGATTCCTACTAATGAACCATCCGCATAGGTTACTTTGAATACCTCCACTTCATCATTATATACAGGCATACCTTGCAATTGCTCAAACTGTAAACCATATAGCTTGGTAGCCACACCGAATGCACCACTACGCACATTATTGAGCTCAAAATAAGGTTTGAGTTCTTCCTCATCCAAAGCATACTTGGCTTTGCGTAGTTTCTCTGCATAGAACCACCAATCCCATGGTTGTAGTTTCTCACCTGGCATATCTTGCTCCAATAGTTCTTGCAATGCTGCTGCCTCGCGTTTAGCAGCCTCTAAAGATGGCTGCCATACGGATTGCAGGAAGGTGTCCACCGTCTGGTGATTTTTTGCCATACAGTCTGCCAATATATAATCAGCAGGATTATCATAACCGAACATCTTTGCTTTCTCTATGCGCAGCTCCATCTCACGCACAATGATAGATTTATTATCATTCTCATTATCATGGTTAGCACGGGTAGTATAAGCCATGAGCAGTTCCTTACGCAACTCGCGGTTCTCGCAGTATTGCAGTACCGGGGTGAATGATGTGCGTTTAGGTGTGAAGAGCCATTCGCCTGCGTGTCCTGCAGCAGTTGCCTCTTCTGCGGCTGCCGCCTTAGCTGACTCGGGAAGTCCTTTCAATTGTGCTTCGTCCTTTACGAAATACTGATAGGCATTCGTCTCTGCTACCACATTATTACCAAACTGCAAAGAGAGAAGTCCTAATTCCTTATTAATCTCTTTGAGGCGCTCTTTCTTATCGGCTGGCAAGTTAGCACCATTATCAGCGAACATCTTATAGGTCTCTGTTACCAAACGCATTTGCTCAGCATTCAGCCCTAATTGCTCACGCTGGTCATACACAGTTTTCACGCGCTGGAAGAGTTGCTCATTGAGGATGATACCATCACTCAGTTCGCTCAATAATGGAGACACTTGCTCTGCAATAGCATTCATCTCATCATTACCGTCTGCCTCGAGCACATTAAAGAACACACCAGATACCCGTTCCAAGAGCATACCCGTGCGGTCAAGCGCCACAATAGTATTATCAAATGTAGGTTCGGAAGGATTATTCACTATAGCATCAATCTCCGCTTTCTGCTCGGTGATAGCAGCTTCGAAAGCAGGCATATAATGCTCTATTTTCACTTGGTCAAAAGCAGGAACACCATATGGTGTCTCTGGCGCATCCAACAGCGGGTTGGATGAATTGCATGCTAATAAAGTCATAGCGATGGCTGATAAAAGAAATGTTTTTTTCATTGTTAGTAATATTTATTTTGTAGATTGTATGCGTACATTACGCTCCATGGATTGCTTAATGCGTTGGCGTAGTTCCAAGGATTGCGTATCCACTTTCTGATACCAATGCGGGCGGAAATCTTCTGCGAACTTACATTTCGCTAATTTAATCTTCAAATCATCCATATTTCCACTCACATTCACTCCTAAATAGATAGGCTTGAGCACATTGATATCGTAATTAAAGGTCATATTTGTGTTATGCCTTCCACCGAGTGCCACCATATAATTATCCATTTGTACACAAAGAGGATAAATATCAATCTGGTTTTTATAGATAGTCATCTCTGCATTGATGGAGTCAATCTTATTCTCTGTCTTCTTATTAAAGAGTAGCAGTTTGCTGATAGTAGAGAAGGTCTCGCTATCTAAGACTACTAAGTCTTTACCTGTCAACGAAGCAGCACCACGCAGCGTACTCATTTTGGGTTGGTATTGGCTATTGAGGTATGTCTCTGCCGCGAGATGAAACTCTGCTTGTCCTTTAAAACTGCTCAACATAGGTACCATCTGTTCCACTTCGGGTATGATAGATAGCAGTTCGTCTATATCCACATCGATCATATGATAGTCCAAACCTACATATAGATGGTTGGCACGCGGCGTACGATACATAGCTGTCAATTGTAGTTTGGCTGCTTTGCATACAAAACCCATCTCATCCAAGACAACCGTTCCATCATTGATGTACAATCCTCCTTTAAGGTCCTTTGCTACCTGATTGAATACCTCCACTTCCTGTATATGTGTATTCAAAGCCAAGTTCACATCTGTAGGTACTAAGAATGGTTGGATGCTATCACTCTGCTCTGTGGGTTGTGGTTCGGTAACCGTTTCTTCTTCCGAACCGCTATCTGCGGAGAACCATTCCAATAGTTGGTTCGCATCGCAGTGCGTGCTTGTGATATCCAATTGTCCTTCCAACACAGCCTTATGGCGAAGCCAACGACCTATATTACGGATATCTCCTTTTATATTCAAATCTGACCTACCCATGGTTACTTGTGCGTCCTGGATAGCCATCAACCGATTGGAATAACTGAAATCAATAGAAGGGACATACACTTTCTCTGGCAATCGGTGTGGCATGCTCAATTCGCCTTGTTTCAAGTCCACCACGATGCGTGGGTTCCATTGCTGCAAGATATTCTCTCCTTTCTCGTTATAGCGCGCCGCGGCTGCCAAATGTAATTGCTGTGCACTCACTTCCATCTCGTCCACCATGGACATAAATGCTTGTTGTGCTTGCAATTCCACCGCAGCGGATAAAGACGAGCGATGCGCACGACGCCTATTGGGTTGACGATTAGGCAACTGCAATTTAGCATTCGCTATAGGTAAACACACCTCCAATGAATCTTGCGCATAGTATAATTCCGACAAATCTACATTAGCAGTAAATACACCTTTCTCCAAGCGCATATTCAATAAGTCATCCAAACGGATAGCAGCATTGACTATTCCTTTCACTTGTCCTGTGAGCGTCATAGAGTCTGGCAGGAAATAACTCCAGTCCGTCAGTGGTGCCTCTACATCCACCTGCATATCTATCTGCATATCACCCAATAGGTCTTTTACCATACCTTTAGCCGCAAGCGTACTTTGCTTTGTTTGGGCTGCAAGGGTATGTATCATCACCGTAGCAGGTTGTTTGCCATTGAGGTCTATATCAGCAGTAGCGTCGAGGGTGATATGGTGCAAATCATAAGGAAGTGGTTGGTAGCGCGCGGCACCTTTCGTAAATAATAGTCGTGCTTTCACATGCGGCAATTGCGTAGCATCATATACACCTTGGACGGCTATCTCCGCTTTCGCTTTACCATCTATTTTTATCTCTTTGAGCGAAGAGGTAATGGAAGTAGGCAGCAATGCTAAGAGCGGTTGTACTTGCCAATCGTCGGTCGTCAAACGCAAATCCATACTATATTCTCCAGAAGATAAACATGGTGTACCTACCTCTCCATCTATCGTCATCCCATATTCATTCAGAGCACAGGTAGCATTATCTATTCTTATCTGCTTCACACTATTAGCCCACAGGGGTAAATGTAATTGGAACTGATAATGATTAGCGTATTGTTCTCCTTGCACGAAAGCATCTATTTGCTCTGCCTTTACATCTAATACCACTCCCAACAATGTATCTTTCTCCACTCCTGCCAGAGTGATGGATGTATGATGTAAGGAGGCGGCTATTTGATTTTTATCATCCCTATACGATACACTTCGGGCATGAATAGTCATATCCTCGTCCCACCCGATAGACTCAATTCGCCAACCTGTCGTGGTATCTTCCACTATTTCAGTAGTATCACTCAATGCTATTATATCATAGTTGGTCCTACCATCGGCTGATACATACACATTTGCTGTGACACCTTCTATGGAAAGTTGCTTAATAAATATATCTCCGCGAATGGCGTCGAAGGGTTGTACCGCTACCACCATCCTATCTACTGCCGCCAAGGTATCGGGTGATACGCTATCAATAGGATGAATGAGTGATACATCATGTATTTCTACTCCCAAATAGGGGAAAGTGGAGAATAGAGTAAGTTCCACCTCTCCTATTTCATGCTCGCAAGTAATAAACTCTGCCGCCACTTGCCGAACGATAGGTGTTAGGCGTTCAGGTGTGAAGATGAGATAACAAGCAATGGAGATAACAACCATCACTGTCAACACCACACTCAGTAGCGTCCATGCTATGACCTTCAGGGCTTTTTTCATTTCGCGCTTACTACCTTATTGAAATAGTACTTGAAGGCAGGATATTCTTTTTCATAATACTCTAATCGTGTATCGTTGAGTACAGAAACAACATACACTTTGGGTATCTCTGCTCCGCCATTATCCATGAGGTGTATCTCGGTCAATTGTCCATTCGTTTCGAATAGGTACTTGAACCACCCATTACCCTGAGGCACTAAGTCCTCCTCATGAATATCCTCCGCCTCATCCCATTCGCGGCCATAGAGATACCCCACCTCATCTGACTGCTCGGTGGTGAAACGCACATAATGCTGTGTATTGTCTTCTTGCCATAAACCTTGTAATGCACTCAACTGGAAAGTAGGTTCTTCTCCGCCATTACCCCAGTTGATACAAGAGGTGAAAGCACAGGTGAGGATAGATAAGATAAAGATAATATGTTTTTTCATTGTTTATGCCTTTTGTATGGTAATATGTAATTTATATCCATCCATATCCAACTCGTGCTCCAAGTTCTGTCCATCTGCCAAAGTGATAGATGTAGCCAGCACTTGCGATTGAATATACTCTCCACAATGCAGCACAGCATTATGTATCTGCTCTGCATCTTCGAGCACAATAGTGATACGATCGGTTATCTCAAGTCCTGACTGCTTGCGTAAGTTCTGGATACGGTTCACCAACTCGCGCGCGATACCTTCTTCTATCAACGCGTCAGTCAATTCGATATCGAGTGCGATAGTGAGAATGCCATTATTGCTTACTAACCATCCTGGCATGTCTTCGGTGATGATTTCCACATCCTCTGCGGTTAAAGCATAACCGCATAGTTCAAAGGTTCCAGTGGTTTCAAAAGCAGCGATGTCTTCTTGGCTCATTTGCGCAATAGCCGCAGCGAGCTGCTTCATCATACCACCTACTTTCTTACCCAATACTTTGAACTGTGGTTTAATTTTCTTCACCAATTGTACCTCTGACTGCTCTGCACGCACGATAACGAGTTCCTTGATATTCACCTCACTCTTAATCAGTTCTGCCACTTGCAGCAATGCCTCGTTCGTATCTGCATCTGGCGTAGGTATAACGGCTTTCTGTAGCGGTTGACGCACATTCTTCTCTGCGCGTTTACGCAAACTAAGTATCATTGATGTAGCTTGTTGTGCAAGGAACATAGAGCGCTCCAAGGTGCTGTCTATCAGTGCTTCGTTCGCTACAGGCCATTGACTGAGATGTACAGTCTCCCCTGTTAGGTCGCGATAGATGCGGTCTGCAAAGAAAGGAGCATTCGGTGCCATCAGTTGGGCTACCGTCTTCAAGCAAGTATATAAGGTGTAATAAGCAGCCTTCTTATCGTCATCCATCTCGCCACCCCAGAAACGCTTACGATTGAGACGCACATACCAGTTAGACAAGTCATCTTGCACAAAATCAGAAATAGCACGACCTGCTTTCGTAGG
The DNA here is from genome assembly GCA_045576595.1 of Paludibacteraceae bacterium. Taxonomy (GTDB): domain Bacteria; phylum Bacteroidota; class Bacteroidia; order Bacteroidales; family Paludibacteraceae; genus Colicola. The sequence goes on along the minus strand of JAZNGV010000011.1, from coordinate 173,569 downwards.
TTCGTATGCCTCATATGCCTCACTCACCTCTTTCACCAAAGTGTTGAGTTTGGATAATATCCAACGGTCAATCTGTGTGGTAATAAGGGATGGAGTCGTCTCATCAATACATGTAGGTTGCCATCCGTCCACATTCGCATAGAGGGCAAAGAAACCATAGGTGTTATACAATGTGCCAAAGAACTTACGGCGCACTTCGTCCACTCCTTCCGGGTCGAACTTCAAGTTCTCCCATGGGCTGGAGTTGGTGAGCATATACCAGCGTACTGGATCCGCACCGTATTTATCCAATGCGCCGAATGGGTCCACGGCATTACCTAAACGCTTGGACATCTTATTTCCATTCTTATCGAGCACCAAACCATTGGAAATCACATTCTTGTATGCCACTGTTCCCTCTATCATCGTATGGATGGCATGGAGTGTGAAGAACCATCCACGGGTTTGATCCACTCCCTCAGAGATAAAGTCCGCTGTGCGGGGCAAATCAGTATTCTCAAATGGGTAGTGGTTTTGCGCATATGGCATAGCGCCCGAGTCGAACCATACATCGATAAGGTCCAACTCGCGCTTCATTGGTTGCCCACTTGGTGAAACCAATACGATATTATCCACATAAGGGCGGTGTAGGTCAATAATCGATGGGTCGTAGTTCTCCTTGCTATAGTCACCCACCTTATGGTTAGGCCATGGATTAGCCTCCATAAATCCAGCAGCTACGGATTTGTCTATCTCTGCAAAGAGTTCGGCTATCGAACCGATACAAATCTCCTCCTTGCCATCTTCTGTACGCCAGATAGGGAGTGGTGTACCCCAATAACGGCTACGACTGAGGTTCCAGTCATTGAGGTTCTCCAACCATTTACCGAAACGACCTGTACCTGTGGACTCAGGTTGCCAATTGATGGTCTTATTGAGTTCCATCATTTGCTCGCGTGCTTGGGTAGAGCGGATGAACCAAGAGTCTAATGGATAGTAAAGCACAGGTTTGTCAGTACGCCAGCAGTGTGGATAAGTATGCACATGCTTCTCGCTCTTGAGTAGACGACCATCGCTTTTCATCTCCAAACAAAGATGTAAGTCTAATGTCTCTGCTTTGCTGGCTGCTGCCTCATCGTAACGACCTTCTACGGTGAATTGCGAATCGAAGGCATTCTTCACAAAACGACCGGCATAACGGCTGTACCACTCATCATTCATATTAGCGGCGTACCATGCTTCATCTAAGTCCTCCACTGCCCAGTACTTACCTGTGAAATCCACCATCGGACGCAAACCATGGTTCTTGGTATGCATGTACATGCCTGGGATAGAAGCAGCGTCTGCCACTTTCTTATCATCCGCACCGAAAGTAGGAGCAATATGCACGATGCCCGTACCATCCTCGGTGGTCACATACTCACCAGGAATAACGCGGTAAGCGTTCTCAAAACCATTGGTATATTGTCCTTGTTCACTGAGCACAGGGAAGAGTGGTTCATACGCCATACCCACCAAATCGGTACCTTTGTAATGTGCAATGATTTGCGGTTCATTCACCTGTCCCTCTTCATTCACGCCACATAACTCTTTCTGATAAGCAGAGAGACGCGCCTCAGCTAATATGACATGCTCGCCCGCAGGAGTCGCTACCTCTATATAGTCAATCTTCGGACCCACACAGAGTGCCGTATTAGATGGCAAAGTCCATGGAGTAGTGGTCCATGCGATGATATACTTACTTTCTGCTCCTTTGACTTTGAATCGTGCGGTGCAAGTAAGGTCCTTCACATCGCGGTAGCAACCAGGTTGATTCAACTCATGGCTACTCAATCCTGTACCTGCCGCTGGGGAGTAAGGTTGGATAGTATATCCTTTGTATAGATACCCTTTCTTATAGAGCTCTTTGAGCAACCACCAAAGGGTTTCTATGAACTTATTATCATAAGTGATATAAGGATTATCAAGGTCTACCCAATAACCCATCTGCTTGGTGAGTGCTGTCCATTCCGCCGTGTATTTCATCACTTCCTGACGGCAAGCAGCATTATACGCATCTACACTGATTTTTTTTCCGATGTCCTCTTTGGTGATACCAAGCATCCTCTCCACACCCAACTCTACTGGCAGTCCATGTGTGTCCCATCCTGCTTTGCGGCGTACCTGATAACCTTGCATCGTTTTGAAACGACAGAATGTATCTTTGATAGTACGCGCCATCACATGGTGGATACCCGGCATACCATTCGCAGAAGGAGGACCCTCAAAGAATAAAAATTGTGGATGTCCTTCACGCGTGGTGATTGATTGTTCAAATAGTTTTTCTTCTTCCCATTGAGCGAGCAACTCTTTGCTTAACTCCGGTAAATCTAATCGTTTATACTCGTTGAATTTTTTCATTTTATATTTTAGATTTTATTTTTCACTTACTACATCTTTTGACACTTGGCGCAGTACTGCTTCCGGTAATGCCAATCTATTAGGACCGCAACTACCTCCGTATGGATTGCGCACGAACTGACCATTCGCCTCTTTGCGCTCTTGACCGTCTAAGAATTTTGTGAATAAGTATATACCTAATTGTTGCCAATCGGCTACTACATTCGTGGCTTGCGAACACGAATAGGCTGTAAGGAACTCGCGTGCCTCATCTTCGCTCAACGCCGCCGCTTGAGCATCTACTCCTTCTATCTGCGTATTGAACTTATCATCCCATACTTGCTGCAACTGAGCTATATGGGGATACATACGGCTGTATTTGGTATATGCCCAGTTAGCTACAATATTAAAAGTCCACCATGCGGAAGTAGGTGAATAGGTATAACTATCTCCATTGCCTTCTGCAAAGCACTCTGGCACTTTAGTGATGCAACTATACATAGGTACATAGCATGTACAAGCTGCATCATCCACGCCAAACCAGAAAATACCATTCTTCTTATTTGCTCTCATCTGTGCTACGAAAGACCAAGCTGTTTGTTGTGTGGCAGTAGGACGAGAATACCAATATTGGGTAGAATCCAACTTAAATCCTAATCCACCATAACGCAGTTTGCTATTCCATGGACCTGCGTCCGCACCTTGCGTAATGTCAATAGGCGTACCTTTATACTCGTCACGCATGCAGTCTTTCATCTCTTGTACCGAAACCTTATGATTGGGAACAATCCATAATGGCATATGCTCCCCTTCGTCCTTGCCGCCTGTAGCACGATAGGTAGCACCCACGGCGTAGTCATAATACTTATCCATCTCATTGCTAAAATGGCGGAAGAATGACCATACACGCGCTTCGCAAACGAAAAGACCACTGAAATCAAATGGGCAATAAGCAGCTTGGTAACTGAAGTCTTTGTCCGCGCCATGGAACCACCCTTTCTCGCGAGCGAAAGAAATCACATCCTTGCTATACATCCAATCGCCATGACACACGCAGTTCAGCGCTTTCTGCAATCGTTTTTGCTCTTTGGTGAGTTTGGTTTTTCCTTGTGGTATAGTCGTTATGCGCGCTTGGTTAGCATGCGCACAAATGGCATTGTCAGGGATACGAACGGCTACCCATACGGCTCCTTTCTGGCCTTTTCCTTTTCCGATAAGGTCCATAAGCCATACTTCGTTAGGGTCAGCGATAGAGAAAGACTCTCCGCTGGAAGCATACCCATATGTATTCACCAATGTAATCATACACTCAATCGCTTCGCGGGCCGTCTTACAGCGCTCTAAAGTGATGTAGATAAGCGAACCGTAGTCTATACCTATTGTATCTTCCAATTCTGAGCGTCCACCCCAAGTGGTCTCACCGATAGCGAGTTGATGCTCATTCATATTACCCACTACAGAATAGGTATGTGCAGGCTGAGGAATGAAACATTGTGGGCGACCTGTATCCCAGTCTTTCACCTCACGCATATCACCCTCTTTCCAATCAGCTGCGGGAGAGAAATGTAAATAACCATACAAACCGTATGAATCGGCTGCATATGAAATCATGGTGCTGCCATCCGCAGAAGCATTCTTACCCACTAAGAAATTTGTACATGCTGACAAAGATGAATAGTGAGCACCCATGATGGATAGCAATAAAATAATAGTTAATACGATTTTTTTCATTGTGCTATTTTTCTTTTATTTGTTTCTTGATTGACTCTTCGTTAGGGCAATATGGTATGCCTTGCGATAGTATTTAAAGAAGTGTTTCCACTCCGCTTTCTTAGCGATAGTCGCAGCTCCTTTGCGCATACCCTCTACTTGCTCGGGAGTGTATTGCGCGAATGTGTATAGGTTCTCAGCGATACCATTCACCACCTCATCGTAGTTGGAGTCCGTGCGTGTGAGTACTTGTACAGTAAATGGCGTACTCATCTTCTGCTCTGCCGCCCATAGACCAAATCCAGCCAACGAAGTGGTGATAGTAGGAACATGGAACGCCACCGACTCCAATGGGGTGTACCCCCATGGTTCATAATAAGAAGGGAAGACTGTCATATCCATACCGATGAGCACATCGTAATAGGTCTTGCCCAATAGTGGGTCTTTGCCGTCCAGATAAAATGGAATAAAGACAATACTCACATTTCCATTACGCACGAATGGTCTATCCAAATAAGGTATCGTCACAAAAGCCACATATTGCTTGGTGCTTCCTGCATGGTATAAACGCTGTGCCAGACGGTCCATAGCGCTCAAGAATACATCAATACCTTTGTTTTTCCACTCCTGTCTTCCTGCTATACAGAGCAGTATAGCATCTTCGGGCACTACGCCACCTAATTGCTCTCCTGCTACCTTGCGTAGCACCTTGCGCGCCTCCGCACGACGAGTAGCGAAAGCTTTTCCTTTAGGCACAAAATCGGGTTCAAAACCATTCGGCGTCACTATATCCACTGGTTTGTCCAGCAACTGCTTACACTCTTTGGCAGTTATCTCACTCACCGTAGTGAAGCAGTCAGCCCAATGAGCGGCTTGTTTCTCCACCGAGTGCTTACTCACCATATTCAGTTCAGCGGCCATCTGGTCACCATTATACCCTTCGAAATAGTCGTATAGAGGTTTACCATTCCCTGCTATCGAACGACCTATACCCGTCGCATGTGTCGTGAAGAGGGTAGCTATCTCTGGACAATAATCTCTGAGATAGAAGATAGTAAATGCTGTCTGCCACTCATTAGCATGCATACATACCGCTGACTGCTGACCACTGACCACTGATATCCATCGATACAAACTCTCCATCACCACACCTGCCGCATATCCGAAAAGACAAGACTCGTCATAGTCGCCATAAGCGGCATGGCTCTGCACTTGGAACTTATCCCACGCCCATGCGTAGATAGCGTCCTTACGCGCCCACATAGCATCCGCGCGTAATAGAATAGCGATAGGATTACCCGGCACAGCCCAACGACCAACACGAATAGGGATATGCAATCCCTCGTACTCCACTACACCTGTATTCCAATCCGCAAAAAGAGTCTTATCTTCGCGAAACCATATATCGCTATGCGTGCCAAAGTCCGGTCCGAAGAAAATCACTTTATCTGGATGCTCGGCTTGCATGCTCGCGGCACGCGTACTGAGCACCGCGTAGATACCGCCCACGCGGTTGCACACTTCCCAACTAGTCTCAAATATATAATCTGGTTCTTTCATTCTCTCATTACTCCTTCACACCCATTTTCTCCACTTTCAATGTATTGAGTGGTGTGGGTTTGGTTACAAACTGGTTATTATCCGACCCAATGAGCGGCATATACCACACACCCTCGTTATTCGCCCAATAGATACGATTATCAATGGGTTCAATCAGCATAGCCGTACAAGGCTGTTCATCTATCTGCACGCGGCGTGAACCGTCTATCGCAGCCACCCATAAACCATCTGCACGGTAGTAAATCTTCCTATTTACAATAGCAAAACCTTCTATATCAGAGAAGGTGCTCCGCAACTCCGTGAGCGTGAAAGTGTGCCCGTTATACACCTGCATCGTATCTTGCACAGCATCCAAAAGGGCTTTTATCGTTCCATCGCGACGAGGATACTCAGCGCGTTCACCAAAAATACGCTGACTGTAATCACCCTCTGCCGTACGGAACGCCAACGCATGCGTATCTCTATCGCGCACCTCGAACTCTTTCTCCACATATGTTGTATCACCATTAACCATCATCATGAGACCAATAGGTGCTTTCTCCATCGGCTTAGTGAAATAGAGTGTAATCTGCGGTCCCCATCCTTCACCTGGTTGCGGATAAACCACCTCTGCATAGGGGGTGTTGATAGGGAAATACCACTCGTATGTCACAGGATATTTATACGGATTGTATAAGTTCGCTGTGAAAGTGTAATTCTCATAGATATAGAAAATGCTATCGTTCGCCACAAAAGTGGGAATTGTGTCATACACCACCACCTCTTTAGTAGCCGTCCACGCATTCTTTCCATCCACTTTCAGTATCACTTGATAACTTCCCGGCTGCTTGTAAGTATGCGATGGTGACTTAATGGTACTGGTTATACCATCTCCAAAATTCCACTCCCACTCTTCGCCTGATGAAGAGAGGTTAGTAAACTTAACCGATTGTCCTGCTCGCGGAGCTTCTGGACTAAAACTAAAATTCACATCATTCTGCTTGCATGCAATCATCGCTAAGCAGACTGTCAATAATATGTATATTCGTTTCATAATCATTTGTTGCATCCAACCAATGGATGTCGCTATCTCGTCTAAACCAAGTCAACTGACGCTTGGCATAATGACGACTATTCTGTTGTATCAATTCGATGGCTCTATCCAAGTTATACTCACCCGATAAGTATCCAAATAACTCTCTATACCCCACCGTCTGCAAACTATTAAGATGGCGCTGCGCATAGACACTCTTCGCCTCTTGCAGCAATCCCTCCTCCATCATTTTCTTCACGCGCTCGTTGATGCGCGCGTATAGTTCCGCCCTTGGTCTATTAACTCCCACCTTGACGATACGGAAAGGGCGTTCTTTGCGCTGCTGTGTGCGAAGCGAGGAATAGGTATTGCCTGTCGCAAGACATAACTCCACACAATGCCTCAGTCGCGCAGGGTTCTGCGTATCTACTATCTCCCAGTACGCAGGGTCTAAGCGCTGCACTTCTTGCTGCAACCATTCCAAACCGTGCATCGCATACTGCTCGTTCACATGCGCGCGTACAGCATCGGGTACAGAAGGCAAATCATCTAATCCTTTGCATACCGCATCCGCGTATAGCATCGACCCGCCTGTCATGACCAGCGTGTCATGCGTTGTGAAAAGGTGGTCTATCAACTCCAAGGCATCACGCTCGTATTGCCCGGCATTATAGTCCTCTGTGATAGAACGGTCTGCTACAAAATAATGCTTAACGCGCTGTTGTTCCTCCGCCGTCGGAGCTGCCGTACCAATAGGTATCTCGCGGTATAACTGCCTACTATCACAACTGATGATAGGGCACCGCAAACGCGCTGCCACACGAAGTGCCAACTCCGTCTTACCAACCCCCGTCGGACCTACTATAAGCAGCAATGTTTTACTCACTACTCAATACTCACTACTCACTACTCAAAACATCGTTCCGTCGTCAAAACTGAGGTCTTGAAAACCCTCCATATCTATATCACCCAGATCCAACTCATCGCGGAAATCGTCATCCAAATCCCACGAACTAGTCGTCGCAGCAGCAATTGTAGGGTCAATAGCTTTGATTTGCTTAGGAGCCTTACCACTCTTCTCAACACATTCTACACCATTCATCGTGCCAGGCATTACCTCGCTCAACTTACCAAAGAAATAACGCTCGAACATAGGATCGAAGATATAAATAAGGCGCTGTCCTTCTTCCTCTAATAAATCCGATAATCTTGTCTCATTCATCACCATATTATCGTATTCAAAATTCGAATCCATCTCCACAAGAGTCACCTCCTGACCTTTTTCCCAATCTTCATTACACATAAAGAAAGAAGTCATCTGGTCATCGGGGTAATCAACAGACTGAAGGATAGCATTATGCAAATCCAAGAATGTAGCATCTGGTTCTGCTTCAAATACACGACGGAAGTTATGATCACCTTCCTCACAAGAAAAAGTTAACTTATATATCATATCACTTTCTTTTAAATCGGCTGCAAATTTACTACTTTTTTTTGATATACGCAAGCACACGCGCATTTTTTGCTAAAATACGACGAAAGGTCGCTTCCAAGAGCAACCTTTCCTTTGTACATCGTCCTTCGTACATCTACATCTATTTCACTTCCTGTCCGTGCACCGTGTAAGTTTTGCCATCACGAACAATATACACTTGTCCATTGCGGAGCACTTTATACACATTCTCTTTAATAGACTGATTTTCAATACCCGTTGCAAATCCTTTTCTGCCCAAACGAATAGCTTTTACACCTCCATCGCCACTGCTTTGAGCAGAGTTGATGGTAAGCATAAAGGCGTGTGACTGATTGACAATAATTGTGCTACCTGCTTTGAGTAGAGTAAACTTATTTCCCACTTGTTTGCCATCCACAGAAATAGTGATGTCACGCTCTTTGGAATCCATCGATTTGAGCACTATCGTATCGCATGCAGGTAAGAACATTTCCAAGTGTGTCTTACCAGCCAATTCGCGACTATAATCGGTGTCTGTTTTGGAGAATTTCCATTTCTTGGTCGCATCAAATCCATACGCACCTTTCACCCATGTTTCTGTGCCATCAAATACAATCTCTTCGGATGTATAAGACATAGCCTCTACCGCCTCTATTTCCATCACATATTCGATGCTTTTTCCATCTGCACCCATTAGCACGACTTTGTCTCCATTCTGCTGTAGAGTAGCACCATCACTTACTTTGTAAGTGTCTATTGTTGGTTTTGCTGTGCCTTCCAAATAATAAGCATGTATGGTATCCGTACCTGCATTGATATACGCACTATAAGAATTAGACATGATTACCTCATAAATCTCCTTGAGCGCCGTAGTTGAAACAGTCAAATTGATTGTATATATCACCTGCGTAGAACCATCCTTGGAAGTACATACTATTGTCACAGCGCCGGGCAAAGAAGAAGGCATTGTGACAACGACTGTTCCTCCACTGGCAGCTGTAGCCTCGATAAGAGGCAGTGTACTTGTGCCATATGGCAGTTCTACATTATACTCCGTCTGACTGGTAGAAAAACCAGATAATGGTTCACCGTTAATCATGATACTCGTTATTTCTGCCGCACTATCATTAATCATTCTAACATATTGATAGATAGGCACATCTTTCTTTTGATCACTGGTTGTATAGAATGTATTACTATCCTTCCATGCCAATGACTCACCCTGCTTTTCTTCCTCATATGCGGCAATTTGTACCGGTTGTCGTCTCGCTGTTTGCGCAATACTCTCATTTCCATTGCGCTCCCAAAGAAGAATAGTCTTTCTATCTTTGATAGCCATCCATTTACCGTCAGGACTAATATCGCCTCCTGTTAATGTGTTAAATTCTTTTCCATCACCCAAAGCGCATACCAATTCTAATTTCTGTACGGCAGTACCATAATTAGTATTGAATGGCAAACGATATAATGAACAAGGGGCTCCTTCTACTTTATCTGCAATATAAAATATCTGCTCTATATTATCATACATCAGCGTTTCGGTATTATGTGCCTTACCATCTGGATAACCAAAACGAATATAATTCACCTTTACCGTTGTGCTTCCTGAGGTAATAGTTGGTTCCTCGAAATAGTAAATATAATAACTATCCTTATACACCAAATCATTATCGCCAATGGCACCTATAAAAATATAGTTTTTACCATTATACACTCCCGTAACTATATCCTCCCAATCATCGCGCCCAGGGTCGCCACTTATATTCACGGTATAAACTAAGTCACCTGTTGGACGGATGGCGATAATACTTTTTCCTTCGTCTGTGTTCTCATCTCCGTGTGCCCAAAGATAACCAGCCGTAGTGCGACTGCATGCCATACCACTCACTTCTTTGAGCACATTCTTATATGCCGTACCACATTCGGTGCGAGTAAAATCTTCGTTCATCACAAGCGAAGTACCATTATAATTAATTGCTACTGCATACGAAATACTTAGACAAACCAATACCATTAAAAAGAAATAACGCTTCATACTAACAATAGTTAAGTAAATAAAAAGAAATTTATTGCGCACAAAAGTACTATTTTGTCACGATATACGCAAGAAAATAACATTTTTTCTCCCTTTTCCGTCAATTTACACCACTATCCCATCAACCCAACTTACACATTAACCACTACCTTTTCAGCGCATTTGCATCAGTAAGACATAGGATATTCATATGTGATTCATATGTTATTCTTATGTTATTCATATGTTATTAAGCCAACAACAAGATGATTTCATAATCCTAATACTGAAAACTGATAAAAGTTTGGTACTTCCAAAAAAGCCAATACAAATATTCCCACTGCATTCTTGGACGCCTATGATGTAAAAGAAACCATTATTATCACACCTGATAATTATTTAAATTATTTGTTATAGGCATAGATTAAAACCTTTTTCTGGTGTTTTGAACATACAACAAAAAAAGACACCTTCAATGAAGATGTCTTTTGTGCGCAGGATGAGACTCGAACTCACACGGCCTTGCAGCCACTACCCCCTCAAAGTAGCGTGTATACCAATTTCACCACCTGCGCTCGTATTCATTATAGATGAACCGAACTGGTGCCCAGAACAGGACTCGAACCTGCACGTCGCGAAACACTCGCACCTGAAACGAGCGCGTCTACCAATTCCGCCATCTGGGCTCAAACCTGTTGGGTCTGATTTAGAAAAAAATAGCAGGAAAGAATCCTGCTCTTTTTCTAAATGGGAGCGGAAAACGAGACTCGAACTCGCGACCCCAACCTTGGCAAGGTTGTGCTCTACCAACTGAGCTATTTCCGCGTATATGAAAGATCATTGCTTTTCAAAAGCGACTGCAAAAGTACTGCTTTTTTTTTATATGACCAAATAATTTGGCAAAAAAATGCAAAAAAAATGCATTTTTAGGAGAAATAGAGCACTATATAGCATAAAAATATGCCTATACCCCCTCTTCGGAAGGAATATAGGCATTATAGATTCATCCTTGAGTGGCACTAAAAAGCGTCTGTAAAGCAGGACTTGGACGACCATCATTACCAAATGCCCCCATTGGGTAACTACCCCAACCAAGAGGAATATATTCCGCTGGACGCCAACCACCATATACCTGTGGCTCCCAATAGAAAATACCCATGCAGGAGTCAATAGCACTCACCCGATTAACAAAGTCTGTCATCACCTCATTGGATAATACTGCCATGGAATCCAAACCAATATACTGACCATCAAACCACTCGCTATTCATTATACCCACCTCGGCAATCATGACTGGTTTGTGGAAAGTGGCAATCAGTTTGCGTACATTCTCTTCCGCACGACTATTCATCTCCTGCCATGGCAGACCAGACCACTCACCCATCATAGGGTAGTGAGACAAACCAATTATATCAAATTCACCACCATGTGCGATGAGCGCATTAAAAAACTCCTCACGATATAAATACGCATTATCAATATGAACAATCACTTCTATCTCAGGAAAAGCCTCTTTGGCTGCTTTATAACCAATAGTAGTCAGTTCTGCATAGCGTGACCACTGCAAATCTTCTTTTGCATCAGTCTGCCAATCATTATTTGCTTTCACACGAGCAATAGGCCATAACATGCCATTAGGCGTCTCATTACCTATCTGCACCCACTCAGGCTTTACACCTGCTTCTTTCAACGCATAAAGCACATCCAATGTGTGTGTTTGTACTGCCTCGCAGATCTGCTCATAGGTGTAGTCCTTCCATGCGGCAGGAATCTCTTGATGGGATGGGTCTGCAAAGAAATCAGAATAGTGAAAATCAATCATAATACGCAGCCCTTGTTTGGCAGCGCGCTCCGCTAAATAAACCACATCGGGTTTGTTACTCCAACCAGTAGCGTGATTGACCCATACACGCAGACGAATAGCATTCATGCCTATTGATTGCATGATATCCAAGCAGTCACCTTCTTTACCTTCTGCATCATAGAAACGAACGGAGTCGTGCTCCATCTCACTTAACCAACTCACATCACCGCCGCGAGCAAAAGAACCAACAGGAGTGTTAGGACGATAATAACAACTTGTCATCGAAATAGAAAGGACAAGCAAGAGAATAAAAATACTGTTCTTTTTCATGGTAATATGTGTTTTATTTAAATCCGAATACAAAATAAACAGCTCCGATAAGCAACGCACATGCTACTAAATGATTCCATTTAATAGGCATATGGAATGCTAAAACGGAGAAAACAATAAATACAACCAAGGTTATCACTTCTTGTATCACTTTGAGCTGCATGAGCGTAAACGGTCCCCCATTACCCTCAAAACCAATACGATTGGCAGGGACTTGCAAGCAGTACTCAAAAAAAGCAATACCCCACGAAAGTAAAATAACAAATAGCAGCGGTGTGCTATGTTGGATGATATTCATGTCTTGCATCTTCAAATGTCCATACCATGCAAGCGTCATGAAGATATTCGATGCTAAAAGCAATAAAATAGTATATAAAGCATTCATGTTGTGTAATGTTTAATGTGTATGGGTTATCTCGTTAAATGTTAGCTCAAGGTAGATATTCTTTTTTGATATTCGTTAATGCTGCATAGAATGAGTCATTCACTTCGGGATTGAGTTTGCGCAACTCGCTTATTATTCCTTTTACTTTCGCGCGCGAAGAGACATGCTCAAAAGGACAGTTATGTATCTGCTTTTTATAACCCCTCATGGCTGCATATGCCACTAAATCACTCTCGTCTATCATACATAATGGACGGATGAGCGAAAGAGGCATCTTCTCCAATGGTAGGATAGGAGGCATAGAGGCAAATGCACCTTGAAAAATAAGGTTCATCAGTGTTGTCTCTATCAAGTCATCCCGATGATGACCAAAAGCAATCTTATTACAACCTAACTCTTGTGCTGTATCAAAAAGCGTTTTCCGTCTATACCATGAGCATAAGAAACATGGTTCTTTCTCATCTCCCTCTCTCACTTCTCCAATCGCCACATCTTTGATGATAAGAGGCACTTTGGCTTCGTCGCAGAAAGACTGCAAATAACTTAGGTCTGTTTGGTAATTTCGTTCTTTGACGCGCACATGTACAGCCGTCACTTGAAAACGAGGTACATGTATCTGTGCCCTTTTGCCTAATAACTCCACGAGCGCAAGCGAGTCCTTTCCTCCGCTCAGACCAATAAGGATATGATCGCCATCAGCAATCAATCCGTAGTCGGCACAGGCTTTGTGAAAACGCTTCGTGAGGCGTGCCTGCATCTTACTCAATGCAATCTGTTCCGATATTAATATCATCTTGTCTTTTTTTATGAACAAATCTTACATCACTTGATTTATATCATTGTAACTAAATCCTCGTTGGAGTAAGAATCGAATTAATTGCTCTTGTGAGGTTGCATGTTTGTTTGCTGCCACCCGGCGCAAGATTAGCATGTATTTTTCTCTGTCAATCTCGTTAAGCACCATCTGAATTATTGTTTCGGGTAGTTTGAGTGCTTGCAATCCTGCGCGTATTTTCAGTCTTCCCCAATGCTGATATTCTAATTTATCATGCACATATGCTCTACAGAAACGCTCGTCGTTTAGAAAATCGTTTTCATAGAGAGTTTGTTCGATTTCATCGTGTATTTCTTCAGGTGCTCCCCATTCATAAAGTTTGCGCTCCACATCTGCGGCACAGTGTTCTGCTCGCGCACAGTATTTTTCAGCTTTATGAAGATAATCGGCTTTGGATAATTCTTGTTTTGCCATATATGTCATTCGTTTGTTTAATATCAGTATAGCCATGCTCTAATAGCATAGTATGCATTTCCGAGGCATAATGCTCATTAATTTCAAAAAATAGATATTTGGTGATACGCATTGAGGCTATTTGTCGATAGAAGAGCAATGGGTCTTTATCCGGCACAAAAAGCGCTATGGCTGGTTCATAATCAAGCACATTTGCGCGCATCTCTTTTTTCTCTTTTTCGCAAATATACGGAGGATTAGAGACAACAATGTCAAACATGCCAAAACTATTGAATTCATCGGACAAAATATCGCATCGGACAAAGTCTATTTGCACATTATTTCTATTTGCATTCCGACGAGCAATCTCTAATGCTTTTTCAGACACATCTACGGCCGTTATTTCCCAATGTGGGAAAGCGCGCTTAAGAGCGATTGCAATACACCCCGTGCCTGTACCTATATCCAAGACTCTCAAGGGTGCTTTTTTATCCTTATCATTCGGGAAAGAGCGTATTATTTGTTCCACCAGTTCTGCAGTTTCCGGACGCGGTATAAGTGTATCAGGCGTAACCAAAAGGTCCAATCCATTCCACAAGGTATGTCCAAAAATATATTGAATAGGTTCAAATTGATGCAAACGCTCTATGATTGCTTGCAAATTTGGAATATTTTTTGTATCTTTGCAGCCCAAAAGGATTTCATTGCGCGACATACCTGTGCATTCCTCAACGATCCACCATGCTAAAGCATGTGCTTCGTCCTCGGAATAGATATCCCGCAATTGATTAGTGATATGAGCTATATATTCTTTCATTAACGATTATTTGGTGGTGCAAAGGTAGTAAAAATATTGCAAACATGCAAATAATTTTTAATTGAGAAACAAAAATAGAGAAAATAAATTATGAATTACGAAAAATACATATGTCGTTGTATTGAGTTAGCTCGCCGTGGTGAGTACTATGTAGCTCCCAATCCCATGGTGGGCGCAGTGCTTGTTCGTAATAGCGACGAGGTGATATTAGGCGAGGGTTGGCACGAGCGGCATGGGGAATCACATGCAGAAGTCAACTGTTTTCGCGATGCGGAAAAAAGTGTCAAGGATTCTTCGAAGCTTTCCTATAAGGATTGTACTCTTTTTGTTAGTTTAGAGCCTTGTAGTCATTACGGGAAGACGCCTCCTTGCGCCGAACTGATTATTCGGAAGGGAGTTAGTCGAGTTGTAGTAGGTATGCTTGACCCCAATCCCATGGTATCAGGAAGAGGTATTGCAATGCTTCGCGAGGCAGGAATAGAGGTTGTGGTAGGGATATTAGAAAAAGAGTGTGTTGATTTGAATAAGCGATTCATTTGCTTGCATCAAAACAAACGCCCTTATGTGATACTAAAATGGGCTCAAACGGGTGATGGTTTTATTGATTACAAGCGTGAGTTTTGCGGCAGTACACATGTAAGTTTACCCCCAAAACAAGCATTGTGTATATCTACTCCTATCACCAAAAAGATTGTTCATCGGATGCGCGCTGAGAACATGTCTATTATGGTTGGCACTCGAACCGTATTATTAGATAATCCTCGTTTACTGAACACACATTGGGAGGGGCGTCACCCTATTCGTGTCACAATAGACCGACATCATATATTGCCTAAAGACAGTAGAATTTTCTCCGATGAATCCGAGACAATCGTCTATTATGAGCAGACAGATTGGCCTTTCATACTTACAGATTTAGCAAAGCGTAATATCCATTCTATATTGGTAGAGGGAGGCAGTTGTTTGCTTGCACATATATTGCAAACAGGTATATGGGACGAGATACATATTGAAGTAGCACCTGATTTGCGCATAGGAGAAGGTGTAGCGGCTCCATATATTGATTTGCCCACAGACTATGAAACGATAGATGGACGGGAGTTATATACAATTTATCGGATGTAAAAAACAGCAATCTTTTTGCAAAACGCTTGCGTATTTGAAAAGTTTATTGTAACTTTGCGGCATATTTTTTGTTGACAATCAAATTATGAGAAAGTATAGTATTTTTTTAGTTGTATTAGTAGGATTCATTCTTACCAGTTGCGATGCCATTGATCGCAAGTACCAGGAGGGTTCTGCTGTAGTAGTCAATGGTAAATATCTTTATTACTCAACGCTTGATTCTCTTACTTTAGGTTTGAGTACTGAGGATAGTATCCGTGTTGCGCAGCAGTATATTAGCCAGTGGGCGAAGGACATAGTAATGTACGACGCAGCAAAAGTTCGCACCAATCCTTCTATAGAGCGTTTGGTGGAGGATTATAGGCGTTCGCTGTATGTACACGCATACGAGGAACACTTAGTGGAGCAGAATATGCCTAAAACGATTATAGACTCAACCATCACACAACTATACGATCGCATCTCCGGACAATTATTATTAGACGAGAGTATCTTCAAGGGTCTATTGGTTGTTTATCCCAACGATGCTCCCAAAACGCAACGACTCAAACAATGGGCACGCCAGATCATTGATGGCGATATTAGTACTGAGGATATGGATCAGATAGAGAAATATGCTTATCAGCATGCGAATGGTTATGAGTTATTCACCGATAGATGGCTTACCACCTCTGATATTCTCAAGTTTATTCCTATTGAGCATGCTACATTAGAGAAGCATATCCGTCAGCAAGATCAAATAGAGATTTCCGATTCCACTCAGACCTACTTGCTTCAATTAACCACCAAGTACTTACAAGGTGAGAAGATGCCTATTGATTATGCTACGCCAAAATTAAAGGAGATTATTTTGAATGAACGCCAAATAGAGTTTCTTCAAAAAGAGCGCGAGCGACTTTATAACGAAGCCATACAAAATCAGCACATAGTTTTCTACGATAAATAATAATTCCAGTATATGAATCTATTGAATAAACATTTCATTCTATTATTCTGTTTTCTCACCACTTTTATCCCTACTTATGCTCAAAATAAAGGTGTTATAGACGAAGTGATTTGGGTAGTTGGGGACGAAGCCATTTTACTAAGCGAAGTAGAGGAAGAGCGCTTGCGTGCTCAGTACGAAGGGCAACAAATCAAAGGGGATCCCTATTGCGTCATTCCCGAGCAGTTGGCTATCCAGAAACTATTTTTGCACCAAGCCGAATTGGACTCTATTGAGGCCAATGAATCCAGTGTGAGCCACCAAGTGGACATGCGACTGAACTACTACATCAATCAGATTGGTTCCAAAGAAAAGATGGAAGAATATTTCCGCAAGACGAGCTCTGAGATTCGCGAAGAGATGATGAATACCGTCCGCAATCAGATGATTATTCAACAGATGCAACAAAAGTTAACGGAGAATATCAAGCCCACTCCAGCTGATATTCGTCGCTACTACAGCACTCTACCCGAAGACTCTATCCCCATGATGCCTGCTCAAGTAGAGGTTCAGATACTCAGTTTCGAACCCAATGTGCCCGTTGAGGAGACTGAGCGTATCAAGCAGCGCTTGCGTGAGTTCACGGAGCGCGTCCAATCTGGTAGCGCAGATTTTAGTATGTTGGCTCGACTTTATTCCGAGGACACAGAGAGTGCTAAGCGCGGCGGTGAATTGGGATTTGTAGGTCGTGGTCAGTTGGTGACAGAGTTTGCTGATGTGGCTTTTAATCTCAACGATCCCAAACGAGTATCTCGAATTGTACAAACAGAATATGGTTATCACATCATTCAGCTCATAGAGAAAAAAGGTGAGCGTATCAATTGCCGTCATATACTACTCCGTCCTCGCATTAGTGCTTCTGACAAGATACGAGCGATAGAGCGATTAGATAGTATTCAGAAAGCTATTCAGAATGGCGAGTTGCAGTTCGAGCAAGCCGTCATTCAATATTCTGAAGATAAGAATACCATTATGAATGCGGGCTTAATGATTAACCCCAATACAGGCAGTAGTCGATTTGAATATCAAGACTTGGCTCCAGAGATTGCCAAACAGATTTATTCGATGCAAGAAGGGGATATATCTGCTCCTTTTGTAATGATGGACCCCTTAAAAAATCGCGAGGTGTGCGCTATTGTACGCCTCAAGAAGAAAACAGACATCCACCGCGCTAACTTGACCGATGATTTCCAAACCATCAAAGCGATGTTGGAGCAGAAATTAAGCCAAGAGTTTATTCATAATTGGATTCTGACTAAACAAAAGAATACCTATATACAGATTTCTCCCGAATGGCAAGGTTGCGATTTTGAATATCCCGGCTGGCTACACTAATTGTGCGTAATAGATTTATACATATTATCCTTCTATTGGTCATAACAAATGTTTGTTATGGTCAAACGATGGTTTATTTGGAGCGTTCGGAGACTCTCAGTTTTGATCAAGAGCGCATTCCAGACGCACAGATTTTGCGCGGGAATGTTGTTTTTAGGCATGACAATGCACTCATGTATTGCGATAGTGCGTATTTCTACGAGCAAACCAATTCATTGGATGCTTTTGGACATGTCCGATTCATACAAGGAGACACATTGCGTGGGTATGGAGACAAGTTATTCTACGATGGAAACACTAAGTTGGCTCGCATGCGTAGGAATGTGCGATTGGTTCATGGCAGAAAAGATGAAAATCCGACTATATTAACTACAGATAGTCTCAATTATGATCGTAATGTCAACATTGCTTACTATTACACTAGCGGAACAATAGCAGATTCTCTCAACACATTAACATCCCTCTATGGGCAATATTCTCCTAATAGCAAGCAGGCTATTTTTAGCAAGAATGTAGTATTGGTAAATCCCAAATTCACTTTAGAAAGCGACACATTACTTTACAATACAGAGACCAAGATAACGGATATTGTCAGTCCCACACAGATTATTTACGAGGAAGAGACAAATATCTACACTTCGCGTGGGTGGTACAATACCAGTAATGAGCGATCCATGCTTCTCAATCGCTCTACCATTGCTCATGTGGATGGTCAGACGATGACAGGCGATACTATTTACTATGATAAACGCATTGGTTTTGGGCAGATACTTGGTAAGATGGAGATGTGTGATTCCACTCAGCATGCCACTTTGTATGGCAACTATGGAGAGATGTGGGAAACAGACAACCGGGGTTTTGCCACCGATAGTGCATTGATGGTTGATTGGTCGGATTCAGCACATTTTGCATACATACACGCAGACACACTTTTCACGGAAGAGATACACTACACAGACAGTGTATTGGCTATTAGATTACAGACAGACAGCACCCAAACCGATAGTACTTATCGTCGCGTGCGCGCATACTATGGTGTTCGTGTCTATCGAGATGATATGCAGATGACTTGCGACTCATTGATATATCTGAGCAGTGACTCCACTATTCATCTTCATACCACCCCTATTTGCTGGAGTGACAAACAACAGATATCGGCAGATAGTATGGTGGTGTATATTAAGAATGGTGCTGTGGATCATGCGATTGGTATGGGGAATGCATTTTGCGCCATGTATGACACATTGGAGTATTTCAATCAGATGAGTGGTAAAGAGATTATCGCTTACCTCAAAAATGGCGAAGTGCATCTCGTTGACATGAGCGGTAATGCTTTAACCATCTACTATCCTAAAGAAGATGATGGTAGTTTTGTGGGAATGAATACTACGGAGAGCAGTTTTATTCGCGTATTCATAGAGCAGCAAGAGATACAACGCATACGCTTCACTAAAGAGACGACAGGTATCTTGTATCCTATGAATCAAATACCTAAAGGTAGTGATAGACTTGTGCCATTCTTTTGGGCGGACGAGGTACGCCCTCGTAATCCTGAAGATGTATTTAGAGATGTCAAATGGGAAAAAGAAATAAGTTCTACAGAAGAAAATAAATAAAACGAGATATGAAAAAAGTATTAATCACATTATGTATTGCATGGGTAGCCATTAGCGCTCAGGCAGTAGAAATTCCTAAACAAGGGTTTGGTGTACAGATTGGTTGGGCTCAACCTATCTTGCGATTGAACGACCCAAGTGGTTTTTATCCGAAAGACTCATTGGTCAATACGACTAAATTGAATGGTTTTAAAGTAGGAGTAGTATATGACGCAAGTTATATAGCTGGATTCGGTAGTTCAATAGGTATCAATTACACTTTTGCTGCAGGTGGTACGGATTGGATAAAGGCAGGAAGCATTGCTGAATACCCACGCAGTCGTACCAGTGTGATGTATCATGAGATGGAGGTATTTGTAGATTGGCAATATAAGTTTGAATTAGCGAAAGAGACCTATATAATGCTCTACACCGGTCCTTCTATTCAATGCGGCATCGCCCTTAGAGAACGCAATACAATACAAACACAATCTATTATAGATGGTAGTATCAATTCCACTCATAAGGACTACGATCGATATGGTACAGAGAGAAGTAATGAAGATTTGAAGCGTCTCAATGTTACTTGGGGAATAGGTGCAGGATTCCAATACAAGCAGTATTTCCTTCGTGGCGGTTATGATTTCGGTATTATTAACCCATACAAGAGTACACAGTTTGTAGATGTACTTGGACAACCATCTGACCGCTACACTCGCGGACGCTTGGACCAATGGTCTATTAAGGTGGGTATGTATTTATGGTACGAGAAATAAGATAAATACGACATTCATTAAACTCTAAACACTAAACTATTCGATTTATGATTCCAAGAGAAACGATTGACCGTATCTACAATGCGGTAAAAATAGAAGAGGTTGTTGGTGATTATGTAACGCTACGCAAACGCGGTGCCAACCTAATAGGTCTCTGTCCTTTCCATAACGAGAAGACAGGTTCATTCACTGTAAGTCCAAGTAAAGGCATATATAAGTGCTTTGGATGTGGTGCAAGCGGATTGGCTGTAAAATTCATAATGGATGTAGAGCAATGCTCCTATACAGAAGCCATCAAACAATTAGCCAAGAAATACCATATTGAGATAGTAGAGCGCGATTTAACACCTGAAGAACAACAACGGCAAGACAATCGCGAGTCCATGTTCGTAGTCAATGATTTTGCTAATAAATGGTTTCAAAAGCAACTATGGGAAACGCAAGAAGGTCAAGCTATCGGATTGAGTTACTTTCGGGAGAGAGGATTGCGCGATGATATCATTCGCAAATTCCAATTAGGTTACTCGCCAGAGCGAGGTAACCCACTTGCTAAAGCACTCAAAGAAAATGGCTACAAAGAAGAATTTATCACCAATAATCCGGACAATCTCATTGGCGTAGGTGTAGTAGGCAAGAGTGAAGATGGTCGTATATATGATCGTTTCCGCGACCGTGTCATTTTTCCTATTTTCACCGTGAGCGGCAAGCCCGTTGCCTTTGCTGGTCGTATTTTGAAGAATAAAGATAATGTAGGTAAATATGTTAATTCACCGGACTCTCTTATCTATTCAAAGACGAATGAGTTGTATGGTCTATTTCAGGCAAAACAATCAATTAGCCGTTTGGACATGTGCTATTTGGTTGAAGGTCAGATGGATGTTATATCTATGCACCAATCTGGTATAGAGAATGTAGTAGCCAGTGGCGGTACTGCACTTACAAAACCACAAATACGTGCGATCAAGCGATTTACGAGTAATATCACAGTACTATACGATGGCGACGCCGCAGGAATACATGCTGCAGTACGAGGAATAGATATGTTTCTTGAGGAAGGTTTTAATGTTAAAGTGGTACTCCTACCGGAAGGAGAAGACCCTGACAGTTATGCTCAGAATCATGATTCTACTGAGTTTATTCAATACATAAAGGACAAGCAAACGGACTTTATTCGGTTCAAGACAGCTCTCTTGAGTGAAGACGCCAAAGATGACCCTTTCAAGAAAGCTCAATTAGTGAAGGAGATAGTCACCTCCATTGCGGTTATTCCTGATATGATTATCCGCCAAATGTTCATTAAAGACTGCGCGGAGCGACTGAATATCAGCGAAAAAGTGCTCACTATTGAAGTAATCAATCTTCGCAAGAAGCAAGCAGAAGAGGAAAAAAAACGACAAGAAAGCAAAACGCTTACGACATCACCCGGTGAAGCCACGGGCGAAAAAACAGATAGTAGTCCTATTGAGGCACCAACAACACCCCATACCCCAGACAATCTGAGAAAACAAACGGATAGTCCGTTAGAGAAGAATTTCTACAATCTTATTCAGTTAGTTGTTCGGCATGGAGAACAAATAGTAGGGATGAACGGACAGATGTATATGATTGGTGAAATAATCATAAGTGCTATAGAAGGAGATGGTATTCGCCCAACCCAAACCGTTTACCAAAAGATAATGAATGACTTCAAATTACATTATCAAGATGCAGGATTTAAGGCTGAGACATTCTTTAAATTCCATGAAGATCCTGAAGTGAGCGCGGTGGCTGTAGATATGCTAATAGACCGTTATCAATTAGCTCCAAACAAGCCTATTGTGGATGCTAAACAGGAACAGGAAAACCAAGCTCAGCATTTACAACAATTAGCTCAATTAGTTACCCAACACTTATATGAAATTAAACTAACCACTATTGAAATGCAGATCATTGAGGTTGGGGACAAATTAAAAGAAGCACAAGGAAATGGGCATTGGGAGGCGGAAGTACAATTACTATCTCACCAGCAACAACTGATACAACAGAAAAATGCCATTTGCAAGATATTAGGCAATCGTATTATTACCTTGTAAATATATTATTTATGCTATTCAATGAGATTGCATATGGTCCAATTCGCAGTCGTCGATTAGGCGTGAGTCTTGGTATGGAAATCATGCCATTAACACACAAACTATGTACTTTTGATTGTGTGTACTGCGAATGTGGTTGGAATAAACCTATCTCCCACCCTATACTACCGACACGCGAGGAAGTGCGTAAGGCTTTGGATGCAAAACTTGCCATTATGCAGCAAGAAAAAGCACCTTTAGATGTAATCACCTTTTCAGGGAATGGTGAACCTACTCTTCATCCTCAGTTTTTGGGAATTATTGAAGATACATGTATGCTACGCGACCTATATTATCCAAATGCCAAAG
Organism: Paludibacteraceae bacterium; assembly: GCA_045576595.1. Classification (GTDB taxonomy): domain Bacteria; phylum Bacteroidota; class Bacteroidia; order Bacteroidales; family Paludibacteraceae; genus Colicola. The sequence continues at coordinate 150,662 of JAZNGV010000011.1, read as the reverse complement.
TAAGTGTATTGAGCAATTCCACTCAATTGGGACGAACGGATGTAAAACAAGCACTCCGGTTATGTGATAATAGGATATTGAAATTAGATGCAGGGACAGATAAGATGATGAGTCGGATAGACCTTCCTGTTAATAAAGATTTATCTATAGCAACTATTGTCAGATGGTTGGAAGAATGGGATGGGGACTTTACGCTACAGACCTGTTTCTTGCGTGGAGAACACGATGGCCAAATAATAGATAATACCACCGTAGAAGAATTGGATGCATGGTATGCAATTGTAAGACACTTGCGTCCAAAGCAGATAATGATATATGTAATAGACCGCAAGACTCCTGTTGATAGTTTGGAGAAGATTTCACTCGAGAAGATGGAGGAAATCGCAGCTCCGCTTATCGCAGAAGGTTTCGATGTTATTATCAGCGCCTAAACTCATCATTTCATGAAGATTCTTATTGCACCTTTAAACTGGGGATTAGGACATGCATCCCGATGTATCCCTCTTATTCAAGAATGGTTGAATGAGGGGCACGAAGTGGTATTGGGGGGTGATGGGGATAGTTTGTTATTACTTCGCAGGCATTTCCCTCAGTTGCGTTTTTGTCCATTAGCATCTTTGCGATTGCAGTATAGTAAATCAAATAGTCAAGTATGGGCTATTGCTCGTTCTATTCCTCATATAATCGCTTGGGCAATCAAAGATTATATAATGCTTCGTGCTCTTTTACAAACAGAGATTTTTGGTCGTATTATAAGTGATAATCGTTTTGGTTTTTATTCCAAGAAAGTAGAATCTATCTACCTTACTCACCAATTACATATTCGTTTGCCTAATGGCTGGCGATGGGCAGAATCCATAGCTACTCGCCTCCATGCGCGCGTGTATGCACGATATAATAAGGTGTGGGTGCCAGACAGAAAGGGAGGTGAGAATCGTTTAGCAGGTGAACTCAGTTATCTTTCAGAGAAAGAAATAAAAAGCTATCATTTAGATTCTAAAATAGAGTATATAGGTCCACTCAGCCGTTTTAGCAATCAGAGACAAGAGACAACACCTACACAAGTTTACCACACTGTTTGCTTACTTAGCGGTTTAGAACCTCAACGCAGCCTATTAGAACAAGAATTGATTAAACGCTATCAAGACAGCAGAGAGAGAGTATTGATTATTAGAGGTGTAATAGGTACGCCTAATATGCGCATCACGCATCGCCAAATCAGCATTATTCCTACATTAAACGACAAAGAGTTAGCGCAAGTATTACTTCATGCCACGCATATTGTGGCTCGTTCTGGATATTCAACAATAATGGATTTTGAAGCACTCGGTGTACTGCATAAAGCAGAGTTAATCCCTACTCCAGGTCAACCAGAGCAAGAATATTTAGCACAAAAATATAGAAATTAATGTTTTTTTGCAGATATTTTTAATAAATATTTGCGTATGTCATTTTTTTGTTGTACCTTTGCACCCGCTTTTCGTCCGAAAAGTACTTATTGGTGCCATCGTATATCGGTTAGTACTCAAGATTTTCATTCTTGCAAGGGGGGTTCGACTCCCCCTGGCACTACCAAAAAGACCTTCCCTAAAATAAACATCCCAGCAGCAAATCCTCTCAATGCTATATGGGATATTAAGCAACACAAAAACCAATAACAAGATGGCAAACCATAAATCATCTTTAAAGCGTATTCGCCAAACAGCTACACGCAAAGCCCACAACCATTATTACGCTAAAACAGCTCGTAATGCCGTTCGTGACTTGCGTAAAATGACAGACAAAGAGACTGCAAGTGCAGCACTTCCCAAAGTAAGTTCTATGCTTGACAAGTTGGCAAAGCGCAATATTATTCACAACAACAAAGCTGCTAACCTAAAATCTAAATTAGCGCTATTTGTGAATAAACTCTAATTGGCAATACGCCCACCCTTTAAAAGGGAGAAACATTAAAAGGAGCACTTATTAGTGCTCTTTTTTTGTCATTTATTTTTAAAATATGTATTTTTATTTCTAATATTTTGATTATTCAAAAAAAACTTGTACCTTTGCGTCGCATTTTAAAACATTTATTAAGATGGACGAGAAAAATATACCTATTGTTGATTGTCCTTATGGGGATTATATGATTGGTGATGCCAGTGGTAAATTGATGAACGAATATGGTCGTTTCCCTTGTAAGATTCAATGCGGCGTATATGCATTATTGGTGCGTGGCACTGCACACGCTACTATCAATGTGAATGAATATACTTTTAAGACAAACGATGTACTCCTAATTGAGCCAGGTAGTTTTTTTCTAATTCACGAATTTTCTGAAGATGCATTAGTCTATTGGATTGTATTTGGTAGTAAGTTCTTAGAGAAACATACCTTTAACAATCGAATGTCTCTTAATTCATTGCAGCTACATTCTCCTATTATTAGTTTAGAAGATTACCATGTGAAAGTATTATGCTCTATGTACGATACTATTATCATGGCAATGAATGCCCAACCATCTATGTTGGATAGCGAGAAGATGATACATATATTCAATCTTCTCCAGACATGCTATGCTAAATACGCAAAGGAGCAAGAAGCATACTTACTGAAACCAATAGACCGCAAAACAGAGATTTACCAGGAATATTGCCGATTAGTATTGAGTCATTATCAAGAGTGGCATCATGTCAATCAATATGCTCAAGCGATGCGACTAACATTGCCGCATTTATGCTCTACTATCAAGCAGGTAGGCAATCGTACCGCAGGAGATATTATAATTGAGGCATTGCTCAATGATGCAAAGTCACAACTCAAGATTACCAATTTAGCGATCAAAGAGATTGCATACGACTTAGGATTTGAGAATGTTGCTTTCTTTAATCGCTTTTTTAAGTCACATGTGGGTGTCACTCCCAAAATGTATAGAAATGGATAAAATAAATAACGGGCATTAAACCCGTTATTTATTTTTCTATGGTGATATATTTTATCTTCCTTTATACATTTCTTCGTAGTATTTCTCATAGTCTCCCGAAGTGATGTTGTCCATCCATTCTTGATTTTCCAGATACCACTGTACTGTTTTTTTTATACCTTCCTCAAATTGCAGACTTGGTTCCCATCCTAATTCGCGTTGTAGTTTAGAGGAATCGATAGCATAGCGCATATCATGTCCCGCGCGGTCTGTTACATAAGTAATGAGGTTCATATCTTCTCCCTCTTCACGGCCCAACATACAATCCACAGTATTGATAATTGTCTTTATGATATCAATATTTTTCCATTCGTTAAATCCGCCTATGTTATATGTTTCGGCAATTACTCCGTTATGGAAAATGGTATCAATTGCTCGTGCGTGGTCTTCTACATATAACCAATCGCGTACATTTTCGCCTTTGCCATAAACAGGTAGCGGTTTTTTATTGCGTATATTATTAATAAAAAGAGGAATAAGTTTCTCTGGGAATTGATATGGTCCGTAGTTATTAGAGCAATTCGTTACAATCGTTGGCATACCATATGTATCGTGAAAAGCACGGACGAAATGGTCACTTGATGCTTTTGATGCAGAATAAGGCGAGTGTGGGTTGTACTTTGTGGTCTCATAGAAGAAATCATCTCCATATGCTAAGTGGTGCTCATTGGATGATGCTTTGGTGGTGAAAGGAGGTTCTATTCCTTCGGGGTGGTTCATCTCTAAAGCTCCATATACTTCATCTGTAGAGATGTGATAAAATCGTTTTCCTTCATATTTCTCAGGCAGCGCTTCCCAATAGAGTTTAGCTGCTTGTAGGAGACTCAAAGTTCCCATCACATTAGTGCGAGCGAAGGTGAAGGGGTCTTTGATAGAGCGGTCCACATGGCTTTCAGCCGCCAGATGAATAATTCCCGTCACATGTTCCTCTTGCATCAACGCGTATATGGTGTCAAAATCACAGATATCTGCTTTTACAAAGCGATAATTTGTTTTATTCTCTATGTCTTTGAGATTAGCGAGATTTCCCGCATAAGTCAATTTATCCACATTGATAATACGATAGTCAGGGTATTTATTAACGAATAAGCGTACCACATGACTTCCAATAAATCCAGCTCCGCCGGTGATGATGATTGATTTTTTCATTGTATAGTATTTTTAGTGATTACTTTTTACAATACATATCTTACTTGTTTGAAATGATATGTGCGTTGCATATTATTTTCATCTATGAGCACTAATTGTCCTTGTGGTGTCACAGTATGTATGCGTGCCATAAAAGTGCCCTCAATGTTTTTATCTGCATTCATTGTAGGAGCGATTGTTACTTCCCTTTCTACAAAAGGCCAATATCCTTCGCGCCTATATAGATGTTTTAGATAATAACTCCATTGTTGTTCTCTATCCCATGTATTTACTTCTTTAATTGATAGCAATATATTATTCATCCAGTCATCTAATTCGCTTTCAGCGCAAGGATTCTCAAGTAATATAGATGTTGGATTAGGTGCTCCCGACACCCATCGCGTCTGATTTATATTCAATCCTATCCCTGCTATTGCCCATTGGACTTGTTTTCCCATCAGTGCAGTCTCTATCAGCACACCAGCAATCTTTTGGTCGTTTACATACATATCGTTAGGCCATTTGATAGTAACAGTTTTAGTGTTAGGTAATGAATCAACGATAAGCCTATGTAATGCTACTGTAACCTGTACATTGATATCAAATTGCTGTATTGCAGGTATATTTTTTTCAATCAAGATGGAACATAATAGGTTCTTACCTTCTTCGCTCTCCCACCCATTTCCGCTTTGTCCTCGTCCAGCAGTTTGATAATCAGTACGAATAAATGGTACTTTTTCCCCTTGAGCGATTAAATCTCGCATCAGAGTATTGGTACTATTTGTTTTCTTGATATACATGCAATAGATATTGTTGTATTACATTTTGTATATTTCTCGCCTTACCTGGTGCGGAATTGATTAGGATTGCAAACACCCACTTATCTCCGTTAGGTAAGTATATATACCCTGCGAAGTTTTTTGTTCCTGCAATTGTTCCACTTTTTGCATATATTCGTCCTTCCAATGGTGTAGAAGCGCATAATGTTTTAAGTGTACCTGTTTGTCCGCTTACTGGTAGTGATTCCAACCATTGTTTAGCATTTTTACTAGCAGACATGATTGTGAGTAATTGTACCAAACTTCTGGCACTTATTGCATCTTGAGGTGCCAATCCACATCCATCTTTAATGATTGCATTTTGCACATTTACTCCTCTTTTTCGCCAATAATCACGCAGTATTTCCTGACTATTATGGATTGTTCCTGGCAATGTACAGCGTGTGCCAAGAAGACGAAAAATAGCCTCAGCATAAAGGTTATTACTATTTATATTTGTTTCCTTTATTAGTTCGGATAATGGTGGGGAATAATGTGTGTATAAAATTTGTCGTGGTGGTGTAAGCGGATTATAATCAGCCTCGTATGATGGTTCTTGCGTTACTATTATTCCCAGTTCGCGAAGCACTCTTGTAAAATGTTGCGCCAATAGCAGTCCGGGGTTTGGTAGGTCACCTTTTACACCAAACACGCCAAGGTTAGATGGTACTGCTCCTGATAGATATCGTTCTCTACTGAATGGCATGCCACTCACGAAAGCGCCGTCATAAGTGATTTTATCGCATCGTATATGATTTATGAAATACAGTCCTTCAACTTGTGGTTCTGTACGCACCACCTTAGCGATGCTCCCCGGTTCTCCACTCTGCAGGACAATATTCATGGTATTACCATAGTAGTTCAGTCCAAAAATGCCTGGTGCATAATAGTTTCCTACATCTTCACAGAGCCACGCTGGATTTTGTGCTTCTGCATTAAGCATCGTCATATCGGCAACTACGGCTCCTTCTATCTTTTGGATACCCTGTTTTCGTAATGCTTTTGCCCATTGATAGAGAAAGGCAGTCTTCCCTTTCCATCCAAGCGATGGGTCACATGCGCCGTGTATGTAAAGGTTTCCTTGCAGCACACCATTACAAATGGGGGCACTATATTCTAAGGTCGTAGGGATTCGATAATCCGGTCCGTAGATTTCCAACGCAGCGCCCGTAGTGAGTAATTTCATTACGCTCGCAGGCGGCACCACATTATCTGCTCTATGCTCATCTATTATCTCACCAGTGGTGAGGTTTTGGACCAGAACGGATATATTAGCTTGCTGTGTGATGGAATTATTCGTTAGCAAGGAAATAGATAATAATATAATATTGAGTATAGCCATTCGGTTTTATTTTCCTTCTAAGTACTCTTTCATCGCGGCAGCTGCTTTCCGACCATCTGACATCGCAAGAATAACGGTTGCTCCGCCGCGCACAATATCTCCTCCAGCAAAGAGTGTAGGTATAGACGACTGCATACCTTCATTTACTACGATTGTACCCTTTGGGCTTATCTCTAATCCCTCCACTGCCGAAGGAATAAGTGGATTTGGCGATACACCAACAGACACAATGACAAGATCGACAGGTATTGTTTTTGTTTCTCCTTTAACTACTACAGGGCATCGTCTTCCAGACTCATCTGGTTCTCCTAATGTCATTACTTGGAGTACTGCCTCGCACACGCGCCCCTGCTCGTCTGCATGATATTCAATAGGATTATGGAGTGTAAGAAATTCTATTCCTTCTTGCTTAGCATGGTGTATTTCTTCGATACGCGCAGGCATCTCCTCTTCACTACGGCGATAGATAATCATAGCATGCTCTGCTCCCAATCTCTTCGCGGTGCGTACTGCATCCATAGCGGTGTTACCACCACCTATTACAGCCACATTCTTTCCGTAGAGCAATGGTGTGTCTGTCTGTGGATTAGAGGCATCCATGAGATTGACGCGAGTAAGATATTCATTGCATGATAGTACACCGTTGAGGTTTTCTCCTGGTATATTCATGAATCGTGGTAATCCTGCACCCGATCCAACAAACACGGCTTTAAATCCTTGTTCTTGTAGTTCGTTAACACTGATGGTCTTACCAATGATTGTATCGGTATGGAATTGTACTCCCAATGCGCGTAAACCATCTATTTCTTTATCTACGATACTATTGGGTAAACGGAATTCTGGAATACCATATTTCAGCACTCCGCCTATCTCATGCAGGGCTTCAAACACATGTATCTCGTATCCATATTTAGCCATATCTCCAGCGAAAGTTAATCCCGCGGGGCCTGAGCCAACTACTGCTATCTTCTGTCCATTGCTTTGTGGAGTTATCGAATTATTTGAAGGGTGCGCATTTGCATAATCAGCCACAAATCGCTCAAGATAGCCAATTGCCACAGGTTGCTTACCCATGCGTAGGTGAATACACTTGGCTTCACATTGTTTTTCTTGTGGGCACACGCGACCGCATACCGCAGGCAATGATGAACTCTCCTTAATAACATTTGCCGCTCCCAATATATCTCCTTTTTCTAAGGTCTTAATAAAACTTGGGATATTGATATTCACTGGGCATCCTTGTACACATGTTGGGTTTTTACAGTTAAGACATCGATGAGCCTCCGTTATGGCTTGCTCAAAAGTAAGTCCTTTATTTACCTCTTTGTGTATGGATTGGATGCGCACTTCTGGTGCAAGTTCTGGCATCTGGACGCGTGGAATAGCGACGCGCTCCTTAGCTGTGCCTGTAAAAGGTTCTACAATAGTATGGGCAAGTAGTAAGTTCTCACTCTCTCCTTTTGTAGGTTCGCCTTTTATTGGTGTATCATTCTTCCTATATGCTTCCATGGCTTCCATTTCTTCGTTCTTGTAAGAACGCAGACGCGATAGCATCTCATCGAAGTCCACTGCATGTGCGTCGAACTCTGGTCCATCCACGCAGACAAACTTTGTTTTTCCATCTACTGTCACACGGCAAGCACCGCACATGCCTGTTCCATCCACCATGATAGTATTAAGGCTCGCTTCGGTAGGAACATTGTATTTCTTAGTAGTCAATGCCACAAATTTCATCATAATAGCAGGACCAATAGTAATACACTTATCCACTTTTTCTCGTTGGATAACCTGCTCTACTCCAATGGTTACCACACCTTTCTGTCCCATAGAGCCATCATCCGTCATAATGATTAACTCATCAGACCATTGTGCCAACTGCTCCTGCAAGATAATCAGTTCTGCAGTGCGTGCTGCAAGTACTGTAATAACCTTATTACCCGCTTTCTTGAGTGCTTCTGCAATAGGCAACATAGGTGCTGCACCAACACCACCGCATGCACACACAACTGTACCGTAGTTCTCTATATGTGTTGCTTTTCCCAATGGGCCCACTAAATCATATATGGAGTCTCCTTCATTAAGTGCAAGTAATTTATGCGACGACACACCTATTTGCTGCACTACTAAGTTGATAGTACCTTTTTCCACATCTGCTCCAGCGATAGTGAGTGGCATACGCTCGGAATCTTTATCTACTCGTACAATAACAAAGTGCCCTGCTCGTCTGCTGCGTGCGATGAGCGGAGCTTCTACTACTATCTCGGCTACATTTTCCGAGAAAAAGCGTTTACGAATGATGGTATTCATATGATTATTCTCTATTTGCGGGTGCAAAGATACTGATTTTTTTGCATATATGCAAATTTATTGTTAATTGTGTAAGGTGTATAGCTTCAATTAGCAAGTGCAAAGGTAGTTAAAAATTTTGGAAGAAGCAAGTTTTTGGGTCATTATAGCGCATTTTTTTCTTGGTCGTCTATTTATTTTGTATTGTATTTGCAATAATTGTTCGTCTGTAAAGGTGTTTAAATCAGCACTTTTAGGCACATATTGCTTGGGGAGCCGCGTAAACAAACAGCCTAAAAAATGACCTATAGACCGAAAGTGAAGGTTGTACTTTAGCCATATTAGAGAGGTTTTGTTGTATTGAAGATAGTATAAAGATAGCATAAAGATAATATAATGTATCGAATATCTATCGTGTATCTATCGTGTATGTATCGTATATGTATCGTATATGTATCGTGACTATCAGCGGAATTATGGCTGCAATGGTAGTAAAAATGTTGGCACCCAACTTTTCCTCCCTTTGCTAAAGCAAGGAAATGCGTGGAAACACTTTTCACACAAATGGTGAACCAATTTATGTTATGTCGCAATTATGCTAAACAGCAAGTCGGATTGTTTGCTCGTATTACAAACCCATTGGAAGAGTCAAATATGCGCTGGTTTAATTCCGCCGACGGGTTATCACTTGTATTTTTTATAGAAAAGACAATGCCATTTATGCGGTTTTGCATAAATGGCATTGTTATTACTAATTAATGATTAGGATTATCCGTTCACCTTAGCCATGTAAGCGATGAGGTCAAGCACTTTGTTAGAGTAACCAATCTCATTGTCGTACCAGCTAACAACTTTCACGAATGTGTCAGTCAACGCGATACCAGCCTTAGCATCGAAAATAGATGTAAGTGTGCATCCTAAGAAGTCACTTGAAACAACTGCGTCCTCAGTGTAACCAAGTACCCCCTTGAGTTCACCTTCGCTTGCCTCTTTCATGGCAGCGCAGATCTCAGCATAAGTAGCTGGTTTAGCCAAGTTAACAGTTAAGTCAACAACAGAAACATCCAAAGTAGGAACACGCATAGCCATACCTGTCAATTTGCCGTTGAGTTCAGGAATAACTTTACCTACAGCCTTAGCAGCGCCAGTAGAAGAAGGGATGATGTTACCAGAAGCTGCGCGTCCACCACGCCAGTCTTTTACAGAAGGACCGTCTACAGTCTTCTGAGTAGCAGTAGTAGAGTGAACAGTGGTCATCAAACCATCTGTGATACCCCATTTATCATTGAGTACCTTAGCGATAGGAGCCAAGCAGTTAGTAGTACAAGAAGCGTTAGAAACGAATTGTGTACCCTTTACATAGCTTTTCTCGTTTACGCCGCAAACGAACATAGGAGTGTCGTCCTTAGAAGGAGCTGACATAACAACATACTTAGCACCTGCGTTGATGTGTGCTTGTGCTTTCTCTTTAGTTAAGAAAAGACCAGTAGATTCAACTACATACTCAGCACCAACTGCATCCCAAGCGAGTTCGTTTGGATCTTTGCAAGCAGTAACGCGGATAGCCTTACCGTTTACGATAAGTTTGCTGTTCTCAACATCAGCCTCGATAGTTCCTTCGAACATACCGTGCATAGTGTCGTACTTGAGCATGTAAGCCAAATAATCAACTGGGCAGAGGTCGTTAATACCTACGATCTCAATGTCTGTGCGCTTTTGAGCAGCGCGGAAAACGAAACGACCAATACGGCCAAATCCGTTAATACCAACTTTAGTCATAATTGTGTTTTTATTTAAGTATTTTGTGAATAAATTAGTTTAGTTTTCAAAAATCGGTGCAAATTTAGTGCTTTTTTGTGGAATATAAAAATAATTCGCATAAAAAATTACAATTTGATAATTCTACATATCAAAACGCGCGTGTATGTGGCTATTATTTGCGGCCGAAGTCAGCGGGTATCTCTCCCCATTGCTCTGTTTCCCATTTATAGATAGAGGTTGTATATGTATTATCATGCAACCACTGTTCTGCTTTTCTGACCATTAGGAACAACTCTTGATTATCCATTGTCCACTCCATCTTCGTATTCGCATGCCCTTTCTTCACCCACGCAATAGCAGTACGGCTATCCGAATAGAGCACCCAAGGCAGGTTATTGGTTTTGAGATAAGCGAGTCCCAAGACGATAGCAAGAAACTCCCCTATATTATTTGTTCCTTTTTGGAATGGTCCACGATGGAAGACTTCCGTTCCTGTATCTGCGATGACACCTCTGAACTCCATGAGTCCAGGGTTTCCACTGCACGCCGCGTCCACGGCCAGTGCGGGAAGTATAGGAGATGTAGTAGAGGGACGAGTGGTTGTTTTTGATGCAGAAGTGGGTTTGCGAGTAATATACTCTTCGGGCGAAGAAGAAAAGGCTTTTTCCGCCTCTGTCAATGTAGCAAATCCCTTATAGACAGCCCCTTGCTGCCCTTTGACTTGTGCTTGGCAAGTTTCCCAATCCGCATATATTCCGGGTTTCTTGCCTTGCCAAACGACATAATATGCTGCTTTTTTCTTACTCATGGAGATTGTAGTAGTCCGATCGGGAATCGAACCCGAATTTGAGCTTTAGGAGAGCCCCGTTCTATCCAATTGAACTATCAGACCCTATTTGATTGATTTATCTACAATGCGAGGGGAACTCGCCGTATAACTCAAAGGTATAATTAAGAAAATCATTCATAGGTTTTGCCGCCTTAGAGAGCGCCATTATTTTATCGATGAAATCGGGCGCACACACTTCATCATCAGTCAAAGGGCACGAGAAAGTGTATGCTTTTCGTTTGAGCCAATCGATATGTTTGTTTTCCGGGTCAAAGCCACTCGGCGCTTTCTTGAGCATGTAGTTAGTATCAAAATCACCGAAATAGCGTTTCCATTGAGGGTCATCCATTATCTGCTCCACTTCTTCCTGATTTGCATCAATCTCGGTGCGTAAAGCTTTGAGTAATTCTTTGCCCGGGTCCCATATTCCTCCAGCGAACATACAGGCATTGGGTTGTATATGTATGTAGTATCCGCCTCTCATTGATTTCTTGCCAAATGTTTTAGGATGTCCCGGCAATCCTGTAGCCACAAAGACCCCGAACCACTCTTTATATGGTCTTTTATCGTGGGAGAAGCGCACATCGCGGTAGATGCGCCAGATACAGTCTTTGGGTTGCAACTCAACAAGCGTTTCATCTACAAGCGCCATCTGCCGTATATAGTTTGCAGAGAAATCCACGAACTGCGCATGGCACTCTTGGTACCACTCTTTATTGGCTTGGAACCACTCTCGGTTATTATTAGCCGCTAACGCTGATAGGAATTGCAGTGTACTGGTCATTATTGGTTTTCCGATTGCTTCAACACCTTAATACAACGCTCCAAGGCTTCTACCCAATATGGAATGGAAACATTGAATGTTTTTTTGAACTTCGTTTTATCCAATACGCTATAAAATGGTCGTGGTGTCTTATACGCATATTCCTCCGATAAAATCGGCGTAACTTTACAATTTATATCTCCGTACAAGTGATGAATTGTCTTGGTAAAATCATACCACGAGCACACTCCTTCGTTGGTAAAATGATAGATTCCCGGTCTCCAAACAGGAGTTTGTATGACCGTAAAGATTGCTTGTGCCAGGTCTGCCGCATAAGTAGGTGTACCTATTTGGTCAAAGACCACGCCCAGTTCTTTGCGTTCTTTCCCCAAGCGAATCATTGTCTTTACGAAGTTATTTCCGAAAGAGGAATAGAGCCAAGCGGTACGGAGTATGATAGCCTCTGGGCAAACAGCCAATAAGCGTTTTTCTCCTTCGTACTTAGTATGTCCATATACCGTGCGTGGGGCAGTATGGTCTGACTCTCGGCAAGGCTTGTGTTCCTCGCCAGAAAAAACATAATCCGTGCTGATATGAATAACTCGTATTCCTTGAGAGCCTAACACAGAGAGTGCTTCTGCATTGATTCGCATTGCAGTTGCTTCGTCTTCTTCAGCTTTATCCACATTCGTATATGCCGCACAATTGACGATTAAGTCAATCGCATTTGCTGTGATAAAATCTGCCACTGCGGCACGATTGGTAATATCCAGATCCTCTACATCCGTAAAGAAATAGGTGTGATTAGGATACGACTGGGCGAGGACACGCATTTCGTTTCCCAACTGCCCATTACTACCTGTAACTAATATCTTCATAGTGTATTTTATCCTTAAAATGGAGAGACTAAGTCTTTAAACAAAGGGTGTTTGGTATCTTTTTCGCTTATAACACGCATTTCCTCTGGCACTTGCCATTCAATAGCCACATCGGGGTCAGATAGAAGTAGCCCACCTTCTGCCTCCGGATGGTATAGATTATCGCATTTATAGGTAAAGACAGCCTGCTCGCTCAAGACCGAAAATCCATGTGCAAACCCGCGTGGTATGTAGAATTGGCGATGGTTTTCTTCGCTCAATTCTACAGCATACCATTTCCCATAGGTAGGACTTTCTTTGCGCAAGTCAACCGCCACATCCAACACTCGTCCTTTCGTACAAGAGACCAGTTTTGCCTGGGTGTATGGTGGTTTTTGGAAATGCAGTCCGCGTACTACTCCATAGGTGGAGCATGATTGATTATCTTGCACAAAAGCAGCATCCACACCAGCCTCTCTATAACGCTGTTCGTTATAGGTCTCCACAAAATATCCGCGCGCATCGTGAAAGACGCGTGGTTCGATGATTAGCAAGCCTTCTATTGGCGTTTTTATAACATTCATAATTGGGAATCAGAAGTATTTTATCTCTTCGCCTACTATAGAACTCAATAGATTATTTGCCAAACGACTTGCACCGAAACGGAAAGATTGATTATTGAGCCAATCATTACCCAGAATCTGCTTTACTAATGTGTAATGTTGTACAGCTTCGTCCGTTGTCGCCACCCCACCAGCAGGTTTATAGCATACCTTAATACCTGTCTGTTCGTGCCATGCTTTGATGGCTTGGCACATTACAAAAGTAGCGAACGGAGTGGCATTGACTGTAATCTTTCCAGTAGAGGTTTTAATAAAGTCTGCTCCGGCTGCCATAGAGAGGATGGATGCTTTCCATATATTTTCAGCCGTTTGTAAAGCGCCTGTCTCTAAAATAACTTTGAGATGTGCATTGCCAATAGCCGCTTTTATTTCAGATATCTCGTCATATACTTCTTGGTAATTACCTTCAAGGAACTTACCTATTGCAATAACGATGTCCACTTCAGTTGCCCCTGCTTTGACTGCCATCGCACTCTCTGCTACTTTTATTTCTACAAATGTTTGACTGGCAGGAAAACCAGCTGCGACAGATGCGATACCAATGGGCTCTGTCAGTACAGCTTTTGCTGTTGCTACCAATGCAGGATAAACGCACATCGCTGCCACATTAGGTATATTGGGAAATTGTGCAGGGAAATTATTCACCTTCTCAGCCATCTTGGCTACCTTTGTTGTGGTGTCCTCGCCATTGAGAGTGGTAAGGTCTATTTGGTGGAGACATTGTTTCCACACTTCCACTGTGTTATTCTCAGCGAAATGATTATCTAAAATGGCATTTACTTGCGCTTGTACTTGTTCGTCTGTCCATGGGCATGGATACTGAGCGAAGAGTTGTTCAAACTTATTCATATGTGTATTATTAGTTAGGTTATTATTCTATATTGGTATTGATAGTTGGATCGTTTTGTAGGCGCCCTATGATAGTTTCGTTTCCGCGTACATGCTCGCCCACCTGCACGAACATTTCCGTATTGAGTGGGAGGTACATATCTACGCGCGAGCCTAATTTAATAAATCCCAAATGGGTATTGCGGTGTGCTTGGTGCCCGGGTTTGGCATAAGTAACTATGCGTCTTGCCATCGCTCCTGCTATTTGACGAATAGCGATCTGTACCTTAGATGCAGTCTCAATAACTACTAACGAGCGTTCGTTTTCTGTAGATGATTTAGGTAACCATGCGCCTTTGTGATTACCTTTTTGGTGCTCAGATACTAAAATTTTTCCTTCAATAGGATACCAGTTGGCATGCACATTGAAAGGCGACATGAAGATAGATACCTGCAGTTTCTCTTCGTGAAAATACTCATTCTCTTTTGTAGGTTCAATAACTACAACTCGCCCATCGGCCGGAGCAATGATAAAATCAGGGTCATCTATCTCTAATACACGCACTGGATTGCGAAAGAAATAAGTAACGAAGATAAGCAGGGTGGCAGTAATCGCTAATGTGATACCAAATATCCAGTGTGAGAAATACATGTACACGGGTATATTGATAATGAATAGGAGAAAAACAAGTCCAATAATGGAGTTGCGTCCTTCACGATGAATACGGGGTCTTTTCATTTTTCCTTTGTTTAAGTGTTTAAATGGCGTCGTTACTATATTCAATCATTGCCACATGGCATATGGGAATTGCGCGAGCATGTCTGCTGCTTGGTCTAATCCCTGTTGCAGTTTATTGCCAATCATCATTTTGAACATCATTGGTATATCCGCTTTGATAGTCAATTTGATGCGCGTGTCTCCAGAAGCCACTTCTTTGAGTTGTACCCAAAAATTAGCATCCATAGGAATGCCCTCCATACCGAATTTAATCGTGTCATTCTCAATGCGGTCCACAATAGCAATGGTTAATTTCTGACCCAATCCATCCACTTTAATGCGAATCTGGTCTTCGCCTATTTCCATCTCCTGAATCTTGTCTTTGGGGATTAAATCCTTCACTCGCTCTATGTTTTTCAAGTTACTGAGCACACGATATATCTGCTCGGCGGACGAAGAGGAAGAGACTATTTTGCTTTCGTACTTAGTATCTGACATAATGATAAATAGTTTAAAGAGCCCATTTGGCGCTGCAAAGGTATAAAATATTTTGCAAATATACAAGTATTTATTGTTTTTGTAATCTTTTTTGATATTTTTCTATTTGCAAAGAGGTAATACGAATGCGTTTCTCTAATTCTTTTGTATCACGCATAGCGATTGATAAATCATATGACTGCAGCAATGCTTTTTTATCTGCGTCGCTCAGATAAAAGACGGTGCCACTTTGTGTCTCACTCGCATAGCGCACTTGTATTCGTTCCTGTGAATAAGCATCAATAAATCGTAAAGCCTGTAGAGCCGTTGAGTCGTCAATAGTAGTGATTTGATGCCATCCTTCTGCTTCAAAAGAATGAGTGTCACCATGCAAAACCAATTCCATTTCTTGTGCACGGAGAACTATATTCGGATGACGAACAGGATTCGAACCATAATAAAAACACCTTACGATCAATTGGCCATCATCTTGCACTATTGTCTGTAAATAAGAGCGTTGTGCATTGCGCGAACTACTCTGCGAAGGGTGGTAGTAGTGCCCTTTGTCGAGGTAGCGCTCATTTTTTTCATACTTAAAAAGCGCTAATAATGAATCCACGCGCGGAGCGAGCAAATCGAATTGGTGCTGGTAATAATCCAAACTCTTTTGCTGCTCTATTAAAGCAATACTGTCTTGCTGGTGTTTCTCGGCACGATAAGCCTCTACTTTGGATACGCGATGGCAACTCGATAATGCTATGAAGCAAGTGATAAGAAGTATGAAAATTTTAAGTTTCATGTGTACAAATTTTAGAAATCGTCTGCAAAGTTACAACTTTTTTGCAAAAAAAGGAAAAAAAAACGAGGAAATTTGCGTAATTGATATTTTTTTTGTAATTTTGCAGCGTAAAAATGTGGGCATATCCCTAAAGTAATCATTAAATAACCAAAATACATCTATTAAAATGAGAAAAAACTTATTTTTAAGCCTTATTGCTGCAGTAGCAGTTTTGGCTTCTTGTAACAAGACACTTCCCCAGCCAGAGCAAATCACGGTGAACCCTAATCCGCTGGAGAAGGTAGGAAACAAAGTGAATGCAGAGATTACAGGTACATTCCCAGTTAAGAAATTCGTAAAAAGAGGCGTACTTGTGGTTACTCCTGTTTTGAAATTCAATGGTCAGGAAGTAGTAGGCGAGCCTGTTACTTATGTGGGCGAGAAAGCCAAAGAGAATGGTAAGACAGTGAACTATAAATTAGGTGGCACTTATTCGCAAAGTTGCTCTTTTGACTATGTACCAGCAATGCGCAAGTCTGAGTTGTATCTTCGCTTTGAGGCTAAGATCAAGAACAAAGTGATTGCTATTCCTGATTTGAAGATTGCAGATGGTGTGCTTGCTACATCAGAGTTGGCTGAAGCTAAGGATAACAAAACAGCAGCTACTCCTGATAAGTTCCAACGCATCATTCAAGAGGTGACAGAGGCAGATATCAAGTTCCTTATCCAGCAAGCAAACTTGCGCTCTTCTGAGACTCGCTCTGAGGGTGTGAAGAATTTGCAAGCTGCTATCATAGAGGCAAATGAGAATGAGAAGAAAGCTATCAATAAATTAGAAGTTAGCGGTTATGCTTCTCCAGATGGTGCGCAAGACTTGAATGAGAATTTGGCACAAAATCGTCAGAAAGTAGCTCAGAAATTCTTAAATAAGACCTTAAAGAAGAATAAAATCACTACTGAGGTGGCTTCTACCATCACAGCAGAGGACTGGAAGGGATTCCAAGCAGCAATGGAGCAGAGCAATATGCAAGATAAAGAGTTGGTATTGCGCGTTCTCTCTATGTACACCGATCCAGAAGAGCGTGAGGCTCAGATTAAGAATCTAAGCGCTGTTTATGGCACTATCGCAGAGGAGATTCTTCCTGCTCTCCGTCGCAGTAAACTGATCCTTACTACTGACCTTATCGGTAAATCAGATGAGGAAATTGCAGCATTGGCAAAGAATGACCCTGCTCAATTGAGCGTTGAGGAATTGCTCTATGCAGCTACACTCACCGCTAACAAGGAGGAGAAAATAGCTATCTATAACAAGGTGGCAGAGCAATATAATGACTATCGTGCATGGAATAGCATGGGTCAAATCTATTTTGAGAATGGACAAATAGCTACTGCTCGTAACTGCTATAACAAGGCATTGGCAATCGAGCCAAATAATGCGAATGTGAACTACAACGCAGCATTAGCAGCAATGGCTGACAATGACTTTGCCAAGGCTGAGCAATACTTCGGTAAAGCAGCAGGTGCAGATGCTAATCTGAGTGCTGCTATGGGTACTATGTACACCATGAAGGGTGATTATGCTGCCGCTAAGAAAGCATATGGCGCAAGCGCAACCAATAACGCTGCTGTTCAGCAAATACTTGACGAGGACTACACTGCAGCTTTGCAGACATTGAATAAGGTGCAAAAGCCAAATGCTACTACTGCATATCTAAAAGCTGTTGTAGCTGCTCGCACCAATGACAAAGCAAGCGTTTACAGCAATTTGAAATCAGCTATCGTATTGGATCCTGCTATGAAAACTCGTGTGCAGACTGATATCGAGTTCAGCAAGTTCGCTGAGGATGCTGAGTTCATGGCAATCGTAAAATAATTAGTTACTATGTCTGTACTTTTTCCGAAAGTACAAAAACCCCGTAAGTGGGATTATCGTCCCATCTATTACGATAAGGATAAGGAGGCGCGCAAGGATAGAAGACTTGCGCGTCTTCATCGCGGGGCTTTCCGTGAGGAGCATGAAAAAAACATGACCGCATTCCGTCAGCGTAAGAAATCCAAACTGATGCTGTGGATTGCATTATTGGTGATGTTGCTTTATGTCTTCTATAAATTCTTTTAGTTTTCAATACCCATTAATTCGATACGGATATGGATATTATTCGTCTATTACCAGATAATGTGGCCAACCAGATTGCTGCGGGCGAGGTTATTCAACGCCCTTCTTCGTGTTTGAAGGAATTGGTCGAGAATAGTTTGGACGCGGGGGCAAAGCATATCCAAGTGATAGTGCGCGATGCAGGACGCACAATGTTGCAAGTGATAGACGATGGATGTGGTATGAGTGAGATGGACGCGCGTTTGTCTTTCGAGCGACATGCCACAAGTAAAATAAAGCAAGCCGAAGATCTCTTCTCGCTTCGCACAATGGGTTTCCGAGGAGAAGCATTGGCATCGATATGCGCGGTAGCACAAGTGGAGATGCAGACGCGTAGAGCAGAAGATGAGACGGGAACATTAATAGAAGTGCATGGGTCAGAAGTGGTACGCACCGAGGTGTGTAGTTGCCCTGTGGGAACGAATATACGCGTGCGCAATCTTTTCTTTAATGTGCCGGTACGCCGTAAGTTCCTCAAAACAGACCAAACGGAGTTGCGCAATCTGCTGCATGAGTTTTATCATATCGTCTTGGTGTACCCTAAAGTGGCATTTACCTTTGTGCATAATGATGAGGTGATATTAGAATTGCCTGTCGGCACGGAGAAACAGCGAATAGAGGCAATTTTCGGAAATCCCAAACGCAATGTATATACATCTAATTTTGTGGATGTGAAAACGGAAACGGAATTAGTATCTATCCGCGGCTTTGTTATCAAACCGGAGAATGCTACTCGCAGAGCGGAGCAGTTCTTCTTTGTGAATGGCCGCTATATGCGTCATCCTTATTTCCTCAAAGCTGTACAAACGGCATATTCGGGAATGTTACATGGAGATTACCAGCCTTCATTCTTCATTTATTTTGACATTGATCCGCAGTCAATAGATGTCAATATTCATCCTACCAAGACGGAAATCAAGTTTGCGGACGAGCAAGCGATTTTTCAAATCTTAATGGCTTGCGTGCGTGAAGCATTGGGTAAGTTTACTCTCTCGCCACAGATTGATTTTGATACGAGTGGAAGTATTGATATTCCTCTACCAACGGATCAGGTGGTTAATCAGCCACAACTTCGATTAGATCCTACATATAATCCTTTTCAAACAAGGTCCACATACACTTCTGCACAATCGTTCCAGCAGAATTGGGAATCACTTTACCCTTCCTCTACACCTCAGCAAACTCCTGAATGGGAGTCAGATATCCCTGAAGTAGATGCAACGCCTGTGATGTCTGATCAGGATATAGAGCATTGTTCTCCTTGGCAGTTTAATGAGAAATATATTGTTGTTACCATACAGCGTGGTCTTTTGTTTGTCAATCAGCACCGCGCACATACTGCTATTCTCTATCAGCAGTTTATAGAGCAGATAATGCAAACGCAGGGATCTATGCAGCAACTGCTTTTCCCTGAGGTCATAACGCTCTCGCCGGATGAGATAATACTATTAGAGCAGTTATTACCTGATTTGCGCGCCATTGGTTTTGAATTGGAGCAATTGAGTCCGGATAGTTATTCTATTTATAGTATCCCTTCTCAATTAGTGCATGTATCGCCAATACCTACGCTGCAACATATCTTGTCTCTTGTGCGCGAGCTAGGAATAGATACGCAAGCGGAATGGCGCAAGCAGATTGCGATGGCTTTGGCAGAGAATGCTGCTATCCCATATGGTAAATCACTCACAATAGATGAAATGCGCGATGTGTTAAGGCGCTTATTCCAACTTCAGCAAGTGATGCGTACACCGAATGGAAAAAAGATAGTGGCGTTATTATCGAATGAAGATATCAATAAATTATTCTAATTCTATATCTATGAGAAATATTGTTTATTTGCTTGTATTCTTGTTGTGCTGTGCTTGCTCAAAGCCAGATAGGTTGACCATTCTTCATACGAATGATACCCATTCACAGGTAGAACCTAAAGCAGACAACCGCGGTGGGTATGCGCGGCGCATGGGGCTCATACAGCGCGAACGCGAGATAGATAAGCATCTCATCCTCGTAGATGCAGGAGACTTTTGTCAGGGTACTCCGTATTTTAATTATTACAAGGGTCGCATAGAGGTAGATGCTATGAATAAGATGGGGTATGATGTGGTTGCTTTGGGAAACCATGAATTTGATAATGGTATTGATACATTGGCTGCTATCCTGCAGAATGCACAATTTGATGTCGTATGCGCCAATTATGATATGTGTGGTACTGCGTTGGAAGCAATGGTCAAACCATATACCATTATTCGCCGTGGCGGCATGAAAATAGGTGTATTTGGAATTGGTTGTAATCCCAAGGGACTCATCTCTGATAAGAATTTCCAACCCATTACTTTCTCCCCTCCTTATCCAGTAGCGCAGCAAATGGCAGACACTTTGCGCGCGCAAAACTGTGATATCGTAGTATGTTTGAGCCATTTAGGCACTTTTGGTAAATCACCTTACGACTATAATGATTCCACAATGGTAGCTACTACGCGAGGAATTGATGTGGTCATAGGTGGGCATACGCATCAAACACATGATAATTTGCGTATTGCTAACATAGATGGCCATACTATACCGGTATGCCAAATGGGCAAAAGCGGTGTTAATTTAGGCAAAATAGTGTTAAATATAACTGACAAAATTGCAAAATAGGCCAAAAAATTTGGTCAATTCAAAAAAAAGCAGTACTTTTGCAGCGAATTTCCCGAGTGTGCTTTTTTTTGAAGAGTAATGAGGGTACGATTAAATAGCGAAAATAACTCAAGTATTAATATAATTATATTGAATTATGACAGAAATTGAAGCAAAAGTTAAAGCAATCATTGTTGATAAGCTTGGCGTTGAGGAATCTCAAGTTACTAATGAGGCAAATTTCCAGACTGATCTCGGTGCTGATTCATTGGATACAGTAGAGATGATTATGGAGTTTGAGAAAGAGTTCGGTATCTCTATTCCAGATGAGGATACACAAAAAATTGCTACGGTAGGCGAAGCAATCGCTTATGTAGAGCAAGCTATGCAATAATTAGCATATTCGAGTGAAATACGAGTTTACGGGATAACTGTAAACTCGTACATTTTATTTATACTTCTATCATGCAATATCAGAGAAGGGTTGTAATAACAGGGGTCGGAGCATTAACGCCTATTGGCTTGTCTGCACAGGAAACATGGGAAGCGCTCACAAAAGGGAAGAGCGGAATAGCTCCCATTACTGCTTTTGATGTTTCGTTGTTCAAAACGAAGTTCGGAGGTGAGATAAAGGGTTTTGATCCAGAGCGTATTATAGAGCGCAAAGAAGCGCGCAAGATGGATCGATATAGCCAGATATCTATTTGTGCTGTGGACGAAGCCATCCGCGATAGCCATTTGGAAATTAGTCAGGAGAATAGTTATCGTATTGGTGTTATTTGGGGGTCCGGTATGGGTGGATTACAGACTACTGAGCAAGAATGTTTTGAATACGCCAAAGGCGATGGTACGCCTCACTTCAATCCTTTTATGATTCCCAAGGCAATACCAAATATAGCGGCGGGGCTCATCACTATTCGCTGGGGACTGAAAGGACCCAGTTTGGCAGTTTCATCTGCTTGCTCATCTTCTTCTCATGCGCTTATCATGGCGCTTGACCAGATTCGTTTAGGGCGTGCCGAAGTGATGATTAGCGGAGGAGCTGATGCGGATGTTACCTATACGGGAATAGGAGGTTTCAATGCACTGCATGCGCTCTCAACCCGTAATGACTCGCCTGCTACGGCAAGCCGTCCATTCTCAAAGTCTCGTGATGGATTTATATTGAGCGAAGGAGCGGGATGCCTTATATTAGAGGAATACGAGCACGCGAAGGCGCGCGGAGCGAAGATATATGCAGAGCTGGTGGGAGGCGCACTCACATCAGATGCCTTCCATATGACGGCTCCAGACCCAGAGGGAGTGGGAGCGGAGAAAGTGATGCGTATGGCAATAGAGGATGCAAATATATCCCCCGATGCTATTGATTATATCAATACACATGGCACCTCTACTCCTTTGGGAGATATCGCGGAAGTGAAAGCCATCAAAGCTGTTTTCGGAGAACATATCTATGATATGAACCTCAGTTCTACTAAATCGATGACAGGACATATGATCGGCGGAACGGGGGCAGTAGAGGCTTTAGCGTCTATCATGGCTTTGAAAGAAGGAATAATCCCTCCTACTATCAATCATGCGGACGATGATGTGGATGAGGAAATAGATAATCGCATTAATTTCACCTTCAATAAGGCGCAGCAGCGCGAGATACACTATGCGCTGAGCAATACTTTCGGTTTTGGAGGACATAATGCTACTTTGATATTTAAAAAATGGGAAGAGTAACCCCATAAGTTGTTACTCATATTAGTCACAATTTAATTAAGGTATTATGATTACGAAAATTGGAGAAAACGCAGGTCTTGTATGGAATAGCCTGCAAAATGGAGCACAAGAGATAAAGGCTATCAAGAAAGCTACCAAACTCAAAAATGAAGATTTGTATATGGCTCTTGGTTGGCTCGCTCGTGAAGGCAAATTGGCTTTCAGTGTAAATGAGAAAGAGATCACTATTGAGTTAGTGTAATGATTTATGGACTTGCCTTTCGAATAAGGAAGGCAAGTCCTGTCTCTTACTTTTTAAAAATTTTATAGCATGGTAATCGCTATTGTTGGCGTATCAGGTGCTGTAGGACAAGAATTACTGCGAGTGTTAGAGCAGCGTTCTTTCCCCGTAACCGATTTACGCCTTTTTGGATCCGAGCGCTCAGCCGGACAATCGTATCTATTCCGCGGTATGGCACATACAGTGCGTTTGCTGCAGCATGACGACGCTTTCAAAGGCGTCGATATTGCTTTCGTCTCCGCGGGCGCGAGCACATCGCGTGAGTACGCGGAGGATATTACGCGATATGGAGCTGTCATGATTGATAACTCTTCGGCATTCCGTTTGGACGAGGATGTCCCATTGGTTGTGCCGGAAGTGAATGCGGAAGATGCGTTAATGCGTCCACGAGGTATCATTGCCAATCCCAACTGTACCACAATACAGATGGTAGTGGCATTGCAGGCTATTGCCCGTTTGAGTACTATCAAGCGTGTTCATGTGGCTACCTATCAAGCAGCCTCTGGTGCAGGAGCACAAGCAATGAAAGAATTGGAGGAGCAATACCGTCAGATAGCTAATGGTGAGCAACCTACAGTTTCGAAGTTTGCACATCAATTGGCATATAATGTAATCCCTCACATTGATGTCTTTACCGAGAATGGATATACCAAGGAGGAGATGAAGATGCACAATGAAACGCGCAAGATCATGCATTCAGATATGAAAGTGAGTGCTACTTGTGTTCGCGTACCATCTCTCCGAGCACATAGTGAAAGCGTATGGGTAGAAACAGAAAAGCCTATCACGGTAGAGCAAGCCAAAGAGGCTTTCGCCAATGCCCAAGGATGTGTACTCATGGATGAGCCGGAGAATAAAGTATATCCTATGCCTCTCTTCTTGAGCGGCAAAGATGAAGTATTCATCGGACGAGTGAGAAAAGATATAACGGATGAATGTGGTTTGAGTTTCTGGTGCGTGAGCGATCAGATACGCAAAGGAGCTGCATTGAATGCCGTGCAGATAGCTGAATATATCATCCAACATGGATAAAACCAATACACATATTGAGATTATGGCACCCGTGGGGAATCGCGAAGCATTGATAGCTGCGATTGAGGCAGGAGCTACAAGTGTCTATTTCGGTATAGAACACCTCAATATGCGTGCCCGCAGTTCGGCTAACTTCACTACAGCCGATATGGACGATATCGTGGCTACATGCCGCGAAGCGCAAGTGCGCACTTATCTAACACTCAATACGGTGATGTACCCGGAGGACCTGCCTCTGATGCGTGAGATAGTGGACCACGCGCACAAGGTGGGAGTGGATGCTATCATTGCGAGCGATATAGCTGTGATGCAATATGCAGCACAGATAGGGCAGGAAGTGCATTTATCTACGCAACTCAATATCGCCAATACCGAGGCACTGCGTTTCTATGCGCAGTTTGCAGATGTGGTGGTCTTGGCGCGAGAACTGAATATGGAGCAGGTAGCGTCTATTCATCGTGATATTGAGGAGCAAGGAATAGTAGGACCGAAGGGTGAACTGCTGCGTATAGAGATGTTCTGCCACGGAGCACTCTGTATGGCGGTGAGCGGTAAGTGCTATCTGAGCCTCAATAACTATGGATATTCTGCTAATAGAGGTGCCTGTGTACAAGTGTGCCGAAGAGGATATACAGTGCGGGATAAGTCATCTGACTTGGAACTGGATATAGATAATCAGTATATCATGTCCCCAAAGGATCTCAAGACCATCCATTTCCTCAATAAGATGCTGGATGCAGGTGTTCGCGTGCTCAAGATTGAGGGTAGAGCGCGTGGAGCGGAATATGTATCTAATGTCGTTCGATGCTATCGCGAGGCTGTGGAAGCGTGGCGAAAGGGAGAGTATGAAGATGATACACAGATACTGCCTAAGTTAGCAGCATGGGATGAACGATTAAGCCAAGTATTCAATCGAGGGTTCTGGGATGGATACTACCAGGGACAGCGGTTGGGCGAATGGACACATACCTATGGCAACTTGGCTACGCGCAAGAAAATATACGCAGCCAAATGTACTAATTTCTTCAAAAACCTCAGCGTGGCTGAGTTTATGCTGGAGGCTGTAGATACAATCACTAATCAGCAAGAAATACTCATCACGGGAGCTACAACAGGAGTCTATGAACTGACCACACAGGGAATACGCAATGCGGCAGGAGAACCTGCTGATTGTATCCGTAAAGGGGAGTTCTTCTCTATCAAAACAGATAAGTTAGTCCATCGTGGAGATAAACTGTATATTTGGGAATGACCAATGCAATACCACATATCATTTCGCCAATAAGTGCACCATGGTGTGCTTGGGTGCTATTGGGGTTGTTGCTTTCTTTGGTCTTGAGTGAATTGTTGCAGCCAGGGGTCGTCTCATCATCGTTTACGACGCTTTTAAGTCGGGCAGAGCGTACATATAAGAATGTTCCAAATAATTTCATGGGACAATTGATGATTACCCTGTTTCGCATAGGCTGTTTGTCCATGGCTTTATATATCGCTATATGGCAAGGTGGAACTTTTAGTTCGCGTGGATTTTTTGTTATAGAAGCGATTGTATTAGGTGTATTGATATTTAAAATGCTCTGTTATGTGTTTTTGAAATATGTGCTATCCATAAGTTCACAGTTTTCCATTGCCACGGAGCATTATAGTAATTTGTTCACCTTGTCAATGGTGTTATTATATCCATTGCTGTTGTTTGTCTATTATATAGGTAGCAGCATGGTTTGTTTATATGTATTATGCGCGCTTGCTGTTCTTTTTCTGCTTGTGTGGTTGATCAAGGGGGCGCGTTTATTTGTTGTTTCGCCAATGGGTATCGTCTATTTTCTTTTGTATATATGTACATTAGAGGTATTGCCGATATTAGGTATATATTATTTATCCGCTAAAACGGTATTATATTTATGATAAAGAAGATTCTCTTTTCGCAACCAAAACCATCTACACTGCATAATCCTTATAGTCGATTGGAGGAGCAGTTTGGGGTGCAATGCGATTTCTATCAGTTCATTCACATCGAAGGATTGACTGCCAAGGAGTTCCGCCAGCAGCGTATTCATCCGCTGGATTATTCGGCGGTTATTCTCAATTCGAAATTGGGTATTGAGCATTATTTCCGTCTTTGTGAGGAAATGCGATTGACGGTTCCTGATACGATGCACTATTACTGCAATTCTGAACAAGTGGGATTGTATCTGCAAAAGTATATTCAGTACCGCAAGCGCAAGGTGTTCTTCCCTGAAACGGGTAACCGTTTTGAGGATGTGTTACCTGCAATGCACCGCCGTCCCCATGAGAAATATCTGATGGTGTTGTCCGACATACATACGCAAGAACAAATCAATATGTTTGCGGAGAATAATATAGAGGTTACTCCGGCTATTATGTATCGCACTGTAACTACTCCGTGGCCGAAAGAGCAACCATTTGATTACGATATGATTGCCTTGTTTACACCTGCTGGAGTGAAAGCATTATGTGAGAATTTTCCTGACTGGAAACAAGGAGAAACGATTATAGCTGCTTTTGGAGAAGGTACTATTCGCGCTTTAGAGCAAGCAGGATACAGAGTGGATGTCACAGCAGGAGCTAACTGCCCATTCGCATCTTTACCAATGGCTATTGCGGATTATCTGGAGAAAAACGCCTAAGAATTGACCTACGGTTTTCCTAAATATAATAAACTCTGTGGACAACTAAATATCGCTCATGTCTATCAAGAGGGGAAAAAGCAAGTGATATGGCCGTTGCGTATCACATGGATGCCTGCTGAAGCGGAAACAAAAATACTCGTTTGGGCACCTAAATCGCTCTTCAAGAAAGCGGTGGACCGTAATAAGATAAGACGACTAATGCGAGAGGCATATCGGCTAAATCAAAACCTGTTAGGAGAACAGCATTATTGGATTGCTGTCAACTATATGGATAAAGCAATGCCGTCATATGCAATGCTCGAAAGAGCCATGCGCAAAGCACTCACTAAAATAGCTACATATGGAATGGAGAACAATCGGTCGTAAAGTGTTCTTACTGCCGGTATATTTTTACCGCGCATGTATCTCGCCCTTTACGCCACCATCGTGTCGATTTACGCCCACATGCAGCCAGTATATGGTGGAGGCTGTAATGAAATACGGTATTTTCAAAGGTGCGTGGTTAGGAATAAAGCGCATTTTGCGTTGCCATCCATGGGGAGGAAGTGGTTACGACCCCGTCCCATAGAATATCTAACTCTATAATATCAAGCTGGGCTAGTTCGGCTAGAAATACTATCAATCTTGTAGGGCTCTGCCCGTCCTGTAGGCGCCTGTCGCCGTCCTGTAGCTCCGCGTCCTGTAGGGCTTTGCCCGTCCTGATTTAGCAATAGCCTTGCCGTTTTTGAAGCGAATGTAATGAGCGCTTTTTTGTAAGCGAGTAAAACGAACGCGTTTTCGTGAGAACCCGTGAATAAGTTTTTTATATTTTTGCTGTCGCAAAGGCATTTACATCCTATGGATGTGGAGAACCGTCCTAACGGACTAACGATAAATATATTTATAGGTAGGCAGGTAGGGACGGGTGTCCATAAGAGCGATTAGCTATTATGCCTTTGAGGCAGTATTTTTATTATTTTTGTTTCAAAACTAAATTATGGGTTCGTCGTTTTTGGTTAACTAATAAAAAATGTTTTTTATATTTTTATCCTATTTTTATTATTTTTGTTTCAATTAAATAGCAAGTATGCGAATAGATATTATTTCAGCCTGTCCAGAGTTATTGCAATCACCTTTGCAGCATTCTATCATACGCCGTGCGCAAGAAAAAGGATTGTGCGAGATAGTAGTCCATAACCTTCGTGACTGGACATTGGATAAGCACCGCAAGATTGATGATTATGCCTTCGGTTTTGGAGCAGGCATGGTACTGCAGATTGAACCCATCGACCGTCTCATCACACATCTCACTTCGGAACGCCATTACGACGAGATTATCTTTACTGCCCCCGACGGAGAACGCTTTACACAAGGGGAAGCCAACCAACTATCGCTGAAAGAGAATATCATTATCCTTTGTGGGCATTATAAGGGAGTGGACCAGCGCGTGCGTGACCATTTGATTACGAAGGAATATACGATTGGCGATTTTGTGCTTACGGGAGGTGAATTGCCTGCGGCTATCATGACGGATGCTATTGTGCGTTTATTGCCAGGAGCGCTGGGAGATATAGAGAGCGCACTCAATGATTCTTTCCAAGACGGTTTGTTGGAAGCAGGTGTTTATACGCGCCCGGCGGAATATAAAGGATGGCGTGTACCGGATATTTTACTCTCGGGGCATCAGGCGAAAATAGAAGAGTGGCAATACGAGCAATCGCTTGAGCATACTAAGAAAAGACGCCCCGACCTCTTAGGAGAATAATTTGCAAAGTGAAATTTACAAAAAAATATTTTATTGCACTTTTTGAAAAAAATATTTGGTAGGTATTAAAAAAAGCAGTACCTTTGCACCGTGTTTTTCATGGTATTAGATTTAAGGTTAAGTAAAAAGATTGGGTTGTCGTGAGACAACCTTCTTTGTTTTTATACCCATTTGCCGCGACACTTCCGGATCAATCGTTAGAGATAAGTTAGTGGTTGCTTAGTGGTTTGTTGATGGTTTCTATACTCTCTCTATACCTTCTCTATATCTTCTCTATACCCAGTCCCCTCTAGGTCCCTAGTGTGCTAGTTCTTCTATTTCTTCTAGTTGGGCTAATTTTGCTTCCTTATATCAATTATTTTTACTACCTTTTCAGCCATAATTCCGCTGATAGTCACGATACATACACGATACATATACGATAGATACACAATATATACACGATATATATTCGATACATTATGCTATCTTCATGCTATCTTTATACTATCTTTATGCTATCTAGAAATCTAGAACTCCAGTCCTCCAGCCCTCCAGCCCCTTAGTCCCTGGTGAACTAGTGTGCTATTTCTTCTATTTCTTCTAGTTGGGCTAGATAGACTAGTTAGGCTAGTTTGTCTAGAAATCTAGAAAATTGTTTTTGAAGCGCAGCGCTTTTTTTGTGAATGAACGGAGTGAATGAGTTTTTGTGAGGCGGATGATAATAAAAAAAACAACTGCGTAGAAAAATTTTATCTATGTTTATAGCTGGCGGAGGATATGTGGCTATTGGTTAGGCGGCAGAACTCTGCCGGCGGGAGAGGAAGATAATTAAGGCGCATTATATGCTCGCATATAAATGCGGATTAAGAAGATTACGCTCCGGGCGCGTAGCCCACAGGCTCAGCGACTACAATAGGCACATAGCATACGACCAGTGTTTATCTATGTATTTTTACAATTATAAATCATCCGCCGTCGTTTTTGATTACCTAAAAAAATGTTTTTTATATTTTTATTTTATTTTCTTTATTTTTGTTTGAATAAGCAAATCGCTCGCGTAGCGGTCTATAATATAAAATCTACCATTATACTTTATTATAATACGCATACACTCACGCATGCACTGCACATACATGCGCGCGTTGGCAAACATTATGCTTTCTTATATCTGTAATGATAGTGCTAATGGGTAAAAATATAAAATAAAGTATAGTTTCTATTTAGAAACGCATTTTTTTACAAGTATTAATAGTAGCCTCTATTCTTAAAAGAACTAGCATACATAAGCATTCAATAGAATCAGATGATAAGCGTTTCGGAAATAGGGAGTTGGATATGATCGTGGATGGTTACAAGCATGTTACTTTTATATTGTGTATTTTGCAGACTCTTACTCTTCTTGACAGAAGGGATGTATAGAAAATTGATTTTTTTACACCATTATTTTGTTTTTCAAAACATTTTTTACTAACTTTGCATGTGCTATTTGAATCTACATTGGATGGTACAATAGAAATAAATTTGCATGTTTGCATTTTTTTTTGTACCTTTGCAGCGAATTTTTAAAAATAAGTAATAAACAACAATATGTTCTTACACATTTTATCCTTTGTGGGTGCCTTGGGAATCTTCTTATATGGAATGAAGATTATGTCCGAGGGTCTGGAAAAGACAGCAGGTGATCGTCTCCGTGGTGTGCTATCCAGTATGACCTCTAATCGTTTTGCTGGTGTACTAACGGGTATGGGTGTTACAGCAGTCATCCAATCCTCTTCTGCCACTACCGTGATGGTTGTCTCTTTCGTGAATGCCGGTTTGATGACACTTCGCCAAGCAATCGGTGTTATCATGGGTGCTAATATAGGAACAACAGTCACCGCATGGATAGTAGCATTCATTGGATTTAAGATGGATATAGCTGCATTGTCACTTCCATTGATGGCAGTGGCAGCTCCATTATTATTCATGGGTAAAGGCAAGTGGAAAAACTTAGGTGAGTGTATCATCGGTTTCGCACTCCTCTTTATGGGACTCAACCTGTTGTCAGAAGCAGCAGAGGCAATGGAGATAGGCAAACATATGGGTGATTGGTTGACCCACATAGATGTCAATGCATGGTGGGCTATACCTTTGTTCCTTTTTGCTGGTATGATACTAACAATGGCTATGCAGTCTTCATCGGCTTCTATGGCTATCACCCTCATGCTTTTCGATATGAATATCCCTGGATTCGGACTGACACAAGCAGCCGCTTTAGCAATGGGACAGAATATCGGAACAACCATCACAGCCCTACTCGCTTCTTTCGCAGGTAATACATTGGCAAAACGCGCAGCACTCGCGCATACGCTCTTCAATGTCTTTGGCGTGGTAATCATATTGTGCATCTTCCCATTGTCTATTCGAGCTACGGAAATATTGGATCAAGTGGTTTTCGGCGATTCGTCCAATAATATGTACCTATTGTCTATCTTCCATACATGCTTCAATATCTTTAATACAGTGGTAATGATTGGATTTGTGGGACAAATAGAAAAACTAATATGTCGCTTAATCCCAGACAAAGGCGAGAAAGAAGAGAAACGATTGGTGTATATTTCCGAAGGTATGCTCTCTACCGCAGAGTTAAGCTTGTATCAAGCTAAGAAAGAGGTAGATGTGTTTGCTACCCGTTGCGAGAAAATGGTCACAATGGTACAAGAACTATTCCACACTACCAATGATACACAGTTTGAGGAAGTGTTTGCACGCATATCGAAATATGAGGGTATCACCGATAATATGGAGGTTGAGATAGCCAAATACCTCCAGCGTGTGTCAGAAGGACGATTGTCTAATGAATCAAAATCCAAGATAACAGCTATGCTCCGTCAAGTGGATGAATTAGAGTCTATAGGCGATGACTGCTTCCATTTAGGGCGTACCTTTGCTCGCAAGAAAGAAAATTACAAAGGCGACTTCACAGAAGAGCAGAAAGAGCATATAGAGCAAATGCTGCAATATATTCTCCAATGCGTGGCAAATATGAAGTTGGCATTGGAAGAAAATAATCGTCTTACTTTTGAGCAAATGGCTCCATACTATGAATTAGAGCAAACTATCAATGACTATCGCTCTGTTTTAAGAGATGCTAATTTGAAGGATATAGAAACAGGTAAATATAGCTATCAATTAGGTGTCTTCTATATGGACTTTATCAATCATTGTGAGAAACTGGCTGATCATGTTATCAATGTAGTAGAAACTCTTTTCCTAAAGGATAAGGACTAATCTTTATTTTACATACAAATATCTAATACCATGAAAAAACCACTTGCTCTATTATTAGTGCTATCTCTTTTTGTCGCACCGTCTTTCGCGAAAGTGACAGTTCATACTATTGGAGACTCCACGATGGAGAATTATGATGAGTCTGCTACGGACAAGCGTGGCTGGGCTACCTATCTCGGTGCTTTCTTCGATAATCAGTTCGTAGAAGTTAATAATCGTGGTAAATCAGGATGCTCTACCCGCACTTTCTATACAGGGGCTGCGCAATGGGGCACTGTTACCAAACAATTGCAAGCAGGCGATTATCTCATCATTCAGTTTGCCCATAATGATGAGAAAAATAATGGTATGGATGTGGATACACTCAATGCTTACTATGCTTCCATCGGGCAAGCAGCAGAGACGGACATGCGTGGTACACATCCGCAAACTACCTACAAGGCATTCCTACGCAAATATATAGATGAGGCGCGTGCCATGGATGTTAATCCTATCTTAATGGCACCTTTAGCACGTAAGTATTTCAATGGTAATACTATTAAGCGTAGTGGAAAGCATGATTTAGGAGATAAGTTTTGGCGTATAGAGAATGGAACGCTTAATCAGGCAGCATCTATCCCTGAAGACGACCACTCAATGGACTATGTGCAAGCAATGCGAGAAGTAGCGCAAGAGATGGATGTACCATTCTTGGATATGACTACTGCTACAGTCAATCTATATCTGCAATATGGTGAATCGCAATGTACCAAATTGCTCTTCTGCAAAGATGATAATACGCATTTTGCCACCATGGGAGCAAACCTTGTGGCGCGATTGGCAGCGCAGATGCTCAAGGATTCGATACCTGCTCTGGCATCCTATATATCTATCCCCACTTCCATTACAGCCAACCCTACTTCCTTATCAATGGGGGAGACATACGAGGGGGTAGTCAATAAGCGCGAAGTACTCTTTACGGGTTTTGGTTTGACACCCGCTGTAGGAAAAGTATCATTCTCATCTTCGGAAGATGTGCAGATATCGTTGACTGGAGAAGAAGGAACATATTCTTCCGCTGTGGAGGCTGATTATGAGGGAGCAACACTTCTGCAGCGCTTGTATGTTAAAGCTGCATATACCACTGCTGGAGAACAAAATAGTACGATTGTAGCAATCAGCGGCGAGCAGCGAATAGAAGTGCCTGTTACAGCTACGGTAATCTCGCTTGCGGGAGGTAGCCCAATCAGCGCTAAATGGGCATTGAATGCTAAGCCCTCTTTGCCTTTGCAGGCAGAATGTGTGGGACCAGTAAGTGGAGAGATGACATTGAGCGGAATGGTGATAACGGATACAAAGAATGATGTGACTATTAATGGTGAAACGGGCATGGATGTGCCTCGTATTCATAATGCAGATGCAGCTGGGAAAAAGGCTAACTGGCCCGTTGACGAGATAGATGAGAATGCAAATCGTTATATTGATTTCTCTTTGACCGCTCCCACCACAGCAGAAGTGCGCATAACGAAGATATCTATGTTCTTGGGCGCATATTCAACGGGCTTTATGAAATGCCATGTGAATACAGGTTTCGGTGCGGACTTCACGGATGTACATACTATCTATGAGGTTGCACAGACAGCACTGCCGAATAAATCAATGAACTATGTTGAATTGACTCCTGCAATCACTATTCCTGCTGGTGAGACATTACATCTGCGTGTCTTGCCTTGGCATGAGCATACCAGTGGAAGTGGCAAGTATATCCTTCTGCGGGATGTGACCATAGAGGGACATGCTTTTAGTGAAGAAGAAGGAATAGAAAACACCATCGTTAATGATGGTGCTACTAAATATCTTCAGGACGGACAAGTATATATCCTTCGCCCTGATGGAACGCTGTATTCTATCTTAGGAGTGCAAGTGAGATAAGTGTTATTTATCTTCCTGCTTTTTAGGAGCAATAGGTTTAGCGGGTTTGCCTAATTTCTCAAAGGCCTTGAGAAGCGTGGGCAAATCCGTTTTTCGTGTGTCAAAAGTGAGTGTGACTGTTTTATGCTTGAGGTCGAACTGCAAGTCCTTGACGCCCTTCTCATACGCGATATTCTTCATAATCTTGTCACAGCAACCTTGGCAATGGAGCTCGCATGAGAGAACAACAGTCTCTTTGTAATTGTTTTTAGCTTGAAGAGTGCCTACACTTAGAATTAGGCAACTCAATAGAAGTAAAATGTGTTTCATATTGTAATGTTTTTTGATAATATTCTAGTCTATCTATCCTATCTATCCTATCTATTCTATACAAAAAGCATACCAATCTGGTAGATGAGCATGGCGATTAACCATGCGAGCATAATGCTATGGAATACTGTGAACCATGCCCATTGGCGACCGGCTTCATGGCGCAGGGTAGCGATAGTGGCAAAGCATGGGAAATAAAGCAGCACAAATACCATAAAACTGAATGCCGTCAGTGGAGTAAAACCGGCAGCACTCAAATCTCCGCCATATAAAATAGCCAATGTAGAAACAATAGCTTCTTTGGCAGGCAAACCCGTGAGCAAGCAAACGGACATCTTCCAATCAAAACCAAGGGGTGTCATTATAGGCTCTATCGCTTGGCCAATCATCGCTAAATAAGAATGTTCTATATCGCTTAAGTCTTGCTGTGGAAAATACTGCAAAGCCCAAATAATGACACTCGCCCATATAATAACGGTACCTATCTTCTGCAGGTAATCCTTTACTCGCTCCCATACATGTGCAGCCACCCTTTTGGCTTTAGGAATGCGGAACTCTGGTAATTCATTCACATGGTCAGTACTATGCTGACGGAACCAGCGAGTATGCTTCATCACAATAGCAAAAAGGATAGCGAGTAAAATGCCAATTGCATAGAGCGAAATCATCACCAATGCTTTGTAGCTTTCAAAAAATGTGTCCACAAAGAGCATATATACAGGCAATCGTGCCGAGCAAGAGATGAAAGGTACCATGAGCATGGTCAGAGTACGATCTTTCGTATTCTTAATGTCCTTCGCCGCCATGATAGCAGGCACATTGCATCCTAATCCCATTAGCATTGGTAAGAAACTGCGTCCGTGCAAGCCTACACGGTGCATAATCTGGTCCATCAAATAAGCCTCGCGTGCCATATAGCCGGATGTTTCCATAATAGAGATAAAGCAGAAGAGAATGATGATATTGGGCAAGAAAGCCAGGACTGCTCCCACACCTTGTAATACACCATCTAATAGGACACTCGTCCACCATGTGCTCTCCCAATTAGCATGCCCCAATGCCGTCAGTTGCTCTATACCATTCGCAATCCATTCTTGAGGATAAGCACCAAGAGTGAATGTGCACCAAAAAACGAGGTATAAAACCGCTATCATGATAGGAAAACCAGTCCATGGCGAAGTGAGCACCTTGTCTATTCGCTCTAATCGTGTTTGGTGTTGGTCATTCTTACTATGCTTGAGAGTCTGGGTGAGCGCACCGTGTACATAGGCGCGATAGGCATCATCGCTGTCCATGCCTTCTAAGTGGTAAATGGGGTGTGCAGAAGGCTCTTTCTGTTGCACTTCGCTTAGCACTAAGTCTAAACAAGCCTCCAATCCCATATTATTCTTAACCGAAACCAATCCCATTGGCACACCAATGAGTTGTTGTAGGAGAGGTAGATTGAGTGAGTGGTCCGTTTGTAGCAGTAAATCATATCTTCCGATGGCGAGAACAATCTTCTGCTGCTCATCGATGATATGCGGAGTAAAAAGCAAGGACTCCTCTAATCGCGTAGAGTCCACCACTTGTAGTACAACCTCATAGGTATGCCCATGCAACTCGTCTAAGTCGTGCACTTCAACGAATTGCATAGCATGCGCGCTCTGCTCTGCCAAACGCTGCAAGGCTTGACTGAGCGCTGTTTTACCACTCTGTGGAAGTCCTATGACGGCTATTTTTACCATTCTTTTGCTAATCGGCTGCAAAGGTACTGCTTTTTTTGTATTCCTGCAATCCCTATTTATAGGGATTTTTTCGTTGCTGAAGCATAAATGGACTATGTTCATGCTCTTTCTTCAAGTCGTATATGACGAAGTCGAGGGATGTTTTATAGTTTTAAGTTTGACTTAAAATCTGTTAAAAAATTGTATTTTTTTTGCCTATGTCAGGAAATTTTACTACCTTTGCCGCCGAATATATGTTTAAATATAAGGTTAATATTAATCCACGCGCACTGCACACGATCTTCCAAAAAGTGTTCAGCATATATAAGCGTGCTGTAGTATATATTGACACTATTTTGCGCTACACAATTCCAATAGTGGCTTTATTGGTGATCGGAGCCCTGGTTATAGATTATGGTTTTGTGCTTAATGCTCGCGATATACACCTAATAAATAAAGTTTACGAATTAGGCTGGTGGATTTATCTATCGCTTTTCAATTATCGCTTATTATGTCACTGGAAGGATATTCAACGCAAAGCTTTATCTCTTACATTTTTTTTCGGCTTACTACTATACGCATCTGCTATTCCCGTCTTTTTTGATGTATCACAGGCTACGGGTGTATGGCCACATATTTTTGCCTTCCTTCAAAATAAATATTTTATTGTCACCTTATTAGGCCTCTTCTCGTTTATTGAATTTTCTAAGGGTGTGACATTGTTCGTCAATCGTAAGACAAACCCTGCACTACTGGTGGTGCTCTGTTTTTCTGTTACGATTGCTTTTGGCGCATTGTTATTACTGCTCCCTCGTTCAACTATGCCAGAGATAAATTTACCACTCATTGATGCTTTGTTCGTATCCACGAGTGCTGTGTGTGTGACAGGATTGAGTACGGTAGAGGTTTCTCAAATTTTCACCTTAGAGGGACAGATTGTCATCGCTCTGCTCATACAAGTAGGCGGATTGGGTATTATGACTATAACTAGTTTTTTTGCTATCTTCTTTATGGATGGTATGGGGCTGTACTCGCAGTTTACGCTACGCGATATAGTGAGTTCAAATGCGTCTTCACTCGTGTCCACTTTGCTCTATGTGTTAGGTTTTACCCTTGTCATTGAATTGGCAGGTGCCGCATGGATATGGCTGAGTATTCATCCAATGAGCGGAATGAGTATAGAGGAAGAGATTTTCTTTGCTATATTTCACTCTGTGTCAGCATTTTGTAATGCTGGATTCTCTACCTTGGAAGGTAATTTAGGAAATGAACTGCTCTTTACTGGTCACCATTCGTTCTACATAGCAATTTCCTGCTTAATTATTTTAGGCGGTTTAGGATTTCCTGTGCTGATTAATATCAAGCGCCTATTGTCCTATCACCTGTCTAAACTATGGCGCAAAATATTTAGGCGCGGGATAGGAACTCAACGGTTTAGTCATCTTCTCTATGTCAATACCAAAATAGTCTTGTTCACAACGACAATACTCATTTTGGGTGGGGCTGTGTGTATTGGCATATTGGAATGGGATGGTGCTTTTGCACATTTGACCACGAGCGAAAAGATTATTCATTCTTTCTTTAATTCAGTTGTACCGCGAACGGCTGGTTTTAATAGTGTCTCTGTGGGCGATTTTTCGCGTCTGACTATCATACTAATATTAGTACTCATGTTTATTGGTGGTGGTTCACAGTCCACTGCGGGTGGTATAAAGGTAAATACGCTTGCTGTGGCTTTCGCTTCTATCAAATCACTGGCCAAGGGACGGCAGACTACAGAACTATTTAATCGTGAAATAACCTACAACTCAATACGCCGTACGCTCGTTGTTATATGCGGTTCGGCTATGGTGGTCATCTTTTTCTTTATTGCTCTGCTTATTTCTGAACCCACCATCCCTACGATGGATATACTCTTTGAGACTATTTCCGCTTTCGCCACTGTCGGGTCATCCACGGGTATTACGCCGTTGCTAAATAATGTTAGCAAGTCCTTACTTGTTGCACTAATGTTTATTGGTCGTGTGGGATTTGTGACCGTACTGATGAGTATTGTACGCAAAGAGAAGCGAATGGGTTACGCATTACCTAAAGAAGATATAATAATCAACTAACACTAAGCATATGAAATATCTTGTTATTGGATTGGGCAATTTTGGTGCTACATTAGCTTGCCAACTCACCGATGCAGGTCACGATGTTATCGGTATTGACAACAACGAACATCGTGTGGAAGAAGTGAAGGAAAGAATAGCTGTCTCTTATATCATGGATGCTACAGAGAAGAATGCACTACGCAGTTTGCCTTTGGAGGAAATGGATTGCATTATTGTCGCTATTGGACAAAGCATGGAGTATGCATTACGCACCGTGGCTATACTCAAAGAACTTGGGCAAACCAAGATATACGCACGCGCATTAGACTATATACACATGTCTATACTCAAAGCGATGAATATTCAGCAAATATGTATTCCTGAAAATCTTGCTGCTATGCAGATAGCCAAGGAGATTGGAGATGAAAATCGGTAGCAAGGGTAAATTTACACCATTATAGTGATTGTAGTATCTGGCACAACCATTGGTAGCATCTCTCAGTGCTTGGGATAGATAATCGCTCTTGTGGTGAGTGTACACCATACATCTGTGGCCCTACGGACACCATGTCTAAGTATGGATATTTCTCTAAGAATAGTCCGCACTCTAAGCCTGCATGTATAGCCAGCACTTTAGGTTCGCTTTGATATAAGTCTGTATAGGCTTTCTTAACAACCTCTAATAGTGGTGAATTAGGATTAGGAGCCCATCCGGGATATCCGTCTCCATGTGTTACCTCATCGCATGCGAGTGCGAGCGCCTGCTCTACAATCCATTTGAGGTGATGTTTGGATGCCTCTTTGGAAGAACGCTGCGAAGTATTGACCTCTATATAAGCACCTTGCTCGTCTTCGCGCATCTTGATAGATGCTAAGTTAGTGCTCGTCTCTACAAGTCCGGGCATCTCTTTGCTCATCGCTGTCATACCGTGTGGGCATGCACAGAGTGCCATGATGAGCCTATAGGCTTTGTCGGAGGGGATGAAAGAATGAGGCATGTCGCATGACTCCAAGTCAAGGCGCATCTCTTTTTCAATAGAACCATATTTATCTTCCATCTCAGCTATATGGTGGTTCCACTCAATGCGTACCTGCTCTTTGTAACTCATCGGTACGCATATCACTGCTTCTGCCTCGCGTGCAATAGCATTACGCAAGTTACCTCCGTTGATGGTAGCTAATTGCAATGGTGTTTGCTTCCAAATACGCTCAATGAACCATACGAGTAGTTGATTGGCATTCGCACGGCCTTTGTTGATATCGTCTCCAGAGTGCCCTCCCATAAGTCCGCTTACGCGCAACTGGATGGGGAAATATTTTTCTGATTGATTATCAATCGTAATGGGTTCATAGTGCATTTTAGCGAGGGTGTCGATACCTCCTGCGCAGCCGATAAATATTTGTCCGTCATCTTCGGAATCAAGGTTGATCAGTTGTTTGCCTTGCAGCATACCGTCTTGCAGTTTCATCGCACCGGTGAGTCCGGTCTCTTCGTCCACAGTAAAGAGACACTCAATAGCAGGATGCTGTAACTCAGGGTTTGTGATAGCCGCTAATGCCATCGCCATGCCAATACCATTATCTGCTCCCAGAGTAGTACCTTTGGCTTTGAGCCATTCGCCGTCTATATAAGTCTGAATAGGATCGGTCATGAAATCGTGCTGCACATCGCTGTTCTTCTCGCATACCATGTCCATATGGGCTTGAAGGATAATGCCTTTGTGGCTCTCATATCCAGGAGTAGCGGGTACGCGCATAATGATATTCATAGCTTCGTCTGCTATACATTCAATACCATGTGCAGCTGCAAAATCTTGCAACCATTGACTGATTCGTTCTTCGTGTTTACTGGGTCTTGGTACTTTGCATATCTCAGCAAAAATGTCAAAAATAGTGTTCATAATATTGTCTTTTTATTCATTACTAATACTAACGAGGACTGCTAGTGTAACGCTTAAGTTGTTTTCTAAATCGAATATGGAAAAGCACGGCTGGTATGGCAAGCGCTATCACAAAGGCAATCCACATTCCTTTGGCTCCCAATCCTAATGGGAAGGTAAGTATCAATCCTAATGGCAAAGTGATTCCGATATAGGAGTATAGGGCTATCTTCATGGGTACTTTCACATCTTGTATGCCTCGCAGCATAGCTGCTCCTACACATTGTAATCCATCTGCGAATTGCAATAGTCCTGCAAAAATGAGCAGTGTGGATGCTATTTCCACCACCTTGGGGTCCTCGGTAAAGACATAGGGTATCCATGCTCGTCCGCCTATCATCACCGCTGCGCCTATACCATTCACCAGTAGGCATAGATGTATAGATGCATTGGCGGCCATCTTAACCGCATATAGGTCGCCTTTGCCTAATTGGTGAGATACGCGGATAGTGGTGGCAGAACCGATGCCTAATACCAGCATAAAAGTAATATCTGCCATTTGGTTTGCTACTTGATGAGCGGCAAGGGCCTCTTTGCTAATCCAACCTACGATGATAAACGAAGCGGTGAAAAGGAATGTCTCTGCGAATGTCTGCAATCCAATAGGTAAACCTATGCGGAAGAGTTTCTTTAGTTCTTCTGTGCGAATCATCGCTCGATGAATAGAAGTGATGTATCTGCGCCATTCTTTCTTGTAACATATGACAATAAAGAAGCATATGGGCATTGCTGTACGCGCAATGAGTGTGGAGAGACCAGCGCCCGTTGCACCCATAGCAGGGCAACCCCAATGCCCGAAGATAAAAATCCAGTTAAGACCTATATTGAGCAGATTGCACGCTAATGTGATAATCATCGCTACCGTTGTATTACCTAATCCTTCCAGGAATTGCTTGGATAGGTTGAAGAAATTGAATGGAATGATAGATAGCACAATGAGCGTGAAATAAGGTTTGGCGCATGCTACCACCTCTTCCTCTTGCCCAAAACAACCCAAGAAGGGGATGCATGGTACCAATAACGCCAGGGTGAGCGCGCATAGAATGAGCGTAAAAATACCACCATTAGCGAGCAGCGAACTGATATGCAAATGCTTGCGCGCTATCTCTTCCTCGTTGGTCTCGTTGCTCAAACTCCCCACTTCGTGCCCTACTAATGGCGTCAAACCCATGATAGCACCCATCGCCAATACCATGATGGTGAAGAAAATAGCATTGGAAAAACTGACTGCAGCTAAATCTACAGTACCATAATGCCCTACCATAACAGAATCAAAGAAACCCACCAAAGCAGCACCTATCTGTGTCAAGATGACAGGAAGAGCCACCTTGAGGTTGCGTTTGTAGTATGGTAGATATGTACGAAAGGAATATGCCATATGTGTAAAAATTGGCACAAAGGTACAACAAAAAAAGCAGAAATACAAGTTTTTGATGTTTTTTGATAAAAATACTTTGTAAATCTTGTGTATATCAGAAAAAAGTTGTATCTTTGCACACAAATTTTGTGTGCGTGCGCGCTCGCAAGCGCAACACGCGTTTAGTAGGAAATAAATTAAACATACGATATGGAAGAGCAAAAAGAAAAGTATGATGGTTCCAGTATTCAAGTGCTGGAAGGTTTAGAGGCAGTTCGTAAACGCCCAGCGATGTATATTGGAGATATATCGCAAAAGGGTTTGCACCACTTGGTATATGAGGTGGTGGATAATTCTATTGATGAGGCTTTGGCTGGTTTCTGCAGCGAAATAGTAGTGCACATCAATCCGGATAATTCTATCGTGGTGCAGGATAATGGTCGTGGTATCCCTGTGGATATGCATCCTAAGGAGCATAAGAGTGCTTTGGAGGTGGTGATGACCGTGCTCCACGCGGGTGGTAAGTTTAATAAGGATTCATATAAAGTATCTGGTGGTCTCCACGGCGTGGGTGTTAGTTGTGTGAATGCACTCTCGTCTAAGATGCATGTGGAGGTGTATCGTGGTGGCGCTATCCATAGTCAGGACTATGCGCAGGGTAAGCCATTGGCTCCCGTGCATACGATCGATGGAGCTGAGGCTGTAGGTAATTGGGAGCAAGGCAAGACGGGTACTTTTGTGCAGTTCTGGCCAGATGCGACCATCTTTACAGAGACGGTATATCAATGGGATATATTGGCAAATCGTATGCGCGAGTTGGCATACCTCAATGCGGGTATCCGTATCGTGCTCAAAGATAAGCGTGTGGTGGATGCAGAGGGGAATTGTAAAAAAGAGGTATTCTATTCGGAGAAGGGTCTTGAGGAGTTTGTGCGCTATATAGATGGCACGCGTACACCACTCATCTCGGAGGTTATTCACCTCAGTACAGATAAGTATGGAACGCCGGTAGAAGTGGCGATGCTGTATAATACCGATTTTAATGAGAATGTACATTCATATGTAAATAATATCAATACGATAGAGGGAGGTACCCATGTGGCTGGTTTCCGCTCTGCACTTACTCGCGTGATGAAGAAATATGCTGAGGAGAGCAAGATGTTGGAGAAGGCGAAACTCAAAGATAAGGAGGGTAACTCTACTATTGATGCAAATGATTTCCGCGAGGGTCTCACGGCAATTATCTCTGTGAAAGTGGCTGAGCCTCAGTTTGAGGGACAGACCAAGACTAAGTTGGGTAACTCTGAGGTAGCTGGTATGGTAAGTGCTGCGGTGGCTGAAGCATTGCAGAATTACTTAGAGGAGCATCCAGATGATGCGAAGAAGATTGTGGAGAAGGTTATCCTCGCTGCACAAGCGCGTATAGCTGCGCGTAACGCACGCCAATCAGTGCTTCGTAAATCGCCACTGAGTGGAGGTGGTTTGCCTGGTAAATTGGCAGACTGTGTGTCTAAAGATGCCGCTGAATGTGAGTTATTCCTCGTCGAGGGAGACTCTGCGGGTGGTACTGCTAAGAGCGGTCGTGATAGAATGTGTCAGGCTATTTTGCCATTGCGTGGTAAGATATTGAATGTGGAGAAAGCAATGGAGCATAAGGTCTTCGAGAGTGAAGAAGTACGCAATATATTTACAGCCTTAGGTATCACTTTTGGTACAGAGGAGGATCCTAAGGCGCTTAACTTGAGCAAGATCCGTTATCATAAGGTGATTATTATGGCGGATGCCGATGTCGATGGTGCGCATATTGCTACGCTGATTATGACTTTGTTCTTCCGTCATATGAAGGAGGTGATAGAGCATGGCTATCTCTATATCGCCATGGCGCCGCTCTATAAATGCTCGAAAGGCAATTATAGCGAATATTGCTGGAATGACCAACAGCGTCAGGAGTTTATCATGAAATATGGTAATGGAGATGAGAAGCAAATCAAGACCCAGCGCTACAAAGGTCTTGGTGAGATGAGTGATGAGCAGTTGTGGGAGACTACAATGGATCCGTCTCGTCGTCTGCTCAAGCGTGTCACCATAGAGAATGCAGCAGAAGCAGATCATACGATTGCCATGCTGATGGGTGACGATGTGGCTATGCGTCGCGAGTTCATAGAGGAGAATGCAACCTACGCAAATATTGATGCGTAAAATGAAGATAGCTGTTTATTGTAGTGCGAAGGATGCTATCCCGGAGTCCTATCTGGCTTTAGGCGATGCGATAGGAAAATGGATAGGAGAGCATGGGCATACATTGGTGTATGGTGGTGCTACCGGTGGATTGATGAGTCGAACGAGTGCTGCGGCGGTTTCCGCAGGAGCGCATGTGATAGGCGTCATACCATCGCGTATCATAGCGGCGGGACGCCAAGCAGATAACTGCCACGAAATGATACCGGTAGCTACTATGTCGGAGCGTAAGCAAGTAATGCGTGAGCAAGCTGATGTATTCGTGTGTCTGCCTGGTAGCTATGGTACATTAGACGAGATGATGGATGTTATATCGTCTGCTATTGTGGGCGAGCATCGTAAACCAGTGCTAATCCTCAATCACGATGATTTCTATGGCCCATTACAATCCCAGATAGCGCACATGCGTTCCTTGCAGTTTATTCCAGCGCAGGAGCACTACACGCCTATCTTTGTGCAGTCACTCGATGAATTATTAAGTAGATTAACAACTCTTTAAACGAATATATATTATGAATCTTTTTACGGCAAGACTAACAGGCAAAATGCTCTCTACGGAGCAATTCGAGAAACACATTCAGAGTACCCAAGCGCGTGTGGCGCGTTGGAAGCAGATTGATCAGTCGTCTGTATTAAAGGAGTACCTTGAATTAAAACAAAAGATTGAGAGTCCAGAGTTCCAGGCAGAGAAGAAAGAGCTTATCTCTCGTAAGTATAAAGATACGGAAGAGGGAAGGAAAATGCTTCGTTATAAGGAAATGATCTCTTCACGCCGTGTGAAATGGTATAGAAGTGCGTTGGAGAACCCATCGTTCTTATCTTTCCTTGCTTTCCGTGAGACAGATGAATTTGCAAAGATTAAGAGTTTTAAGGAGCGTATGCGTTCGGGAGAGTTGCGCATGTTCAATCGTATATACCGCTCTTCGTTCTATAAGAATTATCTGAAGATGCATGATTCAGTTGAAATAGAGCAATTGAATGCCTTGGAGCAAGAGATCAATACGCCGGATTTCCAAGAGCGTCATGCGCTATGGGCAGATAAGAAACGCTGGCAACATTCCAAGGCATATGTGCGTGAGATGCGATTCAAGGAGTTGGGTAAGATGAATGATATTCAGTTCTATTTCTCACAAGATAAAGCGCAAGTAGAGCGTGCAGAGAGTTTCTTGCTCACTTTTGATGAGAAGATGATATCTG
This sequence comes from Paludibacteraceae bacterium, assembly GCA_045576595.1. Taxonomy (GTDB): domain Bacteria; phylum Bacteroidota; class Bacteroidia; order Bacteroidales; family Paludibacteraceae; genus Colicola. The sequence continues at coordinate 106,277 of JAZNGV010000011.1, read as the reverse complement.
GCGCAAATTGGAAACCTGGTTTCGGGTATGCAAGTGCGTCGCTTAAAGATGGTCACTCAATAGCCAGTGAGAAGCAAGCATACAATGGAGGTAAGAATACATTCTTTGTGAATGGCAATATGGAGATAGAGTTGCGCGAGGAGACAAAGAAAGCCATTGCATGGGATAGCAAAAAAGGATTTATCGAGCAGACATTCAATTATACATCCGATGTGATGAATACCAAGGAAGCTTTTGCGCAAGAGCAAGGTTTATTCATGGTAAAGATGCGTTCACAAGGTGCAGGTTGCCAATTCTTAGGATTGACCAGCGGAAAGAACGGACAACCGATGTTGGCGCTCTATTTCTATGATGGAAAGAAAGTGCAAATGGGTAAGGTAGCTAATGGTCAGACTCGTCTTGAGAAGTTATCAGGAGCTTCTCGCTCTAAATACTATGTCTATTCACTGCGTTGGACAGCAGAAGAACTAATATGGTATGTAAATAATATGGAGGTATTCCGTATGGCGAATGACCTTACAAAGGATCAGTTGTTCTTCTTAGCTCAGTCTTTCATACCATCTACTGCAAAAGCAGGTGAAGGTAAGATGGGCGTGGAATGGATTCGCGTATATAAATGCGCTGAATAAGAACTAATAACTCACCATTATATGTTTCTCATTGCTGGACCTTGTGCTATTGAGAGTCGCGACTGTGTAATGCAGACGGCAGAACATCTAAAAGAGCTCTGCGAGAGATACGCGATGCCTCTTTATTTCAAATCGTCGTACGACAAGGCCAATCGTACTTCTGTCTCTTGCCGTGGTGTAGGGATGGATGAAGGATTGCGTATCTTGCAGGAAGTGAAGGAGCAGTTCGCTCTTCCTATCTTGACTGATGTGCATGAGAGTTGGCAATGTGTACCGGTAGCAGAAGTGGCTGATGTGCTGCAGATACCTGCTTTCCTGAGCCGCCAAACAGATTTATTAGAGGCGGCAGCGCGAACAGGACGCATCGTGAATGTTAAAAAGGGACAGTTTATGGCACCATGGGATATGGGGGGTGTAATCGCTAAGATAGAGCAGGTACATCCCCAAGCAGTATCAGAAGGACATATATGGTTAACGGAGCGCGGCTCATCTTTTGGGTATGGCAGATTGGTAGTAGATATGACATCGCTGGTAGAGATGAAGCGCTTTGGATGTCCTGTCATCTTCGATGCTACCCATTCAGTGCAGCAGCCATCGTCTGCACAAGGTATAACGGGTGGAAATAGAGAAATGGTGCTCCCTTTAGTGCGAGCTGCAGTAGCTGTGGGAGTGGATGGATTATTTATTGAAACACATCCAGAACCAAAGAAAGCAATCTCGGATGCTGCTAATCAAGTACGACTATCCGATATGAGCAGACTGATAGAGCAGGTGGTGGCGATAGAGAAGACTATGAAGGATAAATAACGCTATGTGCTAAAGAATAATATTCATTATTCATTATTCATTATTCATTGTTCATTAATTAATGGAACCAACAATCACTATATTTTGTAAGAATACAGGTGCGTATCATGATGTGCCGCGTGGTATATCGCTTATAGAATTGAAGGACCTGCTTGGTATTCAATTGAAATATCCTATTATCGCAGCGCATGTGAATTATAAGGTGGAGAACCTTAATTTCTTGATGTACAAACCCAAGGATGTGGAATTCTTGGATGCGAGTTCGCCCACAGGCATGCGTGTCTATGTGCGCACACTCAATATGGTACTCGCATGCGCTATTCATGAACTCTATCCATCTATGGATTTGCGTATTGAGCATCCGATTAGCAAAGGATATTACTGTACCTTGCAATGGCATTCTCCTTCGGAGGCGGAGAAAGACGAGAGTCCTATAGTGACGGCAGATATGGTGGTAGCTATCAAGCAGCGAATGCAGCAGATAATAGCAGAGGATAGACCTATATACGAAGAAGAGAAGCGTACAAAAGAAGTGATTAAGATGTTCTCTTCGCGCTATAATAAGGGTACCATATTTGAGACTTTAGGTAATCCTTACTGCCGTTATTTCCGGATGGGTGATTTCATTGATTATTATACGAATGTGCTACTTCCCAGTTCGGGCTATATCAATGTTTTTGATTTAGAGTTATTCCAGGATGGTATGTTGTTGCGTATCCCTAATAGAGAGAATCCAACGATATTAGAGGATGCTATACAGCAGGATAAGATGTTCTCTATCTTCTGCGAATATAGCCGCTGGAATAAACTGCTTCATATCCATAATGTGACGGATTTCAATATCGCTTGCAAGCGCAATAAGTCCTTTGAGATGATTAAGTTAGCCGAAGCATTGCATGAGAAAAAAGTGGCGCAGATAGCAGATGCTATTGCGGAGAAGAGACCTAAGATGATTTTTGTATCAGGTCCCTCTTCAAGCGGAAAGACCACTTTCTCCAAGCGATTGCAGATACAGTTGATGGTGAATGGTATCAAACCGGAGGTGTTATCCATGGATGACTATTTTGTCAATCGTGTGGATACGCCAAAGGACGAAAATGGCGAATGGGATTTTGAGAATGTGAAGGCAGTCGATTTGTCATTCTTCAGACAGCAGATGCGGGACTTATTAGACGGAAAAGAGGTGGAATTACCTACCTACGATTTCTCAATAGGCGAGCGTGTTTTTGAGGGGCGTAAACTGAAATTGCAAAAGGATTCGATATTACTCATAGAGGGACTACATGCGCTCAATCCGTGTATATTACCAGATGTGGATAAGAGTTTGACCTTTAAGATTTATGTATCTGCCCTCACCACTATCAATATCGATAATCATAATTGGATACCCACTACCGATATTCGCTTGCTTCGTCGCGTAGTGCGTGATTATAAGTATAGGAATTTCTCTGCGCGTGAGACGATAGCTCGCTGCCCAAGTGTGGTGCGAGGAGAAATGAAATGGGTCTATCCTTATCAGGAAGAGGCAGATGTGATGTTCAATTCAGCACTTATCTTTGAGTTCGCAGTCCTCAAACGCCATGCGGAACCGATATTACAGGAGGTACCTAAATATTGCGAGGAGTATTCCGAGGCGCACCGTTTGCTAAAGTTCCTACAGTATTTTATTCCTATACCAGAGAAAGAGATTCCACCTACTTCGTTGCTTCGTGAGTTCGTGGGTGGTAGTTCATTCCATTATTAAATAATGATTGATGTATGAAACGATTATTTGTATTATTCATTGCTGTGGTAGCCTATATGTTTGTTTGGGCGGATGATACCATTGCAGTTCCTGAGCGAATAAATATATTATCTGAGATGTCAGGTGTAGAGGTACACCAGGACTCTATGGTTGCTCGCCTATTGCATAATGCTATTTATGGTGAGCAGGAATTGATAGAGATAGATGGTTATCGTGTGCAGATTTATTCTTCCAATCAACAGCAGACTGCTAAGTCAGAGGCACTTTTGTTGGAGAAAAACCTAAAGGATTATCTGCCCCATACTATCTATGTAAGTTATGTGCCCCCATTCTGGAAAGTGCGTATAGGTGATTTCCGTACCTATGAAGAAGCGCGCGATTATAAAAAGGAATTTGTGCAAGCATATCCAGAGCATATGGGAGATACATATATTGTGAGAGATAAGATTAAGGTTTTGCCATGAATTTACAGGATTTTCATAGCCGTCCGGAAGTGACGGAGCAAATAGCGCTATCAGTAGAGACTGTATTGGGTCAGATAGGAGAGAACCCTCAGCGTGAGGGGCTTATTAAAACGCCTAAGCGCGTAGGGGAGGCACTCCAGTTTTTATGCAAAGGATACAATGAAGATCCAGAGGCTATCTTACGCTCTGCTCTTTTTGAAGAGGAGTATAGGCAGATGGTAGTAGTAAAGGATATTGATTTCTATTCCTTGTGTGAGCATCATATGTTGCCTTTCTTTGGAAAGGTACATGTGGCATATATCCCTAATGGTCGTATAACAGGGTTGAGCAAGATTGCCCGTGTAGTAGATGTCTATGCACGCCGATTGCAAGTGCAGGAGCGTTTGACCACGCAGATAAAGGAGTGTATTCAGAATACGCTTGACCCGCTAGGTGTGATGGTGGTTGTGGAAGCAGAACACTTATGCATGCAGATGCGTGGTGTGCAGAAGCAGCATGCCATGACAGTTACATCGGATTTCACCGGTGTATTCCAGCAAGCCAAGACACGAGAAGAGTTCTTACGACTTATTCATGGATAAGTTTATTTCCGTTTAAGAGCATGTTTCTCCAATAAGTGCCATGATAACCATCCGGCGCTCAGTACACTCGCTATATATACAATACTCCCCCCTATCGCACCCATTGCAGCAAATGAGCCTGTGCATAGCAGTAGTTTGAGTATAGGACCATGGTATATATATATTCCGTATGATATATCTCCATATTTGGAAAAATTATTGAGTGCTTTTAGCGACCATGCGCACCATAGTATAATGATTCCAAATGCAAGTGGCCGTAGGATCTCGTAGCCGAATATATATTCAATAACGAAAATCAATAGTGCAGGGATGACTAATAGATTCTTATTCCTTATAAATCTATCCTTATAAATATATCCTGATATTCCCACTATGAAATACTGCATGAATCCGGGCAATTGTCTGGCTAAGATACCCCATATAGGTGCCTGATATGTGCTTTCTATATAGTAGCATCCATGTTGATATATCACGGCGAGGATATATATACTCGCCATCCATAGTGCAGGATGTTTGCTTCGTTTTAATATGTATATAATAATCGGGACACATAGATAAAAACACACTTCTATTTTTAATGTCCATAATGCAGGATTGACACTATTGTCATTGATGAGAGGATGCTCAAAAACGCCAGGTAAGGAAGGGTGTAGAAAATTTAGAAAACACAGATTGGCTCCTAAGTATTTGAGTGTGTCGATGGATGTGAAATACTCTTTAAAGGTCAGCGTGCTGACGAGAGACAGTCCTATAGTGCATGCCACTATAACAAACACATAGGCGGGTAATAATCTTCGTGCGCGCTTGATGAGATATGTCTTCCATGTACTATAATCATAGCTTTGTGCAATGAGAAAACCTGATATCACAAAAAAACCTGTAACGGATAGACCAGTTGGAAAGAGGAAGGAGAATTGCTGTAATTGAGGTATCTGCGCAATACAGGTAAGATGCCCTATTACCACAATCATGGCGAATAGGAATCGAAGGAAGTCAAAGCAGTTATCTCTTTTTATCATAGCACAAGTATCTTAACGACAGTATGTGTGCCGTTGGGTTCGTTACAAAGGGCGGTATAAATACCGCTCTTTGCTTTGGTGCCGTCTGGCAGATAGCCGCTCCAAACGGCCAGTCCGCCATGGCTGCGCGTCTTGCATACCAAGTTGCCTCCTGCATCTACGATATTAACCATTGTATTCTCCATAAGTCCCGCTATACTGATGACACCGCCATAGTTGGGGCGGGCAGGATTAGGGAAAGCGTATGCTTGACTCAAGTCCTCTTGTGGAGCACTGGCGTCGCTACGGTATGAAGCAATACCTTTGGCTGTACCTACAAATACTTCGCCTGTAGTAGGCATGATAGCAATAGATTGAATAGTATTAGATGGCAATAGAGAGTTATTCTCTGTGAAATGTGCGACGGTGATAGTATCATCCTCGATGAGATATAAACCTGAATTGGCTGTACCAATCCACATGCGGTTGCCTCCGTCTGCTACCATGCAATTGATTTGCTCGTTCCCCAATAGATAATCGCCTAAGTTAGTGCCGTCATTGCGTGGGATGATTATTCGCTTGCAACTATTACTGGTATAGAAATCCACGCCAGCGGGGATGACAAATAAACCAGTATTTGTTCCTACCCATATACGATTATCTAAGTCTTGTGTGAGGCACATGATATTGGCGGGTTGGATAGTTTTGCCATCTTGGTCTATAAATATATTGCGTTTGATAGCACTGTCATCGATGGAGTTTGTAGGTGTGCCGTTGTCGTGGAATAGGATGACTCCTGGTTCTTCCCGTTGGTCTATTATCCATTTATATTGTGAATTGCGTTGATCTATCCATATAGGTCCTGGTGTGGTAAGATGAATAGCTTGCCCATTATCATAGATATCTAATCCCACCCATTGTCCGTTCTTTGTGCGTATATGTAGTGGTTTACCGGTAGTAGTGGCATTAAGCACCCATAGATTGCCCTCGGTATCCATAACAGCACCGTCTGTACATGTGAAATAATAGTCATCTACACTCTCTGCATATTTGCGAAGTGTGCTATTTGAACTATCATAATGCTGTATGGCTCTATAGTCTTTGAATTCGAATACGCCAGTACCATAGGTGGCGACGAAGAAGTGTCCTGGGTCTTGCGGGTCAATAGCATATTTAACCACATCCCGTATATCATGTCCCGTATAATACCATGTGTCGGAATAAGGGATTATGCGCCAATCTTGTCCATTGTAGATGCTCAGGTGGTTTTGTCGTCCATACATATTCGCCCATCTGCCTCCATGAGCGACATATAGTTGGTCATGGGCGATATCTAATTGGTAACCAAAATTGCTAGTGGGTCCGTCTGGGTGGAAAAATTCGTCTCCTGCTGGATTGAGTCTTACCAATCCTTTCCCTTCTTCGGCTATCCAATATTCGCCATTGCTATAGACTGCATCGGAAGCGATATATGCGCTACTGATGCCTTGCAATTGGTGCTCTTCTGTGAGGCATAGCAATCCTGTTCCTCGTTGGAAAGTAAGTAGTTGTGAACCGGATACATGGATCCACTCTAATGGCTTGGGCGCTACTAATTGCCACTCGCCTTGCCCATAGGTATATAATGAATCGTGCTGTAGGGTGTATAATTGCTTGTTGAAACCTACAGCTTGTTGTACTTTTTCGCAGGGCAGTGTTACGGGTTGCCAAAGACGATAATCAATAAGATTATCTTTGAGTGCAGCCTTATACATACGGTCGTAGGAGAAGGCATATATAGAGTCACCTAATTCCACTATTTGCTGTATGTCTATTGATGAAGCTTCGTCTCCTATATAGTAGGTATCTGCCACTTCTGCTTTGGCGGTATTGATGGCAATAATACCAAATGGCATACCTAAATAAGTATATTTACTTCCTACGGTGATGCAATTGATAGTGACAGGGATAGAGCCGGCTTTGATGGAAAGATCAGGTATTTGTACTACATTGCCATCTTCGTCTAATAAATCAATAAGTCCATTACCATATGCGATGACCAGTTTCTCTGCTTTCGAGTCGTATGCGATATGCGTTATGTCAGTGCCATTTAGTCCGGTATGCTTATTGTAATATACTATTTCGTCTGTTGCGCGGTCCACACCGAAAAGCGAACCATTAGCCATGGCGTATGTATGTTGTGGAGTAGCAGCTATCTCTTGTGGATTAGCATAGGATAGGTGTAGTCTCCATTGCTGCATGTCTCCTTGTGATAGATAGTCTTTGGTCGTATCCTCTGTTTCTAATTTTTCATATGTATCACGCGTGTTGTATTCGATCAGCCCTTCTGCTGTCCCGATAAACATACTTTGTTTTTCATTCATCCAGCAGAGTGATAATATATCATTGCTTGGCATGGAGCAATTATCTATAGAGAAATGCTGTGTTATTTCTTTGAGATCAGGTGTAATACAATATACCCCAGTGTATTGTGTGCCAATCCAAATCTGCGCTTTGTCGTCTTGTGCAATACAGGTAATGTGCTCATTTTCGAATATATTGGTTTTTCCTTCTTGAGGTAAAGATAGATTGACGGGTGTGCAGCGTGTATCACCATTGAGTATCTCTTCTGGATTATCTATTTGATAGAATCCTTGGTCAGTACCGATTAAGAGTATTCCTGATGATGTTTGGAAGAAGGAGGAAATACGAGGGAAAGTGATGTCTTTTCCTTTGTCGTCTCGGAATGTATTGCATAGCACGGCTCGGTCATCGCTTTGGTCTTCGATAGTACCATTATCATCAAATACACCTATTCCATTACGAATGGATGATATAAACTTAATAGTAGGTTTTTTGACAGAGATGAGTATATCTTTACTTCTATCTAAACTCTTGCATGCATCATTGGAAATGCCAATCCATTTTCCGTCGGGTTGTAGTATTTTTATGCCATTCGCTGAATTATTGAGCATCCAGAGATTACCTTGGTCGTCCCATTGTAGTCCATCTACCCATGCGTATGGGTAATAGGGTTGGGTGTTAATGACAGTTTCTAAGATGCTATTATCAGGTGTGTGGTGATGGTAGAATGTGTCTTTACGAAATTCTATCAATCCATATCCAAAAGTAGCAATGAAGAAATGGGAATTATCATTTGGGTCAAATAGAATATCACTATAGTCTCTGGTATATATGCCTAAATGGGAATGTAGGTATGCGTGGTTATAGTTTTTCCATTGATTATTGTCCAATAGCATTATCATTCCATCGCGTCCGTATGTTGGAATGGCGTATCCTCCTTGTACTATCCCTAATCTATTGCCAGTTGCCTTCATTCGGTAAGGTACATTCACTAACGGACCTTGTGGTTTGTAGGTCAGTCTGCTCGTGGCGGTAAAGCGCACAATGCCTTCTGCGTGCCCAACATACCAATGGTTGTGGTCGTCTTGATAGTGAATACCTTTGTCTGCGTCAGGACTGATGCGTCCGCTTCGTAATTCGCGTTCCCAAACGGTATAATCTACGAGATTAGAATGGAGTGCTGAAACGAAGAGGCTATCGGTTGTAAATGCGTATATACTATCATTAGCAATGAGCACATCTTGCACATGTGTCTCTTGTCCATTGGGGCGTAACCAATAACTATCTACTAATCTATTCGTGCTCAAGTCGAATGTCTGTATGCCGTATGCGGTAGATAGGTAAGCGGTGCGCTTATGTATAGTGACATTATAAATCGTTTTCTCCTGCGTCATGTCTTTGTCGTATAGTTCGCCGATGTACTTGACGCCATGTTTGGATAATAGGTCGATTTTTCCTGTTTTGTATGCGATGAATAATTGGTCTGATACGCGGTCATAGTGTATGCAATTGATACCCGAACTATGAAGCCCTGACTCGCGGTTGTATGTTTTGATTTGTTCGGTTTGTTTATTTACGCTAAATAGACTTCCGTCGGAGATGGCATATACCAAGTCGTCTGTCATGGCTATTTGCGTCACATTATTGTATGCGAAATGTGTAATCCACTGCTGTGCGCTAACTGTCATAGCGCTGCATAGTAATATGAATAGAAATGTTTTTTTCATTGTCTTTATATTTGTTGTACTAACGCAGCGAGTGCACGGCCGCGATGACTAATGCTGTTTTTAACTTCGGCAGGCAGTTCGGCAAAAGTCTTATTGTAGCCTTCTGGAATGAAGATGGGGTCGTAACCAAACCCACCATCGCCGTATTCTTCTTCTGCGATCCGTCCTCTTACGACACCTTCTACCTGTATTGTGCTTTGTTTTCCATTCTCCATGCGGATAAGTGTGATTACAGTCCTAAACTGTGCACCGCGATTAACCTCACCTGTCAAGATGCGTAATGCTTTGGCTCTATTCTGCCCCGCACCATCTAACATCTGACATCCTACATCTAACATCTGACATCTATCATCTGACATCTGACATCCAGCATCCTCCATCATATACCAGCGAGCTGTATAGACGCCAGGCGCACCATTGAGTATATCAATCTCCAAACCTGTATCATCTGCGAATACGCCATCAATGGTTATGTCTTGGGCTTTGGATGCTGAATTATTGGATAACCATTCCCATACGGTCTGTGCTTTGAGCATACTATTTTCGTCTAAAGTCGAACCAGTCTCGTCTATTTCGGACAGGAAACCAATCTCTTCGAGGCTAAGAATATGTGTATGGGGCATTATTTGCCTTACTTCAGATAACTTATGTGCGTTATTGGATGCAAAAACCAGAGTCATATATGTTTTTTCTAATCTATCAAAATCTATTGTGTCATCACGCCAAGTTAATCCACCTTACGCAGCACCACTGCGCTGCGCGCAGGTAAATACATCTTCAACCATCCTTTGCCATCCTCCGCATATAATCCATCATACTCGGTAAAGTGAGCTATACTATCATCTGCCAATCCGAAACCGGCGAACTGCTTAGCATCCGTATTAAGCACCACTTCGTACTTTCCCTCTGGCACTAACATACCATAATCGCTGAACGATTTCTGACCATTCCAGTTAAAGATGAATAATAGGTCATTACGCTGATAGGCTACCACTTGGTCACCTTCGTTATCCCACCATTTCATCACCCAAGGCAGATGCACACCATTCGTATCTTGAATAGGTAGCAGATGCTCGCGTAAAAGGTGTACCATCGCTTCATCGAAGCGGTTGAGGTCTGCGAAGAAATAATCCGTATTATCTACTAAATCCCATTGACGACGCGCGTACTTATGGCTCCAACCATTACCCTCGCGTGGGAAATCAATCCATTCGGGGTGACCGAACTCATTGCCCATGAAATTCAGATAACCACCATTGATAGTAGAGGCTGTGATGAGCCTAATCATCTTATGCAGCGCTATACCACGATCCACCATATAAGTGGAATGACCGTGTTCGAAATGCCAATACATATCTGCATCCACCAAACGGAAAATAATTGTCTTATCACCCACCAAGGCTTGGTCGTGACTCTCGGCATAACTGATTGTTTTCTCATCCTCACGACGGTTCGTCATCTCATAGAGGATATGCCCTGCTTTCCAATCTTCATCTTTTACTTCTTTGATATACTTAATCCAGAAATCAGGAATACCCATCGCCAGACGATAGTCAAATCCCATTCCTCCATCGGCTATCGAACAAGCCAGACCAGGCATACCACTCATTTCCTCGGCTATACTGATTGCATCGGGCTTGACTTGATGGATAAGCTTATTCGCCAATGTCAGGTACATCATCGCATCGCCATCTTCATTCCCGCTGAAATAACTGGGATAACCATCGAAATCCTCACCCAATCCATGGCTCTTATATAGCATTGAAGTGACGCCATCAAAGCGGAAACCATCGAAGTCGTACTCATCCAACCAGAACTTGCAATTACTCAATAGGAAATGCAGCACTTCATTCTTGCCGTAATTGAAGCATAGGCTATCCCATGCAGGGTGTTCGCGACGGCCACCATCGTGGAAATACTGATAACCCGTGCCATCGAAATTGCCTAATCCTTCCAACTCATTCTTCACCGCATGGCTATGAACTAAATCCATAATCACGCGAATGCCCAGTCCGTGTGCCTCGTCAATAAGCGCCTTGAGTTCATTGGGGGTGCCAAATCTACTGCTCGCAGCGAAGAAATTCGATACATGGTATCCAAAACTGCCATAGTATGGGTGCTCCTGAATAGCCATTATCTGAATACAGTTGTATCCTAATTTCGCTATACGCGGCAGCACCTCGCAGCGGAAAGCATCATATGAATTAACCTTCTCTTCCTGCGAACTCATACCTATATGGCATTCGTAGATGTATAGTGCTTCCTTGGTCCTTGGTCCTTGGTCTTTTTGTTTCTTTACTTGGCGGTTGCGCCATGCATAAGGTTCCTCATCCCATACTTGTGCGGAGAATATCTTCGTCTGCTCGTCTTGCACCACGCGGCGGGCATAACTGGGTATTCGCTCGCCATAGCCACCCTGCCATTCTACCAATAGGCGATAGTACTGCTCATGTCGCAAAGCATCTTCAGGTAATACGATTTCCCATACTCCATTACCAATCGGCTGCATACGATAGCGTTCCTCTTTTTGCCATCCATTCATATCACCTTTGATATAAATAGCAGTCGCATTCGGAGCCCACTCGCGCAATACCCATTCGCCTGTCACCACTTGCCCTTGCGCATCAGTATAAGGTTTGCGATGATGTAATCCGTAATACAGATAGCCCGTTGCCCATTCAGCTAAAGTGGCAGCGCCCCCTGTCAGTTCGGCTTCTTTGCGTTTTGCATAATCAGCGCGGCCTATGAGAGCGCTCTCATAGGGCCGTAGATACGGATCACGCTCCACGATAGGCAGGCGTTTTACTGCTTGGGCTATTTCTCTCTTCACTCTCCTCGCCATAGTATATGTGTTTTTCAGTTATTCGTATTTTATGTTTTATTTTATTTCCTCTGTATAATTCTTATTCTCCCCAGAGGATAGTCTCTAACTCAGCCTCATCTGGATTACGCGCGATAATCGTACCTTCTTTATCTATCAATATAGTGGTAGGAATACCTACTACGCCATACTTGTCATTGCATACATACTGCTCATCTTCGCGCATTTGCGGCCATGGCATCTGTTCCTCTTCCAAGGCTTGACGCCAAGCAGCCTCATCTCGATCACAACTGCAACTCAGTATTTGTAATCGACCTGCTGGTTGGGACTCATATATCTCTTTGAGCACAGGTATCAGACGGCGACAAGGACCGCACCAAGAAGCCCAGAAATCAACGAGCACATAGTCTGTCTTACCCACCAATTCGCTCAGCGACAACTCTTCTCCTTCTAGTGTCAGTGCCGTAAAATCGGTATAAGGGTTACCTGCTGAAGTGGCTACTTCTAATAGGAAGGTCTTGTGCATTGGTTCAATCGTCTCAGACTCCAACATCTCTTTGGGCATCTTGGCAAACAAGGCTTGTTTCTGTTCTTGGCTGAACATATACGATACACCGGAAAAGAGTGTATCGGAATAGATAGCACCCATATGTTCGTCCAATAACATATATACCGAGTCCACCCATTGGTTTATAATGAGGTCTCTTGCTTCTTGTGTCTCGGCTGCCTCCGCTGCACTGATAGTGCGATTATAGAGCGCCTCTGAAACCGCTTTAAGGTCTATACTCGTTGCTTGTTCTGTTTGCTTAGTTCCATTCTGGCAGCCTGCGAATACTGTCATCGCTGCCAAGATAATCAATACTTGCTTTTTCATTGTTTTTCTATTTTTGTTTAATAATATTATGGAACGCGTACGCGCGTAAGCCGCTGCAAAATTACAATTTTTTTTGCATATATGCAAATTTTGTAGTACCTTTGCGCAGAATTTATAAATTATTGCACTATGAAACGATTATTTTTCTTATTTCTTTGTACTTCTTTTTTCTCCATTTTCTCTATGCAGGCGCAGGTGAAAGGCATAGTTGGTGATTGGAAAACTGTGGATGACAAAACGGGGGAAAGTTTTTCTATTGTCAATATCTATCAGGCAAAGGATGGGCTTTATTATGGTAAGATTACCAAGATGTTAGTAGGTCCAAAGGGCGAGCGATGTGTAGAGTGTGAGGGTGAGGATTATAATAAACCGCTTGAGGGGCTTATTATCATTCGTGGTATGAAGGCTGAGAATGGTCAGTTAGTAGGAGGAAAGGTATTAGATCCTGATTCGGGTAAGTTTTATTATGGTAAGATTTATTTGAAGGATGGTAAGTTAGTGCTTCGTGGCTCATTAGATAAGCGCGGCTTCTTAGGGCGCAACCAAACATGGCTCAAACCATAACTACTTTATCGTTCTTCCTCGTAATAATATCAACTAAATTGTCGAAGAACCGCCATCATTCCGCTATTGGTCACGATACATACACGATAGATATACGATAGATACACGATAGATACACGATAGATATTCGATAGATATTCGATACATTATGCTATCTTCATAGGAACTGTCCCCCTTGTCCCGTGATTAATCCGACATTGAATCGAAGACGATGTTGCTAAGTGTAGTTGGCAAAAATGGCGTTTTTGATGAATTTAGGCAATTTTCTGTTAATTTGGCGCAGATGGTAACATACTATTTGCGTACTTTTTTATATGTTTGGTAAATAGTTACAACTCTGATTATCAGCATTTTGATAATTTGGAGTTCGTACTTTTTTTGTTATTGCGCCCGCATGTGTATTCATATATAAAAAAATTGTTGTATCTTTGCAACGAAAATTAGTTGCATGTGGCACTTTATATAAACAAATAAACAAAAATATTAATCAAAAATCTTTTTTTTATGAAACACAAGCTTACATTACTTTTCGCACTTCTATGTGCAAGTATTATGACCTGGGCAGCAGAGTGGACTGGACAAGTCACAGGAACTGCCACCAATGTATGGCTAGACGGAATTGGTTCTAACGAGAATAGAACTGAAGTCAACTATACGGTTAATTATTTAGTAGAGTACAATGCGGAAACTTTGACAATAACCCTTGGGTATACTGAGGATAATTTTAACAAGACCGTAGGATTAGTTCCGCAGGTTTTTGTTAATGGTGTGTATAAAGGAAATTTCGGTGGTGTTACATGGAGTTCCACAGAGTTTGCACCGGGTGCAGAATTAAACATATACTTTTATTTTGCGTATAATGGACAAGTAAGCTCTTCCTCTTCATTTACATATACCATACCAGTTGGAGAAGGCGGTGGTACTGACCCAGATCCAACTCCTGAACCAGGTGTGATTGATTGGAGTTCTATTTCTTGGTTGGGGAATGGTATTGGTCCAGTCGAATACACTGATAAGTACAAAGCTGTAGTGACTCCCGATTTAACAGGTACAGGCATAAACAACCTACAGCCCAATGGAGGACATAAATGTATTCATATTGCGTTCCCTTCAGCAGAGTTTGGTACGATTTCATTAAGCAATAGTCAGTATCATACAGAAGGTGCCGGTATGTTCGTTCATTTGGACGCATTTACTTACAAACAGACAGAATTTACCATAGAAAATAATGGCACAACTTATACCTTTACTGTTTATTATGCAGATGGACAAGAAGGTAGTGCAGTTATGGTACCAGAGATTTATGATGTTAACTTTGCGCTAGCTTCTAATGGTTCAACAGCAACCGCATCTACTGGTAATGCTTCTGATGCTATAGATGGTAATGACGGTACACGCTGGGAGTCTGCTCAAACAGACGATGAGACATATACATTGGATATGGGGCAGTTGCGTGTCTTCAATACAGTAAAAATTAACTGGGAAGGTGCATTCTGCTCACAATTCGAATTGACCTATTCCACTGATGGCGTTACTTATTTGCCACTATACACAGAAACCAATCTCACATCTGCCGGATGGCAAACGATAGAAATAGAAAAAACAACAGCCCGTTATATAAAATACCACGGCACAAAGCGTGCAACTGGTTATGGACAGTCATTCTGGGAGTTTCAAGTATTGCTTCCTGGTGTAAGTACATTAACAACCATTGATTTGAACACCGCTAATACTATCGCCAAGGTTGGAGAGGGAATAGCTCTTACTGCTGCAGCGAAAGACCAAAATGGAGTGGCGATGGATGGTGTAGAGATTACTTATGTGGTTACTCCTGCGGGTGCTGGAAATGTAGTAGGTGGTAAATATATTCCTGCTCAATATGGTTGGGCAACCATCGTGGCTAAGTCTGGTGAGGTTGATTCTGATCCTATTCAAGTATTTGGTCTAACAGGTGAGAACCTTGCGCTAAATAAACCAGCGACGGCAGGAGCTAACGAAACCCCTGTTGCGGAAGCCAATGATGCAAGTTTAAGTTCATTTTGGTCTCTTGGTCCAAACAAAACTGAAGACGAAATGTGGTGGCGTGTGGATTTAGAAGAGACATATGACCTTTCTTTGGTAATAATCAAATGGGAAGGTGCTTGTCCAACAGAACACGCGATACAAGTATCAACTGATGATACAAATTGGACTGATGCGGCGAATCTATCAGGATGGCCAGAAATAGGTACAGAAACAGATCATAAATATCAGTTCTATTCTATAAATAACGCTGCACGCTATATTCGTGTAAAGGCATCTGCTTTGCGCGAGAATGGCTGGGGTATGAAGATATATGATTTCCAAGCATTTGGTACCTTAGCTGCAACTCCTACAAAAACTGTTTCTGCAAGTGTTAACGATGCAACGATGGGAAGTGCGACTGTGAAACAAGAAGGTGAAGAAGTGACTGAAGTTGCGACAGGTTCGGAAGTGACATTCAGCGCAGTGGCTAATGATGGCTATGTTTTCGTAGAGTGGTCTAACGGAGAGAAGAATGCAACCTTTACCACCACCGTTGATGCTACTTTGAATTTAACAGCTACTTTCCGTAAGTTAGGTACTACATATTGCAATACAGAATTTACTGCTGAAAAGGAAGGTATTACTTATAATGTTTATGTTACCTATAAGAAAACAACTAACGAGAATGAGTATACACTCGTTGTTCGTTCTACCAAAGCAATGGTTAATTTTTCCAATGCGTTTGTGAGTCATAGTCCTATAGGTGAAACTAATCAAACAAATATGAATGGTCTAGGTATGTTGACAGATGGAGGTAAAACATTGTCATACACTTTCACTTCACTTATAGAACCAGGCATGAATACTCCGTTGTATATTAATTTCGTTAATGGCGAAGGTTCAACTGAAGTTACTTTCCTCCCACAACTCACTGACATTGAGTTTGCAGTAAGTTGTGAAGATAATGTAGAAGTAGAGTCTATTGCGCTAGACCCTTCTGAAGCAACGATTGAAATAGGAGAATCTAAAACACTCGTCCCATTATTTACTCCGGCATACGCAGTTGGTCAAACTCTTACTTGGACATCCAACAATGAGTCCATAGTTTCTGTATCAAACGACGGTGTAATAGGCGGTAATGCTGTGGGTGAAGCAATTATTACTGCGACCAGCGCAAACGGAAAAACTGCGACATGCAATGTAACCGTTAATACCATTACAGAAAAAACATGGTGGGGATTAACCACCATCGCAGAATGGGATAACATGCCAGTTATGTACTCTATTACTCGTAATATAGATAGAACATTAACTTATACTGTTTATTTTGGAGGAGATGCATCAGGAAAGGTTATGCAGATTAACAATGGTGATTGGAATGAACTAACAGGTTATACAGACTCGGAGCGCAAGGCATCTTTTACTACCACTACCACATATGAATCCGGTACACAAATAAAACCAAACCATTTCTTCTACTTCGGTGGTCCTCGAATTGAGTTAGCCAACGAATATGTAGTTGGTGCTTCTAATGAGAAACCAAGTACTGCTGTAGAATCAGTTGTTATTTCTCATTCAACAGCAAGCCTGATGAAAGACGAAACTATTCAATTAGTTGCGTCCGTAGTGCCTGCTTACGCTGATGATAAAACTCTCGCATGGAGTTCTGATGATAACAATATTGCTACTGTAGATAATAATGGATTAGTAACAGCAGTAGCAGAGGGAGCAACCACTATTACAGCTACCAGTGTCAATGGCAAAACTGCAAGTTGTGTTGTTACAGTAGTTGGTGCATTAGAACCAGCTACTTGGTATGGTGTGACTACTATTCAGGTAAATGGAAATCCAGTGGGTGTTAACTACAGTATTACTCGCACATCAGAACGCAAACTGCAATTCTATTATAGCGTGGCAGAATCTATTGAAGGATTAGCGAACACGAGTGTGGTATTCAAGGGAACGCCAGACATATGGAATACGATGATGAAATTAGACGCTAATGAAAGAACCGCAGAATTTACATCTGAAAGCACATATATAGATGGCAGTACGATAGGTATATTCTTCCATCTTCCATTTACTGGCGGAGTAGGGCGTTGGGATGTAGATTATGTAGTAGGTTCATCCAATGAGAAGCCAAACACATTGGTTGCCTTTGGTGATCAAGCAGATAATACAGCTAAGATTGCTGAATATGCAAATGAGGTAGTTGATGCATATATTAACCGTACATTCCCTAATACGGACGAGTGGTACACATTATGCTTGCCATTTGATATGGACGAGGCACAATTGGCAGAAACATTTGGTGCAGGATACACATTGGCTACATTAGGTGGTTCTGTGGACCGTGGTTCACTCATTCACCTCAACTTCGATTATGTAAATAAATTATGGGCTGGTAAACCATACCTCCTCAAGCCTGGTGTAAGCACTACAATCGTTCCAATGATTGAAGCCGTGACCATTAAGAATGTAGATCCAAGTGCTGCGCAACAAAAGGCAGAGAGTGCACACATGCAATTCCAAGGCACATTCGCTCCAACTACATTAGAGGGTGACAACAAGCGCTTTGTTGGTCCAAATAACTATCTCTACTCACCGGCAGAGGTCGGAACTTCCATGGGTGCTTTCCGTTGCTACTTCACTATCCCAGTAGAATCCCAAGCATTAGTGGGTTCTAAAGCAGCGCGTATCGTCTTTGGTCCACAAGTGACTACAGGCACAGAGAATGTACAAAGTGACCAAGTACCAAGTACCAAGGTAATGATCGACGGTACTCTTTATATAATACGCGGCGAGCGCACATATAACGCGCAAGGACAATTAGTAAAATAAATAAGCCTACCCACAACCCCTCCCCTAAAAGGAGGGGAGAAGGGTTGGCTCGTTAACTCATTAATTCGTTAATTCATTAAACATTATTCAGTATATGAAAATGACTTATAAAACACCTATTACGGAAATTACACAAGTAGGTACTTACTCTCTACTGCAATCTGTTAGCGGAGGTGGATTTAAAAATGGCGGAACAGACCCAGGTGATGGTACGATTATTCCTCAGTAACTAATTTAATAAAAAAAGCAGCGATGCATATAACAAAAAATTTCTTCATGATGATTGCAACAATACTGTCCTTCGCGTTACCCGTTAACGCGAAGCAGTATTGCCAAGAAGCAATCACTACCGGAGCTAATACCATTTATCTCTCCTGCGAACGATTTGGTACGGACAAATACCAAATAGTAATCGAATCCGAAGTAGATATCATGGGACTGGGTGGATCATTCATGCACATCAATGAGGTCGAAGCCAGAGACTTGCGTGAGTTCCTCACTATCAGTGCAGACAAGAAGACTGCTACTATAGCATTCACTTCGTCCACTGCTCCTGATTTCTACACACCGCTTTATATCCTCATGCCAGGTGAAGTGACTTTCTCTTGGCCTACCGATATTGAGTGGGGATTATGTAATAATGATGCTACTGCCTACACCATTACACTGGTGCAGCCAAGTGCTGACGGCACTATTGCCGCTGATAAGACGAGTGCTAAATACGGCGAGGTGGTGACACTCACCGCTACACCTAATGAAGGCAAGCAGCTCGATAAATGGTTCGTTACAGATAGCCAAAATAATAGCATTACTGTGACCAAGAACCAATTCAGTATGCCTGCTGATAATGTGACTATCACAGCCACTTTCAAAGACAAAGTGAACCTGACACCTGCCGTTTATCAGGGCGTGGAGAAAGCAGAGATAGCAGGCGCTGTATGCACATTCACTTGGGCTATCACACGCAATGCAGACCAGACACTCACATTCACTACCCAATGGGATAGAGATATAGTAGGCATTGTGCCACAAGTGGCAATCAATGATATATTCCATCCTATGAATATGAAAAATAGAATGGCTACCTACACTACCGAAAACACCTACGAGGACGGAACAACATTAGTGCTCTTCTTCTACATGGCATACGAAGGTGGTGCTACGCGCATTGACCTCAATTATGTAGTGGGAAGCGAGAAGGGAATTAGCACACAGGGCTTGGAGGAAGTACAAGGGGACAAAGTACAAAGTACAAAGGTGATTGAGAATGGTGTGCTCTATATCGAGAAGAACGGAAAGAGATATTCAGTTTTAGGAAATCAATTATAATTCACTTAATTACTAACCAATTCTAATTAGTTATGAAAAAGCTATCTTTACTCGTTGCACTTATGTGTGCAAGCATGATGTCTTTTGCTGCTATTGATTGGAGTGCCTATGAATGGCTTGGTAATGGTTCGGGCAACGAAGCATATACCAATAAGTTCAAAGTGGCTCCTGCAGAAGGACAAACAGTTATTAACCTCCAAAAGCCAGGTTGGGCTGCTGAGGCTGGTATTTACACCTACTTTGGAGCAGCTGTACAATCATGTTCATTACCAGAGGGTAAGTATCAGATTGACGGTGCAGGTATTTGCTTGTATCTATCTGCTTTCACCGCCAAAGAGACAGAAGTAACCGTAGTAGATGCATTAAAGACCTATGTATTCACCGTTTATTATGAAGATGGTGTAGCCGGTGGTTCTGGCAACGAAGGCGGTTTGGAGTATGATGTTAACTTCGCACTCGCTTCTAATGGCGCAACAGCTACTGCTTCAAGCGGAAACGCAGACGCAGCTATTGACGGTAATGTAGGTACTCGTTGGGAGTCTGATGCTACTGACGATGAGACTTTCACCCTTAACATGGGTAAGGCTCGCACTTTCAACTACATTCGTATCAACTGGGAAGGTGCATTCTGCTCACAATTCGAATTAACCTATTCTACTGATGGCATTGCTTATCAACCATTATACACCGAGACAGCACTTGCTGCTGCGGGATGGCAAGAGATTTATTTCGAGACTCCTGTGACCGCTCAATACATCAAGTATCACGGTACAAAGCGTGCTACTGCTTATGGTCAATCATTCTGGGAGTTTGAAGTATTGCTCCAAGAAGGTGCTCCTATGACGAATATCGCAGTGGGCAAAACAATCATTGCAAGTTCAACAGGCGCTAATGATGTCAACCGCGTAGTGGATGGTAATGGTGGTACAGAGTGGCAAGGAAGTGCTACTAATGGTACTACCAACGACGAAGAAGCTCGTACCTATGACGCTTGGTTCATAGTGGACCTCGGTGCATACTATGACATCGCAAAGGTTTCTATCGTATTCGAGGGCGCTTGCTCACAAGCATACCATGTGGACTTCTCTGCAGATAACGCTACTTGGAAACAAGTATTTGACTATACCGGTGCGGCAGGTGTTAATGGCCATACCAAGGATATCAAGTTTGATGTCGATAATAAGAAAGTACGCTATATCCGCTTCTGGAGCACCAAGGCTGCTACCGAGTGGGGTATGAAGATTTACGAATTCCAAGTATATGGCACTCCATGGAAAGACAGCGGTGACACAGAGAAACCAGTAATGGGTGCTGCTACCGTAGCAAGCAAGACCGGTACATCTGTTGTAATCAATGTAGCTGCTACCGATAACGGTGAGGTGGTAGCATACCATGTAGTGGACGCTACTAATAATATTGATGTGAAATTAGGCGCTGTTGATGGCAAGATTACTATCAACGACCTCGTAGGTGGTACTACCTACAACTTCACTATCACCGCTATTGACGGAGGTGAGAACGAGTCAGAGAATAGCAAGGAACTCACCGTTACTACGGATGCATACACCACTGAGCCAACGGTAGCAGCTCCTGTTCCTACATGGCCGGCAGACCAAGTGAAGAGCTTGTATAGCAATACTTATCCATTTGCTCCTGCAAGTTTGAATAGCTATAACGAAGGTTGGTGGGCACCACCTGTAATGGTAGAGAAAGCTATTGAAGGTAATAACTACCTCCACTATACGATCGCTCAGGCAGGTATGATTGGTGTACAGTTTGCTGAGACATCTGTTATCACTATGGAGTATATCCACATCGATGTATGGGCATCTAAAGATGGTTCTATCACATTCCGTCCTATCACAGTAGGTGGACCAGAGCCACGCAAGACCCTCGAACTCGTAGGTGGTAAGTGGAACTCATTCGATATTCCTATGACAGACTTCGCTGGTCACGACTGGACCAAACTGTTCCAATACACTATTGAGAACTGGGAAGCAGGCGGTTTGACAGGCGAGTATATCGCAGTGGATAATGTATTCTTCTATCGCACTACCGCTATTGAGGATACAGAGAAACCAGCTAATGTAACTGCAACCGCTGTTTCTACAGACTATTTCTCTGCTCTCATCGCTGTTTCTGCTACAGACAACATGGGCGTAGTGAACTATACCGTTAAGAATGGTGATAAGATTTTAGCTACCGGCGCTGCGGCTTCTGGTATGACTACTTCTATCACTGTTCCTGGTTTGCTTCCAAATACAGAATATACCCTCGCTGTTATCGCTTCTGACGACAAGGGCAACGCTGCAGAACCTGTTTCTGTAACTGTTAAGACTGCTGTGGCTCCTGCAGCTGCTCCAGTGCCTGACTTCAGCCAATACGAGAAAGTAGCTGCTATCTATTCAGATGTAGCAGAGGGTACACCATTCATCAATATTGGTGGTTGGGGACAATCAACAGTAGTTATCAATGGTCAATTGGCAGAAGGCGACAATGTGATGTTCTTCACCAATATGAACTACCTCGGTTGGGAGCTCGCTCCTGCAGTAGATGCTACAGACATGGAGTATTTACATATTGATTTCTATGCTACTGATATGACTACCGTACAGGTAACTCCTATCAGCCCGGGTAAAGAAGGTGTTGCTTCTGTAACACTCAATGCAGGCGCATGGACTTCTGCTGATATCCCATTGAGCACTTATGCTGCTAACGGCATTGAGTGGAATAATATCTTCCAATTCAAGTTTATGGAGGCAGCTCCTGCAGGCAAGTCACTCTTTGTGGATAATGTATATTTCTACAAGGCAAAAGCTAATGAAGGCTTTGAGAGTGTAGAGAGCACAAATACTGCTGTCAAAGTGATGGAGAATGGTGTTGTTTACATCATCCGTGATGGTGTTAAATATACCACTTTCGGTCAGAAAGTACAATAATACTATTGGGTATGTGCCGTTGGCTCGGCACATACTTTCTCAAGACAAATAATCAACTAATAACTATTAATCATGAAAAAAAGATTTCTCTCGATGTTCGTCCTACTATGGACGATATTCGTAGGATTGCAGGCACAGTCTGTTTCCGTGACGGGTGTGGTGATGGCACAAGATGAGCCAGACCCAGTCATTGGAGCGAATGTGATGGTGAAAGGTACTTCTACCGGAACAATTACCGATTTTGATGGTAACTTCACCCTGCAAGCTAAGATGGGAGATGTATTACAGATTTCCTTCATGGGCTATAAGAGCCAGGAAGTGACTGTCAAATCTACATCGCCTATTCGTGTCACTCTCGTGCCGGACAATGTGCAACTGCAGGAAGTGGTAGCCATTGGTTATGGTACAATGAAAAAATCCGACTTGACGGGTGCTGTTTCGTCCGTAAAAGCAGAGGATTTGCAAAAAACACCTCTTGCTACAGTGGACCAAGCGCTACAAGGAAAGGCGGCAGGTGTGACTGTTAATGCCAACTCAGGTCAACCAGGTGCAGCAGCAGATGTGCGTATTCGTGGTATTGGTTCTGTCAAATCGGATTCTAAACCAATATATGTAGTAGATGGTGTTGTATTGAAAGATATTAACTTCCTTACTCCATCTGATATTCAGTCTATGGAGATTATGAAAGATGCTTCCTCTACTGCTATTTATGGTAGTCAAGCAGCGAATGGTGTGATTTTGATTACTACCAAGTCAGGAAGCGCGAATAAGAAAGCGACTATCAGTTTCAATGCGTATTGGGGATTGCAAAATAGATGGCATAAATTAGATGTGATGAACGCCATGGATCAAGCTGAAATGGAAATCTTGATGGCTGGTGGAGCAAAAGCTATAAGCAATTGGAAGAAAGGTTTTGCTAATTGGTGGAAGAAGACTAATAATGCGGGTGGCAAGAACCCATATTATCCTACTAATTTCGATTATGCTGCATATGCTGCGGAAGGTGGTACTGATTGGCAAGACGAAGTATTCCGTAAGAATGCTTTAGTGCATAATTACAGTGTTTCAGTAGATGGTGGTGGTGATTGGGGCTCATATATGGTTAGTGCCAGTTACTTCAATCAAGATGGTACGCTGTTGGGTAGTAACTACGAGCGTTTGACACTGCGTGTGAATACTAAGTTCAATGTCCGCAAGTGGTTAACCATCGGTGAGAACCTTTCTTTTGCTAATAGTCGTTCACGCTGGGCGATGAATAACAATGCTTCTCCACAAGCATCTGTTCTCTCTGCTGCATTAGCTATGGCTCCATGGGATCCTGTTTATTACCCGGAGAATGCAGTGAATGGGTTGGGCGAAAGCATCGGTGGACAACCTTCTGCTGCATCTAACTTCACGAATGTGGTCAACCCCATGTCCATGATTTATACTTCTGTGCCAAATAATAAGACACAGCGCTGGGTGGGAGATATCTATATAGAAATCAAACCCATAAAGGGATTGACTATTCGTCCTTCGTTGAGTATGGACCTAAGCAACAATATGGACCGCACTTTCAATTATGCATATCGCTATTCGAATGCTGACTATCGTGAGCACAACTCAGTAGGAGCCACCATGGCGCGCTATATGACTCTCACGAATGATAATGTGATTACCTATGCCCGCGATATTGAAAAACATAGTTTCTCTATTATGGCAGGTGAGACCATGCAGCAATATGACTACTATAGTTTGAGCGCAGGCGGTCAGGATATTGTCAATATAGATGAGAAAAACTGGTTCATTTTTAATACCAAGAATGACTCTACGCGTACAGAAGGTGATGCAGTAGCACGGACACGCCGCCTATCTTTCTTCTCTCGTTTGCACTATAGTTATGATAATCGCTATATAGCTACTTTGAACTTCCGTGCAGATGCTTCTTCTCGCTTCAAAAAGAGTGAAAGTGGTGTTTGGGGGTATTTCCCATCTATGGCTTTTGCATGGCGTATCAACCAAGAGTCGTTTATGGAGGATGCGTCGTCTTATTTGGATAATCTGAAACTCCGCTTTGGTTGGGGACAAGTAGGTAACGACCAAGTGGATGAGTCCGATTTTGTACAGAAAATAGAGACTCCGGGACCTTATTTCGTGGGATATATCTTTGGTGACCAGTTAGTACCTGGCGCTGCAGTGCTCACTTTAGTAAATGAGAACGGTCGCTGGGAGACGAATGAGCAATGGAACCTCGGATTGGATTTCGGTTTCTGGAATGGCAAACTGAGTGGTACACTTGAGGGATATATCAGAGACACAAAAGACGCTATTTTGTCCATCGATGCGCCTGCGCATGTGGGTAATCACTGGGCAATGTCTGCCAACCTTGGTACAGTGCGTAATATGGGTCTTGAGTTAACGCTCGGTCACCAAAACAGAATAGGTGACTTTGAATATGGTATTAACGCTAACCTCTCTTTTGCGAAGAACGAGGTTACGCATATGAATGGTGGTAGTCCTCATTATGGAGACCGCACAAAAACAGACGAAGGACTTCCTGTACGCTCTTTCTGGGGATATAACTATTTAGGTATATACACTTCAGATGAAGAAGCCGCAGCACATCTACCTAACTCAACCAATGTAGTCAATGAAGGTGACTCTAAGTATGAAGATGTGAACGAAGACGGCAAAATAGATGAGAACGACTGCATGGTGATAGGTAATCCATTCCCATGGTTGACAGGCGCTTTGACATTCAACTTAGGTTGGAAGGGTCTTGATTTTAGTATCAATTTCCAAGGAGTGTATGGCAATCAGATTTACAATGCGCTTCGTGAACGCCTTGAAGGAACAGGACAGACTGCTACATTAAGCACCGCTATGAAGGATGTGCATATCTACTATAACTCTGATAAACGCGAAGCGATGACGGATGCTGGAATTGATTGGCAGGGATATATGAATAAATATAATGGTTCTATTCCTAATCCTCATGGTAACTCACTCAATGCCGCCAATTCCTCTCGTTTTATTGAGGATGGTGCCTACTTGCGTCTCAAAGACCTAACAATAGGTTACACATTACCACAGAAATATAGCAAGAAAGCTTATATTGAGCGTATTCGCGTTTATTTCACTGCCAGCAACTTGTTAACCTTTACGAAATACACAGGTTATGACCCTGAAGTGGGAGGTGGCGTAGATTACGGAAACTATCCACAAAGCCGTACATTTATGTTTGGTCTCAACTGTGACTTTTAATTAGGAGGGAAAGAATATGAAAAGAATAACTTATATCATTTTATCTGTTTGCTTATTTAGCTTCTCTGCATGTGATTGGGTATCAGAACCCACACCAGGTGTAACGCAGTTAACAGACTATTTTGTATCCGGTCAAGCATGTATTTATAATATCAATGCTGACTATGTTCCATTAGCATGGGAGTTTAATAATACCTATTATAGCGAATGGTTTATTGGAGATGTGATGTCTGACGATGCCTTGAAAGGAGGACAAAATATATCCGATATGGCAGCTGCCTATGAATTAGAGAATTTCAAATCCAATGCAGATAATAAAATAGCCGAGGAGTATTTCAAAGCTCAATACGAAGGAATAGCTCGCTGTAATACATCTCTCACTTATATTCCAACCGTACCATGCGATTCGGATATGAATGAGTCCCTCAAACAGCGTCTATTGGGTGAAGCCTATTTCTTGCGCGCATACTATTATTTCCGTTTAGTACGCGCTTATGGTGGAGTGCCTCTCTCATTGTCTATAGAGAATGATGATAGTCAATGGGATCGTGCACGCTCAAGCAAAGAGGTTATCTATGCCCAAATCATTTCCGATTTGGAGAATGCAGAGTCTCGTCTTTGGAATAAGAGTGAGACAAGCGGTGCCGACATGGGGCGTGCTACAAAAGGTGCAGCGCAAGCCATGCTCATGAAAGTGTATATGTATATGCACGAATATGCGAAAGCCAAAGAATGGGGTGATAAGTTCCTCCAAGATCAAGCTGCAGAGTATAGTTTGGCGCCTGATTTTGCAAGTAACTTTACAATCGCAGGTGAGAACAACGAGGAGTCCATCTTCGAAATTCAATATGCTAACGAGGCTACCTCTGATTATGAACCAGGTAATGGTGCTACTCGCGGTACATTTACGCAAGTGCTGACTCGCTCTCGTTCTACGAATATGGGTGATGAAGGTTGGGGCTTTAATAAGCCTACCCATAATCTCTATAATGAATATGAAGAAGCTGACTCTCTTCGTAGAGATGCAACCATCATCCTACTCGATTCTGCTCACTTGGGGGAACAAGATACATATCTTGGCACTTCATATTTAAATCGAAAGACGGGCTTATATAATGCCGATGGTACGGGCTATACATATAAAAACGCGCATAACACGCGTGGTGTGCTAAATAACAAGCAATACCGATTGGCAGATTTCTACCTATTGTATGCAGAGGCATGTTTAGGAATAGGTGATGCGTCAACTGCCACTATTTATCTCAATAAGGTCCGTACCCGTGTAGGTTTACCTACTTACCCCGGTTATACTTTCAAAGTGAATGGAGAAGAGATTACTTCGCCTACATTAGAAGAAGCCATTCGTCATGAGCGCCGTATGGAATTAGCGATGGAGGGTCATCGTTGGTTTGATCTTTGCCGTTGGGGAGTGGCATATGAAGTGATGACCGCATATATGGCATTAGAGAGCAGTGAGGCAAAAGCAGAAATGCAACCTTTCAAGAAGGGTGTGCATGAACTATTGCCTATTCCTAATAAGCAACGCCAACTCAATCCTTCACTTACTCAAAACCCAGGATATTAATTCGAAAATAAAGTCAATCGTCTAACAGACAAAGACTGTTTTAAATAAACACTTTTTACTAACAATCAAAAACAAAAAAATCATGAAAGCAATTAAATTTTTTGCGATGGCATTAGTTGCCTTGACATTCATGGGATGTCCAAGAACACCAGAACCAGGTACTGAACCAACTATCTTGGCGCTCAATGAGTCTGAGATTTCACTTGAAGTGGATGCTACATTCCAACTCACCGCTAACTTAGAAGTTACTTGGGCTTCTTCTAATCCTGCTGTAGCTACCGTTGAAGGTGGTTTAGTTAAAGGTATTGCTGCTGGTCAAGCAGTTATCACAGCAACAAGCACTGACAACCAAACAGCCAATTGTGCAGTTACCGTTACTGGTGGTGAAGAAGAAAGTGGCTATGCAGAATTTCCACAATTGAATGGTTCAGCTTACTATGTATTCTTCCTCCAAGAGGGAGCAATGAACTATCTTGGTGACAAAGTTATTTACTATTTTGGTCCTAACAACCATGCTGACGCTACATTAGGTAAAGAACAAGGTTCACGCTGGCTCTATATTTGGAATAACCCAGAAACATCAGGTGGATCAGCTGTTGGCCCAGACCCATTTGATATGGCAGAGGGCTGGACAGCAATTAAGCAAGTTAGCGGTTGGTGCGCTGGTGGATTGTGTGTAGGTATCAATGATGGCAATAACGAGTCAGGTGAAGGTGCTGCAGAAGATCTCGCTGCACTCAGCGCAATACAGAATAATATTACCAACTATGACGAGTGGTATTTAGCAATTGCATTGAAAAACACCGTTCAAGGAGCTGCTTATGATTTCGAAATCATCGGTAGTAATATGAATAATGTAGAGTCTGGAAAAGGTAAGTTTAACATAGCTCCGGCTGCAACTGGTGAATGGGTTTATAAAGAGTATAAACTCTCTGAAATAGCAGGTCTTGAGTTTGGAGATTTCAACCATAATGGTTCTAATGTATTCACATTCTCTGCAAATCCTTTCTTGGAGGGTACTCAACTTGATCTCGGTTATGTTTTCTTATATAAGAAATAAATAGCATCTCTTATGGGTTAGCGGAACTGACTATTCCGCTAACTCTCTATCGTACATTTAAAATACCTATTATGAAAAAAATCTCATCTATTTTACTTGGCAGCACATTGGTTGCTCTCATGTTAGTTGCTTGCGAGCACCCAGAACCAGATCCCATTGTGGACTCTAATGAATATGCCTATATTCAAGCTAAAAGTCCTAAACGCGGTGTTAGTTTCTCGTGGCAAATGAACGAAGACTTTGATCTGCTTGGTCCAGCTGTTTCATGGAGTTATAACTGGGCTAATACACCAGCTGCTTCTCAAGAGAATAAGTATCAGCAGTATGGAATACAGTTCGTACCTATGTGCTGGAATAATAATTATTCTCCAGATAATATCTCAGCATACTACGCAGCTCATGCGGATAAACAAAATTATCTATTAGGATATAATGAACCGAACCTCACCGACCAAGCGAATATGACCCCACAGCAAGCTGCTGCTAAATGGAATGATGTAGTCGATGTGGCAAAGAAGAATAATGCACGCCTTATTTCACCTGCGCTCAACTGGGGTACCCTATCTGGATATAGCAATGGTGTGCAATGGTTACAAGAATTCTTTACATTGGTCAACCCTAATGATGTACATGGTATAGCCGTTCATATTTACATGAATGCTGCTAAATCTATGATTGGTGATTTACAGCGCTATAAAGTATTTGGCAAGCCACTATGGTTGACAGAGTTCTGTGCGTGGGATGGGACATCAAGTTCTGCTGCACAATGCCAATTCATGGTGCAAAGTATCAACTATTTAGAGCAAGATGACGATCTTGAACGCTATGCTTGGTTCATTCCACGATGGAACCAAGCTACGGAGTCAGCACCATTCATGCAGTTGATAACCAAAGCAAAACCATACGAACTGACAGAGCGCGGAATATTATTTGTCAATATGTCTACCTTTGATAAAAATGCTGTATATCCTTGTGGAAAACGAATACCAGCAGAGCATTATCGTGCATGCAGTATAGATGACAGCTATACATCACCAGCCGTTTCTCTATGTACTGATGTGAATGGCATATTACAAATCGATGGTTTAGCCCTAAACCAATGGATGGATTATAAGATAAATATACTATCAGGCGTGAAAGATTTCCAAATCCGCTACACAGCTACCCGTGATTCAGAAATCACTATCTATAGAGTGGATGAGAATGGCAATGAAACAGCATTGCAAACAATCGCATTGCCTTCTACTGCTTCCAAAACAGCATGGACGACACTAACAGAAAGCTTCACTCCTGAGGCTGGTGAGCAAGTATTACGCCTAAAGTGTACCCAAGGACTACCTCGTATTAACTGGTTTAAACTCAAATAATATACACCCTATGAAAAAACTAACGATTGCGCTGATGGCGTTATTCGCCTGCGCACCGCTCATCGCAGATGAATACACACTCGTTTGGAACGAAGATTTCACAGATAATACCCTTGACCGCGCCGTATGGAATATAGAGGTCAATGGCGACGGAGGAGGAAACAGCGAATTGCAGTACTACTGCGAGAAAGGTGTTACCCTCGGTACTGAACCTACTACAGGCAAGAAATGTCTCATCCTCACGGCTACCAAAGAGGATTATAAGGGTAAGAAATGCACCTCGGGTCGCGTCAACACAAAAAATAACCTCTACTATACCTTCGGTAAGATAGAAGCGCGTATCAAGTTCCCAAAGACCGCCGATGGTCTATGGCCTGCTTTCTGGCAGATGGGTAATAACTTCGATCAAGTGGGATGGCCACGCTGCGGCGAGACAGATATCATCGAGTTGGGTAATGCCAATGGCATTAAGAATGGCACCCAAGAGCGTTACTTCAACGGCGCAATGCATATCGGTTCGGCTTGGAATACCGTGTGGTGCGATGCACAAGATATCACTTATCTTTATTCGGTAGAAGATACTTTCCATATCGTTACCATGATTTGGACACCTACCTCTATTGAGATGTACATGGATATGGATAGCCATCCAGGTGTAGCACCTTATTTCTCTACTCCGTTGGAACCCAATAAAGATGACAACTATAATCGCCAACTCGTCTTTGGCAAACCTAATTTTATCATTGCCAACCTCGCTATCGGTGGTAACTTCCCACAAATATGGGATATCAATCAAATCAGCGCATTGGCTAACGGACCTCGCTCAATGTACATCGACTGGATTCGTATCTATCAGCGCGGAGACGCTAATCAGTCCTTTGTTTGTCCTTCCGCTTCCGACCCTATCGAGCAAGCAGGTGCACAAAGCATAGAGGCAGTACAAGGAGACGAACTGCAAAGTACAAAGGTGATGAAGAATGGACAACTCTTTATCCTCCGCGGTGGACATACCTACACCCTCACCGGTCAACGCATACAATAATATATATATCATGAAAAAAAGTGTTATATTACTATTCGCATGCCTCACTATCGCATGCCAAGCGCAAAGTGAGTATCAACTCCAGTGGAGTGATGAGTTTGAGGGAACAGAACTCAATCGCGATTATTGGAATGTAGAAGATAACGCTCGCGGAGGCGGTAATGCGGAATTGCAGTACTATAGTCCACGCAATATATCTATTGAGAAGCACCCTGTTTCTGGTGAGAGTTGTCTTGTGCTCACTGCGAAAAAAGAGGACTACGGCAATCGTCCTTGTACCTCAGCGCGACTCAATACGCAAGATAAAGTGACCGTCCATTATGGCAAGGTGGAAGCGCGTATCGCCTTTCCATACACCGCCGATGGTCTATGGCCAGCCTTCTGGATGCTTGGCAATAACCTCGCTAAGAACCTTGGTAATAACGATGATGTGGATAAAACCAAAGCGGCGCTCGCTAAGCAAGGACGCGTTGTATGGCCTAAATGCGGAGAGATAGATATATGCGAGATGGGGCATCATAAAGGCATTGAGAATGGTACACAAGACCGCTATTTCAATGGTGCATGCCATTGGGGCGAGTCATTCAATAATGGCGCATACCCTAATGTGGGAGGTTTCTACACAGCAGACTATCCTGTGCAAGGTGATTTCCACCTCTTCACACTCGTTTGGACAGAGGACTCCATCGCGATGTATCTTGACCAAGATAAATACCCTGAGACGGCACCTTATTTCCAACTCTCATTGCGTAATAAGGAGGTGAACCAACCAGGGCATTATTTCAATCATCCTTTCTATCTCGTGCTCAACCTCGCCGTGGGTGGATTCTTCCCTAATATGCCAGCAGCCGAGAAATACCCAGAGCGTATCACTTTCGATGACCCTTCTTTCCAACGCGTCACAGCATTGCCTGCAGATGGCACACCGGTTAAGATGTATGTCGATTACATCCGTGTATATACAAAGCAATAACATAAAAAACGAACATCATGAAACTAAGCATCAAGGAAAAATTAGGTTATAGTCTCGGCGATACCGCTTCACACTTTGTGTGGGACTTGGTTAATTTCTGGTTGATTTTCTATTATACCGATGTATTAGGTATCAGTCCGGCATGGTCCACGGCCATTGCTATCTTAGGTACTATCATGGATGCCGTGATGGACCCTATCGTAGGATTATGGGCAGACCGCACCAATACACGCTGGGGTAAGTTCCGTCCGTTCTTACTCTTTGGATGTATACCTTTTGCTTTGTTTGCTTTCTTGGCATTCTTAGGACCAGACTTAGAGGGAAATGCACTCATCTCGTATATATTACCTATGTTCATTGGTCTGCGTGTCATATACGCGATTGTCAATATCCCTTATTCATCTTTGGGTGCCGTCATGACCAATGACTCCATTGAGCGTACAGGACTCAACTCCTATCGCTTTGTGGCGGCTAATATAGGTCAACTGATAGTATCTGGTTTTGCACTCTATATAGTGTATTACCTCGGTTCATATGCCACCGGAATGGACTATTCTATCATGATGGACGATGGTGCGCGCAAGGCTTTCATGGAGTCTAATGCTGCCAATACCGCACTCGTTCGCGAGTCATATATCATTGGCTTTAGATACCTTGTCGCTATCTTCGGATGTATAGGCGTAGTACTCTTCCTCATCACTTTTGCTACCACCAAGGAACGCGTAGCGCCACCTAAAAGACAAGAGACAGACCTTAAGCACGACTTCAAATACCTATTCAAGAATCGTCCATGGGTGGTACTCACGCTCGTAGGTATCGTGTCTTTCATCATGTTTGCTATCCAGAATATATCTGCTACCTATTACTTCAAATACTTCCTTGACGCCGAGTCCAAGAGTCAGATATTCAATATACTCGGTACTGTGGCACTCATCATTGCTATCCCGATGACCAAACCGCTCGTCAAGAAATTCGGTGCTAAGCAGTTGTATATCGTGTGCTCATTGCTCTCTGGCTTCTTCTTCTGTCTGCTCTTCTTCGCAGGAAAGAACTTTGTGCTCATCAATATCTTCAACTGCTTGGGTAAGATTGCCTATGCGCCTGCTATCTCACTCCTATGGACTATGTTGGCAGATGCAGCAGATTACGGTGATTGGAAATTCCAACGCCGTACCACAGGTCTATGCCTCTCGGCTGCCGTCTTCGCGCAGAAAATAGGATGGTCTATCGGTGCAGCCCTCTTTGGCGCTATTATGAGCGCCGTACATTTCGATGCTAATCTGGGCTTACAACAGATACAGAACGACCCTGCTATCATGAATAGTATCCATTGGCTGTTCGGTATCGTGCCAGGTGTACTATATGCTTCTTGCGCTATCTTCTTGGCATTCTATAACCTCGATACCAAGACCCTACAACAAATGAAATCAGAACTCGAACAACGAACAGAATAAACCTATCAAACACCCTTAATCCATCATATAATCATGCTATACGCAGGACAAAACGCTATTCATACCAACGATAAAAAAGCCAAAGGACAGTTCATCTCCGTCCAAGGGGAGAAATACTACGAGATTGCTAACTACGATGCGATGCAACCGTTCTTTATCTCCCTCGCATCGGATACTGACCTCTGGATGTACCTCGCCTCTACGGGAGGACTCACCGCAGGAAGACGCTCGCCCGAACAAGCACTCTTTCCTTATTATACCGATGATAAGATAACCGAACAATACGAGCAGACAGGACCCAAGACCATCCTGCATGTCACACTCGACGGCAAAACTTACCTGTGGGAACCCTTCTCGCAACGAATGGAAGGACTCTATGCCATACAGCGCAAGATAGCCAAATCAACCATCGGAAATAAGATTATCTTCTGCGAAGAGAATACCACCCTCGGATTGCGTTTCTCCTACCTATGGGCACCTGCAGGGCAATACGGATGGGTGAGAAGAGCTACCATCGAGAACTTATCCGCACAAGAACTCACCATCACACTCGTGGACGGATTGCAGAATGTGCTGCCAGCTGGCGTGGAACGCAAGACGCAGAATGAGTTCTCCACACTCGTGGATGGATATAAGAAAACCGAACTCATTCCTCATACTTCCCTCGTTCTCTTCCGCATGGAGGCCATCCTTGTGGACCGTGCCGAACCCAGCGAAGCACTCTTCTGTAATACCGTCTATGCGTTGGGATTGACGCAAGCCAACTATTTCGTTTCTTCCCAACCGCTCCATCTCTTCCGTCAAGGACAGACTTGGGATAACGCTGCTTACGAGGAAGCGAAAGGTGTGCGCGGGGCTATCTTCGCACATACATCCTTCACCCTCGCACCCAATGCTTCGCAAACATGGTATTTCGTAGCCGATGTGCAGAAAGATGCTACGCAGGTCAGAGACCTCATCGCGTTCACACAAGCACCGAACGCCATCGAGACCATTGAGAACGCTATCTCCCAATCTACCCGCACACTGGAGCAGATAGTGGCGCATAACGATGGTATGCAGCACACGGCTGACGAACATAATGATGCCAGACACTTCGCCAACACCCTTTTTAATACCATGCGAGGTGGATTCTATCTCAATGACTATACCATCCAATCGGATGCTTTCAGCGCACATATACGCGTCTTCAATACTGCATTGGCGCAGAAGCACGAAGCATTCCTCAATGCCCTTCCTGCTGCATTGCAATACGACCAACTCATCGCAGCTGTCAGAGAACAGAAAGACCCACAACTGCTTCGATTGGCATATGAGTACCTGCCTATCACTTTCGGTAGAAGACACGGAGACCCGTCACGACCATGGAATATGTTCGATATACAAGTCAAAGATGCGAAGGGACAACCTATCGTTTCCTATCAAGGCAACTGGAGAGATATATTCCAAAACTGGGAAGCGCTCTCCTTCTCTTATCCCAACTTTATCAATTCTATCATCGCTAAGTTCCTCAATGCCACCACCGTAGATGGTTACAACCCCTACCGTATTACCAACCAAGGCATTGACTGGGAAGTGATAGAACCCGAAAACCCATGGTCTAATATTGGTTATTGGGGTGACCACCAGATTATCTATCTGCTCAAACTGCTTGAACTCAGTCATCACTATGCACCCCAACAATTATATTCTTTGCTCAACGAACGCATCTTCGCCTTCGCTAATGTGCCATACCGACTCAAATCCTTTGCACAGATAGTAGAGGACCCGAAAAACAGCATCCTCTTTGACGACCCTATCCACCGGCATGTGATGGCACTCACCGCTACCTATGGGCAAGATGCTAAGTTAGTGCTCGATAAGGATAATCAAGTCCTTCTCACTACTATGGCTGACAAACTGCTCATCACATTGCTTGCTAAACTATCGAATTTCGTACCCAAAGCAGGTATATGGATGAATACCCTGCGCCCCGAATGGAATGACGCTAATAATGCCCTCGTCGGATACGGCGCATCTATGGTGACGCTATGTTATATGAGGCGTTACATCGCATTCTTGCAGCAACTGATAGAAACGGATATACAAGTAGCCAAAGAGACCTGCCACATGCTCCATGCTGTACAAACGGCTCTATGCAATGTGAATAACACCGCGGAACTCACTCCGAGTGCCATCTACCAGATAACCAATGCTTTGGGACAAGCAGGAGAGCAATACCGCACCGCTGCCTACGCGGGACTGAGTGGAGAACAGACAACCATCACCATCGACCAACTCCGCACTTTCTTCACCACCGCACAGCAAGCCATCGACTCCACCATACGCGCCAATAAACGCCAAAATGGATTGTACGAAGCATACAACCTCATTCAGTTCGACCGCGAAGCAATCCAGATAACACACCTATACGAGATGTTAGAAGGACAAGTGGCTGTCCTCTCTTCGGGGCTGCTAACTGCAACTGAAGCAGTGGAATTATTGGACGCTATGCGTCAGTCAGACCTTTACCGCGAGGACCAAAGAAGTTATATGCTCTATCCCAATAGACGCAGACTCTCTTTCCTCGAACTCAATAACATCCCATCTTCAGCGAAGCAGTTACCTGTCATTCAGCAGTTGACCCAAGATAATAAACAGGATATTATCTGTGTCGATGCCCAGGGAGAACTACATTTCAATGCAGCCTTTAAGAATGCAACCTTCTTAGAAGCAGCACTTCAGAAATACCACATCTCCGCTGATGACCGCATGGCATTGCTCAATCTGTACGAATCAGTCTTCCACCACCATGCCTTCACAGGACGCTCAGGCACTTTCTATAAATACGAAGGACTGGGTTCTATCTATTGGCATATGGTTTCCAAACTGCTACTCGCTGTAGGAGAAATCATACAATCCAGTGAAGCGGTTCCTGAGCGCTTAAAAACGCATTATCTCGCCATTCGCGAAGGTATTGGTTCGCACAAACAACCAGCCGAATATGGTTCTTTCCCATTCGACCCATATTCACATACTCCTTCCATGGCAGGAGTACAACAACCGGGCATGACCGGACAAGTCAAAGAGGATATACTATCCCGATTTATGGAATTAGGTGTCACGGTGCGTGAGGGTGTCCTCACTTTCCGACCACAGATACTTACTGCAGACGATTTCGATACGGAGAAGCAACTATCCTTCTCCTATTGCGGCGTACCTGTCACATATGTGCTACAACCACAGAGCACACTCAAGGCTACTGTCATCACTACGGATGGAGAACAGACCTACACAGGTGATCAATATGCTTGCGCTTTACCAGCAGATATCACCCACGCTATCTGCGCCCGTAATGGCCAAGTAACAGCTATACGAATCACACTACCTACTACCTCCACCCGCGCAGCGATTAGGGATTAGCGATTAGGGATTAGCGATTAGCGGTTAGCGGCCTTAGTCCCCTAGTTGGTCTAGTTTATCTAGTACGGCTAGTCGGGCTAGTGCTACTAGAAAAATAATACTCTGTACTCACTACACGATAATGTAAAATTTATCTTTGTTTATCTCCGATGGACTCAATGCTGTTTGTTATGGGACGGCAGAATGTCTGCCGGCGAGAGAGAAAGATTATTAAGGCGCATTATATGCTCGCATATAAATGCGGATTAAGAAGATTACGCTCAAGGCCGCGTAGGCCAATAGGCATAACGGGCGTAACAAAGAGCATAGAGGCCAGAGGTGTTTATCTGGGTTTATTTACAATTATAAATCATCCGCCGTCGTTTTTGATTACCTAAAAAAATGTTTTTTATATTTTTATCTTATTTTTATTATTTTTGTCAAATAAAAAATTAAAATAACATCATGAAAACTATTTTGCATTGTTTGGCTCTCGCCATGTTATTCGCTTCTTGCACACAAGGAATAGCATCTTCCCAAGTATGGCTCACCTCCGCCGCAGGAGATAAATGCGCCGAGAAAGAAGCAGTCGTCTTCCAGCAAGGAACAGCCCAAAACGCTATCGTCATCGATATCAACCAAAAGAAACAAACTATCGATGGTTACGGCGGTTCGCTCACCGAGTCTTCAGCTTTTGTGCTCGCATGCCTCACACCTGAGCAAAGAAAGTCAATCCTCAATGAACTCTTCTCGGAAGAAGGAGCGAACTTCTCTGTAGTCAGAACACAGATCGGTTCGTCTGACTTCTCTGTAGAAGGTAAATACGCACTCAATGAAGTGGACGGAGATACAGCTATGCAGTTCTTCTCACTTGATAGAGATAAAGAAGGATTTTCTGCTGCCAAATACCCACAAGTCAAAGATGAGCAATACGACCTCTACCACCTCATGAAAGAGGTATGGGCTATCAAGCAGAACCAATCGGACAAGACCTATCGTATCATGGCCAATACATGGACAGCACCGGCATGGATGAAGGATAATAAGAAATACTACGAGCGCGAGAATGGCGTCGCACGAGGCGGTGCACTACTACCAGAGTACTACCAAGCATACGCCAACTACCTCGCTGAGTATATAGAGGCTTGGAAAGCCGAAGGTGTTAATATATGGGCTATCACGCCAGTCAACGAACCCATGGGTAATGACGGAGGATGGGAGAGCATGGATTTCTGGCCACAAGTGGAAACGGAATTCATCAAGCACTATCTCGGTCCTACACTCCACCGCCGCGGACACCAAGAGGTGGCCATCTATGGTTTTGACCAGAATATCTTCGAGATGCAACCCTACTCAGATGCTATCTACGGCGACTCTATCGCATGCCAATACACCACAGGTATGGCAGTACACTGGTATGGCAGCACCATCGGTTGCTTCCCTGAAGTGCTTGAGGCGGTACATGCCAAGAACCCTGATAAAACAATCTTCCACTCCGAAGGATGTATCGACAACCTCGGTTGCGGACCATGGGATGGCGTGACCGACCCAGTGGGCTTCCAAGAGTCAGGATGGTTCAACAACGATGCTTTCTGGTGGGATAAGATTGCCACCGACTGGGCATACTCCACACGCTGGGCAGGAAAAACTCACCCTAAATACTCGCCTGTCTATCGCTATGCGCAATATATCATCGATGGCACCAACCATTGGTTGACTGGTTATTGCGATTGGAATATAGTACTCGATTCGATAGGTGGACCTAACCATGTGAATAACTTCGCTGCGGCGCAAGTGATGGTTGATTATCAAAATGATATTATCTATTACACCCCATATTACTATGTGCTCAAGCAGTTCTCTCTCTCCATGCGTCCAGGGGATGTGGCGCTGCAAGTGAATTATCCAAGCACCATGAAGACGGGTAATGACTGCGAGTCACAAGATATCTTCCTCTGCGCTGTGGAGAAAGCAGATGGTTCGTATGCCATCAATATTCTCAATATGGGACCCGAAACCACCATGCCTGTGCAGTTAGGCACTCACTACGCAAACATCACCCTCCCCACCGCATCTATCCAAACTATTATAGTAAAACTATAATTAGAGTTTAGAGGTTAGCGATTAGCGATTAGGCGGTTAGAGACCCCTAGTTCTTCTAGTTTATCTAGAGATACTAGTGCTACTATAAAAATAATACTCACTACTCACTACTCTGTACTCTGTACTCGATAATGTAAAATTTATCTATATTTATAGCTGACGGAGGGTATGTGGCTATTGATTAGGCGGCAGAGTTCTGCCGGCGAGGGGCGTAAGAGGCAATTAGTGGGCTGCAAGCTCGCTTGCGAGCCAATAAGGGGAATTACGCTCCGGGCGCGTGGCCCACAGGCTCAGCGACTACAATAGATACATAGCATACGACCAGTGTTTATCTAGGTTTATTTACCATTAAAATGTTTTTTATATTTTTATCCTATTTTTATTATTTTTGTCAAAATTAAAAATCATCAATACAAAATCATGCGCAGACTAACCATCCTCCTCGCCCTCATAGCCCTCGTAGTACAGATAACCTTTGCGCAGCAATCAGTCGCTATCGGTTCGGGCTCGTATGCCTCTTTCGTACCCTTAGCCGAGAGCCAATCCTCTTTGCACGGCGGATGCCAGGCATACCAGATGGAGCATAAACGCCTCTACTTGCCTGACTCCCTTCTGCAGCAGTTAGGCACACCCGATGGACTGCAACCCGGCACACGCACACTGCCATCCAATGACTGGTGGACACA
This sequence comes from Paludibacteraceae bacterium, assembly GCA_045576595.1. Classification (GTDB taxonomy): domain Bacteria; phylum Bacteroidota; class Bacteroidia; order Bacteroidales; family Paludibacteraceae; genus Colicola. The sequence continues at coordinate 66,718 of JAZNGV010000011.1, read as the reverse complement.
TGCCCTTACCAACCCTTGGACAGGCAAACTGTGGTGCTACCCGGGGTGGGTGGAAGCCAACGAGAGCGGAGTACATATGGGTTATCCTTCTTATTGGGAACCCACAGGATGTGAGGTCAAATGGGATACACCCCTCACGCTCTCTTTTGTCAATACCGTCACAGGTAATAAAGCTCTCTTCCAAGAAGCACTCATAGACAACTGGTCTGACTTCATGGTCTCTTTCATCATGCAGGATGGTGACCAATGGGTGCGCGTCACCTGTATGCAAGGCTCGCCACTCGTGTGGATAGAAGGCGAAGGAATAACCGTCACTGCCACCAATCCCAATCCCGCTCATTTCGCAGTACTACAACGCACAGAGCAACAACAGTCACTCACCGTAGTAGCATGGCTCGCAGAAGGACTTACCGAGGCGGATATACAATCCTACGCATGGCGCGTACCCAGACGCACTATAGCAGACTATCAGGTCAATAGAGAGCAGGCTTTCTTAGACACCTATTTCCGTGTTTATACCCAAGACCCATTCACCAATGACCCACTCACGAAAGCCCCATGCCTCATGGCTTTCTTGCCGCATCATTACTACAGCGCCGAACCCCTCTCCAATCTCACTACACCATCTCCCTTCCCTTCAGGGGATGGCCGGGGAGAGGCTCTACACCCTACCTATCTTTCTCCTCGCGGGGAGATGCGCCTCATGAGCGGCAATGATTTCACCTTCCGCTATCCCACCGCAGGCATGCTGCCTTTCTTCCCGGCACCCAAGGAATGGAAGCAAGGATACTCCGCTCAACGCATGACCGAACTGCTAACAGACTATATACAAAAAGGCTCTTTCGGTGCTGACACCTATTGGGGAGGTAAAGGGCTTACGCAAATGATGCATTACATGACCTTCGCTATGCAGATGGGTGATGAACAACTCTTCCACCAAGCACGCAAGCGACTCAAAGAGACACTCATCAACTGGTACACCTATACGCCGGGAGAACAGAATATGTACTTCGCGCGCTACCCCAAATGGGGAGCCATGGTGGGTTTTGACCCATCCTACGACTCTGATACCTTCAATGACCATCATTTCCACTATGGCTATTTTGTCTATGCTTCTGCCGTGCTTTGTATGCTCGATAAGGATTTCAAAGCACAGTACGGACCCATGATCCGGGAAGTAGCATTAGACTACGCCTCATGGCTGAGAGATGAGTCACGCTACCCCCGTTTCCGCACTTTCAACCCCTATTGCGGACACTCTTTCGCAGGAGGAATGGGTAATGCAGGCAATGGCAACGGACAAGAGTCATCCAGCGAAGCAATGCAAGGCTGGGGTGGTATCTACATGCTCGGAGCAGCACTCGAAGATGAACAAATGATGGACGCAGGTATCTATGGTTATACTCTGGAAGCCAAAGCCACCGCCGAGTATTGGTTCGACCGCAATAGACGCAATATAGACTACACCAAATACCAGCACCCTTACTGCTGTAACCTTACCATGCAAGGAGTGGGATGGTGGACTTGGTTCTCGGGCGACCCTGTATGGATGCACTCTATCCAATGGTTACCCATCTCACCTGTCCTCACCAATTATTTCTCCTATGACCTTCCTTTCGCCCGCTGGGACTACACCCAGATGTATGCCAAGAAAGAAGTGGGCGATTACGAAGCACCTTCAGGCGGATTGGGTGACGAATCGGGATTAGGCAATGTGTGCCTCTCTTATCTCTCCCTCTTTGATGCCGACTCAGCCGCGCGCGTCTGGGACAGAATGGACCGCATGGGCAAAGCCCTTGCTAAGAACCCCGACACGGGAGGTATCACCTATTGGCTCGCACATACCCACCGCTCCTTGGGAGAAAAACGATTCGATATACACACTTCTCATCCACTCGCATGCGCATACACTGACACCATCACAGGCGTCACCACCTATGCTATCTACAACGCCGCTTCTACGGCCACTAATGTGCGTTTCTTCGGTGCTAAAGATACTACCTTCAGTGCCCAACCCAATGCACTCACGCTCATCTCAGATGACGGCAAAGCGCCTATCATCCATACTGCACCTGTCGAGCAACAGATACAAGTGGAGAAAGACCCCATGGCGTGGGACTTACCTTACCCCAACCTCGCGCTGCATAAACCCGTACAAGTGTCATCGGAAGAGAACGCAGGCACCAAAGCCGTCTCACTCACAGACGGAGATAAAAACACACGATGGGGATCACAACACCAAGATAATGAATATGCTATCGTGGACCTGCAGCAGACCTGTTATATAGACCACCTCATCCTGCGATGGGAAGCAGCCTATGCCACTGAGTTCACTATCAGCCTATCTGACGACCAACGCAACTGGCAAACAGTCACACTCACCTCCAGCGGAGGAGTACAGCAAGTGCCACTCGCAGATGCTTTCGCGCAGAACGATATGCGCGCGCGAGGACGATACATACGCCTCGTCGGACTGCAACGAGCCACCACATACGGCACTTCCTTATACGAACTCGAAGCATACGGCAGACCGCTCCAAGCAACGCCAGGTACACTCTTCGCTATCGATATACAGGCAGAGAATACCGTTCTCTTACAGTCCGAATCTACCACCATCACCGTCAAAGGATATGACGCGCAGGGCAATGAAATAGATATACGCAATGCCTACACCCTTGCCCTCAGCGGAGCAGAAGCCACACTCCGAGGCAATACACTCACAGCCAATCAGTATGGTACTGTCGAAATAACCGCTACGGTCGGCGCAATGACTGCCACTATCGCTATCGTCGTCCTCGAGACGGAACAGATAGCGCAAGCAACGGTCATACCGCAAGAGATAACCATCCCCGTCGGAGAGAGCGTTAACTTTGAATATAGCATCAATAGCCAGTTTGGCACACCTATACAGTCTATCTCTGTGCCTTTCCATGCCACCCAACCCGGCGATACCACCCTCTATTTCTATTCATTAGGAATAGTGGCAACCGCCAATGTGCATGTCATCGCCTATGACCAATACAACCTCGCACTCGGCAAACCTATCGAAGCATCAGGTAGCGAATGGGATGGCACCAAACCCACTTTCGCCGTCGATGGACTATTGGATACACGATGGTCGAGCCGATTCCAAGACAACGAATGGATAGCCGTGGACCTCGGGCAGTGCTACCAATTACATACACTCACCCTCCGATGGGAGAACGCCTATGCCACCGAATACGATGTGCAACTCAGCGATGACGGAATAGAATACACCACTATCCAAACAATCACCAATGCCAAGGGTGGGGTGCAGCATATCGACTTACGAACCAATAACCAAACCACCCCCGCACGCTTTGTGCGCGTCTATTGCAAGAAACGCAATACAGGCTATGGCGCTTCGTTATGGGAGTTAGAGGTCTATGGTTCAGGACAGTGCGGTACTAATCCAAGCACTGATCTTGACCAACCACAGACAAGTCCTACGGTACGGAAGATACTAATCAATAATCATATCTACATCCTCCATCCGAATGGCATCTACGACCTCACCGGCCGCCTACAAGAGGGATTAGAGGATTAGCTCCGCATCCTGTAGGGCTCTGCCCGTCCTGTAGGCCTTTGGCCGTCCTGTAGCGCAGCGTCCTAATTTAGCGATTAGCTAGTTCCCTAGTCTATCTAGTACGGCTAGTCGGGCTAGTGCTACTAGAAATCTAGAACTCTAGATATCTATCCCCAGCAATAGCCTTGCCGTTTTTGAAGTGTAGCGCTTTTTTGAGAATGAACAGAGTGAATGAGTTTTTGTGAGGCGGATGATAAATATGACACTATAATGTAAATTTTATCTCTGTTTATGGCCGATGGACTCAATGCTGTTTGTTAGGGGACGGCAGACATTCTGCCGGCAAGAGAGAAAGATTATTAAGGCGCATTATATGCTCGCATATGAATGCGGATTAAGAAGATTACGCTCAAGGCCGCGTAGGCCAATAGGCATAGCGGGCGTAACAAAGAGCATAGAGGCCAGAGGTGTTTATCTGGGTTTATTTACAATTATAAATCATCCGCCGTCGTTTTTGGTTACCTAAAAAAATGTTTTTTATATTTTTATCTTATTTTTATTATTTTTGTCAAAATTAAAAATCATCAATACAATGAGAAATTCCTTTTGGATGCTGACTATCATGGTCACAACACTCTTCTACGCTTGCCAACCACAAGACACTATTGACAAGCAAGTAGAACAACTGCTCAAGCAAATGACACTTGAGGAGAAGATTGGACAAATGAACCAGTTAGACCCTTCGTGGGAAACGGAGATGAAAGAGAACCTAATCCGAGAAGGAAAAGTAGGTTCTGTCTTCAATATCGTTGGCGCGGAGAAAGTCAATAGACTACAACGCATAGCGGTGGAAGAGACACGACTCGGAATACCACTCATCGTAGGACGAGATGTCATTCATGGCTATAAGACTATCTATCCTATTCCTCTTGGACAAGCCACCACATGGGATACCGCACTCGTCACACAAGCCGCACAACGAACAGCTATCGAAGCCATGCAAGCAGGTATCAACTGGTCTTTCTCACCCATGGTAGATGTGGCACGAGACCCACGATGGGGACGAGTGGCAGAAGGATATGGAGAAGATACATACCTCACCTCGCAAATGGCTGCGGCGGTAGTCAAAGGATACCAAAGCCAAGGAATGGCGGCATGCGTCAAGCATTTCGCAGGATACTCTGCTACAGAAGGTGGTAGAGACTATAATACCACATGGATTCCGGAACTCCAACTCCGTGATGTCTATCTCCCGCCATTCAAAGCAGCACTCGACGCGGGAGCCATGAGTATCATGTGCTCATTCAACTGCCTCAATGGACTACCTTCCTCCGCTAATCCACACCTTAATATAGATATCCTACGCCATGAATGGCAGTCCAAAGCACTCCTTGTAAGCGACTGGGGAAGCGGTTCAGACCTCGTGCCACACGGACTCGCTGCAGATAAGAAAGACGCAGCACTACGATCCATCAATGCACGCATGGAAATGGATATGCAGGGATTTATCTACCACGATTATATTCAGCAGTTACTGGAAGAAAAACGCATCACAGAGCAGCAGATAGATGATTGCGTGCGCTCGATATTGCGCATCAAGTTCCAACTCGGACTCTTCGACAACCCTTATGTGCCAGAGACTGCACCTAACTATTACCAATCCGAGGACCTCGCACTTGCCACTACTATCGCAGAACAGAGTGCTATACTACTCAAAAACGACGGCACCCTCCCCCTCCAACATCCAACATCTAACATCCAACATACAACATCTAACATCCTAATCACCGGTCCTCTCGCTCACCAGCAAAAAGAACAATTAGGTACTTGGGTCTTTGATGGCGAACCGGAACATTCCATCACACCGCTCATGGCTTTCCAGCAATATGCCGAGCAGCACACCGATATACGCATCATCTATGAACCAGGACTAACCTATAGCCGCGATAAGAATCAGCAAGGCATAGCCAAAGCAGTGCAGGCAGCCAAGCAAGCAGATGTCATCCTCTATTTCTGTGGAGAAGAAGCTATCTTATCAGGAGAAGCACGATGCAGAGCTGACCTTAATCTGCCTGGGGCACAGATAGAGATGATGGATGCTCTTGCCGCTACAGGCAAACCTGTTGTTATGATTGTCATGGCGGGAAGACCACTCACCATAGGCAAACAGATGGAGCAAGCTAATGCCGTACTGTATGCTTATCATGGAGGTACCATGGCGGGACCGGCACTCAAAAACCTATTGATGGGGCAGGCGGTTCCTTCGGGCAAAACAACACTCACCTTCCCTAAGATGGTGGGACAAGTGCCGCTCTATTATAATCGCTATAACACAGGTCGCCCATCCTACGACCCGCCTATGCTCATCGATAGCATACCTATCGGATGCCCACAGTTTAGCATCGGACAATCATCCTATTGGCTCGAGACGCCTACAGAAGCGCTTGTGCCATTCGGTTTCGGACTCTCATACACCACATTCAAATATGGCGAACCCCAACTCGTCCAAACGGAGGACTCTATCTTCATGCAGTGCCCAATCACTAATACAGGCCACTACGATGCATATGAGATAGCGCAACTCTATTCGCATCAGATAGCAGGCGAATTGGTGCGACCAATATGCGAACTCAAGGGATTCCACAAACTCTTTATCCCTGCCGGCGAGACGCGTACCGCGCATGTCGCTATCAGTAAGGAGCAATTGGGTTATTGGCACCAAGAATGGACCTCGCCATCCACCAGCCGTGTGTGGTTCGAGGTAGATAAGAATGAGTATGAGTTCTGGCTCGCCCCCAACTCCCTCCGCCTCACCAAACCCATCACCATCACATTGGAGTAATTAACCGCTTAATTGCAAGATTTCGGTTCGAATCTACTTGCCGTACGATGAGATACAAAGTTTTAGATTTGTACACCTACGAGATAGCATATTTAAGATTTTCCTTTTTTCATTCGGTAAGACTACTAACACGGTAAAAGATCGATAAGTTGTAAACTTTTACCGCAAAGGATAAGACATGCGGAGAGATTCAAAAACCGAAGCCACCGATTGAGTATCATTCACTTGCTGCCCATCAAACAGCGTACGCATCTGCTCCGTCAAACGACTAAGCCAACCTTGTGCGCTATCTCCTGGCGCAGAAAAAGAGATAGGCAACATAATAGGTGCGTACCCTAAAGTGCGAGCTATCGCATCCAGACACATCTGCGTAGCATTGCGTTTCCCCATCATCGAATAACCCGCTATATGCATCGACGCCAAACGCGCATGGCGCAAGACCTCTAAATCAATATGAGGCTCGTTCTCCCATGTATCTAATACATACTCACGCCCACTTGCCAATAATGCTTGCTCATCCACTACACCCCCACGCGCTGCATTGATAATCAGCGCATTGGGTTTGCATTGTGCCAAGAAAGATGCATCGCATAGATGATAAGTAGGATAATCACCCGTATGCGTGAGCGGCGTATGGAAAGTAATCACATCACACTCGCGCGCAATAGTCTCCAATGACACTCCTATACCCTTAGGCGGGTCATTGAGCAGCACTCGCATTCCCAACCGCTCTGCCATCTGCGCCACTAACGAACCCACATGACCTACACCCACAATACCTATGCACAAGCCTACCCCCGATCCCTGTCCTGTAGTGAGTAGTGAGTAGTGAGTAGTGAGTGAGTGAGGACTTCTTCTATATAATCACATACCGCCTGGGCATTACATCCGGGACACGACATCCATGCTATTCCCTGCGCAGCACAGTAAGCCGTGTCTATATGGTCAAAACCGATAGTAGCAGTACACACCAATCGCACTTTTGAGCCACGCAATAACGCCTCATTGACCTGCGTGCGGGTGCGAACAACCAACACATCCGCATCACGCACCGCCTCGGCATTTATTGCCGAAGGCTCTAATGCACACACGCACACATCAGACCAATGCTGCTGCACCGCCTCTGCCAAAAAAGGAATATATTTATCGATTACTATCATTGTGTAATGTGTAAGGTGTAATTTTACCTATTCATTGCAAACAATACAATCCGCAGCAAATGCCACGGATTGTTCTGTTATTCGCATAGAAATGGCATTACTCCACTCCTCTTTTGGATGGGGCACCAGCCATTCCGCCGCCACCGCCACTTTCGTTTACTGAAACACCGAGCATCAAATTACCGCTCTGCATTACAATTACTTCTGTTTGAGGTTGATTATAGTTCTTTTTCATAATTTTTATTATTTTACTAATTTACCTTGTGCGTCGTACATCTTTTCACCACGGAGGATAAAGAGTTGACCATTAATAATCATTTTAGTAGGAACTTCGTCACCTTGTACTTGGTCTACGCCTGTAGCCACTTGCTGTCCATTCACGCCTAAGGTGATACGACGAACACCTACAGGAGCAGCACCTGTTAAATCCGTAACTTGTGACATATTCACATATGCACGGTTAGCAGGAACAGATAAAGATGTCAAATCTACACAAGACCACAATGCACGACCTGCAAAATAGTAAATATTTGAAAGTTCTGTTAGCGTCAAATCCACAAAAGTACCCTTCATCGCGCCTGTATTAATAGGATCACTTACTATTGTGGTACCAGGGAAACATGTTACCTCCGTTGCTGTTGCTTGGAAGAGGTAAGGTACACCCGCCGCTAATCCACCTGTCACTTCATCAAAGACCACCTTGTTATCAATCTTACCCGCCAAGGTATAGAAAGTAGCACCATACACTTGACCTGATGGGATATTATATGGTAAGCAAACTGTACCCAATTGACCTACTGCAAGCCCTGTACGGATGATTTCAGCCACTGGCATAATATTAACCTCTTCGATATAAGTGGGCTTATAACTTGCTTCTCCCGTAACCGTTTGGATAGTAGATGCTTCATCTAAAGTTTTCCATACTAATGTATAGACATAACCAGTTTGAGGATTTTCTTTGGTAACCACAGGAGGTGTAGGAGTAGCACCATATGTTAATTCCTCCGTGTTAATCAATGTAGTTCCATCTTCCTTATAGTAACTAATCGTATAAGTTTTTTCCACCTCCTTGTACACAGCGGTATAAGTCATATTCTCCGTAGCTACAGCTAATGCTGGTGACCAATCATCAAACGCATATGTATATTCGCTCGTCGCTGGTTTAGCATTAGGTATTGCGCCTGTATACACTGGCATTGTATTCGCGGGCACCTCGCTTGATTGCAATTCTTTTGTACCATCATAGTCCACAAAGGTAATAGTGTACGCTGTTGGTTTCTCCTCAAGCCATTTTGCGGTATAGGTAGCGTCTCCTGTCACAGCAGCGATAGCCGGTTGCCATTCAAGATAGTGACCCACCTTGGTAGGCATGTTCTCGCATACTGGAACCTGATTGTGAGTTAAGAACTGACGCTCAATCTCCACTCCACCCTCTGTTTGGAAAATGATGGTGTATTTGCGTTCTTTCTTTGTGTATTTTGCAGTGTAAGTCACATCGCTTGTCACTTTGCCTAACTCAGGTGTCCATCCCGCGAAATCATATGTATAGTCAATGTCCGCTTCACGGGTTGGGTTGGTACCCAAATACTCTGCCATTGTGCCATAAGGAACAGAATAAGTGTCCACATTTGTGCCATCCCAGTTTTTCCACATGATAGCAAATTCTTTCTCTATCCATCCTTCTTGCATTGTGGAAGGATCTTCTCCCCAATAATAATAGGTGTCATTCTTACTGCTATAGTAAAGATTATCTTTCTTTACTACTTCCCACCATTGGCAGTCTGCAGTAAGAATAAAGAGACGACCTTTTCCTGCTGCATCACTAAAAGTATGGTCTTCATTGCCCTCTACATACTCAATATATGGAGCATTTGGATCAATATCGAAGTCCATTTTAACTGTTCCTTCTATTTCCACCCATTCACTTGGCTTGATGTATAATTGTGTGATTGCCTTTCCTAAGTCATATTCTTCACCTTTCATCTTCTTTTTTGCTTCTTCCGTATAGTCCTCCATATCCAGATTGGCTGCGTAGCAATCCAGATAGAACAAGTTATTCCATCTATCACTCATATAGCAATACGATGTAAGTGCAGGCATACCGCTTGTTGAGACATAATTTCCGTCGCCATTCTTTAATTTTGCTGGTTGAAACTCGTGTGCATCATAAGCATCTTTTACTGTACCTTTTTTTTGATAGATGATATCATTGGTTGTTGGTGCTGCCGATGTGAAAGCAAATGTACCTGCATCTTCATTCGTAGAGTATATATTTGCGTCTCCGTAGGTATAAACATAACCTTGATGAGAATCAAATGTGCCATGCACATTAATAGTTGCAGAAGCAGGACAAACATCTTCATTACGAAAATCCGGCTTTTTATCTAATGTAGCCGAATAATTTACTACTTTAGTATATTTATTAGGATGAGCATATGTACCCCATCCGCTTTGACCATAAATATAAAGTGAACCAGATTTAGTATCACTACTCTTTGTAATACTTACTGTGGATTTCTTGTCAATCTCAACTACTGCACCTGGTAACAAAGAGGTGCTTTGAGTAAAGTCCATATATCCACTTAATAAGTGAATCTTCATATTATTCGTAATCGGGAGTACAAATATTCCTGAGTTCATTACCAGTGGTGCTGTGCCTAATTTTCCTAAATCCAATACCATTGAACCAATATGTGCGCCACTATTGACCTCATAAGTCTGTTGGTCTTCGCCCTCATTATACCACTTGCGCACCCATGTATTCTCTTGGTCATCTTCTTCATCCATTAAGAACATTGCCTCGTCTTTTCCTGCTACACCAATAATCTTGACATCATTCGCCTGAGCAGTTACTGACATACCTCCAAATACTGCAGATACAGAAGCCGTAGTACTGAGCACTGCACCCGGATGGTATTTTACAGGAGACTCTATATTTTGAATGAAATATTGTGTGATAGGGAAAACACCCTTGCCATCAGAGAGCATATTGAATGATGCAGTTCCTCCCTTCCAGTCAGCCATTTGGAATTGCTCACGAACGATAGCCCCACGGCGTGCATCAGTTTCACCCTTACCCGTCACATACCCCCACGCGCGGAGTTCAGAACCATACTGCAAAACCATCTTCGAACCCTCGTTCATGACTAAATGACCATATGCTCCATGTGGCATGGACGCGTAGGCATCGTCGCTCGCACGCTGCGTACCTGTCAATTCGATTGTACCAAACACCTCCATATTCACTCCGCTTGCAAAAGTTAAACGGCGGAACTCATGAAGTGGATCATATGCTACTGGTGTCTCGCTATTATCCGACACACGATTAATCGTTGGATAAGCAGTCTCTTGGTTGTCAGCCATTGGTACTATCAGCGTTGCCTTAGCGGGCAAAGTATAGTAACCTGCAGGCAACACATAGTCATTGAGCATAACGATAACCACTTCTTTAGTTGGGTTATTATTTGCATATGCCAGAGCATCTTCCAAAGTGGCATAAGCAGTGGTACCTATCTTACAAACACCCACACCGCTAAGTTGCGCACTCTCGTCGTCGCCTACAAAATAGCGATAACCCGCATTATACTCTACGCCTGCTGACACATTGAACAATTTCTTTCCCGTTGGAAGTTCTACCCCTATAGTATCCGTTTTGAAATAACCAGCTTCAATATTCAATGTACCCTCGTTCTTTTTAGCTAATGGAGTATCGTTGTTGCTATCAAACTTACCATTTTTTAGTGTCGTGGTTCCCTTTGCCACATATACCGCATTAGTGCCACCGTAGATAGTAGCTAATTTCTCGGTAGATGTAGTTGCTTCACTATAGATGCCATAAGAAGAGCCATTCAATGTTCCTTTCTTTACATCTGCGGTTCCGCCTGCTACCCACAACGCATAATATCCTTTAATCACACCACCATTGATGGTGAGCGTGCCTGTTGATTTGACGCCAACCGTAGAAGTGCCAGTCATCACACCCTCGTTAATGATTGTAGTTCCATTATTCTCAATAGCTATACTTGCGGCATTAATAGTTGCACCATTCTGCTCTAAGGTAGCGCCAGTAGCTACAGTCACACCATTTTCGGCAGTAATAGTAGCTCCATTGAGAATCAGTTTGCCTGCATTTACTGCCACTGTGCTATTGATATTTCCTCCGTATTTGCTATATGCCACGGTCAGTTCGTTACCATCTACTGCTAAACCCTTCAAATTATAACCATTGAGGTCTAAAGTAAATGTTGAAGTTGTAGTGAGAGTATTTGCATAATCCTTATTCAGAGATATGATTGGATTTTCTAAAGTGCCGATAGCGGCAATCAAAGATGCAATTGTTCCTGATTGTTTCGGTGTCTTACCATCATAGAGAGTAGCCTCTGTACTTGCGGCTTCGGACACACGCGCATACACAGGTGCTGTGAGTTGAGAACATCCTGATTCAGATGCTAATACCACATTACCACGGAACTCGCCCTGCTGCACATCCGATGCAGGGTTAGTGTAAGTTACCGTTACTGTCACCTTATTATTATCGCACGATGTTATACTAGCAGAAAAATTTGCTTCTGGTACCGAGACTTCAAAATCCTCTTTGCTCACACGCTCTCCTTTTACATCAAAGACAATAGTAGCCGCAGCAGTCGCATTAGCTGCTATTCCTACATTCATCAATCCTGAAACAGCATAGTCAACCACTTGTACTGGCAAGAAAGTAGCATAGATATTCTGTGTAGATTTATTAGCAAAACCTGTCTTTGTTCCTGGAAAAATCTTAAAGAGTTGTTCCTCATCCACATTACCGCCTAAATCATATGCACCATTAGTATATGACCAACCGGCAAAATACCAACCATCATTCTCTTTCGCTGTAGCATAGAAATAAGCATAAGACGACATCCCTAAAATATCATCTACACCCTCCATGCGCACTTGTGTATAACCATTCAGTGCCACCTGAGATGCCTCTGATGTAGGATTAGATTCGTTCAAAAGTTGACCGTTATTCACCCAATCATAACCAGCATCATATCCCGCTTTTTGATACTCATAGAACCACTCTCTGTATTCTTTTGTTTTACCTTGTTTGGCATCATCTGCTCCATACCCAAAAGCATCTTGCCAGCTATTATACTCATTACTTTCGCTATTATAAGGATTGGCTGGTTTAGGATTTAAAGTAATCCAAGGGTTCTCAATATCACCTTTTGTGTCAGTGTATTTAAGCCGCACTGTTCCTGGATTACTTCCACATGCCGTAGTAGAAACTTGTGCCTGCAATGTAACATAATACATCGTAGTAGGATCTGATGCGACATCAAAATCCGATTTTTGCCCAAATACCACATTGATGCTGCAAAAAATACCGAGCATTAATGTAAATAGTGTAATAAATCTCTTTTTCATAATATTTAAAATTTAATTATTTGTCTCAGCCATCATAGTACTATTCAAATAGTCAATAGGGCGCAAAGGTACAACTTTTTTTTTACATATACAAACTCTACAGAGTTTTTTTGCATTTTGTTCTGTATATATTACATTTTCCAATAAATATACTTTATATACTACTAATGCTACTAATACTTGATATTATCAATCAAACGGACGGGACCGCAATAGACCGTCACACAACCAATAGCATTCGCAAAAGTATCCGTCGCCTGAAGCGTCGTTCGGTCAACAATCTCGTAATACTCCACCTCTAATCCGTCCACCGCATTGATAGCATCCACCACACGCTGCTGCACTCCCGCTACCGTCACACCTTCTTCTTTCGCCCATTCCAACGACTCGAAAAGTGTGCGCGAGATAGCCAACGCCGTCTCTTTCTCCTCCTCCGACAAGCGTTCATTACGGCTGGAGAGCGCTAAACCAGACTGCTCACGCACGATAGGACAATCGATAATCTGCAGCGCACCGAAAGTGCCTGCCATACTGCTGCGCTCCACCATATGATGAATAATAGCCAACTGCTGGAAGTCTTTCTCACCGAAATAAGCCTTATTAGGTTGGGTGAGATAGAAAAGACGACTCACCACTTGTACCACACCATTGAAATGCCCCGGACGCATCTTGCCTTCCATCACCTTGTCCAGCCCTGCAAAATCGAACTCAAAAACAGTATTCATCTCTTCTGCCGAATACATTTCTTCTGGCATAGGCGCGAATACATAATGCGCGCCAATAGAGCGAAGCAGTTCCGCATCGCGGTTGATATCACGAGGATACTTGGCAAGGTCCTCTTTGTTATTAAACTGAGTGGGATTGACAAAGACAGAGACGATACATATATCGTTCTCTGCTACTGCTCTGCGCACGAGCGTTGCATGTCCTTCGTGTAAAGCGCCCATCGTGGGCACGAGACCAATAGTCTGGTTGCTCTCCTTGCAGGTCTGTACTGCCGTCAAGAGCGATTGTTTAGTGGTAAGTATTTGCATAGGATGGTTATTTTATTTTTCGACCGCAAAGGTACTACTTTTTTTGAATATATGCAAATAATTTTAATGAATTAATGAGTGAGCGATTAGGGATTAGGGGATTAGGGGATTAGCGGTTAGGCGGTTAAGCGGTTAGGTGGCCTAGTTCACTAGTTCACTAGCCGCTCTAACTTCAAACACAAAGTTGGTGGTGGTAAAGGTCTCTAAGGTCCATAAGGACTTTAGGGACTGGAAGGACAGGAAGGACAATAGTGGCGCGAGAGTGTAGGGTGTTTTTGATGTCGCTATCGTCCCGTATGTCTCTCGTAAGCGGCTCGTAAATTTGCGGTGGAAACAGGAACCGTCCAATGCAAGCTCCTTGGCAGAGTGAAAAATGCGTGAATTAGGCGCTTCAGTGGCACTAAAACATAGAATTTTGCCCGATTTTGCGAAAAAAAGAACAAAAATTTGCATATGTGCGTTTTTTTTTGTACCTTTGCAATGCAAATTGTACCTATCGGGTATTTTACTAACTATTTAACACCCCGCGCCTATGAAAGAGCCAAATCGAATATTGTTTATCTCGCAAGAGATATACCCCTATTTGGCTGAAGAAACACCGATGCGCCTTTTGAACCGCCAGTTGCCTGAATATTTTCAGGCTCACGGCTATGAGACACGCACATTTATGCCAAAGTTCGGCGAGATAAACGAGCGCCGTAACCAATTGCACGAAGTGATCCGTCTCTCAGGCATGAATCTTATCATTGCTGAGAGCGACCACCCTTTGCTCATCAAAGTAGCATCTATCCAACAGGCGCGCATCCAAATCTATTTCATTGATAACGATGACCTCTTCCACCGCCGCAAAGGTGTAGTGGATGCCAACGGGGAGGAATATGCCGATAACGACGACCGCGTCATCTTCTTCGCGCGAGGCGCAATAGAGACCGTTAAAAAACTACGCTGGACACCGAATATCATCTTATGCTCTGGCTGGATGTCTGCCTTAGCACCATTATACCTCAAGAAAGCATATAATAACGAACCTTTCTTTGCTAATGCAAAGATTGTTCTGATGCTCGACAACGAAGAGTACACCAAGCCTTTTGGTACTAAGTTCGCAGAGAAACTGCGTATTGACGGTATCGCTAACACCGATGTGCGCGCTATAGCCGGTTTCCCAGTAGGGTACGAAGAACTGATGCGCTTGGCTGTGGACAACTCCGACGCCATCGTCTATGCTTCACCTCAGGTGAACCAACATGTGATGAACTACGCAGAGACGAAAGGCAAACCTATATTGCCATACGAGGAAGGTGAGGACATCAACGAAGTTTGCAAGCGTCAGTGGGAATTCTTTCAAACATTATTAGACAAGACGAATGAATAAGCACATTTCTATCATATGGTGTTTAATGGCTATGCTATGCGCATTATATAGCTGCGAGGACGACCTGCCCAGTACAGGTGGCGGCGTTCTGGACGAGAGCGATGCAATCATCGTGAAGACAGACACCTTCCCTATTGTATCAGCTATCGACAGTTGCGACGCTATCATCTCCCAAGCCGACTCTTTCCTCTTGGGCGAGATAGAGACCGACTACGGATTGCTCCGCGCATCTATCTTAACCCAATTAGCATGCCCGGAAGGCTATAGCTACCCAGCAAACGCCGAGGTGGACTCTATATGCTTATTCATGTATTATAATAGTTGGGTAGGCGATGGTTTCTCACCATTGGCAGTGGACGCCTATATGATGGATAGAGCCACTTTCCAGTACGCAGGCACCTATCCTACCGACTTAGATATCAGTCAGTACTGCTCACGCAAAGAGAGTATATTACGCAACCGCCGCATAGTGGCGGCTTCGGAAAAACTCGATTCGATTGCCAACAACAGCGGACAGTATGTGCCTATGGTGCGCATGCGCCTGAGCGATGAGTTCATGCAGCAGTTCTGGCAAATACAAACCTTCAAGGACCAAGACACTTTCAATGAACAATTCAAAGGACTGCTGATTGAGACTTCATTCGGTTCGTCCACCGTGCTCAATATATCCGATGTGGCATTGGGCGTCTTCTACCATTTCACCTATAACAAAGCAGGTAAGGATACCACGGTGAACGACATGAAAGCATTCTACGCGAACTCTGAAGTGCGCGCAGTGAACCATTTCTCATACTTGGGTAAAGCTGAATGGATCACACAGATGCAGAATGACCCTACATACAACTATATCGTTGCGCCTGCAGGTATCTACACACGACTCTCCTTCCCTATGGGAGAGATGGCGAAAATGATTAAGAGCGAACTGAGCGACACATTGAGCGACGGCACCATAATCCAGAAACAACCCTATGTGAATAGAGCATTGGTGCAGATAGATGTGGAGAATGTATATACAGGTAGCGGGTCTAATATAACGCGCAACGACTGGTTGCAACCCACGAACCATATGCTGCTCATTCGCGAGTCCAGCATGAAGCGGTTCTTTGCCAAGAAAGAGTTGCCATCCGATACATGCGCCCTGCTGAGCACCCTGACACAAGGTGTGGACTCATTGGGCAATACCATTTATTACTATAGTTACGACTTATCCAATTTCTTACATAACCAGTTGCGTCAAGACTCATTAGACGCAGAATTAAATATGATGCTCGTGCCTGTCACAGTAAGCACGAGCACCTCAAGTAGTGCCTCTACCATCTCTGCTATCAAACAGCAGCAGACTGTCTCTGCCACGAAAATCAGATCCGCGCAGAATGGCATGAATCTCAAACTGGTCTATTCCGGATTTTAGTCGCGTTATAATGCGTGTTGGAGTTGGTGAAGGTCAGACTTCTCTATCTTCTCCACCGCGTATTGCTTGGTGACTACAAAAGTATGCGTTTCGTTCGCCTCCTTATTATCCGGCATCTCGAACATTAAGTCCGTCATCACCATCTCCATGAGTCCGCGTAGCCCGCGCGCACCAAGTTTATACTCAGAAGCCTTTTCCACTATATAATCAAGCATCTCCGGCTCAAAACTAAGTGCCACATTATCCATCTTGAGCAACTTAGCATACTGCTTCACCAACGCATTCTTGGGTTCAGTCAATATATTGCGTAATGCCTCCTTGTCCAATGGTTCGAGATAAGTGAGCACAGGAAGACGACCAATAATCTCTGGTATGAGTCCGAAAGACTTGAGGTCCTGCGGCGCAATATATTGGAGCAGATTATCCTTATCGAGTTTGGCCGCTTTGTGCTGCGCATCAAATCCCACTACCTGCGTATTCATACGCTGAGCTATCTTGCGCTCAATGCCGTCGAAAGCACCTCCGCAGATGAAGAGTATATTCTTGGTATCCACATGAATAAACTCCTGCTCTGGGTGCTTACGACCACCTTGTGGCGGTACATTGACGATAGACCCTTCGAGCAGTTTGAGCAGTCCTTGCTGCACGCCTTCGCCACTCACATCGCGTGTGATGGATGGATTCTCGCTCTTGCGGGCAATCTTATCTATCTCGTCGATAAAGACAATACCTCGCTGCGCCTTGGTGAGGTCATAATCGGCATCCTGTAATAGGCGCACCAATAATGACTCCACATCTTCTCCCACATAACCTGCTTGTGTGAGCGCAGTAGCGTCCACAATAGCGAAAGGCACTTTGAGCATCTTAGCAATAGTGCGGGCGAGTAAGGTCTTACCTGTACCTGTGGAACCGACAAGAAGGATATTACTCTTCTCTATCTCCACGCCATCCTCATCGGTGGATTGCAGCACACGCTTGTAGTGGTTATACACCGCTACCGACAAAAAGCGTTTGGCTGCTTCCTGACCAATGACATACTGGTCTAAAAACTCTTTTATCTCACGCGGCGTGGGTAACTGCTCTTTGGTAAAGGGGTCCTCGTCAGCTGTTTTCTTGGGCATCTTGGCCACTAACATATGCCCCGCCTCAATACATTCGCAGCAGATAAGACTGCCGTCCATTCCGCTGAACATATTAGGCATCGGACGCCCGCAGAAACTACATACCTCTTTATTCTCTTTCTTCTTTGCCATTACTCCTTATTATTTTTTACGCGCGTACACGCGATCAATCATACCATATTCGAGTGCCTCTTGTGCCGTCATCCAATGGTCACGATCAGCGTCAATACGAATCTGCTCCATGGCCTTGCCTGAATGGTCAGAGATGATTTGGTATAATTCGTCTTTGAGTTTGAGTATCTCTTTGGCGGTTATCTCAATATCCGAAGCCTGTCCTTGGATACCTCCGAGTGGTTGATGAATCATGACGCGGCTATGTGGCAATGCGGCACGCATACCTTTCTCACCCGCTACAAGCAATACAGCACCCATAGAAGCCGCCAAACCGGTACATATCGTAGCCACCTTGGCTTGCACAAACTGCATAGTGTCGTAGATGCCCAGACCCGCATAGACAGAACCGCCAGGGGTATTGAGGTAAAGGTGTATATCACGCTCGCTATCGACTGAATCGAGATACAACAACTGCGCTTGTATCACATTGGCGGTATAGTCATTCACCTCTGTGCCAAGAAATATAACTCGGTCCATCATCAAGCGACTGAATACATCCATTTGGGTTACATTGAGTTGGCGCTCCTCCAAGATAGTAGGAGAGATATAACCAGCCGTAGCATTGATGCGTGATGATGCATCGCTCATCACTTTCTCTACATGCATGGAGTTTAACCCCTGCGATGTAGCAAAACGAAGAAAATCATTCATGGTTTTTCAGTAATCAGTATCAAATAAACCAGACACACTAGGAGGTACTAGCATATCTGGTTTATTTGTATTACATATTTAATTATTTCTTTAGAGCAGCCTTCTTCTCAGCACGCTTAGCTTGCGCTTGATAGATATTATAAGCGATAGGAGAAGCGATGAAGAGAGAAGAGAAGGTACCTACAATCACACCCATGAGGAGCGCGAATACGAATCCTTGGATAGTCTCGCCACCGAATGTGAAGATTGCTAACAATACCACTAAGGTGGACATTGAGGTAGAGAATGTACGGCTCAATGTATTATTGATTGCATCATTGATATTCTGCTTGAGGTCACGCTTTGGATAAAGAGTGGTGAACTCACGTACACGGTCGAAGATAACCACAGTAGCATTGATAGAATAACCCACAACGGTCAAGATAGCCGCGATGAATGATTGGTCAATCTCCATAGAGAATGGCATAATCTTCCAAAGGATAGCATAGAGACCCAAAATAATGAGTGTATCGTGTGTCAACGCCACGATAGAACCAACAGAGTAAGCGAAGTTGCGGAAACGGATGAGGATATACAAGAAGATACCTACCAATGCTGCCAATACAGCCCATACAGCGCTGGTGGTGATGTCATCAGCGATAGCTGGACCCACCTTCTGGCTCTGCATGATACCTACATTCGCATTAGACTCAGTAGAGCGGAAATCGTCAAAAGTAACTGTCTCTGCCAAGAATGGCTTGCAGCCCTCATACAAGAGTGCATCAATCTGCTCATCCAATTCAGGGGTATCTTCATTGATACGATAGTTGGTAGAGATACGCACTTGGTTAGCATCATTACCATAGGTGATCACATTGAGTGAGAACAACTCGCCGTCCTCCAAAGTAGCGCTGAGGGTCTTATCCAAACTCTCGCGTACATCTTGGGTATTCACACTTTGCTCAAAGCGAACTACATAGTTACGACCACCAGAGAAATCGATACCAAGGTTCAGTTTACCGAAGATATGTGGCTCTAAACCGAGTACAGACAAGATGATCATACCACCAGCCACGATGTACGCCCACTTGCGTGCGCCTACGAAATCGAAGTGGATATTCTGGAGGAAGTTCTTCATCCATGGAGTGGTGAATGAGAGTTCTTTAGCAGTCTCTTTCTTGCAATAAGCATCCAAGATAAGGCGTGTGATGAATACAGCGGTCAAGAAAGAAGTAACGATACCGATCATGTATGTTACAGCGAAGCCCTTGATAGGACCTGTACCGAAGATAGCAAGGATAGCGCCTGTCAGGAACGAAGTTACATTGGCATCCACGATAGCTGAGATAGCATTCTTGAAACCATCCTCGATAGCCTTGCGCATACCCTTACCAGCGCGCAACTCCTCGCGGATACGCTCGTAGATAAGCACGTTAGCATCGACAGCCATACCCATTGTAAGCACAATACCGGCAATACCTGGCAAGGTGAGCACAGCTGAGAATGAAGCCAAGATACCTAAGAGTAGGAATACATTGCATACCAATGCGGCGTCTGCAATAAGACCTGGCATCCATCCATAGTAGAAAATCATGTAGATGAGGATGAGCACGAAGCCTAATACGAATGACCAAAGACCAGCGTTGATAGCTTCTTGACCAAGTGATGGACCTACCACACTCTCCTCAATAATACGAGCAGGAGCTGGCATCTTACCAGACTTGAGGGTATTAGCCAAGTCCTTTGCCTCTTCTACGGTGAAGTTACCTGTGATTTGGCTGTTACCACCTGCGATCTCGTTTTGTACTGTTGGGAAACTATATACATAGCCATCCAATACGATAGCTACTGATTTGCCGATATTATCCTTGGTGAGGCGTTGCCATGTCTTAGCACCCTCTGCATTCATAGACATAGACACATTCGCATAGGCGCTGGTTTGTGAGAAGTCTGCGCGTGCATCGGTGATCACATCACCCTCAAGGCTTGCGCGTCCATCACGTTGTGCTTTGAGCACTACGAGCTGGTAGTAACTACCTGCCTCATCCACAGCCTTCACAGTCCAATAGAAACGCGCATCACGAGGCATTATGGATTTAGCAATCTGTGAATTGAGCATTGCATTCACCTTAGCTGTATCCACATAGTGTGCAGTACCTACCACTGGTCCACGGAATGCCTGACCTGCTTGGTCAACAGATGGAGCGAGAATACCGAATAATGGGTTATTCTTCTTATACTCAGCTATCTGTGCCTCTTGGTCCACCTCAGCCGCAGCAGAGTCTGCATCTAAGTTCTCCACGAGGTATGCCAAGTCCTCTGTAGCAGGAGCAGCCTCCTCTTTTACCTCTACTTCTTCTTTCTCTGCAGGAGCAGCAGACTCATTAGCTGCGTTGAGCGCAGCGTACTCATTATTGATTTGCGCGAGCACAGGAAGCAACTCTGAAGCCTCATATGTCTCCCAGAACTCAAGGTTTGCACTACCTTGGAGCAGTTTACGAACGCGCTCTGGCTCTTTGATACCTGGCAACTCAATCAAGATACGACCTGGCTGTGCCAACTTTTGGATGTTTGGCTGTACCACACCAAAGCGGTCGATACGAGTGCGGAGCACATTGAAGGAGTTTTGAATAGCGCCATCCACTTCCTCGCGGATAACTGACTCAACCTCCGCATTGGTAGAATTGAGTGTCACCTTATCTTTGAGCTCGAAAGTAGAGAAGATAGAAGCCAACTGAGCATTTGGGTCCAACTCATTGAATGACTCAATAAAGAGAGTCACAAAGTCAGCGCCACTGGCTTTTTGCTTTTGCTTAGCCAATGCCATCGCCTCTTTGTAGAGTGGAGTCTCGTTATGACCACTGAGCGCATCCAAAATATCTGGAACACTCACCTCCATGGTCACGTTCATACCACCCTTGAGGTCAAGACCAAGGTTGATTTCTTTCTCACGGCACTCTTTGAGAGTGTAGCCGAACCATACTTTCTCCGCAGCGATTGAATCCAAATACTGGTACTCCTTCACTGCATCACCTGCTGCGTACTCCTTCGCCTGCTTGTTATAATGCGCAGTAACGAACGAGAAAGAGAGGTAAAAGGCGCATACCAATGCAAGGCATGCTACCATAATTCTAACAAGTCCTTTGTTTTGCATGATTGTATAATTTTAATTTATTTTTTGCCTGTTATCTTATGCCTATGTGCGAGCAAACGCACGCACGCTTGCACAAAAAGTGTGCAAAGGTACGAAAAAAAAATCACATACGCAAGCATTTACTGCAAAATTACGCTAATTTAATAATATTATACTGCTTATAGGGCCGTTGCAAAACAAAAACAGACGCCCGAAAGCGTCTGTTTGGATTATTTAGCCGAATTAGACCGATTAGCCTAATCTGCCGTACTCGATTAGAGTTGTGGACCTGCAGAATTAGGGGAGGCAATTAGGCTGTGCTACATTAATTTAGGATTATATTATTTTGCTATTTTATATGTTTGGTACGCTGGCTTTGACACAGTTTCCCAATTAAGATTTTGCAAAATATGTTGTAGATGGTGACTATCATATGAGTGCTCTGTGGCAAATAAAAGATATACTTCTTGAGAAGAAGGAGGTGTAAAGCGCCACATAGGTAATTCGATGGTATTATTAGCAGGTAATAGAATATATGGGGTTTCAAATTGCGCAGGGTTGATTACAAAACACAATGATGCTTTTTTATTTTCTTTGTTATATAGTACCACATTTACATAATAATTTTTAGTTGTAAAGTTAGAAATAGAGAAATATACCTCTTTCCCTAACAAATGCGTCTTAAGGGCGAAATCACGCGTGTATTTTGCGACATTGTTTGTCAGTTGTTTACCAATATATGCTATAGTTTGCACGATAGAGTCGGTTCTTCCCTGAGACTGTCCACGAGTAGTGGCACCAACCATATTCATGTCTGATAGATTCCTTGTTTCTTCATTTTTGATTTGTGCACATATTGCAGCGAACATTTTTGTGGATTGTTCTTTGGCTGCATCGCGAATGTCTTTAACGCGATAATTTCCTGATTTGTCAGAACGATATACTTCGTTGGTTCGGATATCTAATATTCTAATTTTTCCATTAGTACCAATTTTTACAGAGTCTATCAGCCCGAGGGTATTTCCTTTGTGGGCTATACTCCACTGTTTCGCTCCTCGAGGTTTTATTTGAACAGAATTCTGGATGTCAAATATTTCATAGTTGGAAGTCTGTCCATATAGTGTAATAGATCCAAAAATAAAAGATAAAATAACAAATAGACGCATAAATAAACGAGTTAATGAGATTGTTTATATTTTTTGATTTGCAGAATAGCAGCTAAAATTCCATCAAATATATCTGCCGACAACGAGCATAAGCCAAGCATAAGTATGAGTGGTGAAAAGTCGAAGTATTGTAAATGATGATTATACCAATAAGCTCCAACAAAAACTAATGTAAACATCAAAGCGACTTGAATTAAGCGCATCACCATATTGCCAATATGACTCCATTGGTCTTTAATAATCATATTAACAAATAAAAATAATATAGATACGAGGAAGGCAATTAGCCAATTGAGCCAATTTGGTGTACTATCGGTATATGAAGCAGTAAGGATTGTTTGAAGTGAGTAAGCATGAATTAAAACTCCAGGTAATAATCCCTTGAGTGGAGTGATGTACATATCATTTAAATTATGAATATCTCCTATTAAAACAGCTCTATTGGTAAGATATCGTGACAGACATTCGTCGTTACTTCTATATAAAATTTCGTCGGAAGAAACGATAGGAATATCAATAGAAGAGAATTTGATGGTTTCGATAATATTGTTACGCTCTTGTAATATATTATATTGGTAAATATCTGCCATCTTAGCCATTGCTGTAGCTATTTGGTATAGTGTATCGCCATTGGCAGTTATTTGCCATGGAGTAAAGTCTCGTATTACATCATGCAAAGTACTTGCATTCAAATTGACATATGCATACTTAGTCTTCAAATGTTTTTCAATAAATGAATAGTTCATATATTGGTATGTATTATCCTCTTGTCTTTTTATTATTCGCGGTAAGATAAGATTTGGAATTTTACTTAATGTACTAAGGATACGCAAACTATCATCAGAAGCAGTTTTAAAGAACACATCTATTCCGATGACTTTCGGTTGATATTCCGAAACCACCTCTAATACATCTAATAATTCTTGTCTTGAACAATCATCAACTGCGACTACAGTGACATACTGACTCGCTTGGCTGATATTGCGATAATCTGCAATAGAATTATAAATGTCAGAAATCTGAAAATCAGCCGATTTTTCAGCCGATACAAATCCGGATATATTTCCCAATTCATATATTACTACCTGTGTAAAGCATATGCTAATCAAGGTTATAACAATACTCTTGACAACATATGTCAATATTTTCTTTTGGCCAATATAAGCAGCAAAAGAGGGAACCTTAAAAATATTAGGAAGTTTTAATTTTCGCATCATTAATCTAATAAAATAAAACCAGCCCAGTATTCAGGTGATGGGTATTTAGTTTTTACTGTTTTTTGCGCTTGGGTAAATGCGGCATGTTTAGAAGCATATTTATTGCTAATCCAGTTTGTATAAAACTCTGTCATAAGCAATTGAGTTGCATAATCATCGACTTTCCATAAACTCATAATAATCGTTTGTGCACCAGCCATTTTAAAGGCCCTTTGCAGGCCAAATACACCTTCAGATGTAATATCACCTTTAGCTGTTTCGCACGCAGATAATACAACGAGGTCAGTTCCTCTAAGATCAAGTAGAGAAATCTCTTTTGCTGTCAAAATACCATCTTGTACTCCTTTCTCTAGTTCTTTTACTCTTCCTGAAAGAGCAATATTACTGCCCGCAAATAGAAGTCCGCAGCGAGCAAGTGGATCGGTATGCCTATGTATGTTGTCATTCCACATAAATCCGTGTGTACCAATGTGAAGGATATTGTTTAGTTTGCCACTCAATGCTTTAAATGATTCTTCATTGGCTTTGGATTCTGTATATAGTTTGGTTATGATGTTATTCTTTTTCATCAAAGTATTGATGGCATTCGCCTCAATTTTTGTTCCGGGTAGATATTGTACTATTCCTCG
Source organism: Paludibacteraceae bacterium (assembly GCA_045576595.1). Classification (GTDB taxonomy): domain Bacteria; phylum Bacteroidota; class Bacteroidia; order Bacteroidales; family Paludibacteraceae; genus Colicola. The sequence goes on along the minus strand of JAZNGV010000011.1, from coordinate 41,876 downwards.
ATTGATGTTATTGGTACTGCGAGAAGTTCCTGCAATAGTTCTTTGATAAGGTTCACTTTCTAATAAGAGTTCCTCAGCATACATGCTATATTGAATGCCACCATAAATGGTTGCAGTTGTATTCTTGTTAGGGGATTGGTTGATGGCTATTTCACGAGTTGAAGAGAGACGAACTATGGTGTTTACATCAGACATAGTACGTTGCGCATCATATGGTAAATATTCTATAGCAATCTGGTGAAGTATTCCTGCTGCGGAGAAGTAGATGGTTTCTCCAGCTTTAAGTTTAGGCAAAACTTTGCCCCATATAGCTTGCGAAATCTTTTTGCCATTTACGCTATAGTTGTATATGTCATTAGTATTTGTCAATAGTGGTACAATATCTTTTTCCTCAAAGAGTGGTATTAATGTTGGATATGGACTATTGTGGCGAAGAAGTAATGCACAGTATGTTGTATTATTTTCACCTATTGGGGTGGAAAAAAATTCTATTGCTACTTCGTTAGGGGCTAAATGCTGACGTACACTTTCCCAATTGATATTCCACATCGCTTGATGATTACGATATGCGACACTAGTGCGTGTGATGATCTTCTCTAATGAATCGGCACGGTGTTTGAATACTGGCAGTGATGAAGCATTTGGGTCATTTTCTTCTAAATATATGATGTTCTGTTGAACAGATGTTAGTTGCTCCCATTGTTGTATTAAGGTTGAATTACCACTACTCAAAATAGAACGACGAATAGCCTCAGAAGAAGAGAGCAAAATTCCTTTGCGGAATAGTTCGTTGTCATAGGCAAATATTGAAACTGACGGTTGAGAGGTATGGTATTGATAAACAAATTGAGGATATGTTACATCATAGTGTTCTTGCAAGGTTGTCCAATATGATTTTCGTTGTTGTTCTGTCATAAAGTTCAACGAAGATAAATACTGTTCCTTGTATTGCTTTCTTGCCTTGGTGAAATACTCTTTTGCTTTGGCGTAGTTGCCCATATCACTATATAATTGCCCCATCTCATATATGGATAATGTATAATGAGGGTGTGTTTCTCCAAGGAGTGTTTCTCTCAGTTGTAGTGCTCGAAGATAGTTTGACTCTGATTTATAATGTTGTTTTGTTATGCGATATAGTTGTGCAATATTATGGAGACATGTGGCATAAAAAGGATGTTCTTCACCCACGAGTTCTTTTATAACTTTTTGTACATATAGATAATGCAATTCTGCTTGATTATATTTCCCCATGTCGCGATATAGATTAGCCACATTATGCAATGTTAATACATATTCAGGGTGCTCCTTGCCTAAATGAGATTCCAATATTTTGAGTGCTTTTGTATAATACTGTTCAGCTTGACTATATTTACGCATGTAATGGTAAATAGAGCCTAAATTATGCAATGGACTATTACAATCTAAATGTTCCTCTCCCAATGTATGATTCCTGATTTCAAGCACTTGGAGAAAATAATGTTCCGCCTGGTGATAATCTCCAATATGACCATATAACCCCGCAAGATTATTCATACATACTGCGTAGTCAAGATTATATTTATCCACAGTGGTTTTATATATGCTTAATGCTTCCAAGAAATACTCTTCCGCTTGTGCATAGTTACCACTATTTACATATGAATTTGCCAAAGCAGTTAAGGAACCAGCGTATAGTGGGGAATATTTTCCTACTAATGATTTTCTTATAGATAGCATATCTAAGTAATACTTTTCTGCTTTGGCATAATCACCCATCATAACATACAAGTCTCCCAAAGTCTGCAAACAAATAGCGTATTCAGTACTCTTGCTGCCGAAGATATCTTTGATTATTAGGGTCGCCTCTAAGCAATATGATTCCGCTTTGACATAATTGCCCATCATGCGGTATAGGATTCCCATACTATTCAGGCACTTAGCAGTCTTTTCGTGTTTATTACCATATTTTAATCGGTATATCTTCAATGCTTCTACTAAATATGTTTCTGCCCTAGAATACTCGCCCATGTCGCCATATAAGTCACCGAGATTTTTCAAGCATGCAATATAAGTTGGATGATCTTTTCTGCCTGTAGATTTGCAGATATCAAGAGCTTTGAGGTAAGTAGATTCTGCCTGTGTGTAGTCGCCGATGTAAGAATAAACTAATCCCAAGTTTACTAAAGATCCAGCATACTCTATATGCCTTACACCATATTTGGCACGGTCACTATTTACCATTTTCTCAGCATACGATAAGGCCTGCGTATAGTTGCCTTTATCTACTGCTTCCTTCATAAGTTCGTATGCAACGGAGTTCGTCTGAGCAAATAGTGATGTTGTGAAAAGTAATGTGAGGAGCAATACTCGATACTTCATAAATTATTTCAATAATAATGTAAACATATTTTTTCTACAAAGGTACGAAAAAAAAATCACATACGCAAGCATTTACTGCAAAATTACGCTAATTTAATAATATTATACTGCTTATAGGGCCGTTGCAAAACAAAAACAGACGCCCGAAAGCGTCTGTTTTGATTATTTGCCTGATTAGACTTATCAGCCTAATCTGCCGTACTCTATTAGAGTTGTGGACCTGCAGCCACGAGTGCTTTACCTGCTTCGTTAGTGGTGTACTTAGCGAAGTTCTTGATGAAGCGACCTGCGAGGTCTTTTGCTTTCTCTTCCCATTGAGCAGCGTCAGCATAGGTGTCGCGTGGGTCGAGGATAGCTGGGTCAACGCCTGGCAATGCTGTTGGAACCTCGAAATCGAAGAATGGGATCTTCTTGGTAGGAGCATTGAGGATATCGCCACCGAGGATAGCGTCGATGATACCACGTGTATCGCGGATAGAGATACGCTTGCCAGTACCATTCCAACCTGTGTTAACGAGGTAAGCCTTAGCGCCTGATTTCTCCATGCGCTTAACGAGCTCCTCAGCATATTTGGTTGGGTGCAACTCCAAGAAGGCTTGTCCGAAGCAAGCAGAGAAAGTAGGAGTTGGCTCTGTGATACCACGCTCTGTACCAGCCAACTTAGCGGTGAAACCGCTGAGGAAGTAGTACTTGGTTTGCTCTGGAGTGAGGATGCTCACTGGAGGCAATACACCGAATGCGTCAGCAGAAAGGAAGATAACATTCTTAGCTGCAGGACCTGCAGAGATAGGACGAACGATCTTCTCGATGTGGTTAATTGGGTAGCTTACGCGGGTATTCTCAGTAACGCTCTTGTCGGTGAAGTCAATCTTGCCGTTCTCATCCACAGTAACATTCTCGAGCAATGCATTGCGCTTGATAGCTGCGTAGATATCTGGCTCTGACTCTTTGTCCAGGTTGATAACTTTTGCGTAGCATCCACCCTCGAAGTTGAATACGCCGTTGTCATCCCATCCGTGCTCGTCGTCACCAATGAGCAGACGCTTAGGATCGGTAGAAAGGGTGGTCTTACCTGTACCAGAGAGGCCGAAGAATACTGCGGTGTTCTCACCGTTCATGTCGGTGTTAGCAGAGCAGTGCATAGAAGCGATGCCTTGGAGAGGCAAGAAGTAGTTCATCATAGAGAACATACCCTTCTTCATCTCACCACCGTACCATGTATTGAGGATCACTTGCTCGCGGCTGGTAGTATTGAATGCCACACAAGTCTCAGAGTTCAAACCAAGCTCAGCATAGTTCTCCACTTTAGCCTTAGAAGCGTTGTAGATTACGAAGTTAGGCTCGAAGTTCTCCAACTCCTCAGCGGTAGGCTGGATGAACATGTTGGTAACGAAGTGTGCTTGCCATGCTACCTCCACGATGAAGCGAACGGCAATACGGGTATCAGGGTTGGTACCGCAGAAAGCATCTACTACAAACAAACGCTTGTTAGAGAGCTCTTTGATAGCGATATCTTTCACCACTGCCCAAGTAGCCTCAGACATTGGCTTATTGTCATTCTTGTATTCCTCGCTTGTCCACCAAACATTATCGTGACTTTGTGCGTCGTCCACGATGAATTTGTCCTTAGGAGAACGACCAGTGTAAACACCTGTCATCACGTTTACTGCGCCAAGCTCAGTCTCTTGGCCCTTGTCAAAGCCAGTTAATTCTGCTTTTGTCTCCTCTGCGAAAAGTACTTCGTAAGAAGGATTGTGTACGATCTCAGTTGTACCTACGATACCGTACTGGGTCAAATCTAATTGTTTCATTTTAGTAATGTATTTAATGTATTCGTTATTTTCAATAATGCCCTACTTAAGGCGGTACAAAGGTACTACAAAATTTGCAAATATGCAAATAGTGGGTGCATTTTTGCACAAAAAACCTAAAATTTGCTAATTGTGCTTGCCAAATTCGACTTTTTATAGTACCTTTGCAACCGAAATAGATACACTAATTGCTTCAATGAGCATAGACAGATATGATAGAGAGGATTTGCAGGCGGCGCTGCGTGTACTGCGCAACGGCGGCTTGATTGCTTATCCCACAGACACTATTTGGGGTATCGGTTGCGATGCCACGAATAGCGCGGCGGTGGAGCGGCTCTTTGCCCTCAAGCAGCGCGCAGACAGCAAAGCGATGCTTATGCTATTGGACTCAAGCGCCAAGTTGCCCTATTACATAGAAAACATCCCAGAGGCGGCATGGATGCTATTAGATAGCTGCGAAGGAGAGGCAGAGGACGAGGCTGCCAAACCGCTGACTATTGTCTATCCCAATGCGCGTAACATAGCGCCTAAACTGATAGCAGAAGATGGTTCAGTGGGCATTCGTATCACCCATGAACTCTTCTCTAAAGCGCTATGCGCACAGTTGCGTCACCCGCTTGTGTCCACCAGTGCGAATATCAGCGGACAAGCCTCCCCACGCTTTTTTGCGGAGATAAGTCAGGAGATAATAAACGGCGTGGATTATGTGTGTCATTTCAGACGCGAAGACGAGTCCGAACATGCCCCCAGCACAATCATCAAACTCAATAACGACGGCACATTCAAGATAATACGACCATGACTTTACGGCGCAGACAACAAATATGGTATATCATAGCCGACCTACTCAGTAGTGAGTTGGTATGGTTGTGTTTCTTACTCTTCCGTTGGTTTGTGTATGAGGAGCGAGGAGGTTTTAGCGATGTGTTGGTTCCCGCATTTGATTTCTGGCCACCGCTATTAGTCTATCCCATGGTGTGCTTGAGTGTGTACTACCTATCGGGTTATTACTTGCGTCCATTCCAAAAACCTATCTGGCGGGAGTTACTACGCACATTCTTTTCCGCCCTCGTCATCGCACTTCTATTCTTCTTTATCATCATCATTGATGATGAGGTAGAGTCCTACAACCGCTATTTAGTGTCGTTAGGTGTGCTTTTCGGATTGCAGTTCACACTCAGTTATATACCTCGTTTAACTATCACACTGCTTTCTCGTCACCGTGGTATTCAGCGCACGAGCACTATTCACTCGTTAGAGGAAGTGCAGCAGTTAGTGGCGGGTGAGCAAGATGAGATTATTCTCGATTTGCCTGCCGGTTATGACGATAGGCAGTTATATGCTATTATTGCGCAGTCGTATCCATTGATGTGCGAGATTAGTATGGTGCCACGCGTATATGACATGCTGACGGGCGCCGCTCGTATTGGTCAGATAGACCGCCCTTCGCTCATTCATATCACGGAGCAACATATGACCGATGCCGAGCTATGTATCAAGCGAGCCTTTGATATTATTATTTCTGCAGTGGGACTGGTTATCCTATCTCCGCTCCTACTCATCATCGCTCTCTTGGTTCGTCTGGACTCCAAAGGAACTATTTTTTACAGCCAAGAGCGCATAGGTCTATATGGCATGCCTTTCTGTATTTATAAGTTCCGCACGATGGTTGAGAATGCTGAGGCGGATGGTGTACCGCAAGTGACGCATGACAACGACCCTCGTATCACTCGCGTGGGGCATTGGTTGCGCAAATACCGATTGGACGAACTGCCGCAATTATGGAATATCTTGCGCGGCGATATGTCTATCGTGGGTCCGCGTCCAGAGAGACCTTATTTCGTAGAGCAGATAATGAAAGAAGCACCTTATTACTGCTTGTTATACAAAGTGCGCCCTGGTTTGACCAGTTGGGGCCCTATCCGCGTGGGTTATACCGATACGATGGAGAAGATGATTGAGCGGCTCAACTGCGATGTGGTCTATGTGGAGAATATGAGTTTATTATTAGACATGAAAATCCTTTTCTTCACCGTAGGCGTCATTGTAAAAGGCAAAGGAAAATAATACTGATTACTGAAAACTGATCACTGACTACTGAAAACTGACTCATGACTTACGACGAGGCACTGAAGCGCGTAGAGGCTATCGTAGCGCAATTAGAAACGGCTGAAGCTATCAGCATGGAGGAATACAAACGCTTGGCATCTGAAGCCACTGCGTTACTCAATCAATGCAAAGCAGAGATAGAAAACCTGCATTTCGACCGTTAGTATAACCGCAATTATAATTGCTGTTATCGAGTCAACCTTTTTCAGTTTTAGTCAAAGGTTTCTTTACCTCATCTTATAGTCATCTTATTACATGGTCCCGTTATGCTATCGTAGTGCTACCGTGAATGGACTGAAAAACCCTGCGATTAGGGTGTAGGGTGTAGGGTATTTATTTTTTATGAGTTAACCAAAAACGACGGCGGATGATTTATAATTGTAAATAAACCAAGATAAATCCCTCTGGTCGCATTTATCCCTTTTCAGATATAGCGAAATATATTTAATCAAAAACTCAGCGATTGTAGTCTTTTATGTATTAGCACTACCGTGCTTTTGAGTTGTCTCCTCAACGGCTACCCTTAAAAGTTTACTTTACGGTAGCCCTTGCGGCTACACCTCACCTCCGTAGGAGGTAAATTCCTAAAAGCCTACTCTCGCTTCACAAAAACACGCTTACGCTAACAAAAAAGCCAAAAACATGCGACCAGCGGCGATAAACAAAGATAAATTTTACATTATCCAGTCTATTAGATCACACTATGCTTTTATATGCAAAGCAGAACACAATAGGCGGTCGTTCCTACCCTGTACATCACTACCCTATAGCCATGCGGCTGCGTGACCGCAAGGGTCGCGCCATTCTATGTTTGCGCTTATCCTCCAAGTGGGGACTTGTCGGGCGCTGCACTCGGAGTGCGTTCCGTCGCACTCCTTCACGCTTCAAAAACGGCAATGCTAATCTTAATGTACAATTCACATAATATGTCCGTACGGATTTTATTATTTTGCCCTCTTTCGACGAATGGTTAATCAGCCACTCTCGCGCCACTCTCGCGCCACTCTTGTGTATCAATCCACACCCCTTTCCACTCCTGTCAACCTTTTTCAGGTTTAGTCAGGTTTAGTCAGGGTATTGTGTGGTCACGATGTGGTCGCGGTGAGGTCGCGGTGAGGTCGCGATGTGGTCACGATGTGGTCCCGATGTGGTGGTGTTATTGGAGTGATGCGCCATGCACCCTATTGTGACGTTCAGGATGCGAACGAGATGCGAACGGTGGAGAATGCTAAGCGGAATGAGACATACGGGACGGATACGAGAGACATACGGGACGATAGCGACTTCAAAAAACCGATTATTAAGATTTAGGTGTGTTGTTGACCTCGCCAAATTGTAGCAGTCAATCAGCCACTCTCAAGCCTCTCTCGCGCCACTATCACTCTTTCATATCCATCCCCTCTCTATATAGTAAAAAAAGAGGCGAAATATATCACCTCTTTTGCAACTTTTTTTAATTTTTAACTCTATTTGCTACTTTTAGTCCGATTACAATGTCGGCAGAGCATTTGACAATTCTCTTTTACCGTTTTACCGCCTTTTGCCCATGGAATAATATGGTCGGCTTCCATTTCATCAAAATCAAATTCATGGTTATGTCCACTGGGACAGTTAGGATTAGCACATCTATGTCGCTGTTCTTCATAGACTTCCAAAGCCGTACCCTCGTCAAAAGCACGCAGCCCAAGGTGTTGCTCATTGCCGTCTACTACATACCATAGAATACCTTTCTTATTGGAAATTTCCCCATCTTTAAGCAGTTTGGAAATCTGTTGCTCCAACTGTTTACCATCAATCTCGTCTTTGCCGTGCAAACGATACATTTCTCCCCAGTCTGTGGCTGTGTATAGTTTCTCGTGCTTGCCTGTAAATTTGGCTTTCGCCCAATTGATCACTTGTCCGAAATATAGCCACAAGCCGTCTGCATTGCTGTCATGTTGGTGTTCGGCCATATACTGCTCGATGGACTTATTTTCTAATTTTGCCATCCATGAGATGACCATTTCCAACCCTTCTTGGCGGTTCCATGTTTTGGATATATACCCGTCGCTCATACGCTTGGCAGCACAGTTGTTGCGAGAAAAATAGCGTTTGGCATCGGTAAGCCATGTACCTGCATATATCGCATTTCGGATTTCCTGTTGGCGGAGTTGGAGTCCTGCTATATTGATTACCTGAAACCATTCTAATTTCTCTGCGTCAGTTCCATTTTGGCATAGATACACATCCAGTTCATAATTCAAGAACTGCTCACGCTCTTTGTCATCTAAGTTGACAAATCCTTTGAGATTACCTTTCCAATTGATGGAATACTCGCCGGAGAAGTACTTGCAGATAGAGAGTGTGCGTTGCTGTCCATCCATCACTTCGAATGTGCCATCTTCTTTGACAACCCAATACATCACATTGAGCGGATAGCCTTTAGAGATCGTGTCAATAACTGCTTTCTCTTGTTTCTCGTCATAGACGAACTCGCGTTGGTACTTAGGACGGATGTCTAACTTTCCGTGGTAGCCAACAACACCTTCTTCATCGCTGTCGCGATAGCCGTCCACAAGGTCGCGGACTAAAATGGTTGTCTTCTTTATTTCCATGGTTTATTGTTTTTTGCGAATTAGTATTCTTGAGTAAACTCTTTGACCTCTTACTACGCCACATCCTCCTCTATCTTCAGGGTGCGACTGATATTTTAGCGATTCCAGAATAGATGTAGGACAGCAAGCCCTTGTATTACCACTTGCTTGCCATATAATTTCAAATTGGTCAGGGTTATATTTATGGAGAAAAGTAATAGGGACTCCCATTACTCCATTAAAATCTATCGGTATATCCTCTACTCTACTAATATCAATAGCATTATAATTATCATAAAATGGATATTCCTCTGCATTATATTTTTTCCATAGAATTATCTTTTCTTTACGCTTATGATGTTCTATATTAGTGTACCATACAACAGATTTGACGAAACAATACTTTATTCCATTCTCTATTTTCATACTTGGCGTCATCTCATAATCGTCAGGCACTCGAAACCAACGATTACTTCCATTCATAGTTACACCTAACCAAATTTTATTTTCTTTAAACAAAGGAAATAGGTCTTTAGTAATCATTGAATTTTGATTTCCAATTATCAAGAACTTCTTGTCGTATTTGACAAGTTGTGCAACATATTCGCGGAATAATGAGAAAGGCGGATTAGTAACTACTATATCGGCTTGCTTTAGCAATTCAATACATTCAGCGGAACGGAAATCGCCATTTCCTTTTAGTGGTTGCATGATATTCTTATCACTTTTTAACAATAACTGAACATCAGATAAGTCCGTCGCACCATTTCCGTCCAAATCAGGGATTTCGGTTATCTCTACTTTGTAGGCAACTTTCTTGGGAGACGTGTTTTCTTCCAGCTCAAAAAACAGCGGTAACTCTAATCCCGAAATGGGTGAGCCATCGTAGCAAGTTGCCATCAGTTTTTTAAGACCGAGAGCATTGAAGTTGAGGGCAAAATACTTGAAGAAATTACTTTCGTAAGGGTCATCGCAGTTGCAAAGAACAATCTTGTCCTTGAAATACTCGCGGTAATGCGACATTTCTTTTTCGATGTCGGAGAGTTGGGTGTAGAACTCGTCCTTTTTGTTTCGGTTGGCTGCGTGGAGTGCAGTGTTGGTGTTTGCCATAATTTGATAGTATGTTTGGCGCATAACTATCAAATCGTACGCAAAAGAAAAGGGTGCTTTCCTTATTGCGTTAACTAAGGCTGCCAACCACGGAACCTCTCTGCCATAATAAGTACTCACACCCCAATGGGTTGAGCATAACTTATTATTTATGGCAGAAAGGCATCCATAGGGACACCTAACTACTTATTTCTGTCGTTGTTATTCCTGAAAAAGTTGGTTGGCTTCAGTTAACGCGAAATAATAGTATGCTTTGTTTTATTTAATTAGCGCAACGCTTTGCGCTTGTCTTTATGTCTTGTTTTGTCTTTATCCTTTTTCCAAAGTGCTCGGAAGCACCGCTCGGAGAGGGACGATTTATTTTATTCTTTATCAATCAATCATATTGTTGCTTATTTCTTGATCTAAGAAACGGCAATAGTCGTGTAATGATTTGACAAGGACGTCGCGAGGGATGAGTTTGCGTTGGTATTCCGACACCATCGTCGGGCTGAGTGAACGGCTCAATGTGTATTCTGCCATCGTCTTGTCTATCGAAGGGCATAGGATAATACCTATACTTGGGTTCTCGTCTGCCTTTTTTACATCTCTGTCTAACGCCTCCAGATACATGTCCATCTTACTGATAAACTCAGCTTGGAAATCAACCGATTTCAGTTCTATCGCCGCCAAGCAATGTAAAGCCCTGTTGTAGAACAACAAGTCTATGCGTTTGGTGCTACCTCCTACCTTGACGGGATACTCGCTACCGATGAATACATAGTCTTTGCCAAGCTCCAAGATAAAATCCCGCATGTGTTTCAGAATTCCTTCGTGCAACTGGGGTTCTATGAAGTTTTGCGGTAGGTTCAGGAAATCAAGAATCAGTCTGTCCTTCAACATGAACGATGCACCCGGATATTGTGACAACATAGCAGGCGTAAACTGTTTCTCTTTGCTCATAATACTGCCGTAGGTCTGTGAGACAATAGAGCGTCGTAACTCATTAGTCGTCAACTGCTGCTGAGCGGCATAGAGCATATAGAAAACAGCCTCTTGGTAACTATGTGTGCGGTTGAGTATCTCCAGATGGTTAGAGAAAGTGGTGATGGTAAGGATAGATGGTAACGGAGCGAATTCCATTTGTGCAGACGGCATCTGCACAATTTCCGAATCCGCCATTTGTGCAGATGGCATTTGCACTAATTCTGATTTCGCTTTGCGTTGCACGAAAAGACTGTTGCTTAACGATTTGGCTATCTCACAGAACTCCGGCGTGCTGTATTTGTCATAGAAAGTCACCATGTTATACAAGTTGCGCCTTCCAAATCCTCTGGAACCGGGTTCTTGCTGCTGCAAGTATTCCGATAGTTCATCAACCACCTTAGCTCCCCAACCGGCAGACTTGATACAAGTTGATATATATTGTCCGATTTCCCAAGCCATTTGCAGCATCTCGGTATTCACTTTCCGAGCCACTTCGGAATGATGAAAAACGACAATATCATGCACCTGCTGAAAGTCTTTTTCTTTCTCAACAGGTGTTGAGGCTTGCATATTAACTATTTTGTCTGCCATAGACTGGATTTTTAATTGTTTATAGCCGGCACTTACCACGCTTGCTGTTCCAATTCGGCGGATGGCGTTCGCCGTAATGTGCATTTTTCGGCTGCAAAGTTACTGCTTTTTTCTGATATATGCAAATATTTTACGCGATTTGGGCATTTTTCATCTTGCTCTTCGCTCGCTCTTCTCTCGGTCTTCTCTCGGTCATCGGTCGGTGGGACACACCATCCAAACAACAAACATTCATCAAAAAAACACCGCCACTCAAATGAGCAGCGGTGGGGAATTAATATTTTATTCTTCGCTGAAATGGACTAATACATTTCGATACGAATTGAAAATCTTTGATTTAGATACAAAACCTAAGTAATGCTTGTCATGGTCCACCACCGGTAAGTTCCATGCGCCTGTATCCTCAAAAACCTCCATCACCTTCTCCATTGGATAATCAAACTGCAAGATAGCAGGCGGAGAAGTCATCAGTTGCCCCACCGTGAAGCGCTTATATAAACGCGGTTGGAACATGATATTACGCACCTCATCCAATAATAAGATACCTCGCAAACGACCATCGTGGTCTATCACAGGGAATATATTTCGTTTGTTCTCCGAGATAACTTTTACCAATTCGCCAAGCGTCATCTCAGGGAAAATAACCGTAAAATCCGTCTCTAACACATTATCCATCTTGAGCAATGTGAGCACATTACGGTCTTTGTTATGCGTAAGCAGTTTACCTTTCTGCGCCAGACGCATAGCATACAGCGAGTGAGGTTCGAAAATCTTCATCGTCAAATACGAAATAACACTCACTATCATCAGCGGCATGAAGAGGTGATAACCACCCGTCAGTTCGGCAATCAAGAAAATACCTGTCAGCGGCGCGTGCATCACACCAGACATCAACCCCGCCATTCCTACCAACGCAAAATTGGACTCGGGAACAAAAAGACCCAATAAATTCATAATACGAGCCGTCACAAATCCAACTAACGCTCCCATAAAGAGCGAGGGAGCAAAAATACCTCCCACACCGCCTGCACCATTCGTGGCTACACTCGCTACAATCTTGAGCAAGATAATTGCCACGAAATAGACCAGAATAATCATCTGCGTATGGATGGTGGATAGATTAGCATAGAAATCTGTGGGCACTAAATAACGCTCCAAAGGACTATTATTCAATGCTCCCAAACCATTACCATTGATGAGTTGGTGAATAGTCTCATATCCCTCACCATACAAGGGTGGGAAGAGGAAAATAAGTACGCTAAGCACAACACCACCTATCAGCAGTTTATACCACATATTCCCCACATGGTGCTTCATCCACTGCTCCATGGCATTCATGCCTCGCGTGAAATACAGACTAACCAGTCCACACACCGCACCTAAAATGAGATACCAAGGAATACGGCTGATATGAAAATCTTCGTAACTGGATAGTGGGAACATCGGTTCTACGCCTGTCGTAATATATGAAATAACTGTTGCCGTGACCGACGAAATAAGCAACGGCGCCACAGAGGTCATCGTCAAATCCATCATCAGCACCTCCAAGGTGAAGACAAGACCCGCGATAGGCGCTTTGAAAATACCACTTATCGCTCCCGCAGCGCCGCAACCAATCATGAGCATCATCGTCTTTTGGTCCAAACGGAAAGCCTTGGCTAAGTTGCTACCTATTGCCGCACCCGTGAGCACGATAGGCGCCTCAGCACCCACCGAACCACCAAAACCGATAGTCATTCCCGAACCCACTATCGAGCTCCACATATTATGGCCCTTGATAATCGACTTGCGCTGACTAATGGCATAAAGAATCTTGGTAATACCATGAGAAATATCATCGCGCACTACATACTTGACAAATAGCGCTGCCAATGTAATACCGATGATAGGCGTAATGAGGTACCACCAAGTGTTATCTCCTGCTATCAAATGGTCCTCTACCAACCATTGAATAAAATGAATAAAAGACTTCAGGATTGTGGCAGCGAGGGCAGCAAAAACGCCTACAAAGAACGAAAGGAGCAGCACCAAGTGCTTCTCGCTAATGTGGCGCTCACGCCACTCAATCATTCTATCGTACCAACTGCCATGTACCATCTGGTAATTTTTAATATTAGTTATCCCAACCTATACCTTTGTATTTATCCAAATCCCACTCTTCTTCCACCTCATTGAGATAAATAGTATGTTCCTCGTTATCGTCCTCATCTACAGGCTCTTCCGCCTTTTCAATAATCGTCACATCAATAGGTGCGTGACTAATCTCAATCACTTGGTTCTGCTCCTTATTGAGTTCCTCCCACAGCACATCTTTGAGCGCATCTACACCTAATCCTGTGAGCGACGAGATAGCCACTACAGGAATACCTAATTGTTCGCTAAGCGCAGCCACATCCGCCTCGGTGATAGAGGGCAGTTCATTACCCTCTTGGTCGATGCGAGGCACATCCATCTTGCTGATAGCCAAGATACGCGCTTTGGTGAGCAATTCGGGATTATATTGCTCCAATTCGTTGAGCAATATATTATATTCGGCTTGTATATCTTCGCTTGCTGCAGGTACCATGAAGAGCAGTACCGCATTACGCTCTATATGGCGCAAGAAACGCAGTCCAAGTCCTTTTCCTTCGCTCGCGCCCTCAATGATACCCGGTATATCCGCCATGCAGAAAGAACGACCATCACGGTACGAGACGATACCCAACTGCGGCGTGAGGGTAGTAAACGGATAATCGGCTATCTCAGGTTTGGCAGCCGACACGACACTCAGAAGTGTGGACTTACCAGCATTGGGGAAGCCCACCAATCCGACATCAGCGAGCACCTTAAGCTGCATGATAACCGTTTTCTCTTGTGCCGGTTCGCCAGGCTGCGCATAACGCGGCGCCTGATTAGTGGCAGTACGGAAGTGCCAGTTGCCCAATCCGCCACGCCCCCCTTTGAGCAACACCACGCGCTCGTTATGCTCTTTCACCTCGCATATAAACTCACCCGTCTCGCCATCATAAACCACTGTGCCACAAGGTACTTCGATAATCTTATCCTCACCGTCTTTACCAAACGAGCGAGATTGTCCTCCGCGGCCACCATCCGTAGCGATGATATGCTTTTGGTACTTAAGATGCAAGAGAGTCCAAAGGTTACGATTGCCCTGCAAGATTATTGAACCGCCTTTGCCGCCATCACCGCCATCAGGACCACCCTTCGGCACATACTTGGCACGATGAAGGTGCATACAACCTGCACCGCCCTTACCAGAGCGGCAGTAAATCTTCACATAATCAATAAAATTGCTCGGCATATATTTAGATTTGTATTATGCTTTCGTGTGTAATTGAATTATTCGCTCTATCTGAAGGAATACATCCTCCATAGAGAGGTTTCCATTCACAGCGAAATAGTTTCCTTTATGCAAATAGTATTCCGCTACTGGCTTCGTTTGTGTATGATAAATAGCCAAGCGCTTTTGAATTGTCTCAAGATTATCATCTGCTCGACCGCTCACTTTTCCACGCTCCAAAAGACGATTAATGAGGGACTGCTCATCCACCACCAATTCAATCATGATTGCTTCCATCTGGTGAGTCTCTAATAATTGAGTGAGCGAATCTGCTTGCGCCACCGTGCGTGGATAACCATCAAAAATCATTCCCTCGCTATCTGCTGGCAAGTGACTGATATAATGGTCTATCACTCCATACATCTTATCATCGGGAACTAAGTTTCCTTTGGAAATCAACGCGTCAATCTCTTGCCCCAATTGGCTACCCGATTTGATTTCTGCACGCAATACATCACCCGTAGATAGATGATTAAGATGATATTTATTTACTATAAAATCCGATTGAGTACCCTTACCGCTACCCGGGGCACCACAAAGAATAATATTCAACATGTTCCTTAAAATAAATAAACAGACATAAAACGAGTTGCCCTTTTCTATACTGGGCAACTCGTTTATAAGCTATATTGCCTAATTAGAGAGCAAACTTAGAACCTGCTTTGATCTTAACAACCTTCTTTGCAGGAATCTCAACAACTGCACCTGTACGAGGGTTCTTAGCCTTGCGAGCTGCTTTCTCTACTACTGCTACATTAGCATAGCCAACGAGCTGTACATTCTCACCGTTCTTAACTGTTTCAACTACAGCCTCGAGAGCTGCGTCAATAACCTTAGCTGCTTGAGCTTTTGAAACTTGAGCCTTAGCTGCTACTGCTTCAATAAGTCCATTCTTGTTCATAATAATGAATGTTTTAAGATTTATAAATAAAGTGAATTATTTGTTCCTAATCCGGAATACGCTTGCAAAGTTACAACTTTTTCTTTATTCTGCAAATATTTCATGCCAAAAAATGCAATTTTTACATAAAAAAAGCATATTTTTCACTAAAAGGCGCAGTTTTTGTAGGTATATTTCATAAAAAAATAGTACTTTTGCAGTCGTTATGAGAAATCTACCTATTATAACCCGCTATCTGCTGATAGCTAATTTTGTTATCTTTTTCCTCGCAGGGATATTAGAAAGAACTTTTGGTATCGACCTGAATACAATAGGAGGACTACACTATTATAGTGCCCATTCATTCCATTGGTGGCAACCGCTCACCTATATGTTTTTGCATGCCGACATGTCTCACATACTATTTAATATGTTAGCCGTGTGGATGTTCGGTGCCACATTGGAAAATGCTTGGGGGGCACGCCGTTACTTGATTTATTATTTAGTATGCGGTATAGGTGCAGCCATCATTCAAGAAGGTGTATGGTCTATGATGCCTTTCCATCCATTGCAATTAGAATTTTTGAATACGATAGGTGCTTCCGGCGCAGTATTTGGCATACTCTTCGCCTTTGGATGGCTCTTCCCTGATACGCCGATGTTCATCTTATTCATACCCGTCCCTATTCGCGCGCGCACAATCGTTATTATATATGCGCTCATAGAACTATTTGCCGGAATGGGCAATATGATGGGAACCCATATTGATAATGTAGCTCACTTCGCCCACTTAGGCGGTATGCTATTCGGTTGGCTACTGCTGCTCTACTGGAGGCGTAACAACTGGCGCGAACCAGGTACAAGCGAATGGTGGCTGAAAATAAAACAGATTTTTAGCAAACTATTCAATCGCCATCAACGATTAGATAGCACCAAAGAGAAGGATTACGATAATTATCACTACCATAAACGATTGTGATTTATTACCAAGCCAATATTGCTTCTACCGGACTGTGATCAGATCCGGTAGTTTTTTTGACGGTGCAGCAAATGGGAATAAGAGGGGTTTGACAAAATATATAATCTATACGCACGCCCAAGGGACCTTTCAAGTTGAAAGTAGAACCCCACTTTCCCCAACTCGTTTCTAACCACGCATCGTGCAAACCTTTACTGATTGTATAATAGGTATAACTGAGACCAACATCATTCAAATCACCCACTACAATAAGCGGGTACGGACTATTATCCATCTCTTGGCGCACCGCACGAGCCTGCTCATGCCGACGCCTACTCGCCGCATTCCATTTATGGCTCAAGCGTTGTGCAGAATGACGCAGGTCCTCATATTTAATACTATCACTAATCGATATATCCGTACTACTGAAACGATTAGACTCTAAGTGATTAACAATCAGCCGAAAAGTGTCCGCGCCAACCACTACATCACAACGACTACTCAAATTGGCACGAATTTCATAATCCACCGTCTTTTTATTGATTAGTGGGTAGCGAGACCATACCATATTACCGAACTGACGACGGCGATTATATACCGAGAAATCAATATACGAATAGGGATATTTAGCACCCAATACTTGCTTCACTTCGGCGAGTGTTAAAAATTCTGAACGCTTATATACATCTACTTCCTGCAAACAGATAACATCTGCATCCTGCTCCAGCAAATACTGTAATACTGCATTCTCTTTGGGTTTGCGGTACTGCCCCATTTGATGCGTATTCCATGTTAAGATACTTAGGCGGTTCGGCAAGCACGACAATTCAGCCGCAGCGGGAGGATTGCCGTGGCTCACCATCGGTAATAGGCACACTATACATCCTATTACCAATAGAAACAAAAATATATAGCGAAATCTATGTGGGCGTTTCGAACTCATTTCTTAGGGCGAAGGGTAACAAGCGGAATAATCATCTCCTCTAACGATATACCTCCATGCTGGAAAGTATCGCGGTAATACTGCGCATAGTAATTAAACTGATTGGGATACGCAAAAAAATCATTTCCAGAGCAGAACATATAACTGCTACTCACATTCGGACAAGGCAATCCAACGCGTTTCGGTTGCTCTATGGTCATCACACTCTTCGATGAACACTTGAGAGCCTTTCCTACCTTATAGCGGATATTCGTATTCGTATTCTTATCAGCTACTATCTGCACTGCATTCTTAACGCGTGTCGTGCCGTGGTCAGTAGTGAGCACAAGAGTCATACCTTGTTGCGCAGCGCGCTGCAGCAGTGCGTAAATAGGCGAGTGCTTGAACCAACTGATAGTCAAACTGCGATAGGCCGCCTCGTCATGCGCTAACTCACGCATCATCTTACTCTCTGTACGCGAATGAGATAGCATGTCAATGAAATTAAGAACCACCACATTAAGGGCGCTATTAGCATGCTTCAACTGCGCTACCACACGCTCACAAAAACTACTCTCATTCACCTTCCAATAACTATAAGTGTCACGGCGGCGATACCTATCTAATAAGGTTTGAATCAGCTCTTTCTCATACTGGTTCTTACTTTCCTCATCTCCTTCCTCTACCCATAAATGCGGATACATCTCTTGTATCTGCAAAGGAAGTAAACCCGCAAAAACAGCATTACGCGCATATTGCGTAGCAGTGGGCAGAATACTTACATACTGCTCCTCTTTCTCTATTGAATAGCACTCATTGACAAGCGGTTGGATTACTTTCCATTGGTCATAACGGAAATTATCTATTACCAAGAAAAGCACTTGCTCCCCTTTGTCCAGTAATGGAAAAATCACCTGTTTCATCACATCCTGCGACATTAATGGACGCGGAGCATTAGGTGCAAACCACCCCTCGTAATTACGCTGTAACCATTTACTGAATGCCGCATTAGCCTGTACACGCTGCTCCTCTAATAAACTGCGCATGGAGGAGTTCTCCAATTCGATATCCCATTTACTCAGCGTACGCTCGATAGCTTTCCATTCGTCAATAGTGGTAGCTGTGTCTATCATATACGATATATCGCTCCACTCCTGACGATAATTCTCTTGCGTGTGCTCAGAAATAATCGTCTGCTGATGAATATGCTTCTTGAGACAAAGAAGAATCTGACTGGGATTGACAGGTTTGATGAGATAATCCGCAATCTTCTCACCTATCGCCTGCTCCATGATATGCTCCTCCTCACTCTTGGTAATCATCACTACAGGCAACTGCGGACGAAGACGCTTAATCTCCTGCAATGTTTCGAGACCTGTCATTCCCGGCATATTCTCATCCAAGAAAACAATCTCAAAACTCTGCTCTTCTATCAAATCAATAGCATCCTGACCATTCGTAGCGGTGGATACCTGATAGTCCTTGCTTGACAAATAAATGATATATGGTTGCAACAAATCTATCTCGTCGTCAACCCAAAGTATTCGGTTCATAGTTTCTCCATTTATTGATTAGGTTAGTCATATCTTCTGGCCACTGGCTGTCAAAACACATCCTTTCGCCTGTACGCGGATGGTCAAAACCCAGTGTCTTGGCATGTAATACTTGTCTTGGACAGAGTGCAAAACAGTTCTCTATATACTGCTTATATTTCTGCGTGCGTAATCCTTTTAGTATCTCGCATCCTCCATATTTATCGTCCGCAAAGAGCGGATGACCTATATGCTTCATGTGTACGCGTATTTGGTGCGTACGACCTGTTTCCAAACGACATTCCACCAGAGTTACATATGGAAACTTCTCCAAGACACGCCAATGGGTTATCGCTTCTTTAGCCTGCGGACATTCCTCCAAATCCCACACGCGATAGATAGTACGGTCACGGTTATCACGGGCTAACGCCCCCTCTATCGTACCACTCTCTTCCTTGAATGTACCCCATACCAACGCGTTATATGAACGCTCAGTCGTGTGCTCAAAGAACTGCTTTGCCAGATGAGTCTTCGCCTCTGGCGTCTTGGCTATCAATAGCAAACCGCTTGTATCCTTGTCTATGCGGTGTACCAAACCAATAGAAGGGTCATTGATATCAATCACCTTTTCACTTTCCACTCTTGACTCTTGACTAAAATGCCATGCCAGCGCATGCAAGAGTGTATGCTCATAATTACCATGTCCCGGATGAACCACCAACCCTGCTGGCTTATTGATAACCAATATATCTGCGTCCTCATATATAATATTGAGCGGGATATTCTCCGGTACAATCGTATAATCGTGCGGTTCGTGGTCTAATAAAACTTGAATGATATCCCCTGGTTTAACCTTGTAATTGCTTGCCACCGGTTTACCATTCACCCATACATGCCCTGCATCCGCAGCCGTCTGAATACGATTGCGACTGGTATTGGTCATATGCTCCGCCAAGTACTTATCAATACGCTCCTTACCCTGCCCCTTATCTACTTCGCATCGCCAGCGCTCCCATACCTCTTCTTGCTCTATACCTATATTTTCTATTTGCTCTGCCATGATTTGATTAAAACCACTCTTCCTCTTCTTGCGTATTGGTAGTATGTTTGGTGGATTTCTCCTTGTCAGTCGATAAATAGATAGAAATCGGTTCTCCCTCTAATAACTGCTCACCTTCACTGGGTGACTGGTCGTATATATATTGCTCCACATCTTTCTTATCAGGTTCATCGTAATAAGTGGCGCCTATCGTCAAGCGGTGACTGAGCAGCAAACTACGCGCTTCTTGTAGCGTCAGTCCAACCACATTAGGCACCTCTACTTGCGCCTCTCCGCGACCAAAACCAACCACCAGCTTCACCTTCGTACCAACTGTCACTTTCTCTCCCGGCATTATACTCACCCCATTAGAGGTGATATCCAATATCAAATCACGGAATGCAGAAGGCCTGTACTCATAGATACTATCCACCTCCAAGCCCATACCACGCAATGTGATCTCAGCCTGACGGTAACTCATATCCTGCAGATTAGGCATCGTAACCTGACGCTTATGGGCCGCATTGATTGTCACATACACCATGCGCCCCTCTTTGGCTTTGCTCTGCGGCTTGGGATCCTGATCTACAATCGTACTAAGAGGCACCTTACTCGAATAAGTAGAATCAATCACCATCATATGCAAGCCCTGCGACTCTAAAAGCAACTTCGCATCTGTCACTAATAAACCCCGAACATCCTGAACAGGTATCTCCACACCATGCTGCGTATAGGCATTGAGCCATGCACGCACACCCCATAAAATAGCAAACACTAAAATTATCGCAAGGACAACATTAAGTCCCACTATTATAAGACTTTTTCTATTAAAATCACTCTTTTTAACCATAAAATGCAAATTTTATTGCGCAAAGTTACAATTTTTTTTGGATATATGCAAAAAAAGTAGTACTTTTGCACTCGATTTTCGCAAAAAGGCGAAATCATTACTATTATTTAAAAGCTTTTAAAACAAATTTAGTTATGAAAAAGATGCTTCTTATCGTAGCTGTTGCATTTGCTGCAATGAGCTGCGGCAACAAGTGCTGTGACAAAAAGTGCTGCGCTGACACATGCTGCACCGACACCGTTGAGGTTGTTGAGACAGTTGTTTGCGACACTGTAGCAGAATAATTGTTGCTAAGGTACAAACCTAAAAAGAGTGACCATTGAGGCCACTCTTTTCTTTTATATATCATCGGTATTTAGTCAATAATCAAATTGTGGCCTGTCATCTCTGCTGGCTGCTCAATACCCATAATATGGCATAGCGATGGAGCCACATCCGCCAAGATACCATTCTCTACCTTCGCATTCAAATGCTCTTTGCTGATATATACGAATGGCACAGGATTGAGTGAGTGAGCCGTATTAGGCGTCTCGTCCGCATTGATAGCATTATCGCAGTTACCATGGTCAGCAATGATAATAATCTCGTATCCGTTCTCCAAAGCGGCATCCACCACACGCTGCGTGCAAGTATCGATTGTGCGAACGGCTTTCTCTATCGCCGCATACACACCCGTGTGACCCACCATATCACCATTGGCGAAATTCAAAGTAATATAATCAAACTTCTGTGTCTTGATTGCCTCTACCAACGCTTCCGTCACCTCTGGAGCAGACATCTCCGGCTGTAAATCGTAGGTAGGCACTTTCGGACTTGGAATCAATATACGCTCTTCACCTGCGTACTCTGCTTCACGACCACCATTGAAGAAGAATGTGACATGCGCAAACTTCTCTGTCTCTGCTATACGCAATTGCTTCATACCCAAACGACTAACTACCTCACCCAAGGTATTCTCCACATTCTCTTTTGGGAAAAGAACATGCAATCCCTCGAACGAACTATCATATGGTGTCATGCAGCAATAATGCAAGTTAGGAATGATATGCATCCCCTGCTCAGGCATATCCTGCTGTGTGAGCACGATAGTAATCTCCTTCGCGCGGTCATTACGATAGTTGAAGAAAATAACTACATCGCCCTCCTCTATCTTACCATCGCAAGTGGCGTTCACTAATGGTTCCATAAACTCATCGGTATTCTTATGTTCCTCCGTATGGCGGTCATAACAGCCTTGTACAGCCTCTACCATATCAGTCTCTTGGCGTCCCACACCATTCACCAACTGGTCATATGCCACTTTTATACGCTCCCAGCGCTTATCACGGTCCATCGCATAGAAACGACCAATAATAGATGCTATATGAGCACCATTAGCATCGCATACTTGCTGCAAGTCTGCAATAAAACCCTTACCACTACGAGGGTCTGTATCACGGCCGTCCATGAAGCAGTGAACGAAGGTCTTTTCTGCTACGCCGAACTCCTTAGCTATTTCCACTAATTTGAATAAATGATCCAATGAAGAATGTACACCGCCATTAGAGCACAAACCCATCAAATGCAGTTTCTTGCCTTCTGCTTGAGCCGCTTTATAGGCTGCTACCACTTCTGGATTGGTCAGAATAGAGTTATCGCGAATAGAACGATTGATTTTCACCAAGTCCTGATAAACAACACGACCTGCACCGATATTCAAGTGTCCCACCTCGGAGTTACCCATCTGACCGTCAGGCAAACCCACATTCTCTCCACTGGCTTGCAGTTGAGAGTGAGGATATTTCTCCAATAATGCATCCCAATTAGGTGTAGGAGTGCTATATATTGCATCGGATTTTGACTTATTGCCGATTCCCCATCCGTCGAGAATCATTAGTAATGCTTTACTCATAATATATAAATTTTATTACCCATAAAAAAATATTGCGATAGCTCTTTTATTATCGGGAGGACTGCTAGCGTATGCGATAGTCCGACCGAAGAGCGGAGGCATTAGGAGCCCGTCCATTTAGCGGAGCGGTATGGACCTTTGCGACTAATTGCCGAACGCGCGCGCTGCCTTCCGCGCTTGTGCCATCTCGCGTTTGTCATCTGCTTCACGCAAAGACTGCCGCTTATCATAGCTATGCTTACCCTGGCACAACGCAATCTCTATCTTTGCCAAACCACGCTCGTTAATAAATAGACAAAGAGGGATTATCGTTTTTCCTGTCTCCTTCGTAGCGCGCTCTAACTTACGAATTTCTTTGCGCTGCAGCAGCAGTTTGCGGTCACGCTTCGCCTCATGATTGGCATAACTACCAAAGCGGTACTCCGCAATATGCATCTGCTTGACATACATCTCATTATGCTCTATCTGGCACCAACTATCCACCAGCGAAGCCTTACCCTCACGAATGGATTTTATTTCCGTACCAAATAACTGAAGCCCCGCCGTATAGCGGTCTAAAATAATATATTCAAACTTAGCACGCTTATTCAGTATCCGTATGTCGCTCTTCAGTTTCATCCTTCTCTACCAACTCCTCTCCGTGGGGATTAGCTATTACTTTCTTATATTTCATTTGTCGCTGCTGCCAACGCTCACGCGCGTACTGCTGCATGTCAATTATCGCGTCATTCTCATCTATAATCTCCAGTCCGAATATAGTTTCGATGATGTCCTCAAGCGTAAGAATACCCACGAACATACCATACTCATCTATCACCTGCGCTAT
The DNA here is from genome assembly GCA_045576595.1 of Paludibacteraceae bacterium. Classification (GTDB taxonomy): domain Bacteria; phylum Bacteroidota; class Bacteroidia; order Bacteroidales; family Paludibacteraceae; genus Colicola. The sequence goes on along the minus strand of JAZNGV010000011.1, from coordinate 18,120 downwards.
CTGACTTTTCTGCTTGAGCATACTATCAAAAATAGCACCTAAAGTCATATCTTGGTCAAAAGCAGGTAATCCACGCTTAATACCACCGAGCGTCTTACGGAAATGGTCCTCCGCCAACTCCTCCAAAGCATCATTACGGAGCACATAACCCGTTATATACTCTGGCGCTTCTGGATTATAAAGCGGAATACGAGAGAAATGGTCATACTCATCACTATCATAATACGCACGAAGCGTCATATTCTCCGGAGCTATCTTTGCCACCACACGAGGAGTCATCACATCATACGCATGAATAGAATCCAAACGCATCAGATTGCTGAAAATCTTATTCTCATCCTCATCCACTACACCTTCTTCCTCACCCACATTCACCATAGCCAATACCTCTTCGCGACTCACAGTAGGATCATCCTCCTTGCCACGAAGCAAACGAGTGAGCAACTCTACAAGTAATACTATGGGATACAATATAGTAATAAGCGCGCGTATCGTGCGAGCGGCAAAACCCATCAACCCACGCCAATAAGTGGTACCTATCACCTTCGGAATAATCTCCGAAAAGACAAGAATGAGAATGGTTGTAATAGCACTCACCAATCCAAACCATTTACTACCAAATACAGCTGTGGCTTGCATACCTACACCAGCGGCACCTATCGTGTTAGCAATCGTATTCAAAGACAAAATAGCAGCCAAAGGACGACCCGTGTCTTCCTTGTACTGCTTCATCAACTTAGCAGGACTATAGCCCTCTTCCTCGCGTAAATTAATATAACTAAAAGTGGTAGTCATCAGCACTGATTCCAATAAGGAACAGAGAAAACTGATACCCATCGCACCGAATAAAAATAATAAAAGTAGTTCCATATTTATAAATTTGCGTGCAAAGTTACAATTTTTTTTGGATATGTGCAAAAAAAGTAGTACTTTTGCAGCCGATTTTACGAAAACAACAAAAATAATACCAAAATTGAAATGATTAGTCTTAAAAATATATTAGCCATCACTGGCAAACCGGGATTATACGAATTGGTTAGTAGAGGTAATAACATGCTTATCGTCCAATCGCTCGTCGATGGCAAGCGTATGCCTACTTATGCACGCGATAAAATCGTAGCACTCAGCGACATCTCTATGTTCACAAACGCAGACGATGTGTCACTCAGCGAAGTGCTCACTAATTGCGGGAAGAAAGAAAACTTACAACCTACTACTCTTGACCCAAAGAAAGCATCCAACTCAGAACTGTTCGCTTGGTTTGACGAAGTGCTACCTGATTGGGACCAAGACCGCGTCTATCCTTCCGATATACGCAAACTCATTCAATGGTATAATATACTTGTTAAAGCAGGAATAACTGACTTCACTATCGAAGAAGAAGAACCAACGCAAGAGTAAAACAAGCGACGGTTCACTAATAATAAGTGCTCCTCAGGGAGATTATCCATATCATAGAATCTGTAGCGCCACGGAGTGCCCAAGAGCAATGGGACAACTCGGGAATGCAGGTAGGTGACACAGGGAGAGACATCAGCGCTACCCTCTTGACCACAGACATCACAATCGATGTGGTCAATGAGGCTATTATGCACAAGTGCCAACTCATCATCTCACACCACCCACTACTCTTTCATGGACTTAAACAAGTGTGCGGACAAACACCACAAGCACAAATAGTAGAAATGGCAATCAAAAATAACATTGCCATCTATTCCGCACATACAAACATGGACGCTGTACTCAATGGCGTCAGCGGACAGTTAGCACAACTACTCGGAATACAACAATACCGCATTCTCGTGCCTACACAATCCGAACAAATAGGATTAGGAGTAATCGGACAATTAGCACAACCAATGGAATACACACAATTCCTAAACCATGTCCGTAATACACTTCACACCACATACATACGCTATACACTGCCTGCCAAACAGCAAGTACAAACAATAGCACTATGCGGCGGCTCAGGAGCAGAGTTAATCGAGAACGCCATCGCACAGCAAGCAGATGTATATATCACTGCCGACTGCAAATACCATGAGATGCAAGCAGCTGACAAACGAATTGGACTCATCGATATAGACCATTGGGTGTCCGAGCAGCACACACGCAATATATTCGAGCAAATGCTTACACCACACGGCATTCAATGCCACATTAGCCAAACAGACAAAACACCTATACTCGTAAAAATCTAAAATCTAAAATCAAAAATCTAAAAATATACTAATATGGCAAAAGAAAAAGAAATGACAGTAGAAGCTCGCTTGCGCGCACTCTACGAATTGCAACAAGTGAACTCTAAAATCGACGCGCTGCGCACACTCGCAGGAGAACTTCCACAAGAAGTGAAAGATGTCGCAGACGAAGTAGAAGGACTCAAAACACGACTCACAAACATCGAGAACGCTATCAAAGAGTGCGAAACAATGATCTCTGATCATCGCGTGCGCACCGAGAACGCCAACGCATCTATCTCAAGATACAAAGAGCAACAAAACGCTGTGCGTAATAACCGCGAATTTGATAATCTCAACAAGGAAATCGAATTCCAAGAACTCGAAATAGAAGCAAGCCAAAGGAAAATCAAACAATATACCGCTGAACTCGAGGCACGCACACAAGACAAACAAAAAACTACCAAAGACATCGAGGAGCGTACTGTAGATTACAACCAAAAACGCAATGAACTCGACCAAATACTCGCAGAAACAAAAACAGAAACAGACGCACTCCTCATTCGCGCAAGCGAACTGGAAAAGAAAGTAGATGAGCGACTACTCACTGCATTCAAACGCATACGCAGAAATGCACACAACGGACTCGCTGTAGTCAAAGTAGAACGAGACTCATGCGGAGGTTGCCACGCGAAAATACCTGCACAAAGACAATTGGATATCCGTACACGCAAGAAAATTATTGTTTGTGAGTTCTGCGGGCGTATCCTCGTGGACCCTGAGATGTAATACGCAAATACAAAACGCGTAAGAGAATACCTACGGTTAGCAAACTAAGCAGTCCTAACCACCATGTTGTGCCGGCACCCAAAGTGTCGGCATAATTTATGTCCATCTCTACACCATCGCGCGATAGGATATAATAACACAATACGGCTATACCATTATTCACAAAATGCATCACTATCGGCACCCATAAACTACCCGTCCACACAAAAACATAACCAAATAGCGCACCCATTAGCATACGAGGCACAAAACCATAAAACTGCATATGAATAGCCGAGAAAATAAAAGCCGTCAACCAAATAGCCACATGCGTGCGACCACCCAATAACTGCTGTAATACACCACGGAAAGAAATCTCCTCTGCTAACGCAGGCAATAAAGCCATTAAACCTACATTGATGAATAAACCCCATACATCATCTGCTTGCAAAAAACGCTCCGTCAGCAAAGCAGCCTCTTCCTCCATCTGACGCAAGTATTGCTCTATGAAACGCATACTATCTGGCAGCACCAACTCATTATTCAACGCAGCCAATAAATTGATACCGGGTATGGCACATATCATTATTACTATAGCCCAAACCATTATATCCCACCCACTCTTCCTGTCCATCTTCAACCATCGAAAGGGACGATGATCATCCGACCACCACCATACACCCAATAACGCCGGCAGAAGAAAAACACCTATCGTCTGCAAGAACTGCAACCACTTGAGAGAACTGATTGCTGTTTGGTCGCTTACACCAACCATCCAAACACCCATCGACACAAACATAAAAAATACAATGAGAGCAAACCAAATAACTACCCGTACAAATATCTTTTCTCGTTTCATACCTGATGATTTTTATATCCTTTTCCGTTTTCGACCACAAAAGTACTACAAAATTTGCACACTCACAAATATTTTAGTATTTTTGCAAAAAAAAATCACACACACCTTTAATATATTTATCACGCTGCCGTCATATAGATGAAAGCACAGTAAAAGTGAATAATATACATGGCGAACGATTATATTGACATAAATCTCATTGAACGCATCCTACACCACGATGATACAAAAGCTTTTGAGCAACTACTCATGAGGCATCGAACCACCGTATGGAATACCGCATTAGCCATCACACACGATACAGACCTCGCTGCTGAAGTGCTGCAAGAGACTTTCATCAAACTATGGAAACGATTAGATACATGGCGAGGAGAAAATATCAAAGCATGGATAACCATCATTGCCAACCATACCGCTATTGACCTGATGGAAAAAGAAAAAAGAAGAAAACAAGAACCACTCAATCAATACGATTCCATCGAAGAAACAAATGACCAGCAAGAAAAAGAAGAACAACTGCTACAACTCGAAAAAGCCATACAAACACTCTCCGAACAAGACCAACAAATCATCGATCTATTTTATAGACAAAAAATACCACTCAAACAAATAGCACAACTCCTACAACAAACACCCAATAACATAGCAGTCAAACTGCACCACATACGAGAAAGACTCAAAAAAAGAATGCAATATGACTCCCATCAATGATAACCAATTAGAACAACTTCTACAGCAATATGCCGACAAAAACGAAGCCAATAACAAGGCTATCGAACGAGCAACACAGCATGTAATGACTACCGTCAAACATGAGGTGCGCAAAGCAAAACTAAAAAAATGGGCACAAATACTTGCTTACTCATTTGGATTACCCATTGCATTCGTTCTTTATACTTTCTGTCTCATAGCATACATGCCCGATATTCCTAATCTATACACACCCATTTATATCGCCATACCTGTCATCGTATTAGCTATCGTAGGCGGAACCAAACTAAGAGACTTTACACCTTATATAAAATAACTATTGTTTCACTCTAAATACTTTTACAATCATGTTTCATCCAGTTCAATTTGAAGGCTTAATAGCCATCGTACTCGCACTTTCAATCCCTATCGTAACAATCGTAATGGTCTTTGTTGCTGTTATCAAAAAAAGCAAACACCAAAAAGATGTGCGAAAAATGATTATCGAAAACAAAACAGAACCAGAAGTGGCAAAACTATTGTTAGACGAACCTAAAAAACAAAAACGAAAAATTGGCCAAGTAGATGTCTCTTCCCTACGCACCGCTTGTATCTTATTGGGCGCAGGATTAGGAGGACTCGTCAATCTGCTCATCCAATCGTGTACTTGCACCAGCGGAATAATTAGTAGCGGTGGTGTTTACTTCTGGCTTATCATCGCACTCGGTATAGGATTAGGACTACTATCTGCTTTCTTAGTCGAAATGAGACTATTCAAGAAATACGGACCCGACAAATCCGAAGAGGAAAACCAATAACTCCTAAACGACCATTGTTTGTTAAAAAAATATTAAAAGTGGCATACATTCTTGTGTATGTCATTTTTTTGTAGTAATTTTGCACCCGAAATGATGTGCATATTGTACATATGGGCTTGGTTATTATTAGGCACACAGCCAATAAATAACCCTTCTGAAACACCGGTAGCGGCTATCTCAAACGACTATATCGGTCAGGTTGATTACACCGCCACAATGGGTATCGGAGGAAAAACCAACAATGGTATATCCTTCCACTCCGCCAAATCATTCTCTTCTAATCAGCATAATTATAATCGCTTATATAATAGTATTAAACTAATAAAGTCTTCGTATCGCAAGACACCTGTTCGAGTGAGAACAGCCATCAAAGAAACTTGCCCATTCTGCGTGAATATATGCAAGGAGTATTATGTCTATGGCTTGCGACGGATCTTGTGTTAGGTAATCGCTTCATTCTTTCTGCGCCAATCTCTTTTGGCCTCTTTAAGCATGCGGTACACTACCGCTAATAATAACCTAATACAATTATATTTATGACTGATAATACTATTGGGCTCAAAGAAACTGTAGCCCTACATTCAAATATAGCATGCAAATCTGTATGCTTTGGAATTGTTAAAAAACTTTACTATAAACCTACTAATAGTACACTAAAGTCCATTGAACGATACTTTGGACCACAAGATAAGAATATACTACTTTCCCTCTTCCAATTACAAGGTGATGCCTTGATTAGTTTTGCAAAAAAACAACACTTGGACGAAAAAATGAATGGTAATATGCTCTTAGAAGCATTCATCTCTTCTGACAGACAGTTTATAGCATTGCAATTGAGCCAATATAGCACCTTGGATTACCAACTACTCTGCGCACCCATCTTCTTGGAAGGGCAAACAGCAGAAATAGTTAGCAATGTATTTTTATAATTTAATTGCTCAATTATGGAATATCTTATAATAATTATTTCCTTAATAGGAATTGTTTTTGGAGCGGATATGTTAGTAGCTGGAGCTGCAGCTATCGCTCGCAAATATAAAGTGTCCGATTTTGTTATCGGTGCAGCCATTGTCGGTATTGGTACTTCGATGCCTGAGTTGGTTGTTAGTTTCATCGGAGCATTGGAAGGAAATGCAGATGTGGCGATAGGCAATGTAGTTGGCTCAAATATATTCAATGTATTGGGTATATTAGGCCTTACTGCTGCCTTGTTTCCCATCGCGGTGGACAAAGAGAATATGAAATTCGAAATTCCACTATGTATATGCATTTCGGTAATGCTTACCATTTTGGTCTTTAATGTCTTCTGCGGCGGAACCCCTGTCATCAGTAGGCAGGACGGATGGATTCTGTTGCTCGCATTCGCATTCTATATGTGGTACTCGTTCTATCGAGATAAACAAAAGAATAAAGAAGCAGAGATAAGCAACACTTCCCATTCATCCACAAAAACAACGAATGAAGCATTATGGAAATCCATATTAAAGGTATTATTGGGTTTACCTATACTCATTGTCAGTTGTGATTTCTTCGTGGATAACGCCGTTCTAATTGCAAAAAATTTCGGAGTGAATGACGCATTTATCTCATTAACACTCATTGCATGCGGAACTTCATTACCCGAATTAGCGGCTTCACTCGTAGCGGCATTGAAGAAAAATACGCAATTAGCCTTAGGAAACATCATTGGGTCAAACATCTTTAATATCACATGGATTTTAGGACTCAGTGCTCAAGTCATGCCACTAAATTCCTCTGGCATCACTATTGTGGACTACTGCGTGATGATTTTTGCAGCTATATTGCCATTACTCTTCGGATTTAAGGGAAAAATAAACCGAATTGCAGGTGTGACAATGTTCCTATGCTTCGTAGCATACACTTGGTATCTCTTAAGCACACAAACCGTCTAACATCCAACATATAACATCTAACTTCTAACATTTAAAGTATGGTTTTACAACTTTTTACATTACTTGGAGCACTTGGAATGTTCCTCTACGGAATGAACTTAATGAGTTCGGGTCTCCAAAAAGCAGCAGGAGATAGACTGCGTAACCTACTTTCTGCCATCACCGCGAATCCTTTTCGTGGCGTGTTGACCGGTTTAGGCATCACTACGGTCATTCAATCGTCGAGCGCAACCACGGTAATGGTGGTCTCATTTGTCAATGCGGGCTTGCTCACGCTGGTACAAGGTATTAGCGTTATCATGGGCGCCAATATAGGTACTACTGTCACGGCATGGCTCGTCTCATGGTTAGGATTCAAAGCGGACATCTCTATTCTGGCTATCCCATTGATGGCATTAGGATTTATCTTGTCTATCTCCAAAAAGGATAGCAGACGAAATATCTCCGAACTCATCGTAGGTTTCTCACTCCTCTTCTTGGGATTATCACTCATGAAGAACTCCGTACCTGATTTAAGACAAACACCGGAAGTGTTATCATTCATCCAAGGATGGCAAGGATATGGATTTGGTTCTACACTCATCTTCCTTACCTTAGGCGTCATTTTAACGCTTGTGTTGCAATCTTCCAGCGCCACTATGGCACTCACTCTTATCATGCTCAATATGGGTTGGATTCATTTTGACATGGCGTGCGCAATGGTATTAGGTGAGAACATCGGTACTACTATTACGGCCAATATAGCCGCTTCTGTAGGCAACACCTCCGCCAAACGAGCCGCTTTGGCACACACCGTTTTCAATGTGTTTGGTGTCGTATGGGCACTCATCACTTTCCCTTGGTTCCTCAAACTCGTCGGATGGATCACTGCTTCTATCTTCGGACTACCTAACCCTGCAGACGAAACATTCAGCATCGAGGTAGCACATGACGCGCAAGGAAATGTCGTACAGTCCGACTCACAAACGGCGGCACTGTACGGATTATCCATGTTGCATACATGCTTCAATACCGTCAATACCGCCCTTCTCATCGGATTTGTTCCGGCCATTGAGAAATTAGTATGCACGATTATCAAGGGAAGTAAGAACGCAACCGATAACCTCTATCGCCTTAAATATATCAAGGCAGGTAACATGAGTACACCGGAATTGGCTACCGAACAGGCTTTCAACGAGATTATACACTTCGCGCAAATATCTCACAATGGATTAGGATATGTACGCTCGGCTATCGAAGCAAACACTAAAGAGGACTTCGAATTCTATCGCGAGAAATTAGTCAAATACGAAGAGATCTCTGACCGTATTGAGTATGAGATTGCCACTTTCCTCAATTCGGTTTCTACGGCTGACATCAGCGAGACCACTTCGATGCAGATTAAATCGATGTATAAGATTATTGGTGAATTAGAGTCGCTCGGAGATTCAGGCGAAGCTATCAGTCGTATGTTGTCCAGACGCAATAGTCACAATAAATCCTTTGCACCTGAGACTATCGCGCATATTGAACAGATGATTGATGCTATCCACCATGCGTATGAAGTGATGATTAGCAACTTGTCACAAGCGCACGCGGGCACGCTTTTGGATATTTCCAATGCTTGGCAGGCAGAGGAGCAAATCAACCAATTGCGTAATCAGTTACGAGAAGCGGAGATAGAAGACATCGAGCAGAATAAAACGAACTATCAGACCAGTGTATATTATTTGGATATAGTAAGCGAACTTGAGAAAATGGGTGATTTCATGATTAACATCTCCCAAGCCCTCGAAAGAGCTTTCATCAAATAATAACCACTACTATCCCACTAAAAAAATCGCTCTTCCGGGCGATTTTTTTGCATATATCATTTTTTTGTTGTATCTTTGCCCTCGAATAGATGAGTACAGAAAAAAAGAAAAAACCATTTTACATCATGTATCGCCATTGGATATACATGGTAGTAGCTGTTGTGGCGGCCTTATTAATAAGGATGGCTCCAGTGTTTTCTTTCCAAGAAGAAAAGGGCATTGTCCATGTACGCAGTTTTACGATGGATGTAAAGGAGTTTGTGGAATGGCGCACAGACCTACAGACAGGCGCTAAGCATGTAGAGAATACGCTATCGGTATGGGGACTTTATTGCTGTTATTTAGTAATGTTATGTGGAAGTATTGCATGCCTATTGTGCTTCTTTGATAATTATTTGCGTTTCTTATTCTGTACATCAGTTATACTGGCAGCGGGAGTGTATTATGTGCTAATAATGTATTATGCTATCCGCATCTCTGATGAGTTTTATGCCACTTTTTATCCCACGCTTACCATTATTTGTCCTGCAGTAGTTTTGCAAGCAATGGCTTGGGTACGAAAAGACATCATTCGCAACAAAAAAAATAAATAGCCAAATCCCTACTATAGCACTAAAAAATCGCTCTTCCGGGCGATTTTTTTGCATATATCAAAAAAAAACACTACCTTTGCACCCGCAAAGGTCACATCACATGAAAATTTTGTCTGAAGCGCAGCGATCAATAATAAAAATTTATCTATGTTTTGGCTGGCGGTTGAGAATGAGTAATGAAACAGCCTTGCCGTTTTTGAAGCGCAGCGCTTTTTTGTTAGAGAGTGAAACGAACGCGTTTTTGTGAAGCGAGAGTAGGCTTTTAGGGATTTACCTCCTACGGAGGTGAGGTGTAGCCGCAAGGGCTACCGTAAAGTGTACTTTAAAGAGTAGCCGTTGAGGATATGACTCAAAAGCACGGTAGTGCTAATATATAAAAGACTACAATCGCTGAGTTTTTGATTACCTAAAAAAATGTTTTTTATATTTTTATCTTATTTTTATTATTTTTGTTTAAATAGAATTCTAAATACAATATAATGGCAAACTTTCAAAAACTAACCCCTCGAGCAGAGGACTACTCTAAATGGTACAACGAACTCGTGGTCAAAGCAGACCTCGCAGAGCAAAGCGCAGTACGCGGATGTATGGTCATCAAACCATACGGATACGCCATTTGGGAAACAATACAAGCAGAACTGGATAAACGATTCAAAGAGAAAGGAGTAAAGAATGCTTACTTCCCACTCCTCATCCCGAAATCATTCCTTAGCCGCGAAGCGGAGCATGTTGAGGGCTTCGCCAAAGAGTGCGCTGTCGTTACACACCACCGACTCATGAATGACCCAGAGGGAAAAGGAGTAGTAGTGGACCCACAAGCGCGATTGGAAGAAGAACTCATCATTCGCCCAACCTCAGAAACAATCATTTGGAATACCTACAAGAACTGGATCAATAGTTACCGCGACCTGCCTATCCTTTGTAATCAATGGTGCAATGTGATGCGTTGGGAGATGCGTACACGACTCTTCCTCCGCACGGCTGAGTTCCTTTGGCAAGAAGGACACACCGCACATGCTACCAAAGAGGAAGCGGAAGATTACGCACGCCAGATGCTTGATGTATATGCTGATTTCGCAGAGAAAGTGATGGCTATCCCTGTTGTCAAGGGTGTTAAATCACCTAACGAACGCTTTGCTGGCGCACTTAATACCTATTGTATTGAAGCTATGATGCAAGATGGCAAGGCCCTCCAAGCAGGTACCAGCCACTTCTTAGGTCAGAACTTCGCCAAGAGTTTCGATGTGCAGTTCCTCACTAATGAGAATAAATTCGAGTATGTATGGGCTACCAGTTGGGGTGTTTCTACCCGCCTTATGGGCGCGCTCATCATGACACACTCAGACGATAACGGATTAGTACTCCCTCCACACCTCGCACCTATCCAAGTGGTTATCGTACCTATCTTCCGCAAAGCAGAACAGTTGGGCGAACTATTGGAGAAAATCAATCCTATCGCTGACCAACTCAAAGCACTCGGCGTACGCGTCATAGTGGATACAGATGATAAATATACGCCTGGTTATAAGTTCGCAGATTACGAACTCAAAGGTGTGCCAGTGCGCTTAGCCATGGGCGGACGCGACTTGGAGAACGGCACTATAGAAATAGCACGACGCGATACACAAACAAAAGAGACCGTTTCTATTGACGGTATTGTCGCTACCGTGCAATCACTACTCGAGGAAATACAAACCAACCTTCTGCAGAAAGCACTCTCTTTCCGCATAGAGAACACACGCAGTGTGGATTCATACGAGGAGTTCAAAGAGGAAGTGAAGAAAGGTGGATTTATCCTCGCACATTGGGACGGAACACCAGAGACAGAGCAGCGTATCAAAGAGGAAACCAAAGCTACTATCCGCTGCATTCCATTGCCTGAACTCAAAGAGTTCCAGTCGGAACCAGGCGTATGCATGGTGACAGGCAAACCAAGCGCAGGACGAGTAGTATTCGCACTCAGTTATTAATCACACAGCGGGAAACCGCATACCAAAAGAGGTACATGAAAAAAATACTATACCTCATAGTACTATTGGCAGTGAGCACGAATATGCTCGCTGCCAATGCGTATGTGGACTCTTGTATGATACGCATTGAGAACGGAGACACACTATACATGGCGTGGCTACACGAGGTGTGGGTGTACCCACCTATGCGATTCAAAAACAAACGGCAAGAACGATTCTATTGGAAGACCGTACGCGATGTGAAGAAAACACTTCCATACGCCAAGATGATTACCAAAGACATGGCGTACGCGGATGCTGAATTAGCCAAACTGCCCGATAAGAAAAGCCGTAAGAAATGGTGGCGTAGCTACGAGAAATACCTATTCAAGAAATACGAGAAAGACTTCCGTGGCATGTATGCCAGCCAAGGAATGATGCTCATGAAACTGATGGATAGAGAAACGGACAGAACAAGTTACGAACTCATCAAGCAATATAGAGGCAAAGCGAGCGCGAATTTCTGGCAGTTCGTTGCCAAACTATTCAAGAATGACCTCAAAGAAGAGTACGACGCTGCTGATAAAGATAAGATAGTGGAACGCGTCATTAACCTCGTCGAAGCAGGGCAATTATAAGCCTATTATCATACTAATCTGGTTCGGGAGGACAAGTCGCTTTCCATGCTTCTTGTTCTTCCATCAAAACACGGAAACGCCTAATAGTAATTCCTATCATAATAGCTGCCGTGATGGCCGCCATCGTATCGCTTATTGGAATAGCCCACCACACACCTAATACAGGATTTTCAAAGAAAGCAGGTACAATCAATAAGAGCGGTATTAAATATACCACTTGGCGTGTCATGCTCAAGAAAATAGATTTCCCTGCCATACCTATCGAAGTAAAGAAGTTTCCCGCTACCATCTGAAAACCTATAATAAGCATCGTGCTGCAGATAATACGCATAGGAACTATTGTCTGCTCGATAAGGTTGATATCGTGCGTGAAAATCTGGGTTATTTGCCGCGGGAAACACTCACCTAATATAAATATAATCGCCATCACACCCGTAGCGTACATACAAGTGAGATAGAACGAACGCAACATTCGGTCGTACTGCTTCGCGCCATAATTATACCCCGTAATAGGTTGCATACCTTGGTTCAGACCCATGATAATCATCGCAAAGACAAAAGTAATACGATTGATGACGCCATAGGACGCAATAGCCAAATCCCCACCGTAGTTCTTTAACTGATTATTGATGATAATCACCACAAAGCAATGCGCTATATTATACAAGAAAGGCGAGAGACCTATCGCTAAGGAACGCTTGGTGATATGCTTATCAAGCATCCATATGCCTCGATGAAAGCGCACTAACTCATCCTTATTAAGGAATTTTGTCAACTGCCATACTACTGCCACGGCTTGACTCAATACCGTTGCCAATGCCGCACCGCGGACTCCCATATCCAAACCGAAGATGAAGATTGGATCAAGGATAATATTGATGGTTACAGCCACAATAGTGGCTACCATAGAGAAACGGGGATGACCTGCCGAGCGAAGCATACTATTCAGTCCAAAGTAGATATGCGTTAGCACATTACCAAAGAGGATAATCTCTATGTAGTCATGCGCATAACCCAATGTGTCTTCACTCGCACCAAAAGACATCAGGATGGGATCTAACCATATTAAGCCCACTATCATCACCAGTGTGGAGAGAATGATATTGAGTACAATCACATTACCCAACACCTTATTCGCTTTTTCGTAATCGCGTTCCCCTAAATAGATAGCTAATAATGAAGAAGCTCCTACGCCTACCAAACTGCCAAATGCCGCACATATATCCATAAATGGTTTGGCTACCGTCAGCGCACCTAATGCCAACGCACCACATCCATGACCGATATAAATACTATCCACTATATTATACAGCGAACTTGCCGTCATCGCTATAATGGCGGGCAAGGCATACTTAAATAATAGTTTATGGATAGGAGCAGTACCTAATTCGGTGGTGGCGTTCATGCTAATTAATCAGTTGTTGTGCTATCTGTTCAAAAGCCGCAGCGCCAGGATGTCCCACTTGTAAAGCGATAGGCATTCCCTCGTCGCCTCCTTCGCGGATAGACTGCACCAAAGGAATCTGACCCAACAAACGCACATCCAACTCTTCTGCCAAGCGCTTACCTCCCTCTTTGCCGAAAATATAATACTTATTCTCAGGCAGTTCAGCGGGTGTGAACCATGACATATTCTCTATCAGTCCGAGAATAGGTATATTCACTTTCTCGTTACGGAACATATCCACACCTTTGCGTGCGTCGACGAGGGCAACAGGTTGCGGCGTTGTAACTACCACCACACCAGTTAACTGCAGCGTAGCAATGAGCGTCAGATGTATATCACTCGTGCCTGGTGGAAGGTCTATCAAGAAATAGTCCAATTCCCCCCAATGGGCATCTTGTATCAATTGTTTGATGGCATTGGATGCCATACCGCCACGCCATATAACGGCTTGGCTCGGGTCCACAAAGAAACCAATAGAAAGCATCTTGACGCCATACTGCTCAATAGGCTCTATCAGCGTACGACCGTCCACCTCTACCGAAACAGGGCGACAACCCTCGCATTGAAACATCTTCGGCATAGATGGACCATGAATATCGGCATCCAACAAACCTACCCTAAAGCCCTTTTGTGCCAAAGCAACAGCCATATTAGCCGCCACAGTGGACTTACCTACTCCGCCCTTACCGCTATGCACCGCAATAATATGCTTGGCGTGAATAGCAGGAGCAGTGAGCTCTGGGGATAGGTTTTGTTTGATGAACTTAGCATGAATATGCGGCACCACATTTGCATCAATATAGGTCTTCAAAGCCACTTCCGTTGCTTTGACTACCGATTTCATAAACGGGTCGTTGTCCTTCTGAAAGATTAGAGAAAAACTAACCTCATATCCCGAAATGCGTATATCATCTTCAAGCATTCCGCTCTCTATCAGGTCCTTACCAGTACCCGGATAGCGCACATGCTTCAAAGCTTCAATTACTTGTTGTGGATACATATTCTACCTTTATTGTTTTAGCGTTTATAATTCTCCCACTTGGTATTACGCATATCGCCTGATTTGAGGAATTCCTCGTGCATAGCGAGCGCGCATGAGAGTGTATGAGGTGTATGAGCCTTTTTGCTCATCTCAATATACTCGCGCAACATTGGGCGGTATTGTGGGTCCACACAGTTCTCGATAATCTCGTGAGCGCGTTGGATAGGACTCTTACCACGCAAGTCAGCAATACCATGCTCCGTGATGATAATCTTCACAGAGTGCTCTGAGTGGTCGTGGTGGCTTACCATAGGTACGAAAGCCGAGATAGCACCACCCTTAGCAGTAGATGGAGTGGTATAGATAGAGATATACGCATTGCGGGTGAAATCACCACTACCTCCGATACCATTCATCATCTTGGTGCCACATACATGGGTAGAGTTGATATTTCCGTAAATATCTGCTTCGAGGGCAGTATTGATGGTAATCAATCCCATGCGGCGTGCCAACTCCGGGTTGTTACTGATTTCCTGAGGACGAAGAATAATCTTATCCTTGAAGAAATCCATATTATCGATGATATGTTGTAACTTGTCCGCTCCAATAGTGAGTGAGCAACCAGATGCGAACTTGATGCGGCCCTCATCCATCAGACCTACAACTGAATCCTGGATAACCTCTGTGTACATCTCGAATGGAGGGATATGCTTATTGGCTCCTAACGCACCGAGTACAGCATTCGCTACATTACCTACACCTGATTGAATAGGAAGGAAGGTAGAAGGAATACGCCCTGCTTTCATCTCTGCTTCGAGGAAAGAAGCCACATTCTCACCGATTTTCTCAGTCACTTCATCCAGTGGAGTGAAGGCACCTACCTCATTAGGGCGGTTGGTCTTCACTACTGCGAGCAGTTTCTCTGCAGGAATAGTGATACAATCCGTACCAATGCGGTCAGAGACAGTATAGACAGGTATCTCGCGTCGTTGTGGTGGGTCGGCTGGTTCGTAGATATCATGCATACCACGCATAGTAGCAGGCATGGCTTCGTTCAGCTCTACGATCACCTTGTCTGCCAAGCGGCAGAAAGTAGGTATATTACCCACACCAGCAGTAGGAACGATCTCTACTACATCACCTTTCTCTACCAATTGGCATGATTCGATGATAGCGAAGTCCGGTTTAGGCATGAAGCCATAACGCAGGTCTTGCGCCAATTCGCTCAAGTGCATATCGTAGTAGTGAGCACCTTGCGCATTGAGTTCAGTACGCAAGTCTTTATTGCCCTGATAAGGGGTGCGGAAAAGAATAGCGTGTGCACGCGCCAATGCGCCATCACAAGAGTCTCCTGTGGATGCACCGGTGTACATACCTATCTTGAATGGTTTGCCCTCAGCATGGAGAGCCTCAGCCTTTTTTGCGATAGCAGTTGGTACTTCTTTGGGAGCGCCTGCGGGGGTGAAGCCACCCATACCGCAGATAGCGCCATCAAAGACAAACGCAGCCGCCTCTTCGGCTGACATAAATGGGAGTGCCATGATTATTCTGCTTTGCCGTTAGAACCTAATACATTAATGATTTTGTGCTTGTAGAGCTCTGTCATCAAGTCGCGGGCTGGACCGCAGTATTTGCGTGGATCGAACTCACCTGGCTTCTCAGCAAACACTTTGCGTACTGCTGCGGTGAAGGCGAGGCGGCTATCAGAGTCAATGTTAATCTTGCAAACAGCACTCTCAGAAGCCTTGCGAAGCTGCTCCTCTGGAATACCTACTGCGTCCGGCAACTTACCACCATACTCATTGATGATATCTACATACTCCTGTGGTACAGAAGAAGAACCGTGGAGTACGATTGGGAAACCAGGAAGCTGCTCCATGATTGCATCGAGGATATCGAATGCCAATGGAGGAGGAACGAGTTTGCCAGTCTGTGGGTCAATAGTACATTGCTCACGGGTGAACTTGTATGCACCGTGGCTGGTACCGATAGAGATAGCGAGTGAGTCGCAACCAGTACGAGTAGCGAAATCAACTACCTCTTCCGGCTTGGTATAGTGGCTCTCAGCTGCAGATACCTCATCTTCTACACCAGCCAATACACCGAGCTCTGCCTCTACAGTCACATCGTGTGCATGAGCGTACTCTACCACTTTCTTGGTGAGGGCGATATTCTCCTCGTATGGAAGATGACTACCGTCAATCATCACGCTTGAGAAACCGAAGTCAACGCAAGACTTGCAGGTCTCAAAGCTATCTCCGTGGTCGAGGTGTAAGCAGATTTGTGGTTTCTCCCATCCTAACTCTTTTGCGTACTCTACAGCACCTTGAGCCATATAGCGGAGGAGTGTTTGGTTAGCATAGTTGCGTGCGCCTTTAGAAACCTGCAGGATAACAGGGCTCTTAGTGTCAGCAGCTGCTTTGATGATTGCTTGGAGTTGCTCCATGTTGTTGAAGTTGAAGGCAGGGATAGCATATCCGCCTTTGATTGCCTTAGCAAACATCTCTTTGGTGTTTACCAAGCCTAATTCTTTGTAACTTACCATGTTGTTAGATTTTGATTGTTAATATATTCAGTTGTCAGTGTCGCGTTCGGCAATTAGTCGCAATGGTCCATACCACTCTGCTAAATGGACGGGCTCCTAATGCCTCCGCTCTTAACTCGGACTATCGCATACGCTAGCAGTCCTCGTTAGTATCAGTAATTAAGCGAGTGGTCGGTTTTTCGTTTTGTACAATTGTTATTGTACATTACGCGTATTCGGCGACAAAGTTACTGCTTTTTTTTGAACTGACCAAATTTTTTTATCAAACAAAATGAATTGACACCTTGAAGTTACAAAAAAAACGACGAAGAGAGCACCGAGGTGCTCCCTTCTTTTTGCGTCCTGCAAAGAGACGATTAAGCGTTATGCTCTGCGTCGTACTCTTTACCGCACTTCTGCGCCGGTAATCGTATAAGTCTTGTTTCCACGGAGGATGAGAACTTGACCGTCTTTAATCACCTTTGTACTTTGTACTTCGTCACCTTGTACATTGTCAACTCCTGTCGCAATACCTTCGCTTGTCGTAGTAAAGCTACCGGAATAGGTGGCGACGGTTTGATCATTGGCATCCTTGGCCGTCAAGTTATAGCCGTATTGAGTATTACTATTGAGTCCCGTTACTGTGAATTGTAAACCGTTTGCGGTCATAATGGCTGCCGGAGCATGTGCCTGTCCGTCGCGAGAAGGCGCAAAAGCAATGCCCGTTAACTGACCGTTACCGTTGAAGATCAGGGTGCAGAACACCTCGCCGTCTTTGGTAATTTGGAGAGTATAGGTAGCCGCATTTTCGGAGGTAGGCCAGGTAACTGTTGCTGCATTGTCCTGTGGCTCTACGGTTACATTATTTGTGGTCACGGTTGCTTCTTCGGCTCCGATGGCATAGGTGTAATAGAAATCACGCCAAACAGAAGCATTCTTGTACATATCAATCGAACTCGGCAG
>JAZNGV010000010.1:0-79999 GCA_045576595.1 Paludibacteraceae bacterium | reverse complement strand
TGCATCATATTCGCCACTAATTGTATAGCAGCAACTTTCCGTGATAGCGAGGTCATTTGTCTGACCACTTCCCCAAACTGGTCCATTGGGAACAATGATTATATTCATATTACTTTGAATGGTCCGGTAAACATACATACCATTTTCATTAGATAGAGTCTCCCAATGTCCATCTTCTCCCGTCTCCCAAATCCACGCATACGGATTAGACCAGGTATTCGGAACAGAGAATTTAACCATATGAAGAGTACCATATTCTATGTGTTCTTGACACTTATCAATATCCCATTTTACAAAATGATAACCATAATTTGGAATGGCAGATATCTCCACCGTATCCCCATACAAAGCCGCTGTATCGCCAGCCGTTGTGCCCCATTCTGGATTGGCAGAGGTAGTAGAGATGGTATATGTATTTTTCGCAAACTCGGCTGTAAAAGTGGTATCGCTTGCCAGAATAATCGTACGCGGATTATCGGTATTGCCATCGCTCCATTGCGTGAAATGGTAACCATAATTAGCCGTTACAGTTAGCGAATGATATAGCTGCTCGTCACATATAGTATAATTTTCTAAACTTGTTATACCCACACTACCATACACTGCTTGAGTGGATATTTTGTAAGGTAATGGTGCATAACTAATTCTGGAGGCATAATCAGTCCAAGCCGTTTTATAAGCATCCAATGTACCACAAGGTACATAGATTGGACAATTTGTATAATCAAAGGCCCAACCACCTAATGTCGGCGGAGTTTCTGCTTCAATCGTCACAGAGGTCAAACTGTTGCACCAACAGAAAACCCAATCCCCAATGCTCGTGACGCTATTGGGAATCGTTACAGAGGTCAAGCTGGTACAATAATAAAAAGCATAATTTCCAATGCTTGTAACGCTATTGGGAATAATGGTACTTTTACAACCCGCAATAAGCGTATTGGTAGCCGTTTCTATGATTGCATTGCAGTTATTACGACTATCATAGACCGTGTTGCCGCTTTCAACAATAATAGAGGTCAAACCGGAACAACCATAGAAAGCTCCATTTCCACCAATGCTCGTGACGCTATTGGGAATTTCAATGCTCATTAAACCGGTGCATTCAGAGAAAGCCGCCCCTCCAATGCTTGTGACGCTATTGGGAATCGTCACGGAGGTCAAACCGGAGCAACCATAGAAAGCACAAGTTCCAATGCTTGTGACGCTGTTGGGAATTTCAATGCTCATTAAACCGGAGCATTCATAGAAAGCAAACTCTCCAATGCTTGTGACGCTATAAGTCACAGAATTGTATTCCACAGAAGATGGAATATTGGCAGTTGTAATACCCCAACCTTCATTATATTTAAAATTATTATCACTTTTGTATGTTACTTCAGCCGTTTTGTTGGTGGCATCAAGGTTGTAATACAAATCGCCGATTTGGACTCGCTCATAGTCCCAGGCGAACAGGGTTCCTACGCTGGCTGCTACAGCGAGCAATAGGGTAAAAAGTTTAGTTTTCATAATTAGAATAATGGTTTTGTTTTTGATATAATTTCTTGTTCTTTAGATTTTTTAGTATCCGACACCTCTACCTCTTCTACTTCGAAATATTCGATATCATCGCAGGGGTATAGAATTACACGCAAAGAATGAGAAGACTTACACTTTGGGCATTCAATAATAGTTTGGATAGTTCTTTCTTCACCTTGTTCTCTTGTGCAACTATCTTCTTCATTGAATTGATTAAGATTTCGGATTACATCAAACGGGAAGAAACATCCGCACTTTTTACAATTAATAATAATAGGGTTGTTCGCAGCCATAATATTTATTTTTTTATTTGCCTACTCTTTACTGGATTTTCGGCATTCTCCGTTATATAGTTAATTAGTATCTCAGACCGCTTCGCTATCCTAGATTTCTAGAATTCGAGTTTTTTAGGAAATACACAAAAAGCGTGAAGTTCGTCTGCTCTTCACGCTCCTTGAGGCCTTCGCAATGCCCGAATAAAGTAGAAAAAACAACCGAAATCCACGCCCGATATGCTAAACCCACCCCACCAAAAAGCAGGGCGTGGCATGTATAACATACCCACATGGACATTCATTGTGGTTGTTTGGACTTTATTCTATGAAAGTTGCGAAGTTTCAAGGAGTCGCAAACAATGTCAATAAACGCCTTTAAATAATATGTACTCACTTTTTTACACTGTTGAGCCCAGTGGCATTCCTTTGCAGCTGCAAAGGTAGTAATATTTCTGCAATTATGCAAGAATTTTAGCAATTTATTGCAAAATTAATCATTTGAGCAAAGCAAGATAAGAAATAAATAGATATTTTTGGGTAAATTATTTGCATATATCAAAAATTATTGCTAATTTTGCAGCCGATTTTGGAATAGTCTGTATTCTGAAAAGTTTTTTCCAAGTAATATACTTTATTTTTTTATGCAATACGATCTACAAAAACTCGAGCGTATGACGCTCGATGAAGTGCGTGAGATTGCTGTAAACATGGGTCTCAAACCCAAACGCAGCCAATCAATACGCGAAATTAGTTATGCTATCTTAGACGCACAAGCCGATAAGAGAGCCGCCATTACTCAAGCTAAAGAAGATGAACGAGCTGCTGCCGGACTACCTACTAAAAGGGAAAGAGCAAGAGGCGTAAAAAGAGCTGCTACGAAAATCAACACCAGTAACCTCAAAAGTGAACAAGTACTCGCTACTGTAGGCACAGAGAAAGAACAAATGGCAGAGATGCAAGACCAACTCAAAGCCAATAACCATAAACCCAATAAGACTGTCATCAGCGTCAAAGGAGGATTGGCATATCAAGAGGGTCAAGAGGTGAAAGCGGAAAGTCAAGAGGTGAAAGCTGAAAGCCAAGAGGCGGAGAGCCTCCGCAGGCGAGAAGAAGTGGAAAGCCAAGAGGTGAAAGTTGAAAGCCAAGAGGAGAAAGTGGAGAAGAAGAAAAGAGGTAGGAAGAAGAAAGGGGAAGAGGTGAAAGCGGAAAGTCAAGAGGCGGAGAGCCTCCGCAGGCGAGAAGAAGCGGAAAGTCAAGAGGTGAAAGTGGAAAGTGGAGAGGTGAAAGAGGAAAGCCAAAAGGTGGAATTTAAGTTACCTTCATTGGGAGAGAATGTCATCGCGATGGGTACACTTGAATGCGCACCAGACGGATACGGCTTCCTGCGCTCTGCGGACTATAACTACTTGCCCAGCCCAGATGATATTTATGTGAGCAAAGAGCAAGTACGACAATATGGTCTCAAACAAGGCGATACCATCGAATGTTCAATACGCGTCAACCCGCAGCCCGATAAGTTCTTCCCAATGGACAAGATAATCCGCATCAACGGACTCGCACCCGAATTGGCAAAGCAGCGCATCGCTTTTGAGAACCTTACCCCACTCTTCCCTGACCAGAAATTCAAATTATGCACAGGAAAGAGAGACCCATTAAGCGTACGCATCATTGACCTTTTCTCACCAATCGGTAAAGGACAACGCGGACTAATCGTTGCGCAACCAAAGACAGGTAAGACCGTACTGCTCAAAGAATTAGCCAACGCGATTGTAGCCAATAACCCTGAGGTTTATATGATTATCCTGCTTATTGACGAGCGACCAGAGGAAGTAACTGACATGGCGCGTTCAGTCAACGCAGAGGTGATTGCTTCTACTTTCGATGAGCCAGCCGAGAACCATGTTAAAGTGGCTAATATCGTTCACGAGAAAGCTAAGCGATTGGTAGAGAGCGGACACGATGTGGTTATCCTACTCGACTCCATCACTCGTCTCGCACGCGCATACAACACCGTGGCTCCGTCCAGTGGTAAAGTGCTATCAGGTGGTGTGGAAGCCCAAGCACTACACAAACCCAAACGCTTCTTCGGTGCCGCGCGTAACATTGAGAACGGCGGTTCACTCACTATTATCGCCACCGCTCTCACAGAAACAGGAAGCAAGATGGATGACCTTATCTTCGAGGAATTCAAAGGTACAGGTAACATGGAGTTGCAATTAGACCGCAAGTTAGCCAATAGACGCATTTTCCCTGCAGTCGATATACCTGCTTCCAGCACACGACGAGACGACCTCTTATTGCCGCCTGACACACTCACACGCATGTGGCAAATACGAAAAGAACTGACCGACATGAATGGACAAGAAGCAATGGAAAAACTCAAATCATTCATGGAGCGTACCGAAGATAACGAGGAATTCTTATTGGTGGTTAACGGAGTGAGGTAAAATTTTAGAATTTAGATTTTAGTTTTTTGATATTCAGGGCATTATGAAGATTGCTATACTCAATGGACCGAACCTAAACAAGTTAGGATTGCGCAAGAAAGAGCTCTATGGGACACAGAGTTTGGCACAAATTTTGCTCGATGTACAACGGAGATACCCAGATATAATGCTCACTTGCAAGCAATCCAACCACGAAGGAGATTTGATTGATTGGTTACAAGAATTAGAGGTGGATGGTATCGTACTCAATGCAGGAGGATACACCCATACCAGCGTGGCATTACGCGACGCAATAGAGGACTGCGAGATACCTGTAGTAGAAGTACATATAACAGATATATATCAACGAGAAGCGTTCAGACAAACAAGTCTCCTCACGGATGTGTGCGCGCATAGTATAATAGGAATAGGAACAGATTGCTACGCACAAGGTGTAGCTTGGATTATCAATGAAAAGAATAAGTAATGTAATTGTATTTTTGTTATGGTCTATTGCCCTATGGGCGGGACAAGAAGTAACAGGACGCGTGGTAGATAATACCACACGCCAACCTATTGATTTTGCTAATGTCACCATTATGCAGTCCGGACAAACCGTTCCTGTAGGTGGTACAGTAACAGACGCAACGGGCAATTTCTCTATTGAACTATCCAAAGGTACATATGAGGTAGTCATCAGTTTCATGGGATACACCGAGGAGCGCAGAACCATCCAAGTAAACGACAAGGATGTCGTAATAGGGCGCATTCTACTCAAAGAAGATGCACAAGCATTGGAAGAAGTAGAAGTGGTGGCGCAGCATAGCTCTATGCGCTTTGAATTAGACAGGAAAGTATTTACCGTAAACCAAGACATCGCCTCTGCCGGAGCAAGTGTGAGCGATGTGCTGGATAATATACCTTCCGTGGAGGTGGATCAGCAAGGCTCTATCTCACTCCGCAACTCTGAAGATGTGGAAATATGGATTAACGGCAAACCAGCAGGACTAAACGCCGACAACCGAGGACAAGTACTGCAACAAATGCCAGCAGGCTCCATTGAGAAGATTGAAGTCATTACTAATCCATCCGCTAAGTTCTCGCCAGAAGGTTCGGCTGGTATCATCAACCTCGTGATGAAACAAGATCGCAAAGCCGGTTATTACGGTTCAGTACAAGCCGGATTAGACTACTCACTTGCTGCACCATGGAATATACCTCCGGGTGGAAATGTAGGTTTTAACATCAATTTCAATGCCGGACCAGTAGATGGTTATTTCAATGTAGGGTATCGCTACCGCATGAGCAATGGAGGTAGTGTGACCAACCGCTATAACTTATCCGGTGTGGGTAGTCAAGAACTCGACTCTACTCTCATTGAGAGTCATCTGCTGCAAGAAGGAAACCAGACACGCACAGGAGGAGGTATGTTCGCTCGCGCAGGATTTAATTTCCGTCTCAGTCAGCACTCCTCCATCGGAGTGAATGGCTTTGGCATGATTAGCGACCCAAAAGTGATGAACTCCAGAGATACCTACACACGCACATACACATTCACCGATTGGCTCAACCCGCTCAATAACCGTGCATATACACGCGAACAAAGCGGACAAGGATGGCACCCAGGAGGAAATGTGACACTCGACTACACACTCAAATACGATATGCATCAACTGATTGTGAGTGCGATGTATAATAATTTCCAATGGAACCAAGAACAAGATTATATTCAATCAGAAGAAGGACGAGACACTACCCACCAGCAGCAAAATAACTATAGCCACAACCAACATATAGAAGTAAAAGCTGATTACGAGTGGAAACCGACCCAACAAAGCCGCTTGGAGGCAGGCTATAACTACACACGCACATGGGGAACAAACAACTCGGCGGCTTATAATATGTTCGCTGACGCCCAAACGGAATTATATCCATACTATGCGAAGTTTGATAATACAGTGCAAAACCATGCACTTTATATCACTTATGGTAATCGGTTCTGGGACAAACTATCCATACAAGTAGGTCTGCGCGGTGAATACTACATGCGGCATTTAGAGTCATATTACAAAGATAATAATGGTACCATACAAGACTCCTACGCAGCTAATCCATCCAAGCAAGATACAGCCTACTTCCAGTTATTCCCAAGCGCATATATCAGTTACGATTTCGGCAATGGACATGAGTTACAGCTCAATTACACCCGTCGTATAAACCGTCCTTGGGGTAATCAAATCAATCCTCGTATTGACTTCTCCGATAGCACGAACATCAGTTATGGTAATGTGGACCTTTTACCTGCTTACTCAAGCAATTTGGAATTGAACTACCTCAAGACATGGGAACGACACACCTTGAGTGCCGGCGTATTCTGGCGCTACAGAGACGGCGTAGTACAGAATATTAAGTACATGGAAGATGATATAATGAAAAATACCTATCTGAATGTGTCCAAACGCCAAGACCTGGGTGTGGAAATCGTAGCTAAAAACCGTCTCTTTGGCGAACTGCTTCAGTTGACTACAAGCGCTAATTTCTATTGGAATAACATAGCCGCCATACACGATACTATCGTCCATCATGGCGCAGAAATTCCTGTACATTTAGATAAACAAAATATCTTCGCTGCCTCCGTGCGTATCAATGCACAATTCTTATTTACAAAGAATTTCTCAGGACAGATTTCTGGTCGCTACCGCAGTCCACGCTTGGTGGCACAAGGTATGACCAGTCATAGTTACTCCATCGATATAGGCTTGCGCCACACCTTCCTCAATAAACAATTAGCCCTCGCTCTCAATGTGCGAGACTTATTAGATAGCCGCGCACGACGAAACACCACATGGGGAGATGAGTTCTGGCAATTCTCCGAGAATAGATGGCACTCACGCTCCGTATCACTCACAGTAACATACAGTTTCGGAAATACACAAGCCAAAAAAAGAAACAACATGAATATGCAGTCGATGGGCAACGAAGATATGGGCGATGACAGCGGAAACACAATGAGTGAATTTTAATGAAACGAATAATCTCTATACTACTCTTCTTCACTTGCATTAGTGCGCTACACGCGCAGCAAGCTATGAATAGACCTTATGTGGATGATAAACTCATCCACTTCGGCTTTCAGTTAGGCTTGAACTTCTCCAGTTATAACGTGACCGATTCTGAACTCCCTATTGTAAATCCAATAACGGGTCAAACTGAGATTTATCACGCGCGTGTTAGTTCAATCCTCCCTGGTTTTAATGTAGGATTTGTAAGTGATATAAGGCTATGCCAATACCTCAATCTTCGTTTCTGTCCTGGTATGCAATTTACAAGTCGCACATTGAGTTATAAGACAGAAAGCGGCCGCCCCGTAGAGGGCACACCAGGCAGAACGGGAGATAAAATAGATGTATTAGCAATGCCTGTTTACCTGCCACTCTACCTTAAATGGTCTGCTGCGAGAGAAGGCAACTATCGCCCATATGTGCTCGCAGGAGGTGGCGTTAGTTTTAATGTGAGTAGAGATAGAGAGAAACCTGTTTTAATGAACCTAATGGACTATTTCTGCGAGGTTGGTTTCGGTTGTGACCTCTATTTCCAATGGTTCAAATTCTGCCCGGAGATAACCTACCGTATTGGATTTGCTAATCAACTTCACCCCGCTGAAGGACGCATGGAATTGCCCCCTCAAGATGCATTCTATACCAACGCTATCTCACGATTGACCAACCACTGCGTGTGCCTCACTTTTAACTTCGAATAAAAATGCGTAAGTTGCTACCCATATTATCGTGTTTGATGCTATTGATAAGTTGTGATGTATATCATGTGAGTGATGATCCTACATTACAACTCTCTTTCTCACATGATACACTTTGCTTAGACACAATATTCACAGAGCAAGGAAGTGCGACTTATACACTCATGGTATATAATACCAACCCACACGCATTAACGATAGACCGAATATGGTTAGATAATGAGCAGTTTTTTCGTGTGAATGTGGATGGAGAACAAGACTTAGAACGCTTACAATCTATCCAAATCAATGGTAATGATAGTATGTTCGTTTTCATCCGCGTGAAGATAGATAATACCCACCAAAATACCCCACTCCTATTGACCAACCAAATCCATTTCCATCTCCATAATGGAAACACACAAACGGTTCATTTAGAGGCCTATGCACAAGAAGTAATACGCATTGGAAATAAAGGATGTGGGCGGACAAACATGGCTACTTACCATTTTACCGCCACCAAGCCATATCTTATTTTTGATACATTAGTGGTTAATGGCAGTATTACAATGGACGCAGGAACAACCATTTACATGCATAATGGGGCATGTATCTATGGCTTGGGAGATATGACATGCAACGGACGATTAGATGCCCCCATTCTGATTAGAGGTGACCGATTAGACCAACTTTTTGATAGCGTTCCTTATCTGTACGCAAGTGGTAGCTGGAATGGAATATATCTACAAACAGAGAGCAATAATAACTATGAATTGCATTATGTAGATATTTTATCAGGAAATGTGGGACTCTATTGTATGGGAATCAATAAAAACAATATGCCTACTCTACGCATGGATGGCTGCCGTATTCATAACCACGCCATGTATGGTTTGGTACTGCTCAACACCAATGCGTCCGTTAGCAATACAGAAATAAGTAATTGTGCATCCTATTGCGTCTATTGCTCTGGCGGTACACATGATTTTATTCACTCTACTATTGCTTCTTATTTTGGTTATACCAATATACGCATTCAATCCACAGCCAAAGAAAACGCGGCTGCTGTATTCATTGATAATCTACAGAAAAATGAACCGCAAACAATCACTTCGTTCTATAATAGTATTATCACAGGTTACCTCCCCAACCAATTAGTGGTGGCAACACCTTTTGACCGCTATTATCCCGGTAGTTTCATAGGAAATTACCTGCAGACGGATACGCTCGCTATGCCACATGCCAAAGGAAACGCGTACCGCAATGCTGCCGATACCACTTCTGTATTTATCAATACATACTATAAATACAAGGAATATCACTATTATAATTTCCATTTAGATAGCACAAGCGCTGCCATCGGTGTGAGCGATAGTATATACGCCTTACCCTACCCAACTGACAGAGACGGCAAATCACGCGCTGGTGTAAAACCAGACGCAGGTTGCTATCAATTATAAGGAATAGTATTGCTTATTAAATAGATAAGGATTTTATATCCTCTTGTATTTGCTTGCGAAGCGCTTCTATAGAAGCAAATTTTTTCTCTTCACGCAAAAAACGATTGAATCGTAATTGTATTTGCTTACCATATAGATTTTCCTCGAAATGAGGAATATGCAATTCTATGGTAAGTAGATTATTGCCGATGGTTGGATTAGTGCCAATATTTAATATAGCTGGTATCCATTGAGAAGTGTTCATTTGTGCTTGGACAAGATATACACCTGGTTTAGGAATAATCTTCTCAGGCGTATTGGGCTGGATATTTGCAGTTGGAAAACCTATTGTACGCCCAATACCTTTTCCTCTCACCACTATTCCATTGAGTGTATAGTCTCTCCCTAATAATTCACTTACTACAACCACATTGCCATTCATAAGTGCTTGCCTAATCTCGGTAGAAGAAACATGCCATTCCCCCTCTATATACTCACCTTGTTTAATGATTTCAAGACCTAAAGATAGAGCTATATGGCTATAATCGTTTATGTGATTTAGTTTGTCACTGCCAAAACGATGATCATAGCCCATTACTATTTTCTCTACATCATATTCATCTTTTAGAATTTGCATGAACTGCCGTGCCGTAAGCGCTTTAATTTGCTCAAATGGCAGTATAACCACCTCGGCATATTGCTGCAAGAGTGCTTTTCTCTCCTCTAAGGAAGTGATTAATTGTGGTATATAATCATTTTGCAGTACTGCGCGTGGGTGGAGGTCGAAAGTAACAATAAACGGTTGCAGTCCTTCCTGCTCCGCTATTTTGCGTACTTGTTCAAAAAGGAACTGATGCCCTTTGTGGACTCCATCAAAAAAACCTATGGTTGCTACTCTACCCATCCTACTATATACCAGTCTTATTCCTCGTAATATCCTTTAGAAATACCGTATTGCAATTCCGCATCCTGAATAAGTTGGATTTGTACAGACGATATTTTTCTTCCCTCCTCTGAGCAAGCAGCCAATAAATAGTTGAGTTGCTCCGTTTCATCTACTTCGCCATCTAAATACACCATTTCTCCAGTCTTCGCGTCCTCTACTAAAAGGCCCTGCTCTTCCAGATAATCATCCATCAAATCGAGTACCAATAAAATATCATCTGCACTCAGTTCACCACGATCTTCAACAGGAATAGCATTATAGATAAATGTGACTAATTCGCGCTCTTCTGGCTCCATCAAAGATAATTCAATTGTATTATTTTCCATAAAAATTAAAAATTATTTGCAAAGGTAGTATTTTTTTTGTAATTTTGCAAAAAATTTTGAAACAAAATGAATGAATTCTTTAAAAGAACGCTTAGCGGCGCTGTTTATGTGGGTGTTGTAGTAGGAAGTATTCTATATGGTTCTACTATTTTTGTAGGCATCATTGCTCTATTAGCAGGATTAGCAATAAAGGAATACAACTATCTCCAATACACTCATTCCAATTTACTAAATAGAATAAGCGAGGCAAGTGCAGTACTGCCTTGTTTGGCATGTTATTTCATGCTGCAAGGCGCATCGGGTAAACATATTGCATTGATTTGTGGAGTTTGCTATGCGTTAATTATCATTACCCTACTGATAGTTGAATTATGGGACACAAAGAATAATCCATTCACTATTTGGGGGCATCTGCTTATATCTCATATCATGATTGCGTTGCCATTTGCCAGTATGTGTATGCTCTTTGCCATCAATAAATGGTTGATTTTAGCTATCTTTGTACTCATATGGCTCAATGATACGGGCGCTTATCTTGTGGGTTCGTTGACAGCTAAGTTACCTGGTGGCAATCATAAGATGTTTCCACGCGTGAGTCCCAAGAAGAGTTGGGAGGGTCTTATCGGTGGTATTGTATTCTCTATTGGTGCGGGTATCTTATTGGCATATTTTGGTTGGTTTGATTTGCTTGCCGAGAAGATGAATGTCTATGCAATTGGCGCAATATTCGCACTCGTTGTATCGGTATTTGGTACAATTGGCGATTTGGTGGAGAGCTTGATGAAACGCACCATAGGTGTAAAGGATTCAGGTCGCTTCTTACCCGGTCACGGCGGTATATTAGACCGTTTTGACTCTATTTTATTAGCAGCTCCAATGGTTCTAATTATCATTATCATCATACTTATATGGTAAAAACAATCCGTAGATGATATTCTCACTTGTATCCATATTATCTCGCCTTCCATTGCGCGTCTTGTATTGGGCAGCAGACTGGCTGCTCTACCCGTTAATATACTATATTGCACGATATAGACGAAAAGTAGTAGATAGAAATCTATTGATTGCTTTTCCACAGCATACACCAGCGGAGCGAAAGCGTATCGCACATGATTTTTATCATCAGTTTTGCAATACTATTGTAGAAATCATATACGGCTATCGTTGCAGCGAAGAAGAGATGCGTGAACGCGTTATATTTGAGAATACAGAAGAGGTCAATCAATTGGTAGAAAAAGCCGGTGGTGGCATCTTCATGCTCGCACATATGGGTAATTGGGAATGGATGGCGAGCATACAGCAATGGTGGAAAAACGGTATTACGGAAGTAAATGTATATCGCACATTAAAAAACAAACGAATGGACCGACTCATGCTCGCCATTCGTGCTAAACGCGGAGGTGTTTGCGTAGAGAAACAACGCATCTTACGCGAGATGCTACGCTATAGAGCAGCACAAAAAAACATTGCCGTTGGACTACTGAGCGACCAAAAAACACGCCCTGAAGTTACTAAAACATGGGTAACATTCATGGGGCAGACTGTTGGTTTTCTTGAAGGAGGAGAGGTATTAGGTAAGAAATTCAACTACCCTGTATTCTATGCGCATATAACACGCACAGGCAGAGGATATTATCGGTGTGTATTCCATATACTAAGCGATAGTCCGACACAGACACAAGAAGGAGAGATAACAGCCGCATACGCACGCTCATTGGAAGCAAATATATACGAGCAACCTGCTCTGTGGCTCTGGACACACAATAGGTTTAAATACTGTAAAAAGAAATAAGGAGCAAGGTAAACTATATGAAATGTAGTATCATCATATTGAATTGGAATGGCGCAGATATGTTACGCCAATTTCTGCCGTCTGTAATCACACATACCACTCCACCCGAGTGCGAGATTATCGTGGCAGATAACGGAAGCACAGATGATAGTTTAGAGGTTTTAGCCAATGAGTTTGCTTCGGTACGAACAATCGTTTTGGATAAGAACTATGGGTTTGCGGAGGGATACAACAAAGCAATAGAACAAATAGATAGCGAATATATAGTCCTTCTCAATTCGGATGTAGAAGTAACCAAGGGATGGTTACAACCCTTATTAACCTATATGGATACTCATCCCACTATAGGCGCTGTACAACCGAAGATACATAGTTGGCACAAGCGTAACTATTTCGAGCACGCTGGCGCTGCAGGTGGTTATCTTAGCATCTTAGGGTATCCTTATTGCCGCGGAAGACGATTTGGGAAGACAGAAGAAGATCGAGGGCAATACGACACTATTTTAGACAATATAGAATGGACTTCCGGCGCGTGTATGTGCGTGCGCACGAGTATATATAAGGAATTGGGAGGATTAGACGCAGCATTCTTTGCACACATGGAAGAGATAGACCTTTGCTGGCGTATGCGCAATAAAGGTTGGAAATTAGCATGCGTTACTGACAGCATTGTTTACCATTTAGGCGGAGGTTCATTGCATTATGATAATCCACGCAAGACCTATCTCAATTTTAGGAATAATCTGCTGATGATATACAAGAATAAGTCTTTCCCATGGTTCGTACTTAGTATTCGATTCTTTCTGGACTACGCTGCAGCAATAATGTTTTTGCTCACAGGGCGTGTCCAAAGTGCTAAAGCCGTATGTGAGGCGCGCAGAGATTACAAACAAATGCGCAAGCAATACCAATCCTGATCAAAGACATTTTGGTATAAAACAATCATACAAACAAGAAAAACACATCCGCCGTTGAGCGGATGTGTTTTTACATCAATCATATTACTTTATTTAACGCACGAAGAACTTTTGTCCATTTTGGATAACGATGCCTTTATATCCTTCGCCTACTGGGCGACCTAAGACATCATACATTGGGGCATTCTTGTCCAAAGTGGTCACTTGGTCAATTGCTTGCACATCGCCCTCATATACTGCTTGAATAGTAGACCCCTTCGAGGTGGTGGCATTGAGTTCGTAACGCACACCTTTTGCAGTTTGGGACACTTGCAAGCTACCAGAAACGATATACCAGACATTGGATGCATATGGTTCGCCTGTTGCTTGATCATAAGCAACTGCGTACATATTACTTGGTAGTGCACCGTAAGCACTCATACCAGCACTTGCTAAAATAGTTCCTTTGGCAGATGATGAATTGATTGGATAGACACCCACAGGCAGAATAGTATTATCATCAATTGCGTCTATGAAAACATCCAAAGTAATTTGATAATCATCATTACCCATATAGAAATACACATCTCCATATTCGGCTATATAATCCTCTATATCCAACCAGTTGCATGCGAGATTAAATGTCTGTGCAGGATATGTTTCATCACTATATGTGTCATATTGTTCTATCCTACCAGTATAGGATATATTATATGAAGTAGCATTGGTTCCTATTAATGTGCCGGCAATGGTATAATTATCGCCATTTTTAGTAATCGTTACCGAACCTTGAGTAAGTTGGTAATATTCCTCATCAGATACTACATAGTAGCAATATTCACCTAAATTGCTATCTGTAAAAGTATATGTTCCTTCGAAATTCTCTTTCTGTGAAGTATAGATGTCTAACTCCACCATTGGGTCTGTTTCTGTAGCGCCGTATAAGTATATGGAATAGTTGTGCAAATCATCTGTAGAAAAATCTGCATAATATTCATATTCAGCCTCTTTACCTATAAAATCTACCGTTTGAGTAGTAATCTCTGGATTGCTTTCAAAATAGAACTCCACACTATAGCAGCGTAATTGCTTGACACATGAGAGTGTAACGTTTGTATTATTGATATCGGTGATGACAACTACAGGATTGGCTTCGGTATCTTCTGCTGGCGAAACGAAAGTAACTATTCCATTATCCACGGTAGCAGTAAAACCGGTCTTAACAAAACCGTTTATACGAATACCCTTGATAGGCTTGGTAGCAGTGAATGTGAGTTCATATCCAGCATGTGCCGAGAAATAAGAAGTTAACACATTCGTTCCATTTGCTTGTGTAATTGCACCTTTGGAGCTGCTTACCATGATATTATTGGCTATAAAATCATATGCAGCGCCTTGTATAGTTTGGTTTGGCGCTACTATGGTAGTAGGTTCTGCATATGTATAAGATGGGTCTAGCTGTGGTGTTTCAATAGTGTCGGTAGGTGTGGACGGCTGGTCATTATCAGGTGTGGTTGCCTCTCCATTTACTACAATCTGCTTAATAAGGCGTTGACCTGTTGCCCCCAAAGTAAAAGTGACAGTAGGTGCAGAACCAGTCCATACATCCATTTTATCATCATCAGCGCTTGTTGACTCTCCGCCAGATACTAAGTTTCCAGTAGAGGCTATAAGACCTGCATACGCTTTGGTGCCCTGCTTAGCAAAAGTGATAGTTACATTCGTGATGTTAGTGCCAGAGAGTGTTATGGTATTATTCGCGTACAGACGCATACCATTGGTATAATACTTAGGTGCGGACGATCCACCACCTTGAGCAATTGAGAGTGTTATACCATCTACTGTTTGTTGAAGGGAAGCATCCGAAGAAAAAGTAAAAGTAGCTGCCACAATGTGTACACTAAAGCATACAAGCACTAAAAAGGAGTAAATTTTCTTCATAGTCAAATAAATTTTATGTTGTTATTAAAAACCGAAACTTAATCCACAAGAGAAAGTAAAATTAGCACCTTGGAAATAAATTGGGGTATATTTATTTAAGTAGTAATTTTCTAGTGCTTGACCTGTAAGGTTCATCGATGTGCCATCTGCATTCCATCCTCGATCTTCTGCTGCATGTCTCTCTGAGATTGGCGCATAGGCGCGGGCGTTGTTATAAATGAAGTCCACATGCGCATAGCAATTATTGAATACCTCATATATTGCACGGAAGGACACCTCGTCATTTTGCCATATTTTCTCATCAAATGGTTTTTGCCGAATAACTTCTCCTATACTTCTTCGCACATAATTATATGCATTATACTTTGTATCATGAGTATAATCGAGTGTCAGTCGTAAACCGCGTACAGGACGATAGGCTAATTGTACATTGATTGATTGCGCATTATCGCCCATATAATGTCCCATTGTATAGGAATTAGAGGTATAATTGAGTACATTAACAGAATGCGTGTAAGTAGCTATGTATGAGCGCATAAACTCTGCCTTTAGACTTAGTCCGCGTACTGGCCATCCCGACCAATTAAATCCCACAAGATATGAGATTGGATTATGCTCTGCATTGGATTTTTTCAATCGTGCTAACTTAAATTCATCTAAGAAAAATGAGCCATATAGGCGCAAATGATCTGTTGGTCTTATAGTTACAGTAGCAAAAACCTGTGAATTTTGGTTCTCTGAACTAACTCCTTTGGTCAATAAATGATCTAATGATTTATAAAATGCGATTGGAATGAAGTACGCCGCTTGTACATTTCGCTCGGCATAGACAATTGAGTTTCCGAAGGAAAATTGCACATACTTGCAAGGAATAAATGTGAACATATTCGCTGCCATAAACTTATTATATGGCCTATAATGAATCTTTGTTTCTCCCTCACGATAATCTTCTGAGTAATAATATGTTGAATCTAACACATTACTTACGAGCCACGCATGAAAATAGTCGAATTGGAACCATTTACATGGAGTGAGTTGCAGTGTTAACATTGGCACTGCCGGATTATGAGCGGATAATATATTTGAACAATGCTGTGCATCTCCCCATTGTATTCGTTCACGCTGAATACCTATCGATCCCCACCATGCATAGAGGTTTATACCTCCACGTGAATCAGAAAAGTCTCCTCCATCACCATTAGACACCTCTTTATATTGCACTCCAGGTATAGTATTTAAGAATGGAGCTTGTGTCAGTTTTGGTCCAGCATATAACTGCGCATTTGTTGGATAAAAGTCTGTATTCAAATGTTTTATTCCTCTCCAACTATTATCTCGAATAGATCCCCAAATAGACACATGATGAGCAATATCCATTTGTATCTCTGCTCCGTAACTTCTTCGTGTTATCACACCTTTTTTACTTGCATAGATATCCATCCCAAGTATAGGTTTTACCCTCATTTTAAAGTTTTTATCTTTAGTAATAAGGTGTAAAGATGGATCTACTAGTGCAAGATTAAAATCACACTTATAATTCGCTCTTTTTAGGGAATCCGTCCGTGGATTATTGGATCTCCATTGGCAGAGATTATCATATCCATAGATTTTATAATCTGGTATTGTATCTAATTCCAGCGCATAATCCTGCATGTAAAAAAACAAATCTTCCTTTTGTCTTTTTGTGAGCATAGAGTCATTCTGGTGTGCTTGTACGAGCAATTGTGCAATATAATCGCGTGAATATGGTTTTATTGCCGCATTGGATTGTATGATTCCATCTGTAGTTATTTCTTCAATAAAATCATATATTTCCGTATATTCCAATGCTTGCGGAATACGCTGCGCATATGCTATCGTTGTAAAAATGATAGCATATACACATGTTATATAGCGGATAGATTTCATAGGTATTCTCTCCGTGCCTTATTAGGCTTTTGAAATCGTTTCTTATTTTTGATAACGAGCATTGAGGGCTTCTATTACCTCATCTGTGATGTCATAGCCAGCCACTTTATTCATCAATACAGCGTCATTTAAAATAAGATGAAAATGTCCGTCTGCATTTAATTCGCTAAGGTATTGCTGTACTGAGTCTTGTAGTTGCTGTGTAAGCGCAGCCTGCTCATTCATAAAATCTGCGCTTAATTTCTGACGAAGATTCTCCAGTTCCTGTTGTTTAGCCATCAATTGTTGCTCTTTCTTTTGTAATTTAGTTTGCTCACTTTCAGCACGTTCGCGGCTCAAAAATGCTCCAGCCTCTACTTTGCGTTGGAAATCTAAGACATCACGCTGGAATGTTTCTGCTTCCTTTTGAAGTGTTTTAGCCTTTGTGTCCAATTTCACTGTAGATTCCTCATAACTAGACATGAGTTTATCCTGCGCCTCTACTGCAAGCGTGTAATGCTTCAAGATAGAATCTGTGTTTACGATAGCTATAGGCATTTGTTCTCCTATTGCCTGTACCTCCTCCACATTTGCTTTTTTAGAACATGGAGTGACTGTAAAGAAAATAATAAACAGCGCTACTACTGCTGCTGCCAAAATCGATTCAACGATAATAGAAATTTTGTTCATATGTTTTATAAGTTTTTAGTGTTAATTTTTCTTGCATTATTTCTTCTCTGCTCTCTGTCTTGGGAAGTAGCACAATGTATTCCATCTTGCTTCATTCGCTTATTTTCGGATATGTGTTGTGAGCGAAACGAATGATCTTTCCGCATAATAACTCCTACTGCCATCAGCGCGAAAGCAATAGCTATAACGAGCAATATAATTATCAACTGGCGCATATCACCTCAATTTATTTTGCAAAGGTAGTTATTTTTATTGATTTAAACGAAACATTTTTTAAGAAATAGTTTTTTTTTACAAAAAATACATTTTTTTTCTACTAATGCACGCGTGCGCTTGCGTATATCATTTTTTATTTGTATCTTTGCACGATTTATGCACATTGTGCAGTACTAACAACAGAAAGATAGCAGTTTTTTCGTGCAAAACAGAAAATAATATTAACATAAAACAATAAACAATTATGGCAAGTGAAAAGCAAAACAGTGGATTGATGTTTAACGCCTTGACAGCAGGAAGTAAAATTGTAGGAAACATTACTGCAGACAGCGACTTCCGTATTGACGGAACGATTGAAGGCGAAGTAAATTGTTCTGGCAAAGTAGTAATCGGTGAATCAGGTTGCATAAAAGGTAGTATAGTATGCCTAAATGCAGAGATATTAGGTTTAATGGATGGAAAGATAACTTGCAAACAACAGTTATCTCTCCGCGCAAGTGGTAAGATTATTGGAGATGTACAGACGAAGACTCTTATTGTAGAGCCAGGTGCTATCTTTAATGGCACTTGCTCCATGGGAGGCGCAGAAAAAACCGCTTCAAACATTAAATAATACCACCATAAACACTTTATTTTATTATGAAAATCAAACCATTTCGCGGCATTCGTCCACCGCAAGATTTAGTAGAGTTAGTTAGCAGTCGTCCGTATGATGTGCTTAATTCAGAGGAGGCTCGCAGTGAAGCGCTCGGCAACGAGAAGTCTTTATACCACATTATTAAGCCAGAGATCAATTTTGCACCTGGCACAGATGAGCACGATGAGTGTGTTTATCAGGCTGCCATTGAGCAGTTTACGCTCTTTAAAGAAAAGAAATGGTTGATACAAGATGCAGAAGAGAAATATTATGTATATGCTCAAACGATGGATGGCCGTACACAATATGGTTTGGTAGTTGGAGCATGGGTAGATGATTATATGGAGGGCCGCATCAAGAAGCACGAATTGACCCGCCGTGACAAGGAAGAAGATCGTATGAAACATGTGCGCTGTTTGAATGCCAATATGGAGCCTGTATTCTTTGCCTACCCTCATCGCGATGACTTAGACGCAATCATTGCTTCTGTATGTCAAAACACTCCAGAATATGATTATGTAGCCGCTCCAGAGGGCTTTAGGCACACATTTTGGGTAATTGAGGAGCGTGAGTTAATAGACCGGATTACGAGTATCTTTGCTCAAATACCAGCTATGTATATTGCGGATGGCCATCACCGCTCAGCCGCTGCTGCTTTAGTAGGTGCCGAGAAAAAACGCCTTAATCCTAATCATATCGGTGACGAGGAATATAATTATTTCTTGGCTGTTTGCTTCCCTGATAACCAGCTGAATATTATCGATTATAATCGTGTAGTAAAAGATTTGAATGGATTGACAGAAGCTGAGTTCTTAGAAGCTTTAACTGCCGATTTCGATGTACAAACCATGGGTACAGATATATACAAACCCACAGCTTTGCACAATTTCTCACTATATATGAATGGTCAATGGTATTCGTTAACTGCTAAAGAAGGTCGTTATAACGACAATGACCCAATTGAGGTATTGGATGTTACCATCTCTAGCAACTTAATTTTGGACAAGATATTAGGTATTAAGGATTTGCGTAGCAGTAAACGAATTGATTTTGTAGGCGGAATTCGTGGTTTGGGTGAATTAAAGCAGCGTGTTGATAGTGGCGAGATGAAAATGGCGTTAGCGCTCTACCCTGTTACTATGCAGCAGATTATTGACATCGCAGATTCGGGCAATATTATGCCACCTAAAACCACATGGTTTGAGCCTAAATTACGCTCTGGATTAGTAATTCATTCTTTAGAGTAATCTGCTCTTTAAAGGATTTAACACATCTATGCGATACAAAGTAAGTACATATACCCTTCTCTCCTTTTTGGTGGCTTGTTTAATGCTATCGAGTTGCAGTATTCAACATCGAATAAAACGCGCTGATAAAAAATACGCAATCGGTGAATACTACATTGCAACAGATATTTACAAGCAGTGCTATAGTCGTTTATCCACAAAAAAAGATCGCGAATTAAAAGGCTATGTAGCATATCGTCAAGGCGAGTGCTATCGTATTCTCAACAATACACGCGCTGCTAATTGTTATAAGAATGCTCTCCGATGCAAATATCAGTTGCAAGACTCGACAATATATCTACATGCCGCACAAGTATTACAATACCAAGGTAAATACAAAGAAGCAGCCAAACACTATGAGTTATATCTGCACTCCCACCCTGCGGACTATGTAGCACAAGCTGGTTTATATGCATGCAACAAGATAGATGAATGGAAAAAAGAGATAAGTCGATACAAAGTGGTCGAGGCGAAGGCATTCAACCAACGCCGTACCAGCAACTTCGCACCGATGTTTATAGGAGATCAAATAGATGCATTGATGTTCTCCAGCAATCGCCAAGAAAAACAAAAAGGAACTAAAAAACTAAGTCGACCAAGTAATGTGACAGGTCAGCAGTTATTCCAGCTATACCAAACGCGCAAGAATGCAGCCGGCGAATGGGATGAGATAGAATTGGCGGAAGGATTATATGGCGAAGCCGCAAGTGAAGAAAATGCTAATGACTCTACCAATCAGAAAGGTAGCACCGCCGAGATGGGTGTATGCTGCTTTACGGCAGATGGTAGAACCATGTATTTCACCTATTCCAAACCAATAAACGGGCAAGACTTAGGAGCGAAGATATACAAGAGCGAGCGAGCAAGTGGCGAATGGGGCGAAGCGCAAGAGGTAAAATTATTTGCCGATAGTTCAATCACATGCGGCCACCCAGCACTAAGCGCGAACGGTGACACGCTATATTTTGTTAGCGATGCCCCTGGCGGCATGGGTGGGAAAGACATATGGATGGCGGCATGGAATGAAAGCGAATGGGCTGCCCCTACTCCATTAGGCAAAGGTATCAACACCTCTTCTGACGAGATGTACCCTTATGTACATGCTGACGGCACATTGTATTTTGCGAGCAATGGTCATCCTGGTTATGGAGGATTAGATATTTTCAAAGCCGTACAAGATACCACTCAAAAGGATACATGCGTTTGGATACTATACAATATGGGTATGCCATTTAATAGTAATGGAGACGATTTTGGTGTCACCTTTGCAGGCGAGACACAAGATGGTTTCTTCTCATCTAATAGAAACGATAAGAAAGGGTATGACAAAATATACCAGTTTTGGTTGCCGGAGATGGTATTCTCTGTTGAAGGATTAATAAGCGATGAGCAAGGAAATCCTATTAGTGATGCGAAACTGCGTTTGGTAGGTAGCGATGGCACCAATAGCAAAATCAATGCCCGTCGTGATGGTACCTATAAAATCAAGCTCAAGCGTGACGTGCGCTATGTGATGCTCGCCTCCGCTCGGGGGTACCTCAACGCTAAAGAGCAATGGAATACAATGCAGCTAAAAGATAGTAAGACTTACGAGAAGCACTTCACTTTAAGTCCAATTAGCAGACCTGTTAAGATGGAGAATATATTCTACGAGTTCGGGCGTTGGGAGTTAACTCAGCAATCCGAAGAAGAGTTACTTCGATTAGTAAAACTATTGGAGGACAATCCTAATATCACCATTGAATTATCGGCTCACACAGACATGAAGGGTAATGATGAATACAACCAAGAACTATCTCAAAAACGCGCTCAATCATGTTGCGACTTCCTAATCCAACATGGGATAGAAAAGGAACGACTCACTCCTGTAGGATATGGAAAGCACAAACCCGTTGTAGCAGACAAAGCACTCCATGCAAAGTATAATTTCATTCCTCAAGAGCAAATACTTGATGAGAGTTTTATTCTCACATTAACTCCTGAGCAACAAGAGATATGCAATCAAATTAATCGACGGACAGAATTTAAGGTAATCAAAACAACATACAATTTATACTAATTCACAAATAATATGCGACAATATTTAGACCTATGCACTAAAGTTCTATCAGAGGGAACCATTAAACATGACAGAACAGGTACTGGAACTATTTCTATCTTTGGTCATCAAATGCGATTTGATTTAGCGGATGGTTTTCCTATGCTAACTACCAAGAAACTGCATTTAAAATCAATCATTCACGAGCTTTTGTGGTTCTTACAAGGCGACACGAATGTACGCTATTTACAGGAGAATGGTGTGCGCATTTGGAATGAGTGGGCGGATGAGAATGGTGAATTAGGTCCTGTCTATGGTCATCAATGGCGTTCTTGGCCAGACTATGATGGTAATACTATCGATCAAATTAGCAATGTGGTTAATCAGATTAAGAATAATCCGGATAGTCGTCGTATGATTGTGAGTGCATGGAATGTGGCCGAAGTAGAGAAAATGGCTCTTCCACCTTGTCATAGTCTATTCCAATTCTATGTAGCAGATGGTAAGTTATCCTTGCAATTATATCAGCGCTCAGCAGATATATTCTTAGGTGTGCCATTTAATATTGCCAGTTACGCTCTCTTGCTGCAGATGATGGCACAAGTGACAGGATTAGAAGCCGGTACTTTTGTACACACATTGGGTGATGCGCATATTTACACCAACCATATTGAGCAAGTAAAATTGCAATTATCGCGTGAACCAAAGGCATTGCCACAAATGCTGATTAATCCCGATGTGAAAGATATATTTGGCTTTAAATTTGAAGATTTCACATTAAGTAATTACGATCCTCATCCACATATCGCCGGTGTAGTTAGTGTGTAATAATTCTATAAGAAAGTAAGCAGAAGAACCAAATAAGAACTAAATTACAACTAAATAACAACTAAAGATTAGAGGGTAAGAAAACCGATAATATACCCACCTATAAATTATACAGACATACAAATTATACCCACCTATAAATTATTCATTTATGTTATCTATCATCGTTGCTATCGCAGAAAACTATGCTATTGGTAAGAAAGGCGATTTATTATGCCACTTACCCAATGACTTGCAGCATTTTAAGCAAATCACATCTGGCAAAACAGTCCTAATGGGTGAGCGCACTTTCTATTCCTTACCCAAGCACCCACTCCCTAATCGCAGAAATATCGTATTGACAGACAAAGAGGGCAAAACATTTGAGGGTGCAGATGTAGCCTATTCCATAGATGAACTAATCAGTAAGATAGACCCTAACGAGGAAGCATTTGTTATGGGTGGCGGCATGGTATATAAGCAGATGATGCCATTAGCAGACAAGCTATACATCACACATATTCATAACAGCTGGAGCGATGCGGATACATTCTTCCCTGAGATAAAAGACGATGAATGGGAATTAGTAAGTGCGGAGAGACACGAGAAAGACGAGAAAAATCCATACGACTATACCTTTGCTGAATATATACGCAGAAAGTAATGGTAAACAATAGTTTCTCACATATTGTCAGTTCGTTAGTTGCTATTAGCGAGAAGCAAGTAGCAGCAACTATTTGCCTATTGGACGAGGGGGCAACTATTCCATTTATTGCCCGATATCGTAAAGAAAAAACGGGTAGTTTGGACGAGGTGCAAATAGCCGACATTCAATCTCATTATGCTAAGTTACAAGAACTGAGCAAACGCAAAGAAACGATATATGCGCGCTTAGCCGAGTTGGGCAATACAGATGAGGAATTACATAAGCGTATAGACTTATGCTGGGACGCTACTGAATTAGAAGATATATATCTGCCTTACAAACCTCATCGTAAGACTCGCGCGGATGTAGCTATAGAGCGAGGCTTATTACCTCTTGCCGAAGAGATTTTGAAGCAACGGCCTATGCGTCTTCCTAATAATGACGAAGACTTGCAAGGCGCGCGTGATATCATCGCGCAGCGCATTGCGGAGGATGAGCGTAGTAGAAATGCTATTCGTAGAGAGTTTTCATATAGTGCTATCCTAAGCACCAAAGTAGTAAAAGACAAATGTGAGAGCATAGAAGCACAAAACTACCGCGATTACTTTGCTATCCGTACCCCACTCAAACATATCAGTAGTCACCGATTATTAGCTATCCGTCGCGCCGAGGCAGAAGGATTTATTCGCGTAGATATATCGCCTGATACCGAAAAAGCATTAGATAAATTAGCTCGCATTTGGTTGCACGCCAATAACGATACGGCTTATCAAGTAGAGTTGGCGATGGAGGATAGTTATAAGCGATTGCTCAAACCTGCTATCGAGACTGAGTTTGCAAGTTCATCAAAAGCCAAAGCGGATGAAGAAGCGATACATGTTTTTGGAGATAATCTACGGCAATTACTATTAGCTGCTCCATTAGGCCAAAAACGGGTTTTAGCTTTGGACCCAGGCTTTAGAACGGGATGCAAAACAGTGGTACTAAATGAGCAAGGCGATTTAATAATGCACGATGTCATTTATCTGCATAATTTACAATCTACTCAAACACTATTATCTTTGATAGAGAAATACCGTATTGAGGCCATAGCTATCGGTAATGGTACAGCCAGTAGAGAAACAGAGCAGATGGTTCGAACCGTTCTCAATCGCATTGAAAAGGATAAGCCACAAGTATTTATTGTGAACGAGTCAGGAGCGTCCGTGTATAGTGCAAGCAAGATAGCTCGCGAAGAAATGCCAAATGAGGATGTAACTGTTCGCGGGGCTGTAAGTATTGGACGAAGACTGATCGATCCACTGGCTGAATTAGTAAAAATAGAGCCCAAATCTATAGGTGTAGGACAATACCAGCACGATGTGGACCAAACACAACTGCGTAATAGTTTGCAACAAACAGTAGAAAGTGTAGTCAATTATGTGGGTGTGGATGTGAATACTGCAAGTAAGCATCTATTGACATATATATCTGGTTTAGGTCCCACTTTGGC
Source organism: Paludibacteraceae bacterium (assembly GCA_045576595.1). Classification (GTDB taxonomy): domain Bacteria; phylum Bacteroidota; class Bacteroidia; order Bacteroidales; family Paludibacteraceae; genus Colicola. The sequence goes on along the minus strand of JAZNGV010000010.1, from coordinate 55,008 downwards.
ACAGAACATTGTTGATTATCGCGCTACCCATGGTGCCTTCAAGAAAAGAAGTGACCTCTTACAAGTTCCCAAATTGGGCAACAAGACATACGAGCAAGCGGCTGGTTTCCTACGACTCAAAGGAGATAACCCATTGGATAATAGCGCCGTTCACCCTGAGAGTTACTCTATCGTAGAGCGAATGGCTAAAGATCAAGGTTGTAGCATTACAGAACTCATCTCAAATGAGCAAATACGCAAGAATATTGACCTCAACAAATATGTGACTGATAAAGTGGGCCTCCCTACCCTTACTGATATTCTCAAGGAATTATCGCAACCAGGACGCGACCCACGAGAAGAGATTGAAGAATTCCATTTTGACGAGTCGGTACACACGATTGACGATTTGCAGATAGGCATGGTACTTCCTGGAATTGTAACCAACATAAGTGCTTTTGGTGCATTTGTTGACTTAGGAATACACAAAGACGGATTGGTACATGTCTCAGAAATGGCAGATAGGCGTATTAACAATCCACAGGAGATTGTGAAGTTACACCAACATATCCGCGTACGAGTGATAGATATCGATAAGAACCGCGGAAGAATACAATTAAGTTTGAAAAATATTTAACTACCTAATAATTATGGCAGACGATAAAAAAATTATCTTTTCGATGGTAGGACTGAGTAAAAATTTCGGTCCTCAAAAACGAGTTTTGAATAATATTTACCTTAGTTTCTTCTATGGTGCTAAAATTGGTATTATTGGTTTGAATGGTGCTGGTAAGAGTACGCTTTTGAAGATTATAGCAGGTATTGAGAAAGAATACCAGGGCGAAGTGGTATGGTCGCCTGGTTATTCTGTGGGTTACTTGGAGCAAGACCCTAAATTAGATCCTAATAAGACTGTTCGCGAGTGCGTACAAGAGGGTGTTCAACCTATCATGGACATGCTTCGCGAATACGATGAGATAAATGCTGCGTTCGCAGAACCAGACGCTGATTTTGATAAGTTATTGGCTCGTCAAGCTGAATTGCAAGATAAGTTGGACGCAGCTGATGCGTGGAATATAGATCAGCGATTAGATCGAGCTATGGATGCATTGCGTTGCCCACCAGACGATGCCAATGTAACTACCCTATCAGGCGGTGAGCGCCGTCGTGTAGCGCTATGCCGATTATTATTACAGCAACCTGATGTATTATTGCTTGATGAGCCTACCAACCACTTAGACGCAGAATCCATTGATTGGTTGGAACAGCATTTACAACAATATGCTGGTACTGTTATTTGTATTACGCACGACCGTTATTTCTTGGATAATGTAGCAGGATGGATATTAGAGTTAGATAGAGGCGAAGGTATTCCATGGAAGGGAAATTACTCCAGTTGGTTGGACCAAAAGACCAATCGCATGGCTCAGGAAGAGAAACAAGCAAGCAAACGCCGCAAGACTCTTGAGCGCGAGTTGGAATGGATTCGCATGGCGCCCAAAGCACGCCAAGCAAAATCCAAAGCGCGTCTTGAGGCATACGACCGCATGTTAAATGAAGAGCAAAAAGAACGAGAAGAACGCCTTGAAATATTCATTCCCAATGGTCCTCGTTTAGGAAACAAGGTTATCAATGCAGAAGGAGTTGGCAAGTCCTTTGGAGATAGATTACTATTTGAAGACATGAATTTCATGCTTCCTCCTAACGGTATTGTAGGTATTATTGGTCCTAACGGAGCGGGAAAAACCACACTCTTCCGAATGATTATAGGTAATGAAGTGGCAGATAAAGGTACTTTTGCTGTCGGTGAGACGGTTAAGATTGGTTATGTAGATCAGCAACATGCCAATATTGACCCAAATAAGACTGTATTTGAAACTATAAGTGACGGTACTGAGTTTATTCGCGTAGGAGGAAAGGAAATCAATGCGCGCGCATATTTGAGCAGATTTAATTTCACCGGTAGCGATCAAGAGAAGAAATGTGGTGTCTTATCAGGTGGTGAGCGCAATAGACTTCATCTGGCGTTAACACTCAAATCGGAGGCGAATGTACTACTATTGGATGAGCCTACCAATGATATCGATGTAAACACACTTCGTGCATTGGAGGAAGGATTGGAGAATTTCGCAGGATGTGCTGTGGTCATCAGTCACGATAGATGGTTCTTGGATCGTATATGCACTCATATCCTTGCATATGAAGGAGATGGTAAAGTATTTTGGTTTGAAGGCAGTTATTCTGATTACGAAGCCAATAAAAGAATGCGCTTAGGAGAGGATGCAGAACCACATCGCGTTAAATACAGAGGGTTAAACGGATAATACATGTATCGGCAGAATGACAAAATGTGCGATTTAATGGCGCACGAAGAGGAGGCTATTCAAATCATCAGCAGATTTGGATTGAGTATTGGTGTGGGAGAGCAAACAATCGATCAAGTTTGCTCTGCACACGGTGTGCACACTCCTACCTTCCTTGCTATAGTCAATCATAAATTATACCGTCAAAGGGCATTACCTGAGGAGATAAATATAGACACTTTGCAAATGTATTTGAATAATGCGCATGTATATTTTTTAGATTTTCGTCTTCCTCGTCTGCGTAGTGCGTTGATCGAAGCAGTCAACCCTGCCAATCCTTCGAGTCAAATACCCATGCTCATTTTGAGGTGTTATGATGAGTTTGTGCAAGAGATACGCACACATATCGAGCACGAGAATGCAGGTTGCTACGAAGAGCATGAGCATGATGACCAACGCATAACAGACAAACTGACGGAGATAAAGAAATTGATAATTAAGTATTATCCAGCCGAAACAAATAACCTACGCATTAGTTATCCTTTGATTAATGTGATGAGTGATTTATGGCATACCGAGCAAGATTTTGCAGACCACTGTGCTATAGAAGACGATATATTACGGCCAGCCATTACCAAACAACAAAGCAATACAAAGCAAGAGACCAAACAAGTAGAGACTGAAGCGCTCAGTGATAGGGAAAGAGATGTATTGATACAAGTGGTCAAAGGATTGAGTAATAAAGAGATAGCTGATGTACTATGCATATCTACTCACACCGTTATTTCGCATAGAAAAAACATCACCCGCAAACTGAACATCCACTCTACTGCGGGTTTAACTATCTATGCGATAGTAAATAAACTTATTGACATCAACCATATTCAATAATGCTTCGACGCGTTAGTACATATATAAATCAGCGCGGTTTGCTTACCAAAGAGCAGCCCGTATTAGTATGCATCAGTGGTGGTGCTGATAGCGTGGCATTATTAGATGTCTTGTTACGCGCTGGCTATATTTGTATTGCTGCGCATTGTAATTTTCATCTACGAGGTGATGAGAGCATACGCGATGAGCAGTTTGTGCGCCGCCTATGTCAAGAAAAAGGAGTTAAGTTGCATGTATGCGACTTCGATACTCAGACCTATGCACGCAACGAGGCAATCAGTATTGAAATGGCAGCACGCGAACTGCGATATAGATGGTTTGACGAGATTGCATTCACAGAGAAGTGTCAAGCGATTGTTGTGGCTCACCACCAGAACGATCAAGCAGAGACTATACTGCTTAATCTACGCAGAGGGACTGGTCTAAGAGGCTTAATAGGAATGCGGCCTGTCAGTCCCAATCCCATAGTGCCAGATAGCACTATCCCTATCGTACGACCCTTATTATGCACCACACGCGATTATATTGAATATTACTTGCGCTCTAAACGCCATATGGAATGGGTGGACGACTCTACGAATACCGATACCACAATCACTCGTAACGCCATTCGCAAGCAGTTGCAAAGCTACACAAAAGCAGAAATAGAGCACATGGCACAAACGGCAGAATATATGCAAGGATATTTGGATATAATCGAAGGACGGGACACACGCGAGGCGGGAATAACAAGGCTATATGAAGAACTACGGCAATATGGCTTTCAAGAAATAGAAAAAATATACAATGCACTACAACGCGGAGAAGGAGGCAAAACATTCTTCTCTAAAACACATAAAGCAACAATAAAACATAGAAAACTATGCGTCACTTTGGTATAATAGGATACCCACTATTGCACTCATTCTCAGCAAAATATTTCAATGAGAAGTTTCAGCAGGAACACATCGAAGCTGAATATTCACTCTATCCTATTGTAGAGAATGAGTTTGAGCGAGTAAAAGATTTACTCAACCGCTTAGATGGCATGAATATTACATTACCCTATAAGCAAACTATCATCCCTTACTTAGAAGGATTGGATGATACTGCAGCGGCTATTGGAGCTGTCAATGTAGTGCATAACCATATTGGATATAATACTGACTGCCTTGGGTTTATGGAATCTATTCAACCACTCTTGCGTCCTTATGACAAAAGGGCATTGGTATTGGGTACAGGTGGAGCTTCGAAGGCTATTTGCTATGGGCTCACTAAATTACAAATCACACCCACATTGGTCAGCAGAACACCGAACGAACAAGCGATAGGCTATGACGCTATTGATCAATCCATCATGGACACTCATAGCATTATTATCAATTGTACCCCATTGGGTATGCTACCTGATATTGAATCGTGCCCAAACATCCCATATGAATTGATTACCGAGCGTCATTTACTCTTTGATTGCATATATAATCCTGAAGAGACGCTCTTTCTTAAGAAAGGAAGATTACAAGGAGCCACCACACAAAATGGAATGGAAATGCTAATCGGGCAAGCAAAAGCCGCATGGAAAATTTGGAATAAATAATACTAAAATCATACTACTATGCTTACAACATTAATGGTATTCCTAACCGTACTTGCAACCGGTATTACGGATGTCAATCACAATGCAAATGAGTCTTCGCTTGTGTATTATAGTCCTAAAAACAGTCTTGTTTTTGATTTTACCTATTCAATCGAAATACAGGAAATGGGAAAATATGCGCCTTTCGCAGAAGAATTATTAGGTATCACTGATGCGTTAACGGAGACGCGAACCATATATAATCTGCAACATGTATCCGTTGGTACACGCACGCATGTAGATCTAAATAGACCACATAAAGTTACGACAGACCCACTTTTCCCTATCTATTTATTGAATATAAATGAGAAAGGGTTGTTGACAGGTTTTAACACAAATGTTAAAGCGAAACAACAGGCAAAAAAAGCGAGAACTGAGGAGAAAATAAAATCAAAAAGTATTAAAACACTACCTTTGTCAGAAGAAATGCTTGGCGCCAAATCACTTGCTGAACAAGCGCAGGTTGTGGCACAACAAATATTCCATATACGAGAGATACGAATGTACCTATTAAGCGGAGAAGTGGAACATACTCCTGCGGATGGGGAGGCGATGAAACTTATCTTGGATGAGCTCAAGAGACAAGAAAAACAATTACTGGCACTCTTCGTGGGAAAGAAAACCATTACCACCCAGCACTATACATACGAGTACTGCCCTATTAAAAACGAAGGGAAAACATACAATAATATACTATATTTCTCTCCTGAGAATGGATTTACAGACGCGGAAAACATTGACGCAGAGGAAATTAAGATACACATGAATTACCAACACCAACACATCACTCCTTCTGTAGAAGAAAAGAAATCTAAAAAGAAAGACACATACCAACCCTCGCAACTGGTTTATAACATACCCGGACATACTTGTATATCTATCACATACAAAGGAGAAAAATTAGTAAACAAAACGCTACCTATTGCGCAGTTTGGTGTGGATATGTCCTTACCTACAAACCTCTTTGTAAATCAGGAATTACCTTCTATTATCTTTAGCGAAAAAACAGGAAATATAACTTCCATATCCAAATGAAAAGAATACTACTCCATATATTATTCGCGATGTGCGCGTATGTGAGCGCACTCGCGCAAGAACTCAATTGCACTGTTAGTATCAATTCAGACCTAATAGAGGGCTCGAACAAACAGGTATATGCCACGCTTCAAACAGCCATTGAGGAATATATAAATCAAAACCGCTGGACGAATATGACATTCGCTGAGCACGAGAAAATTGAATGCAGCATGATGATTATTGTGAAAGAGGCCGCGAATAATCTCTATACATGTGAGATGACTTTACAGAGCAGACGCCCTGTATTTGGCACTACCTACACCACGCCGCTACTCAATTTGAATGACGCGAGTTTTAACTTCACCTATCAAGAGTTTGATCGCATTGAATATCAGCAAAACCAATTCACTACCAATCTAACGGCCATGCTCGCCTATTATTGCTACCTAATCATTGGTCACGACATGGATAGTTATCAGCGTTTAGGAGGTACTCCCTATTTTCAAGCATGCGAAGAGATTTGCAATGCGTGCCAATCGGCAAGTATGGACAATATAGAGCAAAAAGGATGGTTAGCATTCGATAGTAATAGAAATCGCTATGCGCTAATTAACAATCTTCTTGATGAAGCATTCAATAAATACCGCAATTATTACTACGATTACCATCGTTTAGGATTGGATGAGATGAGTGCGAATGTTACCAACGGACGCGCACGAATAGCAGAAGGAATACCCGTGTTAAAGGAAGCATACCGCGCCAGACCTGCCACCTATGTTATCAATACTTTCTTAGATGCTAAGGCAGAGGAATTAGTGGATATTTTTAGGAAAGGTACTGATAAAGAGAAAACGGATGTCTATAATCTACTGATTGACATCGACCCCACACGCCAAAACACATACGACAAGATAAATCAAAACTAATGTTACGCCATTTACACATACAAAATTATGCCTTAATCACGCATTTGGATATTGATTTTAATGCAGGTTTTTCTGTATTAACGGGCGAGACTGGCGCGGGAAAGAGTATTATCTTAGGCGCACTCGCGCTTGTCTTAGGAGCGAGAGCAGATAGCAAAGTGATTACAGATGGAGAGACCAAATGTATTATTGAAGCCGAGTTTGACGACTGCATCATTCGGCGTGAGTTATATAGTAATGGTAAGAGTCGCTCATTTGTGGATGACTCAGTAGTGACACTACAGGAATTAAAAGCATTATCCAATCGCCTAATAGACATACATTCCCAGCACGCCAATCTATTGATTGAGAACATGGAGTTTCAATTTAATGTCATTGATGCCATTGCAGATAACGAAGCGCTATTGAACGATTACACCCAATGCTATGAGCAATACATACAAGCAGCACAAGCATTGCAAGACATACAATCCTTGGCTAAAAAGAGCCAACAGGAAGCAGACTTCATTCAATATAGATATAAAATCCTGGATGAAGCCAACCTGCAAAGTGGCGAATTAGAGCAATTGGAGCAAGAACAATACCGGTTAAGCCATGCGGAAGAACTGCGCACTGCCTTAAATCATACCATCCAAATCCTAACAGGAGAAAACGGAAGTGTAACCGACTTATTGCGGGTGTGCAATATAGAGAATGTAGCGGCTGACCTACAAGAACGCATTGAGTCTGCACGCCTTGAATTACAAGATATCTCCCAAGAGGCCGAACGATATTTCAATAATATTGAGATGGACCCACAAAGGTTGGCATGGGTGGAAGAGCGAATAGACACACTCAATGGATTAATGTATAAATTCAGTGCTCAAAGTATTGACGAACTGATTGAAGAACATACCCAACTAGCAAACCAAGTCAATCGTTTAGATAGTTTCGATTATGAGATTGAGCAGGCACAAAAGAAACTCAATGCTCTCAAAACATCGCTCACCCAAAAAGCGAACGCACTCACACAAAGTAGAGCCAATACCATACCTACTATTTGCAAACGCATCATAGAGGGAATGAATAAATTAGGGGTCCCACACGCGAAAGTAGAAATACCTATCCTACCCACGGATGATTTTACTCCCAATGGCTGCGATAATATACAAATACTCTTTGCCGCTAACTTAAATCAAAGTCTTCGACCAGTGAGTGAAGTGGCATCTGGTGGTGAAATGAGCAGACTTATGCTCTGTGTCAAATCACTTATTGCAAGCAGCAAAGGACTACCTACTATCATCTTTGATGAGATTGACACAGGTGTGAGCGGTAATATTGCCACACAAATGGCATCTATCATGCAGGAGATGGCTACCACAAGGCAAATCATCGCCATCACCCATCTGCCTCAGATAGCGGCTCTCGGACAAACACACTACAAAGTGTACAAAGCCGACACAGAGAGCAGAACAGAAACACATATACGCCAATTAGATAACGAAGAACGAACCATAGAGATTGCATCCATGCTGAGTGGAAATAATCCATCGCAAGAAGCAATCGCGAACGCAAAACAATTACTATGCTTCCATTAGCAGAACGAATGCGTCCAAAAAATTTGGACGACTACATAGGACAAAAACATTTGGTGGGGGAAGGAGCTATTCTTCGCCGGATGATTGAATCGGGCAATATAGCAAGCTTCATTTTATGGGGCCCTCCAGGCGTGGGAAAAACAACCTTAGCACGCATTATTGCGCATCATTTGGAACGCCCTTTCTATACTCTGAGCGCCGTGACAAGCGGAGTAAAAGAAGTAAGAGAAGTCATAGAAAAAGCCAAACATAGGTCCGCTATGAATAGTGGACTATTTGCACCAAGCGATAATAGATGTCCTATCCTATTCATTGACGAAATACATCGGTTCTCTAAGTCGCAGCAAGATAGTTTATTAGGAGCCGTAGAAGAGGGAGTTATCACACTCATTGGAGCAACGACCGAGAACCCAAGTTTTGAAGTGATTACTCCACTACTCAGTCGCTGTCAAGTATATGTGCTCAAAGCATTAGAGAAAGACGACCTACTCACGCTGCTCCATCGCACATTACAAAAAGACGAACATATCCAAGCACTACAGATTGAACTCAAAGAGACCGACTCCATCTTGCGTTATAGCGGAGGTGATGCGCGCAAACTACTCAATATTATCGAATTAGTATCCAATAGTGGAGAAAAAATCATTGATAACGAGACCGTCACGAAGCAATTACAGCAAAACCCCGTAGCCTACGACAAAGACGGAGAAATGCATTATGATATCATCTCTGCTTACATCAAATCGATTCGTGGCAGCGACCCTAACGCTGCTATCTATTGGTTGGCACGCATGATAGAAGGAGGAGAAGACCCTAAGTTTATCGCACGCCGATTAGTCATCTCAGCCAGCGAAGACATTGGATTGGCTAACCCCAATGCCCTTCTGATAGCAAACGCATGCTTCGATACACTCACTAAGATTGGATGGCCGGAAGGAAGAATACCATTAGCGCAAGCCACTATCTATTTAGCCACAAGCCCTAAGAGTAATTCCAGTCTATTGGCTATTGATGAGGCTCTCAGAGTGGTGAGACAAACAGGCAACCTACCCGTCCCACTCCATTTACGCAACGCACCCACTCAACTGATGAAGGAATTGGGATATGGAGAGGAATATAAATATGCACATAATTTCCCTAATCATTTCGTTAAGCAGCAATTCATGCCTGATGAAATTGACGGAAAAGCATTTTGGGTCGCACAAGGCAGTTCACAAGAACAAAAGATGGACGAATGGATGAAATTCCTATGGGGACAAAAGAAGAATGAGAAGAACGGTTAGTCATGGCTGGGTTATATGTACATATTCCGTTTTGTAAAACACGATGCTTGTATTGCGATTTTTTTTCTACTACGCAATTCGAGCGTATTGACGGCTATGTAGATAAACTCATTGAAGAAATCCATCTTCGCAAGAATAGTGCGCAACAAGCCATTCAAACCATCTATATAGGGGGAGGAACGCCGAGTTTGCTGCAACCTACGCATATCGAACGCATCCTACAATCCATCGGAATTGCAAACATGCAAGAAATCACTATGGAAATCAATCCGGGGGATGCCACAAAGACCTATCTGCAAGCCATTTACCAAGTAGGAATACAACGATTATCCATTGGTATTCAGTCTTTTCAAGATAAGCTACTAAAGACCATCGGTAGAAGGCACAATGCGCAACAGGCGATACAAACCATACACAACGCACAAGAAGTGGGATTTAAGAATATATCCATCGACCTTATGTATGCCCTACCTACGCAAACAATGGAACAATGGAAAGCGGATATAGAGATTGCATTACAATTGGGAATACAACATATCTCATCCTACGGACTAATGTATGAAGAGGGAACGCCACTCACACATCTATTGGAGCAAGGAGCCATCGAACCTATTGACGAGGATACCGAAAACGAGATGTATGACTACTTATGTTGCCGACTCCAACAAGCAGGATTGGAGCATTATGAAGTGAGCAACTTCGCACTACCCGGATACAAAGCCATACATAATAGCAATTATTGGAATGGCACACCGTATATAGGTGTGGGAGCGGGCGCACATAGTTACTATAGTTATAGTGTAGATAATAACACACAAAAATATATTCGATGCGCTAATCCTGATGATTTAGATGCATACATGGCATGCTATTTGCAACAAGATAACACAATAAGCCAAAAGGAGACACTCACACCAGTGGACTTATTTAATGAATACATCATGTTAGGGCTGCGTACCAACCAAGGTATTTCATTGGATAAAATGGCAAGAGAAATGCGAGAACTGGAATTGGCAAACGACTATCATACTACTATCAAAAAGATAAATACATACATAGATAATCATTTATTGGTAAAAACAAACGACAATCGTATTATTGCTACACAAAAAGGAATACATATCCTTAATCAAATAATTGAAACACTAATGATTGACAAATAAATATCAAGAAATATGAAAAATAAATCGTGGTACAAAACACTATTATGGTGGTTTTGGGGACTATTCATAGGTGGAATAGGTATTGCATTTATAGTTATAGTGCTTATTTCAAAAGGTATATTAGGTTATCTACCTCCTTTGGAAGAATTGCAGAACCCTAAAAATAGTTTCGCCAGTGAGATTATCTCATCGGATATGGAGTCATTAGGACGCTATTACCGGTATGAAAACCGAATAGGGGTACAATATACCGATTTATCACCTATTCTAATAGACGCACTCATCGCAACCGAAGATGTACGATTCTATGAGCATACGGGCGTAGATTTTAAGTCTATGTTCCGCGCGGTACTCAAATTAGGTAGAGCGGGAGGAGGAAGTACACTCACCCAGCAATTAGCAAAACAATTATGGTCGCCAAGGGCAAATAATGTATTTGAAAGAGCCATGCAAAAACCCATCGAATGGGTCATTGCTACGAAATTAGAACGCCTATATTCCAAAGAAGAAATACTACTAATGTACCTCAATCAGTTTGACTTCCTTTATAACGCAGTAGGTATTCAATCTGCCTCACAAGTATATTTCTCCACTACGCCAAGTGAACTCAAATTAGAGGAGGCTGCCATGCTGGTCGGAATGTGTAAAAACCCATCACTATACAATCCTATGCGCTATCCGGAAAGAGCGACAGGAAGACGGAATACAGTACTCAGCCAAATGGAAAAATATGGTTTTATTGATGAAGCAACACGCGATTCCATTGCCGCTATTCCATTGCAACTTAAATATAGTTCCGTGGACCATAAGCAAGGTATAGCTCCCTATCTACGCGAATACCTAAGAGGTGTACTCACGGCTAAAGAACCAAAGGAAAGTAACTATTCAGAATGGAATAAACAGCAATATACATTAGATAAATGGCAGTGGGACAATAATCCTTTATATGGGTTCTGCGAAAAAAATCGCAAACCGGATGGTACTAAATACGACTTATACCAAGATGGATTAAAAATATATACTACCATTGACTCACGCATGCAGCGCTATGCGGAAGAAGCCGTTAGCGAACATATGCAAGAGCAGCAAAAAGCATTCTTCAAAGAACTAAAGCGCAAGAAGAATGCACCTTTCTCGCGTGACCTCACTCCGCAAGAAGTTGATGGAATCATGTCGAGGTCTATGCGGCAAACAGAACGATATAGATTGATGAAGAAAGCAGGAGTAAAGAATGACTCCATCCAAAAAGCATTCCATACTCCAAGAGAAATGCAGATATTTACATACGAGAGAGGATTGGTGGACACCATCATGTCACCCTATGACTCTATCAAATGGCAAAAAAGCTTCTTGCGATGCGGTTTTATGTCTATGGACCCACACACTGGACATGTCAAAGCATATGTAGGAGGACCTAACTTCACCCATTTCCAATATGATATGGTAACAAAAGGACGAAGACAAGTAGGTTCTACCGTCAAACCATACTTATATACATTAGCCATGGATGAAGGATTATGGCCATGCGAAAAAACTGTCAATGAACCAATTACACTCATTGATGGCAATGGGAAAGAATGGACACCACGCGACACACATGACAAGAATAAAGGAGACACCGTGACACTCACATGGGGATTACAGAACTCCAGCAACTGGATTTCTGCCTACCTTATGTCCCTATTCACGCCGGAACAATTAGTCAAAATAATGCGCTCATTCGGCATACAAGGACAACTGGACCCTGTCATCTCATTATGCCTCGGACCATGCGAAGTGAGTGTCGAGGAAATGGTGGATGCATATACCACATTTGTTAATAAAGGAATCCGGACTGAACCACTATATGTGACACATATCGAAGATAATAACGGAAATGTAATTGGCTTATTCACACCTAAAACACACGAAGTAATAAGCGAAACAACTGCATATAAAATGATTTATATGCTGCGGGCTGTAATGGACCACGGAACGGGAGTGCGAGTACGATATAAATACGGAATACAAACACCGATGGGAGGAAAAACGGGAACAACCAATAATAACTCGGATGGATGGTTCATGTGCTTCACACCATCTTTAGTCAATGGAGCATGGGTCGGAGGAGAAGATAGAGCTATTCACTTTGATAACCTGGCACAAGGACAAGGTGCGTCAATGGCACTACCTATTTGCGCACTATACCTACAAAAAGTGTTAGCAGACCCCGATCTTGGTTATCAGCCAAACGAGCAATTTGAAGTTCCTTCATGGTTTAATCCAAACGCAGGATGTGAGTAATCTATTGAAAAGAATACTATACATATGCCTAATGTGCCTCACCACACTATCGGTGCATGCACAATTGAATACCGATCGCATCACTGCCATCGGAAGAAATGCGTTGTATTTTGAGGATTATGTACTATCCATCCAATATTTCAATCAAGTAATACACCTAAAGCCATATCTCAGTGACCCCTACTTATACCGATCTATCGCGAAAATACAACTGGAAGACTACCAAGGGGCTCTGCGAGATTGTAATGCAGCCATTGAGCGTAACCCTTTCTCGCCCGGAGCGTATTATACAAGGGGCTTTGTATATCGGCAACTAAATATGCTCACCGAAGCAGAAAAGGACTACTCCGAAGCATTGAAATTCGCACCAGAAAATAAAACATACATGCTGCTCAGAGCAGATACCAGAGCATTACAGGAAAAATATGACGAAGCACTAATTGACATCAATCAGTTAATCAAACGAGAACCACAATCGGCTACCATATGGAGCGAAAAAGGACGAGTATGCCTACTAAAAGGGGACACTATTGAGGCTTTAGAGGCATTCAATAATGCCGCCGAATATGACAGAACCAACCCTGCCGTATGGTCTGCGTTGGGTGTCATACAACTGATGCTCAAAAACGACGACGAGGCCTATACACACCTCACACAAGCTATCAACCTCGGCTCTAAATGGGCGGGAGACTTTATCAATCGAGGTATCATCGCATACCGCAGGCATAATTACAGAGGTGCACTCGCAGACTATAGCCAAGCCGTAAAAATAGCACCTAATGATGCAGATTGCTATTACAACAGAGGCATCATGAGACAAGAAGTGGGAGACTACAATAATGCCTTAGAAGACCTCAATAAAGCTATCTCATTAGCCCCACATAAAACAGAAATGAGATACCAAAGCGGACTGATTGAAATGCAATTAAGAAAATGGGACAATGTAGTGAGCGACATGGACTCACTCATCGCTAAATACCCATATTTCTTGCCAAGTTACTATATGGCGGCACAAGCAAAAGCACAAATGGGAAAAAAAGCAGAAGCATTTACATATAGACAAAAAGCACAGGAATTAGAGGCACGAAAGGATGAAATACAGGCACAGAAAGCAATGACACCCAATACGGATTTGCTCATCGCCGACGCACAACCACAGAAAAAAGACCATAGAAAGGAATTTTCTTCATCAGCAGCACAAAACCAACCCGAGCTCACGGACGAAGAACAGAAATATGACTCAAAAACAAGAGGTTCTATACAGAAACAGCACCAAAACATAGTCAACGAACCAAATATCGTTCTAACCTATTACAATCAGGATTTAAGTTTACGCAGAACAAACTATTATCACCCATTGGTGGAATATATCAATGCGAAGGAAATACTACCATCTATATTGAGGTTCGCCACACAAGAGACAGCCCTTACTGCCCAAATGGTGGACTTCCACTTCTCAGAGATTAAGCGGTTATCGCAACTAATCATACAACAGGAAATAGCAGAGCAGCCCAATTATAATACTTTGGCAGCGCTATACCTATCACGGGCTATTGAGTTTTCCATCGTACAAGATTACACCAGCGCTGTGGACGACTGTACACGAGCAGCAATACACGCAGAAAAACAAATAGAACCTATCATCTATTTCTGCAGAGCCAATTGGAGATATAGACTGCTCGAATACCAAAGAGCAACAGGAGAACAGCAAGCCACCAATGCGATGGACTTTGACATCATGCTCAAAGACTACGACCAAGTCATCAAAATACTACCTGATTTCTCTTTTGCATACTACAATAAAGCCAATATACTCTGCGCACAGCGAGATTGGAAAGACGCAATACGCTATTACACACTCGCCATTGAGAAAGACACTGAGTTTGCAGAAGCATACCTCAATAGAGGACTCACATACATCTATACAGGCGAGACTGAAAAAGGATTACACGACCTGAGCAAGGCAGGTGAATTAGGCATTTACCAGGCATATAACATGATCACTCGATTCCAATGAAACGCATTCTATACATACTCATAATGACTGCCTTTGCACTCAATGCAAACGCACAACTATTGTATGAAGTAAGCGGACGAGCAAGCAAGAAAAAATCATACATCTTGGCTATCAATAGGTATGTCAATATGCAGTTCTTGGATACCATTCCCAATGTCTTCCAATGCTTCGCCAAATGCAATAAAGTCGTGACCGAGTTCACCATGCAGGATTACGAAGCACTCGCTGCACTCAGACAAGCTGCTATACTACCCGACTCCATACGATTGACCAATTTCTATACTGAAGAACAATTGGAGTATATAGACCAAAACTTACTGATCAATATAGGAATGGGATTGGATAAACTATCCCGCATGAAGCCTTCATACCTCACCGAAATGCTACGAACGGAACTCATGAAGCAATGGTTGCACTACGACGAACAGACATCCATGGAGAGCTTCTTTGAATATGTGGCTGCAGAGCGAGGCATACCCGTCATCGGGCTCGATGACATAGGAGAAACAATGTATATGCTCTTCGATAGAGAACCTTTCCATTGGCAATGCGACGAATTGCTCAAAGTGAGTGAATTTCCAGAGAGAGAGGTCAAACAAGAGCGAACAATTAAGGACATGTACCTATCAGGAAGACTTGCAGACATCAGTTACCAGATAGAAAGCCCCGATAATAAATCATCCATCTCATACTCAGACTATCAAATATATTGCGCGCGAAATAAAGAATGGGTCAAACGACTGCAGCCATACCTACAAGAAGGAGCTGCTTTCATCACACTCAATGCCATCTATCTGGGAGGAGATAAGGGACTATTACAGCTATTACGAGCTGCAGGATACAGAGTCAGACCTGTCAATAGAGGATTACTAACCAAAAAGAATATACAATTAGAACCGATTATATTTAATAACAATAAAACTATCAAACAACAATGAAAAAACTTATTATTTTTTGTGCATTAACACTCATCGCTATGCTCAATGCGCATGCAGCTGGACAAGGCAAATTTATTCATGTGGACAACACTACATCCAAAAACATTAAGCCACAATTAGCGTTCTACCAAGAGCGAGTGAATGGAGAAGACATCACTACCCTATTGGTTTGGACAACCAATGTCAATACATACTACGATTTCACGGATGCATCACGAATTCTCATTCGATTCTCGGATGGAACAATGACAAGACTACCACTCAAAACAACGACAGACATTAAAAAGGAGAAATACACCAAAAAGAATGCGAACGCTACCATCACTTATTACAAAACAATCAGTTCATATACCACTACACCAGAGTTAATCGAGAAATTGCAAAACGATATCACTATCGTCAAAGTGCGTGTTGTATTCAAAGAGAATGATGCCAAGGACTACGATATAGCAGAAGGATACCAAACCAAAATGGCAAGCGACCTCAAACAATCACTCTTAGACGCTATACAGAGAAATAGACAAAGTACTACCGATTTAAGTGACGAAGATTTCTAAGGTGAAAAAAGTTATTCTTATAATACTTGGCTTTTTGTGTGCCGACCTTACCCAAGCGGCTATCGGTATGCAAGAATTAGGGGATTCTTTGACTCATTACACAGGATTCTCGCGTATATGGTCTCCTGCTGTGAGGGTAAAAAAAATGCGTGTGGATGACAATCATATTGTTATTCAAACCAATGCTACACTCACCGGAGTGCGATGGAGTGAAGAGAAAGTAAAAGAACTCGAGCAGAAAATCAGTCTATGGGCATTAGGACACCCGAATGGAAAAGTGGAGATTTATACCCAAAAAACCAATATACGCGAACTCATCACTCCATGCGCCTCACAGCACAAACAGCATACCGACCACAAAGACCTCACCGAGAGACATATAGCCATATGGCCAAGCCATGGACTCTATTTCAATCAGAAAAGACAGCAGTGGATATGGCAAAGAGCCACACTCTGGACCACCGTAGAAGACCTCTATAGCCAGGAATACATTCGACTGCTGCGGAAGATGCTCGAGAACTCAGGAGCAAACATATACATGCCCAGAGCAGGACTCGAACATACACAACGAGGACCATCAGGTATGCCCAGATGGACGGAAGGAGCACGATACTGGATGATGGAGCAACAAATAGACTCCACACTATGGAACCTATACGACGGAGACGAGTACAAAGATGATATGAAATGCAGAGCCATGTGGGTCAACCACCTATCACAATCCATACCTATCGACCTATGCCTCGCGCTACACACAGATGGATTAGATAGCGAAAACGACTCCACCATCATCGGAACACTATGTATCTATACCACCCATGACGACGACGGAAATAAATCATTAGCCAACGGACAAGACAGACGAACTGGCAATCGAGAACTGGCTGACTGGATACAAACACAGGTCGTCAACGACCTACGAACTATCGCACCCCATTGGACCAGAAGACAACTACTCGAAGCCAATTACTGCGAATCGCGCGTACCTGTTGTGCCAAGTATCATCTTGGAACTACTAAGCCATAAGAACATGGCGGATATGCAATATGGCTTAGACCCACAATTCCGGTTCACCGCTGCCAGAGCCATTTACAAGGGTATCCTACGATACCTCAACGGACAATCTGCTATCGTGCAACCACTCGCCGTGCAGCAGATGGCTATACAAACCAATGGACGCATCACATGGAAACCCACCATAGACCCACTCGAACCCACCGCCATACCCTCCTACTACCTACTCTATACACAAGAAAACGGAGGAGACTGGAAAGTGCAGCAAGTGGAAGATACACTATACACTATCCCGCTCAAACCGGGGGTGCAATACAACTGCTATGTGGTCGCTGGAAACGAAGGAGGACTCAGTTTCCCAAGCCCAACCATCAGCGCATTCATCAGTAATAAGAATAAATCACCTTTCGCACTCATCATTGATGCTTTTGATGATACATATGGTCCGGAATGGTTCGCAGACTCCACTTATGCGGGAATTGTGCCTGGCACATATGCGTGCGAAGATAGATACACATGCGCATACATCGGGCAACAGTGGGATTATACACGCACGAGCAAATGGATAAACGACGATAACTGCGGATGGGGAGCATCCTATAGAGACCATGCGGGAGAAATCACTATCGGAAACACCAGAGACTATAGCGTACTACACGGCAATGTGCTGCAAAAAATGAATATCAGTTATGTCAGCGCCACGCCAGCACTCGCTATCATTGACTCCAACTACCTCTTCGTGGACCTTATCTGCGGAAGACAAAGACAACCACTGCCACATATACTCAAAGACGCACTCACGAACTACCTCACACAAGGTGGAAAGATGCTCATCAGTAGCGACCATATCAGCCAAATAGATAAGCAATGGTTACAAACAAACACACATACACACTATTACGCGCCCAAAGCAACACGCTCAGGCAAGGTGCATGGCGTCAATGGAGAGCGATTTAAGGTTGTATTAGAACCCAATACAGACCAACTCTTCTCACCCGCACCACAGGCACTAATGCCTGCAAGCGAAAAGGCACAAGTCATTGCTAACTATGTAGATATGAGATGCCCGGCGGCGATAGGAACCAAAAACGCCAACCACTCCGCCACACTCGTATGGGGATTCCCACTTGAAGCCGCTACACACTTCGAAAAAATCTACCAACAATCCATCGAGTGGCTAATCAGTAATCAGTACGGTCCTTAAAGTCCTTATTGATTTAAAACAAACAACAATAGTAATCTTTTAAATTATGAAACAAAAACTTTTTACACTTTTCCTTGCGCTACTGACCAGCGTGAGTGCTATTTACGCCCAAAGCGGTACTTGTGGTGATAATCTGACATGGACATTATCCAACGGAACTCTTACCATCAGCGGCACTGGCGCAATGGCAGATTATTCTAGTTATACAGATGTCCCTTGGTATTATGATAGGTCATCTATCCAATCAATAGTCATCAGCGATAGCGTGACAAGTATTGGAATTAGTGCTTTCCGAAATTGCTCTTCTTTAACATCTGTGACTATCCCTAATAGAGTGACAAGCATTGGGAGGAGTGCTTTCAATGGTTGCTCTTCTTTAACATCTGTGACTATCGGCGTAAGCGTGACAAGCATTGGAGATTTTGCTTTCTTTGGTTGCTCTTCTTTAACCTCTGTAACTATCAATTCAGACGCTATCGTAACCTCTTCTTATAATCTATCCGATATATTTGGCTCACAAGTAACTAAATATATTATTGGCGATAATGTAAAAGGCATTGGAAATTATGCTTTCTATGGTTGCACTCGTTTAAAATCTGTGACTATCCCTAATAGCGTGACAAGTATTGGATATGAGGCTTTCCGAGATTGCTCTTCTTTAACCTCTATCACTATCCCTAATGGCGTGACAAGCATTGGAAGTTATGCTTTCTGTGAATGCTCTTCTTTAACCTCTGTAACTATCCCTAACAGCGTGACAAGTATTGGACATGCTGCTTTCGGTGCTTGCTCTTCTTTAACCTCTGTGATAAATTATGCTACACAACCACAACAAGTAATAGATGGAAGAGCATTTTCGAGCGTGAACTTATCTCCTTGTCAATTATATGTTCCAAGTACAAGTGTCGGTTTATATCAAACTGCGTACGAATGGAAAGATTTTGGTAATATACAACCTATCCGGGCAGAAGATACAACGGATGTGTCTGAAACAATAATAACACCTTCAGAGAATGAAGTAGAAATTACTTGGCCTACCGTTAGCGGTGCTGCAAGTTACGAATTGGTTATCAAAGACAAAGATAGAAACATCGTTTGCACACTTATCTTCAATGCGAATGGTCAGTTGACCTCTATTGCTTTCAACGCTCCATCTCGCAACGGCGCGCCAGCACAAACACAAAACGCAGGTTTCTCCTTCACTATCACCGGTTTGGACAGCGGTACAAACTACGACTTGACTCTTACTGCAAAAGATAATAGCGGCAATGCTATTCAAACAGAGACTATCTCGTTTGTTACTACAGGTGGCAATGTTTCTACAGATATAGATCAACTACAAGGACACGAAGTACAAAGTACAAAGGTGATTAAAGACGGTCAAGTTCTTATCCTCCGCAATGGTAAGACCTACACCATGCAAGGACAAGAAGTGAAGTAACCGCCCCCGCCTAACCGTTTAGTCGTCTTAATTCCCACCGCCACCCATCATGAGTGGCGGTGGATTTATTTGAACTATACGCTTTTTTTGATATTGCTATCGTCCCGTATTTGTCCCGTATTTGTCCCGTATGTCTCTCATTCCGCTTAGCATTCTCCACCGTTCGCATCTCGTTCGCATCCTGAACATCACAATAGGGTGCATGCAGGATACATGCAGGTTTTTTCGGTCCATTCACGGTAGCACTACGATAGCATAACGGGACCATGTCCTAAGATGACTATAAGATGAGGTAAAGAAACCTTAAGTAGCAGTGGCGCGAGAGTGGCGCGAGAGTGGCTGATTGATTACCTCATACATAAAAAAACACCCATATACTTGCATATATCAGAAAAAAACACTACCTTTGCATCGTAAACACAAATCACATCATATAATGAAAGTCTGGTATATCATATTTATGGCTGCAGTATTAATATGCACTAGTTGTGTAAATAATAATGGCGAGAACGCCAAGAAACCTATCAGTAAACCAGAAATCACCATAGAAGGTGGTCGTATAACGCCCGAAGCACTTTGGGCTATGGGGCGTATTGGTAGTGTAGTACGGAACAGCGAAACAGGTTTATTGGCCTATACTGTGAGTTATTACAGCGTAGAAGAGAACCGCTCAACTACCTGGATTCGAATTTGTCAACATGGCGACGAACTCAAGGTATTAGACGAGTTCGTGGGAGCAGAACCTGCATGGTTAGGCATAGACAACGCATTGGTTTATCTACGCGGAGGGAAGATCTATATTCGCCAAGAGGGAAAAGACATAGAAGTGACTAATAGCGCGGATATAGAGGGATTTTTGGTGTCTCCTAAGCAGGATAAGATAGTGGTTATCAAGCAAGTAAAGACTATTCCTTCTACAGCAGACAAGTACGCCGATTTACCTTTGGCAAGCGGACATATACACGAAGATTTGATGTACAAGCATTGGGATGAATGGACCAGTACGGCACCACAACCTTTTGTATGCGATTTAGAGATCGAGCGCGATGGTTCTTCTATCACGAGGGCATCCATAAGCGAGGGTATCAATATTCTTGAAGGCACGGCATATGAATCTCCGATGAAACCTTTCGGCGGTGTAGAACAATTAGCATGGAACCCAAATAACGAAGAGATTGCATACACATGCCGTAAGAAGACAGGTATCGATTATGCTATTTCCACCAATAGCGATATATACCTTTATGATATACGCACGCGCACGCATAAGAATGTAACAGAGGAGAACAAGGGATACGACACTAACCCATCCTATTCGCCAGATGGAAGTCAGATAGCATGGTTGTCCATGGAGCGCGATGGTTATGAGAGCGACGAGAACAGACTGATGGTATTGGACCTTGAAACGGGCGTACAGACTTTCCTTACTAAAGGTTTGGACACCAATGTGGATGCATTCTATTGGCAAGATGACCAAACGATTATCTTCAATGCCGTTTGGCATGGCACAGAGCAGTTATACACGCTCACATTGGATGCTCAACCTACATGGCGTACAATCACCGAAGGTCAATATGACCACGAGCCAATCGACTCAGATGCAGAAGGTTTTTATTTCTTGCGTCACTCTATGCGTGAAGCCAATGAGATTTACTATTCGAAGAACGGGGAAGTGACGCAATTAACTTACGAGAACGAAAATATATACAAGCAGATAGAGCGCTCTACTGTTGTGCCTCGTTGGCAAAAGACAAGTGACGGAAAGGATATGCTTACTTGGATTATCTACCCACCCCATTTTGACCCAAACAAGAAATACGCTACCATCCTTTACTGCGAAGGTGGTCCTCAAAGTCCTGTTAGTCAATTCTGGTCTTTCCGTTGGAATTTCATGATGATGAGCGCAGGGGATTATATTATCGTAGCCCCTAACCGCCGCGGACTACCTGGTTTTGGCAAGGCATGGAACGAGCAGATTAGCGGGGATTATGGAGGACAATGTATGCGCGACTATTTCAGCGCTATTGACGAGTTCTGCAATGAACCTTATGTAGATAAAGCGCGTTTGGGTTGCGTAGGTGCTTCTTTTGGTGGATATAGCGTTTATTGGATTGCAGGTCATCATGAAGGTCGCTTCAAGGCTTTCATTGCGCATGATGGTATTTTCAACATGGAAATGCAATATTTGGAGACAGAGGAGAAGTGGTTTGCTAATTGGGACATGGGTGGTGCATATTGGGAGAAAGATAATGCCATTGCTCAACGCACTTTTGCTAACAGTCCTCATAAATTCGTTGACAAGTGGGATACCCCTATTCTATGTATCCATGGCGAGAAAGACTATCGTATTTTAGCCAACCAAGCGATGGCTGCTTTTGACGCAGCGAAGATGCGTGGTGTGCCAGCTCAACTGCTTATCTTCCCTGACGAGAACCATTGGGTTTTACAGCCACAAAATGGTATCTTATGGCAACGCACATTCAGAGAATGGTTGGATAGATGGCTGAGTGGAGTTTAGAGTTTAGAGTTTAGAGTTTAGGGTTTAATGTTGAAGGATTATGAAATATAATTACGAGTACACAATTAAGTATCAAGAAGTAGATGCGAGTAGAAAACTACGATTATTTAACTTAGAGAACTACTTATTAGAAGTAGCGGGCATCACAGCCGATGCAATGGGTATCGGCATTGCCACGCTCCGCCCTATGGGACTAACATGGATACTGACGCGCATGTCCATTGAGATGAAAGAACTTCCTTCCCACTGCGAGAAACTATATTTTGAAACATGGATAGAAAGCAATAGTCATATGCTCAACACGCGTGATTTTCGCATCTATGCAGGCGAAGAGAAACGACTGATTGGTTGGTGCAAAAGTATATGGGCAGTATTGGATTTAAACAAACGCGAGATAGTTAATATCTTTGATAATCCGATGTTTGACAATTGCATCGACGGCGAGGTATTGGAGATGAGTCGCGTTCGTATGACTACTATTCCTGAGCCAACGGGTATTGTGCCACACAAAGTTGTATATTCTGACATTGATTATAATGGGCACTGCAATAGTTGCAAATACCTTGAAGCTATGATTGACGCCTATTTACCAGACTACAGCAACAAGAACATACGATTAGATATACATTATCAAAAAGAGGCGATGTTAGGCGAAGAAATCCAAACACACTACCTCGTAACCGAAGAAGGCGTTCAGTATATGCAAAAAAATTCATTAGGAGAAACGAGTTGTTCTGCAAAAATTATTTTAACAGAAAAAGTAGCATTGTAGATAACTTATTTTTTTGGATAATTTTCACACCATTCATAAAAATGCAATATGCTCATTAACAGCGTATTGCATTTTTATTTTGGAACACTTTTTCAAAATTGTTGAAAACTTTTTTTGCCAAAATGTTTGTGTAATCCATATAATTGTAGTATCTTTGCACTCGCTTTTGCATCATTTAATATAGTAATAAAATATTCACAAACAATCAATAGGTATCATGGAATCCAAGATTTACACTCTACAAGAAGCCGAGAACGCATCAAAGGAGTACTTTCAGGGAGATGAATTAGCTGCTCGTGTATGGAGTACTAAATATGCTCTTAAAGATAGTTTCGGCAATTTATTTGAGTTAACGCCAGACGACATGCATCATCGTTTGGCGAGTGAGATTGCTCGTATTGAGGAGAAATACCCTAATCCAATGAGCGAAGCAGAGTTATTTGAGTTGATGCGTAATTTTAAATATATCGTACCACAAGGTAGTCCGATGACTGGTATTGGTAATCATTTCCAAGTATCGAGTTTGAGTAACTGCTTTGTCATTGGTCAAGACGGCTCCAATGACTCTTATGGTGCTATTATTCAGTTGGATGAGGAGCAAGTACAACTGATGAAGCGTCGTGGTGGCGTTGGTCATGACTTGAGTACTATTCGTCCTAATGGCAGCCCTGTAAAGAACTCTGCGCTGACGAGTACGGGTTTGGTTCCATTTATGGAGCGCTATAGTAATTCCACT
This sequence comes from Paludibacteraceae bacterium, assembly GCA_045576595.1. Taxonomy (GTDB): domain Bacteria; phylum Bacteroidota; class Bacteroidia; order Bacteroidales; family Paludibacteraceae; genus Colicola. The sequence goes on along the minus strand of JAZNGV010000010.1, from coordinate 30,774 downwards.
CGTGAGGTAGCTCAAGATGGTCGTCGCGGTGCGTTAATGCTATCGGTAAGTATTAAGCACCCTGACAGTGAGGCATTTATTGATGCTAAGATGGAGCAAGGCAAGGTAACTGGTGCAAATGTGAGTGTAAAGATTGATGATGAATTTATGGAGCACGCTATTGCTGGCACACCATATATTCAGCAGTTCCCTATTGATGCCAAAGACCCTAAATTCAGCAAGGAGATTGATGCAAAAGCATTATGGAATAAGATTATTCACAATGCATGGAAGAGCGCTGAGCCAGGTGTTTTATTCTGGGACACCATTTTACGCGAGAGTGTACCTGACTGTTATGCAGATTTGGGTTATCGCACGGTGAGTACTAATCCTTGCGGCGAAATACCACTATGTCCATACGATAGTTGCCGATTGATTGCTATCAATTTATATTCCTATGTACAAAAGCCATTTACCGAAGAGGCTTATTTTGATTTCGACTTATTCCGCAAGCATGTAGGTATTGCTCAGCGTATGATGGATGATATCATTGACCTTGAGATGGAGAAGATTGATAAGATATTAGAGAAGATCGACTCCGATCCTGAAGATATCAGTATCAAGCGCACGGAGCGTGAATTATGGGTAAAGATTCGCACAAAGACTATTCAAGGTCGTCGTACAGGTGTGGGCACTACGGCAGAAGGCGATATGTTGGCTGCAATGGGGCTTCGTTATGGTACTGAGGAAGCGACTGCATTCTCTGTAGAGGTACACAAAGCATTGGCATTGGCAGCATATAGCAGTTCAGTGGACATGGCGAAGGAGCGCGGTTCATTCACCGTATTTGATTGGAAGCGCGAGGTTAATAATCCATATATCCAGCGTCTTGCCGAAGCAGATCCTGAGTTATACGAGCGCATGAAGAAATATGGTCGTCGTAATATTGCTTGTTTGACAATAGCACCTACGGGCACTACTTCGATTATGACACAGACCACATCTGGTATTGAACCAGTATTCCAACCTGTATATAAGCGTCGCCGCAAAGTTAATCCAAACGATAAGAATGTACATGTGGACATCGTGGATGAAGTAGGTGATAGTTTCGAGGAATATGTAGTATTCCACCACAAATTCATCACTTGGATGAATGCAAATGGACACTCGTACGATCCTAAGCACCGTTACACCAACGAGGAGATTGACGAATTGGTGGCACAATCACCATACTACAAAGCAACAGCCAATGATGTAGATTGGTTAGAAAAAGTGAAGATGCAGGGTGCTATTCAAAAATGGGTTGACCACTCTATCTCTGTTACCATCAACCTACCTAATGATGTAAGCGAGGAATTAGTAGGTAAGTTATACGAAGAAGCATGGCGTTGCGGATGTAAGGGATGTACCGTTTATCGCGATGGTAGCCGTACAGGCGTACTGGAAGGAATGAAAGAAAAGAAAAAAGATGAGAAGAAAGATGGTCATTGTGTATGCTATGACAATACTATCCGTAAGCGTCCTACTGAATTAGAGTGCGATGTGGTTCGATTCCAAAACCAACGCGATAAGTGGATTGCATTCGTAGGATTATTAGATGGCAGACCATACGAGATTTTTACCGGTTTGGCTGATGACGAAGAAGGTATTGCATTGCCTAAATCCGTTACCAAAGGAAAGATTATCAAAGTTCCTCTGGAAGACGGACACCACCGCTACGACTTCCAGTTCGTTAATACACGCGGATTCAAGACTACCGTAGAAGGATTGAGTTACAAGTTTGATAAAGAATTCTGGAATTACGCCAAGTTGATTTCTGGTGTGCTCCGTTATGGAATGCCTATCGATCAAGTAATCAAGATGATCAGCGGCTTGCAGATGGATAGCGAAAGTATCAACTCGTGGAAAGTAGGTGTAGAGCGTGCACTAAAGAAGTACATCCAAGATGGTACAGTTGTTCAAGGTCAAGTATGTCCCAACTGCGGTCAGCCACTCATTTATGAGGAAGGATGTATGCACTGCCGCGAATGTGGTTACTCTAAATGCGGAGGATAAATACATTCTATCATAGTACAAAAAAAAATAAGAGAGGGCCTTAGCTCTCTCTTATTTATTTTCTTCATTATTCTCAGGAGTCTGCGTTTCCGCTTTCTTCTTCGCTCTTGTCTTGCGTTTCACAGCGGCTGGCGCTTCCTCCTTTTTGGGTTGGGACGCTTTTTTAGTCTTCACCGCTTTTTTAGGCTGCTCTACAGGCTTGGGTTGTTCCTCCTTTTTAGGTTCTTCAACAAGCTTGGGTTGCTCTACCTTTTTAGGTTGCTCAGCGGATTTGGTTTGCTCTTTCTCTTGCAGAGAGAGTACATTTCCTTTGGCATCCACAAATCGGCATTCTAATATCCCCACAGACTGATTCTCAAGCACTTTGATACCATATTTGCGTTTCCATTGCGCTTTTAGAGACCAGAACCATCCTTTGCTCACATAGGCGTAGATATAAGGATGGAGATGCAGTATTGCTCCTTTACCATATTGTACGAGCATTTCTCTGCATGCTTCTTCGAGTTGATCTGTGAAGAGGATGGATGGTTGTATTTTCCCTTTTCCATGACAAACAGGACAAGTCTCCATTACTTCCACTTCAACCGCAGGTCTTACGCGCTGTCTTGTAATCTGCATGAGTCCGAATTTACTGAGCGGTAGCACATTATGCTTTGCTCTATCTCGGTTCATGAGTTGCTTCACATAATCGAAGAGTTGCTGTTGGTGTTCTTTGGTATCCATATCGATAAAATCGACGATGATGATACCTCCTATATCCCTTAATCGCAATTGATGCACCAATTCGTCAGCTGCAAGCATATTGAATTGGAACGCATTTTCCTCTTGGTCCTCATATAGTTTTTTGCTCCCCGAGTTGACATCAATAGAGAACAGTGCTTCGGTTTTATCAATAATAAGGTATCCACCATGTTTAAAACCGACCGTTCTACCGAGTCCCGTTTTCATTTGACGGGTGATATCAAAATGATCGAAGATAGGTTGCGTTCCCTGGTATAATTTTACGATTTTCGCGCTTTCCGGTGCTATGATTTCAAGGTAATTTTTCACATCTTCATACACCGTACGCTCATTTATTTGTATAGAAGTGAAGTCAGGGTTAAGCACATCCCTGATAATTCCCAATGTGCGTCCCATTTCTTCACTTACAAGACTTACCGGTTCATGTTGTTGGAGTGATTTGATTGTTTCTTGCCATTTTTGCACGAGCAATCTCAATTCATTATCCAACTCAGCAACTCTTTTCTCTTCGGCTACAGTTCGAACTATTACCCCAAATCCATGTGGTTTGATGGATAATATAAGTTGTTTTAAGCGTTGTCTTTCTGCTTCTCGCTTAATTTTCTGTGAAACCATTACTCCATCCGCGAATGGTATTAGCACGATATTTCTTCCTGCGATAGATATTTCTGCAGTTAAGCGTGGTCCTTTCGTATTTATTGGTTCTTTTGAGACTTGAACCAAGATAGGGTCACCCACCTTTAATATATCGGCTATCTGTCCCTCTTTTCCGACTTCCGGCTGCCGTTGAATTTTCTGCATAGACGGTATTCTTCGTCTATCCGAAACGGCTTTGGTTACATAGGTTTGCAGTGTTCTATACTGAGCACCAAGGTCCAAATAATGAAGAAAAGCTTCTTTTTCGTGTCCTACATCCACAAAAACCGCATTGAGTGCTGGCATGACTTTTTTTACTCTTCCGTAGTAGATATTTCCTACGGCGAAGTTGTCTTGATTTCTTTTTTCTTTGGCAACTTCTTGCAGTCTATCATCCTCAGTGAGTGCAATGGCGATTTCTTGTGGTTGTACATCCACAATTAATTCGCTTTTCATACTTGATAGGATTTTAATTAATAAATAAAAAAGCTTTGCGGCAACCTACCTACACTTAGGCAAGTCATAAGCCACAAAGCTACCTGTACTCGTCAATTACTTATGTTTATGACGATTCTTGCGTAAACGTTTTTTACGCTTATGCGTAGACATTTTATGTCTTTTATGCTTTTTTCCGTTTGGCATAATGTGTTAATAATTAAAAGTTATTATTGAATGTTTATTATTTCTTGAGTAATAATTCTGCAAACTCTGGGCTTGGTTTGAAGAAAGGTATATTGTGCTCTGGCACTAAGATAGAAGTTTTCTTGCTGATGTTACGCGCCACCTTAGCCGCACGCTTCTTAGCAACAAAACTACCGAAGCCACGGAGGTACACATTTTCACCTTTAGCTACATTATCCTTTACTGTGGTCATCATTGCCTCAACAATTATTCCGATTGATGTTTTATCATAACCTGTTGAGATCGCGATTTCATTAATTAATTCTGCTTTAGTCATAGCAATTGTACAATATTTATATAAATTAATACGAAAAACTTTGCAAAGATACTACAATTTATTGAAATACAAAAGTTTTTCTCAAAAAAAATTTCAAATTTCGTATTTTTTTTGTACTTTTGCACTCAAATTTGAATTCTGAGTCCATAAATTATGAATACAAAGGGCAACTATCTATTATATAAATACTTATATGAATGGTACGAGATTTATCATCGTTGCCTTCCTTGGCGCGAGACGGAAGAAGGGTATCGTATATGGTTAAGCGAAATTATCTTACAGCAGACTCGTGTTGCTCAAGGAATGGAGTATTACCTTCGCTTTATCAATCGCTGGCCTTGCGTAGAAGCTTTAGCGGAAGCCTCTGAAGCGGATGTATTGCGTGAATGGCAGGGTTTAGGTTATTACAGCCGGGCTCGCAATTTACACAAAGCGGCTCAAATGATTGTTGCAAACGGATGGTTACCTTTCCCGACTCATTTCGAAGATGTTTTATCTTTGCCAGGTGTAGGTGAATATACTGCGGGTGCTATTATGAGTTTTGCATACGACGCCCCTTATGCTGCGATGGATGGGAATGTATATCGCGTCTTGGCTCGTTTATTAGATATAGATGAGCCTTTCGATAGTTCTAAGGGCAAAAAAATATTCCGCGAGAAGATGGATCATTTGCTTGACCGGGAGCACCCACGGTTGTTTAACTCTGCTATTATGGAGTTAGGTGCTCTTTGGTGTACCCCCATCTTAGATGACCATTGTGAGCAATGCCCTTTGCAAACTTTTTGCCTGGGGTATCATCGCGGTACTGCTCCTATACTCCCCACACGCAAACCACGCCCTCACTTACGCGATAGATGGTTGCACTATACTATTTATTTATGCAAATCAGATAATGAATTATTCACCCTTATTCATCAACGCACTGCACAAGATATTTGGAAACATTTATATGAATTCGTTCTAAATGAATACGATAACGAGGAGCAGTGGATGGCTGCAGACACATTGCATTCCTCTATCACGACCACACATATCCTCTCTCATCAGCGCCTACATGTGCAGTTTGTAATTCGTAAGATGGATGTACTTCCCGCCATCCCAGATACCATTCGCATCCGTTGGTCTGAATTAGACAAATATGCCTTATCTCGCCTAACACTTAAAGCTTTAGAGAGAATCAATAGTACTATTGGAATCTAAAATTGCTTGTGTCAGCAAGTCATACAATTGCTGTATTTTCTTAGGCTCAATATCTACTTTATGGGTCATTTGTGCCAATACTTCTTTATGATGATTGATCACATTTACATCCATTCTGCGCGCTGGCCCTGTTTGTGCTTGTTGTGGTGAAAGTGTGTTTATTTTTTGCGCAGTGCTTTCAATTAGAGGCAATAGTGCTTGAAAAGGAATTTGTGTATCATGCAATAGATCTGCTGCTATGCGGTACATAAGATTACTAAAATTATTCGCAAAGACACCAGCTATATGCAGTCTTTCTCTATCATTCTGATTTGCCTCATAAACTCTATTAGTCAATACCTGTGCTATTGAATACATTGCTGCCAGGTCATCTATGTTTTTCCCTTCCACAAAAATGGGAATATTACTCCAGTCTTCTATCAAACGCTGTTTATTAAATGACTGAAAGCAATATAGTATCCCTGCATGCGGTTTATCTACTCCAAAGATAGAAATTGGCATTGACCCAGAAGTATGCACATGGAGAGCTTTAGGTGCTTTCACTTGCGCTACAACAGACTCAAGTGCATTATCCGCGACAGTATATATATATATTTGTCCTTGCCCATCGTTTTGTGATAGCATGGATAATTGGTGTGCATCGCGCGAAGGGACAAGTTCTGCTTGAATATGCTTCGAAGTAAAAGCGTAATGAAGATTGGTTCCTACATTTCCCGCACCAACAATGATAATTTTCATAATCCTATCTTTCTGCGTATTGCTTATAAAACTCCGTAACGGCTACAATGCCTTTTTCCCACACTTCGAGGTCCATTGATTCATTAGGCGAATGAATTGCATTCTGCTCTAATCCAAATCCCATTAAAATCGTTTTGCATCCCAATATTTGTTCGAATGCTGCTATAATAGGAATACTACCACCTCTTCGCGCAGCCAGCGGGCGCTTTCCAAATGCGAGTTCGAATCCTTTTTCTGCTGCTTTATATGCAGGAATATCTATTGGACACACATATCCTTGTCCTCCGTGCATAGGTGTTACATTCACGCGCACGCCTTCGGGCGCAATCGCGCGCATATAATCAATGAACGCGCGAGAAATTTTCTCATGGTCTTGATTAGCAACGAGTCTGCATGACACTTTTGCAAACGCTTTACTTGGCAAAACAGTTTTGCTTCCTTCTCCTGTATATCCGCCCCATATACCACACACATCGAATGACGGACGACAAGAATTACGCTCAAGAGTACTATATCCTTCTTCACCAAAGACATTATCCACATCAATTGCCGCATTGTACTGCTCTTGAGAAAATGGTATTTGCGCTATCATATCTCTTTCTTCTTGTGGGATTGGCAATACATCGTCATAGAAATGTGGGATAGTGATGCGTCCATTTTCATCCACCACCTTTGCTATCATTTCGCACAAAGCATTGATTGGATTTTTCACTGCTCCACCAAAATGACCGGAATGCAAGTCTCTATTTGGTCCCGTTACCTCTATTTGCCAATATGCCAGTCCACGCAGACCTGTAGTGATTGAAGGTGTTTCCTTACCTATCATGGATGTATCACTAACAAGAATTATATCCGATCTGAGTAGTTCGCGATGGTCTGTGATAAATGCTTCAAGCGATGGAGAACCGATTTCCTCTTCTCCCTCGAAGATAAATTTCACATTGCATTTCATCAGTCCCTCTTTCACCAGATACTCGAATGCTTTGACTTGAATCATTCCTTGTCCTTTATCATCATCGGCACCTCGTGCATAAAGGCGTCCATTCTTAATAGTAGGTTCCCAAGGATCTGAATGCCATAAATTCAAAGGTTCAGCAGGCATTACATCGTAGTGTGAATACACGAGCACTGTAGGACAATCCATACCTTGTACTGCATAAGGGGACTCATATTCTGCATAAACAAAAGGATTACCCTGCGAAGGCATTATCTCCGCTTTTTGGCATCCTGATTGAAGTAACAGTTCTCTCCAGCACTCAGCACATCGGAGCATATCTTCTTTATGTTCTGCTTGACAACTAACACTTGGAATACGAATGAGTGAAGCCCATTCTGCATAAAAACGCTCCTTGTGAGCGGCGATATAGTCTTGGATATTCATAAGTATTGATTTTATGGCGCAAAGTTACACTTTTTTTTGCATATATCAAAATTTTGTTGTAATTTTGCACGCAAATTAAGTAATCACCATGAAAAAAATTGTTCTTTATTTTTCTCTCGCTATTATAATGGCGAGTTGTCAGCAAAAAAACATGAGTACAGCCAGCACCTTGGCTATCTCTGATCCTATTATGCCTATCCGTATGTTTAGCGACACTACTCATGTGGTGCTTACCGATTATCTGCCTATTCTATATGCAGATACTACGCTATGGAATGGTATGCAATGGACAGCCAGCGAGCAATTGGATTGCGCCAATATAACAGGTACACTTCCTATTGTACGCGAGATGGACTTGGTTAACAATAACCACTCTATTCACTCTATCCGTTTCCAAGATAGAGAAGGTAGTTTTGCCATTGCTGTATTACCCAATAAACCTATTCGTCAGAACCTAATCACAAAGGCATACGAAAATGGAGTATTACGCATAGCCTTCATAGACAGCGTAGCCAATCCGACATTAGAGGCTTATGTGCAAAATATCGCCATTGAGCACGAACTATGGCAACAAGAGCAAGATGGCACATGGACACTTCGTCTTGCAGATTCCAAAGCCATCAAAGCATGTGCAGGCAGAGCATATCTCCGTATATACGCAGAAGACGAGACAAATCTTTATAACGACCTCCTTTTGCCTTTACAAGATGGTAAAATCGTTACTGATGTGGCTATGCTGACTCGCTCGGACGACCACGCACAAGTCTTATATTCATTGATGATTGACCGTTTCCATAATGGTAACACCGCTAATGACTGGAAAATGAACTCGCCTGAAGTATTGGATATCGTTGATTACCAAGGAGGAGACATAAAGGGTATTCAGCAGAAGATTGAAGAAGGATTTTTTGAAGATTTAGGTATCAATACGATTTGGATTTCTCCTATCACCCAGAACCCATGGGATGCATGGGGACTGAATAAATTCGCCAATGGGAATAAATATGACTCAACCAAAGCATATACCAAATTCTCCGGTTACCATGGTTATTGGCCTATCTATGCTACCGAAGTAGAGAAGCGCTTTACCACGGAGCAGGAATTACATGCTATGTTGGACACAGCGCACGCACATGGATTGAATGTTATCTTGGACTATGTTGCCAATCATATGCACATCAATTCTCCTACCCTACAGTCACATCCCGATTGGCACACGGACTCTATTCTGCCTGATGGCCGCCGTAATTTCGAGTTATGGGATGAAGCGCGTTTAACCACATGGTTTGATGTACATATTCCCACATTGGATTTAGAGCGTCCAGAAGTATGTTCACCGATGACAGATTCTGCTTTAGTATGGCTGGAGAAATTTGCATTTGATGGTTTCCGCCACGATGCTTGTAAGCATATTCCTTTGAATTATTGGCGTGAACTGACGCAAAAAATGAAACTTCGTTTTCCAGACCGACATATATGGATGATTGGAGAGACTTATGGTAACCCAGAATTGATTGGTAGTTATGTTAAGAGCGGTATGCTTAATGCGCAATTTGATTTCAACATCTACCATACGGCTATTGATGTATTGGGCAAGCCAAATCAATCACTCACCACTATGAACAAGACTATTCTTGAGTCATTAGCTGCATATGGTTCACACCACACAATGGGCAACATATCCGGCAATCACGACAAATGTCGCTTTATCTCTTTGGCTGGCGGTGCTGTTCGTTGGGATGAGAACGATAAAGCAGCTGGTTGGGAAAGACATATAGGCGTCACTGCTGACGGAGATAAAGAGAAAGAAGCACATGCATATAGAATGGCTATGTTGCTTGAGATGATCAATTTCACTATTCCAGGTGTACCATGCGTTTACCAAGGAGACGAATATGGCGAAGCTGGTGCAAACGATCCTGACAATAGACATATGATGAAGTTTGACGGATTAAACAAGGAGCAACAAGATTTCTTGACCAAGGTAAAACAATTAGCGCAACTTCGTCGTACAAATATGGCCCTTATCTATGGCGAGTATATTCCTATTGAGGTAACAGACAACATGCTCCATTTCCAACGCATATACTTAGATAATATAGTAGATGTACTTATATGCTTAGATGGTGAAAGCAGCATTGCTATCAATGGAGAGAAAGTATTTATATTATAATTCTAATAACACTTACACATGAAAAAAACAATTCTTTTTGCTCTTGCTATACTGGCATTAGCATCTTGCTCACAAGAAGTAACCACACATCCTCAATGGGCATACGAGTCAACAATCTATGAACTCAACACACGCCAATTAACTCCAGAAGGCACTTTCGCTGCTGCGGAAGCAGTACTCCCAACATTGCGTGAGAATGGTATTGATATTCTGTGGATTATGCCATGCCAGCCAATTGGTAAACTGACCCGAAAAGGCACATTGGGTAGTTACTACTCTATTATTGACTATTGCCAGATGAATCCTGAATTCGGTACTCGTGAGGATTTTGAGCACTTTCTCCAAACAGCTCACGATTTGGGATTTAAGGTTATCCTGGACTGGGTAGCCAACCACACTGCTCCTGATAGCGAGTGGACCAAGAATGAGGGTTGGCATTACCGTGATAGCCTTGGTAACCTAATGGTACAATATGATTGGACAGACATTTCCAAATTGGACTATCGTAACCAAGACATGCGCAATGAGATGTTACGCTGCATGCGTTGGTGGATGGACTCTATTGGTATTGATGGTTTCCGCTGCGATGTAGCTGGAGAAGTGCCCACCGATTTCTGGAATTGGGCTATGGCTGACATTCGCAAGGACCATCCAGATATGTTTACCTTGGCGGAAGACGAAGATAAAGCACAAGAGTTAACAGAAAGTGCATTCGACATGTACTACGGCTGGACATTACACCACCTAATGAACGGCGTAGCACAAGGCAAGAATACTGTGGAAGATTTATGGGCGTATTTTGCAAAGGAAGACTCTACTATTCGTCCAAATGCTATCCGTATGAACTTTATTACTAATCATGACGAGAACTCATGGAATGGTACTGAGTTTGAGCGCATGGGCAATTCTGTTCCATTATGGTCAGCATTCTGCTACATAGTACCAGGTATGCCAATGATTTACACAGGACAATTAAGTGGAAATCACCATCGCTTAGAGTTCTTTGAGAAAGATATGATTGATATCAACCCTGAATATGCACAAGATAAATTATACAAACAACTTAATGAACTCCGCGCAGACAATAAAGCATTACATAGCCCCGAAATAGGAGCTCCTATGGTGCGTATCGCGACAGACAACGAGCATATTTTTGCTTGCGTACGCCATGCAGAAGGTAAATGGTGCGATAATACAGTTATTGCTGTGATGAATATGTCTAATGAGGAACAAACTGTCACACTTGATCTCACTGATTATGCAGGCAAGTACGATTGTATTTGTGGAAAGAAAAAACAATTAGAATCCACACAGACACTCAAATTGCAACCATGGGGCTACAAGATATTTACCAAGTAATCCTAGACATTAAAGCCTACTTTATACAATAAAACCTCCCTCGTCATTCGGGGGAGGTTTTATTTATCTATTTGTTTTACAACTTTAGTTCATAGCGCCATTGACTTGTATCACTTGTCCGCTTACATACGAACTGAGGTCTGAAGCAAGGAAGAGCGCTACTTTCGCCACTTCTTCTGGTGTACCCCCTCGCCGCATTGGAATGAGTGAAACGAATTGCTTGAGTGTATCCTCGTTGAGTGCTGCTGTCATCTCAGTCATAATAAAACCAGGAGCGATAGCATTAGCGCGTATTCCTCGTGCGCCTAACTCTTTAGCGACTGATTTGGTAAATGCGATTATTCCCGCTTTGCTTGCCGCATAATTGGCTTGTCCTGCATTACCATTCAGACCAACTATAGAACTGAGGGAAATGATAGAACCGCTTCGTTGGCGCAACATGATTGGCGTTACAGCATGGGTGAAATTAAATACCGATTTGAGGTTTACTTGTATCACATCGTCCCATTGTTTTTCTGTCATACGCATTAATAAGGTATCGCGTGTAATACCTGCATTATTGACTAATATATCTATTTTCCCGAAATCCGCCATCACTTGCTCTACCACAGCATGTGCAGCCTCATAATCAGCGGCATTGCTGGCATAAGCGCGCGCTTGCACCCCGTACGACTGTAGTTCTGCCAGTGTCTGCAATGCTTCTTCATTTAAAGATATATCTGTAAAAGCCACATTACATCCTTCTTTTGCAAAAGCGATTGCTATTTGTTTGCCTATACCTCGTGCGGCTCCTGTAATGAGTGCTGTCTTGGATTCTAATAGCATATGATTAGTTATTTTAGTCTTTAATTGGGAATACACCTGTTGGGTGTAAGATGGTATATTTAGTCATTTGTTCATTGGATTCAAATCCAACACCTTCTATGATACTCGTTTCTTTGGTGATACGAATAGCAGAATCTGAATAGACACGATGTGTCTGCTGATTCCAATTCAATTCAGGTGTATCGAATTGTTCTCCCTTATGATTGAGAGCATGTACATTACCTCGGATTATCCATATTTGCATTTGTTCATTGTAGTATGCATAATCTGCCTTCAACGAAGCCTGCACATTTAGATTCTCATCGAATTGCTCTAAGTATATTCCCTTTGGAAATTCTTGGAAAGGTGGTTCATGCTTATCATATACGAGCCACAATGGTGATTCAATACGATAGCGTGTTATGCCGGAGTCAGAGATGAGTGTATTAACATCCGTTGTTGTTAACACGGGTATCAAGTTTCTATTCTGCTCCGTTTCACTCTGCTCCGCTACTGGAGTATTGGTACATGCAGAGAAAACCATAGCGAGCACCAATAGGCCACTCGCTATGGAGATAGATATTCTATTTGAAAATAGTGTATTCAATATTAACGGATTGCTGTACTTTCGCCTATCCATCCGCCTACATAGAAGGATGAACCGCTAAACTCATTAGGTAAGTCAAAACGCTCCTCTTTTGTAGGATAGTATCTGCTATAAGATGATATATACTCATTAGCAGTCTCTTCTACTGTAGGATCGACTTGTTTTGCTTTCACGAATTTATCTACTGCCACCCAATAAACTGTCTTATTTAGGATAGCACCTTTGGCATCATTGCCGTAAGGGCGAGATGAAGCATAAGCCATACCAATGATGATGTAGCAGCGTCCTTGTCCTTCTGTTTTTCCGAGTTCATTCAGCGTAGCAATAGAAGCCAAAGCATATTTGCGTGCTGTAGGATAATCCTTAGTATTTGCAAAGCAATAAACAGCTACATTATATTGATAATCAGCCACATCTTCCATAGCATTCTCAGCCTTTGCCAATTCGATAGCTTCGTTGTAGTATGCTATTGCTGTCTCAAATTCACCTTTCTTTGCAGACATAGATGCGCATCCAGCAGCGGACTCTTGTGTAGGTTGCAACTTATGTGCAGCCTCACATGCTGCAAAATACACTTCTGAATCAGTACAGCGAACACGCTTGTAAAGTTTAGCGATTTTTTGCAACATATCTATATTAGTAAGATTAGCATTTACAGCTGCAGCATATATCTCGTCTAACTTAGAGCAATCAGCGGCACCAGAGATTGCGAATATATTATCCACATAATCTTTCTGTTTACCTGCTACAGCTGCGTTCTTATTAGCAGGGTTAGCTGCTTGTTCTGCCAAGTAGTTGCTTGCCATTTCGTAATCGGAAATAAACTGCTCAGCATTGCCGTTTTGCTTGTATAGGTCATAAGATACATCTACTAACTTTACGAGGTTCATAATCTTACTTTGTGCCCCCATACCTGCTACTGATTTCTGCAAGCAGTCATGTGCTTCTACTAATTTTGTATTGCCATAGAAATCCAAGTATGCCATACCTTTTTCACCTAAGATATATGCTTTTGGATACTTAGGATCATCACCGAAGAAACGAATACGCTTATCCTGCATCTCTACTGCCAGTTTAGCCAAGCGCTCTTTTTCTGCTTCGTCGGTAGTAGCTTTGTATAATGCTTCTACAATTTTTGCGCCGTCTGTATAGATAATTTTATTGGCATTTGGGCAAGTAGTATAAACGCTCCACCATGGCTCATATGCGTCAGCATACTGCTTATTTTTAACCGACTCGTGAAAGAGGGATACATTGATAACACACTCTTCTGTAATGGTTGGTTCTGGTTCTTCAAGCACAGTTGGTGTAGCTGCTTTTTTCTCCACTACATTTTCTGCAACCTTTTGTTGCTTCAGTTCTTTCTTCAGTTTCTTAGCACTACCTACCATAGGTATAAGTGCCACGAGGACTAATGTCAATACTTGTTTTAAATTCATAATTATTTTTATTTTTTATATTATTAATTTGTGAAAGTCATTTTATATTTATGGACAACAACCATGCCAGAATTATAGTTTGCGCTTAAAGAACCAATTTTCTGCGATAGAAGCGCCTATTGTAAATCGCAATGAGTTATCTTCTAACCCAGCCCTATTACCACGATGTGTATATTCGATGGTAGTATTGATGATTGTACCTATTGTATGCAATGGAAATCCGATACCAATAGAAGCAGATACGCGCTTTGCACCAATAGAAGCAAGGTATTCATCTTGCACATTCACGCCTACGCGCCACAACATACGCTCTACATATTTTCGTCCATTGGCATTGTGTCTATATTCCACACCCGCTGCAAAGCGGTTATGATTCTGTAAGCCATTCAAGCTACCTATTTGTCCGTTGTAGAGTGCAGACGCCATCGCTTGGTGCTCGTAGTCGAAACCTATCGTCAAACGATTAGCCCAACTATAACTTGCTCCCACTCCATACACCATTGGTAATTCCCAACCTTCTTTCTGAATAGGAATAGTATCTTCCGTTTGTGTCTCTAATACCACATGAGTGCTATTGAGTTTCATCTTATTCTCGAATATAGCTCCGAGAGTAACACTATGGTCTGCCCAAGTATGGAATAACTGCGCACCATAGCGAAGACGCACATTGCTTACATTGAGTATCTCATCTTGGATAGTAGGATTCATACCTGCTTCTTCAAAACTCAGTGCGCGCATACGGCTAAGATTTCCCCACATATAATACACATTCGCACCGATAGCGAACCAATTGCATATATTGATACTCAATCCACCATATACCTCGCTTATATTTCCATCTCCGCTATAAGTGGTGGTATAATGGTATCCTCCCACGGAATCATTCATACTAATATCATATCCCACCGAACTATAAGGCTGCACACCCAATGACATAGCTACCCATTTTTTCCATAATGGTATTTGGAAAGTAAGGTATTCGAGGTTACCATTGGCTTTATTACGCATACCTCTCGCATCGCTATATCGACTCCAAGAAGCGCTCGCAGCCACATCCATCATAAAAGTCAGTGAATCGCAAGAAGTATAAGATGCAGGTTGTGCAGAGCAGATAACACGATTATTACGCATTCCGATACCTACTCCTCCCATAGCGCGGTAGGCAGTAGGAACATTATCATTTAAATCACCATACGCATAGCGCGAAAAAGGCGAAGAAGTCATATTCTGCGCCATAGATTGACTGCCAATAAGCAGCAATGCGATTACAAATAGTATTGTATTTTTCAGTTGCATTTCTTTTGCTTTTACTTCTATTGCGATTTATTTTTATTATACACTAAAATAGTATTAAGTCCAATCAAGACAAGATGTTTCTCATAATGTATTTCTCTTTTCTCTGTGCGTGAGGATCGAGTGGCACTCAAGATAAATGAGGCGTTTCCACCTGTCAGATAAGTTTGAAAATGAGATGTTTTCTCGCGCAGCGTACGCATGTATCCTTTTACTTCATACGCTACTCCTCTAATCACTCCGGCAGCAATAGCATCCCGAGTATTTTTCCCAAACAAAGGAATCAACTCATTCTCCCCTACCTCAACCAATGGTAATTTCTTTGTCATACGCTGCAGCATAGTGAAACGCATCTTCAATCCAGGGGCTATATTGCCTCCAGTGTACTCTCCTTTCTCCGACACGAAATCATAGGTTATTGCCGAACCCACATCAATAATCAGTAAGTTCTCATTAGGGCATAACTGCTGTGCTCCTACTGCGGCTGCTAAACGGTCCTGACCAAGTGTCTCAGGGGTATCGTAACCATTCTTAATTGGGACAGGAGTGTTATGGTCAAAAAGCACGAAATACTGAGATAACTTGGCTAAAGCATTCACTATGGCGGGCTCTATATTGATTACAGAACTGATGATTGAATTTGTTATATCGTACAATGCGAATAAACGCTCCACATCAGCAGATGAAAAGGACTTATAGATAAAATGCTGAATTATCTTCCCTTCATCTGTCATCAGCGCCACTTTTGTACGGCTATTTCCTTGATCAATACAGAGATTCATAGGTTAATCGAACGCTCAATTAATCATATTCGTATAGAGAAAACGCTTAATTGATTTCTTAGGTGTTTTCTCAAACTCATTGGGGTATAGTTTGATGAGTGCTATTTGCTCGTAAGCAGCCAATTCTGAATTAACCTGTTTGCGTGCCTCCTCCATCTGCTCAGCCAACTGCTCCGCAGTCAAGCCGTCTGCATCCACTTCATTATAGTCAGGACAGATGAGCGCTACAAGGCGGTTATCTTTCTGCTGCAGCACCAAAGACTCAAGCACATAAGGCATATTGTTTATTTTTGCCTCTATTTCCTCTGGATAGATATTTTGTCCGCTTGGTCCCAAGAGCATCGTCTTGCTACGTCCCTTGATATACAAGAAACCATCTTCGTCTATCATTCCTAAATCACCCGTACGGAGCCAACCATCTTTGGTAAAACTCTCTTTGGTCGCTTTAGGATTCTTATAATATCCTGTCATGGTATTTTCGCCCTTTGTCACAATTTCACCTATACCTTCTTCATTGGGCGAAAGAATCTTGACATCCATTATTCCTGCTAATGGTTTTCCGCATGAATATAGTTTACTTTCCTCATAAGGTGCAAAACTGATGAGTGGTGCACACTCCGTCATTCCATACCCTACTGACATAGGAAACTTTATTCTACGCAGGAACGCCTCCACTTCAGGATTGAGCGGCGCACCACCAATAATAATCTGTTTGAATTCACCACCGAAAGCTTGTACTAACTGTTCGCGTATCTTAGCGCACACTATCTCATCCAAGAACGGCACTTTCAGCACCCAACTAACAGGTGGTTTTTGGATCTGGGGAACAATCATCTTCTTGTATATCTTCTCCAAGATAAGGGGAACGGATAAGATGATGGTTGGTTTCACCTCTGCAAATGCTTTCAATAGAATCTTCGGTGATGGCGTGCGGCCTATCAACCATGTATGACCACCTGCAGCCAGGCATCCCAAGAAATCGAATGCACATCCGTATGCGTGCGCTAAAGGCAAGAATGCCACATGGCGGCAACCGGGATATACTAATTGTGTCTCAAACGCATAGCGTAGATTACCTGCCAAACCATTGAGCGGCATGATAACACCCTTGCTAAATCCGGTAGTACCGCTCGTGTAGTTGATACTCGCTATTTGGTCATTAGAACGCGCTGCGTAATGCACATCGTCCGCACTGTAACCATTCGGATAACGAGTTTTGAATAACTCATTTATCGTTTGTATATTGATGCGTTTAGGGTCTAATGTTAATGAGATAGGATGCCAGTCATTCAAACTGATTACAGCCATTACATCAGGTATCTGCTCTAAGTCAATCCCCTCCCAATTGATATCGCTGATGAATAGCAGTTTGGACTCCGAGTGATTGACA
This sequence comes from Paludibacteraceae bacterium, assembly GCA_045576595.1. Taxonomy (GTDB): domain Bacteria; phylum Bacteroidota; class Bacteroidia; order Bacteroidales; family Paludibacteraceae; genus Colicola. The sequence continues at coordinate 13,239 of JAZNGV010000010.1, read as the reverse complement.
ATATGAATAGCATCATTCGCCTTGAAATCCTGCAAAATGGGCACTATAATAGCGCCATAGGTCACTGCAGCCAGATAAACCGTCACCCAATTGCTGTTATTCTTACCCATCACAGCTATCTTATCGTCCTTTTGGATTCCACATTCTTCAAAGAGAATATGCAATTTGGCAATAGTCGTTGCCAATTGTCCATAAGTCAAAGTCACAGATGTGCCATAATCGGTAACTGCTTCCAATTCCCAATTATTACGAAACGAACGCTCGTAGTATTTGATAAAATTGTATTTTTCTTCAGTTAGCATAAAATTACTGTTAACTATTACTTACGAGGTATTGAATACACACTATCCACCACATATTGGCTATTACCACGCCATGGCAATACGCCCAAGTAACGCTTCCAGTGCAAACGAACACCCATATTAGAAACCTCATTCAAACGCTGAGCCACATTCTCATCTTCCACAGAGAACTTGAACTCATTAGATTGAATAGTACCCTGCGTACCTTTTATTGACTTGACGCCTGTCTGTATCATCTTACCCTCGTAAGTCTTGAAAACAAAACCTTCTTTTTGGAAATAGTTTATATCTCCCTCATTCACTCCCTCGCTATACACAAAGAAGAATTTGAAGAAGATAAATGCTGCCAAACCAACAATAACAACAAGGGATACAATCCAAGTAATTGCTTTCATTATTCTATTCATAATAGTACTATTTAGAGTGAATACACAATTCGGGCACAAAATTACTATTTTTTTTTGGATTATGCAAGTTTTTCTTCAATTATACCATTTTTTTTATAAACTTAAAGAGTTTATAGGGCATATATCGAAATGGCATATCCATCCAAGTGGGCGTATGAACCACCGTTCTACGATGAGAAAAAGCCAAGAAACTATCCTTGCCATGGTACGCATTCATTCCTGAATTTCCCACCCCACCGAAAGGTGTATCATGGTTGACAATATGCATAATCACATCATTCACACATGCGCCTCCGGAAGAGGTATGACGAAGCACATAATCGCCTTTCGTGCCGAAATAATACAATGCCAATGGTTTCTCACGCGCCGTAACAAACGATACCACTTCTTCTATGGTACGGAATGTCAAGACAGGAAATATCGGACCGAAAATCTCCTCAGTCATCACGGCGCTATCTACAGGCACATCGGTTAAGATAGTAGGCGATAAATAACGCTCTTCCTTATCGTAATCACCTCCGTAATAGATAGTTCCGTCATTTAGATACCTCAACAAGCGCTCCATCGCTTTATCACTTATGATGCGCGCAAAATGGGTCGCTCGCTTGGGATTTTCTGTTAATAATTCTTTCCATTCCTTCACTAAATAAGACAAGAATTGATCTTTAACCTCCTCATGAATATACAGATAATCCGGCGCAATACAAGTCTGCCCTGCATTGAGTATTTTTCCCCATGCCACGCGCTTAGCAGCCACTTTGAGATTAGCCGTCTTATCGATAATACATGGACTCTTACCGCCCAATTCAAGCACTACAGGCGTAAGGTTCTTCGCAGCGGCACTCATCACCAACTTACCCAAATCAGGACTACCTGTAAAGAAAATCAAGTCCCATCGTTCTGCCAAAAGTGCTTGATTGACTTGTCTATTTCCCTCTACAATAGCGATATATTCTTCAGGAAATGTAGCGCGTATCATCTCCGTCAGCACGGAGGACACATGGGGCACATAAGGCGACGGTTTGAGCATCGCAGTACAGCCCGAAGAGATAGCCCCCACCAAGGGGTTTAGAAGTAATTGCACAGGATAATTCCATGGTGCAATTATGAGAGCATTGCCTAATGGCTCTTTAATTATCTTACTACTTGCCGGCAAAATAGCCAATGGAGAGCATTTTCTTTCCGCCCTCGCCCAACGGCATAAATGACGAAGATGATTACGAATTTCGCCATACACGATACTAAGTTCAGTTAGGTATGCCTCTTCATAAGACTTATGCAAATCCGTCCACAATGCCTCCGCCAACCGTGATTCATACTGACGGATGGCTTTATCCAAACGCTTTAATTGTTGCTTACGCCATGACAAAGGAAGCGTCGCACCGGAGTGAAAGAATTGTTTTTGCTTGTGATTAATAGAAGCAATAGATAGTGTATCCATAAAATTGTGTGTATTTATTATGCTTTTCGTCCTGTAAAATATTTAAATCTCTTTTTTGTCACCCACAAAAAGCATACCATTCAAAAAAAAATCGCTTACGGAGGTTCTTCACTTGCATATATGCAAAATTTTCACTACCTTTGCACACAAATCATTACTATTATGCAAGACGAACGCTATCTACAACTACTCAGCAGAAAATTCCCAAACGCACAATCTGTTGTTACTGAACTGATTAACCTACGCGCCATCCTTTCTTTACCCAAAGGAACAGAGCATTTCGTGAGCGACCTGCATGGCGAAGCCAATGCTTTTATACATATGATAAAGAATGCTTCGGGAGTGATTAGAAAAAAAGTGGACGAAGCCTACGGAGATAGCCTTTGCGAAGAGGAAAAACGCGCATTATGTGCGCTCATCTACTACCCAGACGAGCGAATTGATTTGGTAAAAAGAAAGCACCAAGGTCAGCCAAATAATGCGCTACAAGAGGGATTTGACTACTCTAATATGTATGAATGGTACAAGAGACGATTGCACCAAGTAGTAGCCATAGCACGAGCTATAACCATCAAATATACTCGCAGCAAGGTATATAAACACCTACCTAAAGACTACGCATATGTCATCAAAGAATTGCTGCACGAGTCTTCGTTAGAGCAGAAAGATAGACAAGCCTACTACAATGCCGTTATTGAGGCTATTATCGAAACAGGATGTGCCGAACAATTACTCATCAGCATCACCTATTTCATACATAGTATGGCTATTGATATGCTGCATATCGTAGGAGACATTTTCGACCGCGGACCCAGACCGCATAAGATTTTAGATGTGCTATCCACCATACGCGATTATGACATACAATGGGGAAACCATGACATTGAATGGATGGGAGCTATGGCAGGCAACTTGGCACTTATCGCCACCGTCCTACGCGTTTCTATTCGCTATGCCAATATAGAAACACTGGAAGAAGGATATGGCATCAACCTACTGCCATTAGCCAATTTCGCCATGCAAACATACGGAGACGACCCATGCACTATTTGGCAAACCAAAGACTTTGAGAATAACCCACGACTCACGCGTTCGGCTCAACTGATGGCGAAAATGCACAAAGCCATCTCCATCATACAATTCAAATTAGAGGGACAGACCGTTCTTCGTCATCCCGAATGGAATATGTCGCATAGAGCCCTATTGGACAAGATTGATTTCACGAAAGGAACCATCACACTCAATACTCAACACCCACTACTCGACACCCATCTCCCCACGATAGACCCGAATAATCCATACGCACTGAGCGCAGAAGAGCAAGACCTCATGAACCAATTATCACGCTCTTTCCGAAAATCAGAGAAAATGCAACGACACCTACGACTCCTATATGAGCATGGTTCGCTATACCTCGTACATAATGGATTCCTATTATACCATGCCGCTATCCCACTCAACCAGGATGGCAGTTTCACAGAAGTAGATGTATGCGGAGAAAAAGTAAAAGGAAAAGCATTGATGGATAGAATAGACAAAGTGATACGACTCGCATACTACGGAGAAGGCAAAGAGAAAGAAGATGCACTGGATTATATGCTTTATCTATGGCAAGGAGAACACTCGCCTTTGTACAACAAAGACCGAATGACCACTTTCGAACGCTATTTCATTGACAAAACAAACGACAACGACCCACATCGAGAGCAAAAAGGTGCCTATTTCTCTCTCGCTGATGATGAAGCAATTTGCAAACAGATACTAACCGAGTTTGGATTAGACCCCAATACAGGACGCATCATCAATGGGCATGTACCCGTACGCACTATTAAAGGAGAGACACCTATGCGGGCCAATGGAAAACGATTTGTTATCGACGGAGGTTTCTCCAAACCATACCAAGAAAAAACAGGTATTGCAGGATACACACTCATCTATAATAGCCATGGCATACAACTCGTAGAACATGAATCATTCGAAAGCCGAGAACAAGCCATCTTATCCGGAAGCGACATTCACAGCCGCACGCTGCTGCAGGACTTTACCGGGCATCGCATTAGAGTCAAAGACACAGACAAAGGAAAAGAACTGCAACGCTATATGGATAGCTTAGAGCAACTACTACACGCCTACCACACCGGCACTATCAGACAACGATAACCGACTACTATTTTTTATTAAGTTGCTCGCGGACGCGGGGGAAGAAAGTCATAGCAGAACGAAGGTGACCTCCGTAATTACCAAAATCATATACCACATTAGGAAGCGCACCTATCGCACGCTGCAGATGAAGAGCATTATAATAAGTTACCACATCATCTTTCTCCGAATGGAATATATATGTAGGAGAACTTGGACGCCAAGTAATCACTATACTATCACGACCTATCTCACTATCATCTATCGGATAATGCACCATGCTCGAACGAAGTAAACCATCATACATCTGCTTGGTAACAGGATGCGTCTTATCCATTCCTTCTTTCGTCATCCAATGACGCAGCCGGTGTTGCGGCATACGGAAATAAAGAGAAGCTATGCCGTAGTTTTTATTGACTACATACCGATCATATTTCTTTTTCATCGCCGGTGTGAAAAATACCTCAGCGGCTATATCCAGTCCATACGCAGCCTTCGTTCCTACCACTAAATAAGGTATCACTATTGGCAACCCCACTCTATTGCGCTTCACGGCATCGTCAAAGGTAGTAGCCACATCGTGCGGTCCACTCCCTGCAAAGCATTTGATAACAGGTATCTGCGACGCGTATTGCTCTTCCAATAGACGCAATGTCCATAGCGCAGCACTACCGCCTTGCGAATAGCCTACTATATAAATACCATCCGAATAAGGTGGCACCTGCATACTATCCAATAAAGCCCGAGTAGCAAGTAACATATCCACGGCATTGCGTGCAGTGAGCGAGCCATGCAGATACGGATGAATACGCTCGCGCGTGATACCATATCCTATATAATCGGGCATCACAAGCACATAATCATCAATAAAAACTTTCGCCTCAGGCATAATAGTATTCGACGGCGCTTCCGCATCCGAACTAATAGTATAATGGAGAAGCAGGATAATGCCCTTTATGGAATCCGTTTCAGGTATCGTCACCTTGCCCGACAAAAGTAATGAGTCACCATACTGGTCCACAGACAGATAATGCACCACGCGCTCTAACGCGGAGAGCGAATAGCACATCACCAACGCACATATCAGTGCAACATATCGTATGGAATTGTTCCGCATAGTGCTGTTTACACCAATGACTCTATCAGTTCTTGTTCTGTACCCGGCAGCAAGTCTATCGGTGCCAACTCAATCATCGTCTTCGCGCCATATTGTCCGCGCTGCTGCATACGATAAGCAGCACGAGCACTACTAACCATCACCTGAGCCGTCAAAGCAGGATTATTGATAGTCATATTAAACTCAAATCGCTGGTTATGCGTTGCACCCGACACACCTGAGCGAACTAAGTTCACACCATGCGCCACATTATTGAGCGCGTCCACATCGGGCACTGCAATGACATGCGTCTCATCGTGAGCAAAATAATCATCTGCTAAGATAGCAGTCTCTACGGTCTTGAAATCCGCGCCTTGCTCCAATTCGACATACACCATACGGCGATGCACACCCGTGCCCAAAGGAATAGTCATACTCAATGCGTCTTTCACACCATTAATAGCCTTAGCCGCTACCGAATGCCCCATAGAGCGGCCTGGACCGAAATTAGTGTAGGTTATTCCCTTTGGTGCCAAAGCGAGCAGTAACGCGCGTATCATACTGTCACTACCAGGGTCCCAGCCCGCAGAGATAACACTCACGGACTTATTCGCCACACAAAGCGGCATGAGAGTAGTACGCAAAGCGTATATCTGATTATGAATATCAAAACTATCCACCGTGCATATACCACGCTGCGCAAAGAAGGAAGCGAATTGCTCCACCGCGCGTGTCGGAGTGCATAAAAGCACTACATCAGCATCTATCGCTTCTAAATTATCACGATGGTGATACACACCCACCAATTCCATATCTGGCGCAGACAATACGGCTTGCTCGGCATACTTACCGATATTACCATAACCTAAAATTGCTACTTTAATCATAATAATATAAACTTTTATATAAACTTTATTCTATAATTCTTGTTTCAGCACGCAATCGGCTTTCACCTTATCCAATATACGCTTCACTATCTCCATTATCTGCCCATCAGCCGTATAATCCGCCTCACAAGCAAAATTAACTCTACCCTCCGCTAATAACTGCTGAGCTTGCTCATGATTGCGCGCATTACCATACACAGCAATACTATATCCACCATTAGACTTAACCGTACGCATACAAGGCACATCGGTCTCACCATCACCGAAATAAATCATTCGCTCAAAAGGTACAGGGCGCTCATCAAAGGGCATATACTCATTGATACGCACCTTATCACTCACCTCGCGGATACCTTTGTTGATTTTGAATAAGAACTGCGTCTTCTTTGTGTAGTCAACCACTACTGCCGGCCAACAAGCTTCACCATGCGCATCATAGAGATATGTACAAGCATATATATTCTCGAAATGCGAAGCGATACTTGTTCCTTCTATCATCTCTTTCATACCCGAACTATTGATATAATGCTTCACTTCGATACCTATCTGCGCAGCGTACGCATTGACAGCTTCGAACCATTGCTCCACTCCTGGGTAATACTGTACGATCTGCCCATATGAACGCAGTTTATCGCGTGTACACCCCAAACCAGCGCGTTTCATCTCTGCCTGAATAGCGTACATCACGACGGCTATTCCTCCCGCGTCGTTGGTCTTGGCTAATTGGTCACACAGCGTCCAGAAATCAGCAGGGTTATCGTATCCCATGGCTTGTAGCAACCCAAACTCTTGCATATTTCCCGGCGCCAATGTGCCATCAAAATCATACACTAATGCTACAGTAATCATACCATTTATTGTTTATTGAGCAATTTTGCGTGCAAAGTTACTACTTTTTTCGCAAATATACAAATTTTTGAGCGACATTCGTTCGAGAAAGTGAGTTTTGCTGCCCAACAGGTAGAAATAGGATAGTATAGGTAGTAATAGGAAGAAATGTCGGTATCAAATACCGACGAAATGGACGAAGAATCGCGCTTATTGAAATCGCGCGCACAGAACACAAATAGTAAGATAGAGACCACATACGGGATAATATCCCGCGTAAGCAACAAACGTCTATGCCGATTGCCAATCGGCGGAATACAAAGAAGAGCCGCATAGTATGCGTGACAAGAAACGAAACTAAGGCGGCATTCGATGCCGCGACAATAAACAAAGTAAGCGCAGGGGTATAGCAAGGGTATAGCAAGGGTATAGCAACCCTATACGTTTAGAGCGAAACAAACGGGTAAATTGAGCGGTGTGGGCTTTTGCGGAGAGAAACGGAGCAAGTAAAAAAGAAACGCGCAGCGGAAAGATAAATAAAGCCGATCATGCTTGAAAAGACACTATAGACATAAACGAAAAGAAAGCGGACTCCAACGGAATCCGCTTTTCTTATACACACGCGTGTACGCGTTCCTTAATTACCATGCAGTGCCGAGCATGCGGAGGTAGGATTTGTAACTGCTGCGAGCGTTACAAATCTTACCAAGCTGTACCCAGCATTCTCAAGTAAGACTTGTATCGCCACTGGGCGTTCTCCTGAGCGGCGGCGAAGAGCTCGTCTGCCTCTTTCGGGAACTGCTTTGCTACAGAGGCGAAACATGAAGCGGAACAGGCGTACCGAAATAGCGTCCTGGGGACGGTATGAGGAGTAAGTACGCCGCGCGAGTCCGAAGCAGCCCTCACCGCTGCAAGGACATAGAACTCCTTATTACCCTTGGGTAGTCTGGAACTTGGGTGGGCGGGCACGTCCTCGCAACTCGTTTGCGAGGTTCCCACCCTGTTTCAAGAATACCTCAAGAGGGAGAGGTTCGCTTCTTATGTAGCAAGGCAGTTCCCGAAAAAGAGGCTGACGGGCGCGAAGAAACCGCTCAGGGAAAATGCCCATAGGCGGATTACAAAGGCTGTGGGATGGTTGGTACGGAATGGTAATATTATAATGATTGCGCTTGCACGAAAATGCGCATACTGAAACACGGCAGAGCTACGCATGCCGTGTTTTGGTTTCTATCTACCATGCTACTGCGTCATACAGGATTGGTCAACAAGGTTCAAGATCAAACACAGACGCGAGTGTAACGAGCACCTTATTAAAGGGGGGCTTTTATAAAATCAAATCAACAAAGAAAAGAAGATACAACGATGCGTGAATCATTGATAGATATCCTAGACCGTTGCGCTATACTAGAACAACTAGATATTCTGTGGCGTGAAGCGGCGCAAGTCGGCAGAGCCGATTGCCCGAATTGAATTCGGGCGCAATGAACAAAAAAAGAGCCCGATAGTATCGGGCGGAACTACAAAAAAAAGAAGCAGCTATCTCATAGCTGCACAACAGACGAAACAAGAACGGCAAATCAGATGCCTGAAAAGGAAAAAAGAACGCAGATCTAACGACCTGCGCACTTGACAAAGAACCCGAATAATATTAAGGGAAAGGGACGGAACTATTTTATGTAATATCGTGCAGAAATTCCTATTGTCCAATCAAACATGTGCATTGTTGTGAAGAATGTAGCACTTTTCCACCATGTTGCATACACGATATTACCAAACACACAACTATAACCTGGTCTAAAGTCAAAACTTAAAGTCAATGGTATTTTGTTAAATGTCCATTCTACTCCTACCATCGCCTTTGCACCTGCACTACCAAGTGGTTGAGGCAATCCATATTCCATAGCCATACCGAGATGAACACCTCCACCTGCAAAATAACTTAATGTTCCAGAAGAAGGATTGACAATTGGAGCTTGATAAAGGAAATTAGGGTTTATAACAAGATCCCAATACCCCTCATTGGTAAAACTCTCATCATAATCACCATCTACATAAATAGCTCCCGGATTTTTATGCAATCCTATTCCTAAATCAGTTTCTATGGCAAAATGCTCACCAAGAAACGTTTTATAACTAACTCCATATAAAGTACCAACAATTGGACCTACGGCGTGTTTGTACTGAGCACTTGCGGAAAGTGCAATTATGGCAAAAGCCAATGTGAGTAACTTTTTCATGAGATTAAATGTTTAATGATTGTTATTTATTATCAAAGACCAACATTCGAACGGAATAATGTCCATTTGTTGTTTTGGGGTTAATCAGGCGCACTACACGTAGATAATTAGAGGTAATGGCTTCCACATCGAGTTCTACTTGATTGGAGACGACTTCGGTTCCTAATTGCAGATTTCTGCCGTATATGGTGACCTTATTCCCATTCCTTCTCCAAGTAAGTTGCTGCCCATTACTTCCGTACAGCCCCGATTCGTAGCATGTATGATTGGGATAAAATTGAATCCACTGTCTTCTATTATAGTTCTTTGACTCATTTGTTGTAGTGGATTGGAACTGACCATTCCTATAATAATGAGTAGAGGTCTGTCCATAAGTCAACTCCCAACGTCGGGCGCAGAGAAGTTGGTCGGAAGTATAGATATATTCAGAGGAACTTGAACTGCTCGCAGAGGATGATTTAGAACCTGAACTTGCAGAGGAAAGAAAGAAGCAACTTGTCTGTCCCACACATACCAGCGTGAGAACAAAGAATCTGATTAATGTTTTCATTTGGCTTTACGAGTTATTTGTGATAAATCAGTTAATAATTGCATGTATGTATCCCAAAGCCTATATGCTTCAGTGAGAAGTCCATCACCTTTAATTTGATTAACTTTATAACTCAGCACTTTCTCATTTGTTGCAGTATCTATGACATCAATATGGCCAATAACAGACATTCCGCCTGCTTTTCCGGCGCCGAAATATGCAGCAGCATCATTCCCCATATCTAATCCTTTCACATAGAATGTAATTTGATAATCGGGGTTCTCGTCCGGTCGTACAAGTGTGGTCCATTTACGACACATGACATTCCAATGTTTGAAGAAACGTTCATAGACAAACTCTTCTGTTTGAGCCCATTCTTCTTTGGCTTTTTCTCCTCGTTCAGTTAAGACCTGCTCCAATGGTTTTGCACCTTCTTTTAATACTCCTTTTGATATTTGACCGACATAACAACTATCATAATTAAATGTAAAAGATGCTTTTTTTGTAGCGTCTTTGAGAATCTTTCCGGAACCAAGGGTAACTTCTACGCTCTTTTGTCCGGCATAAGTGAGTGTTGATAGCATTGCAACAACACAAAAAGCAAGTAGTTTTTTCATGATTTCAATGGTTTTAATTATGTAACGATTAATGATTGTATATTATAGTACGATAATATTTTTCGACATTATTTCCCTGTCTCTTTTCTCCGTCAGGGCGTGTTAATTGAAGAATATCATGGTCTAATCTATCTATGCTGAATTTTACTTGGTCTGCATTACTTATTTCACCATATGATAGATTATGATTGCCTAATATACAAATACTATCTCCTTCTATGCGCCATGTTCTGGTCAAATTACCATTTATTCCACCAAACAAACCATTTTCAAAGCAGGTATTATTATTGTTAAATACGATCCAATAGTTATCTGCCTTTGTGTAATTGTTTCCACTTGTTGATTCGGTACGTATATATGTCCCATTATTATAATACCTTGTGGTATTTTCTATGATTGTAACATACCATTTACCTTGACACAGCAGCTCCGCACGATTATCATCTATATATGGCTCTGGCGTATTTGTAACTTTTTCATAAATAGCATTTATCCAACTTCCATCATCAAACCGATACCTTAGAATTAACTTTAAAGATGTTAATTCTATTATTGTCATATAATCTGCGCCTCCTTCTTCGTCTGATAAATATAGCCATAACTTATTTCCTTCTATACTATAATCATCCATATGTTTTTTACCTGTCGTTAGGTCTTCAGTTAGTGCTTTTCCATTTTCATAAAATGTTATAAGATGATCTTCTGCGCCCATTCCTTCATTTGAGTACTCAACATCTACTAATTTCCAGGTGCCAATTAGCAGAGATTTATCAATAGGTTCTGATTTGGGGTCTGGACACCCTGTAAGGCAAATCATTATAGTAAAAAGACTTGCTAGTAATTTGAATTGTTTCATGACTGTAAGTTTATTAAGTGGTTAATGTTAATTATTTTGCGGGAGCTCCTGCAAGGCCTGAAGAAGAATCTGTTACTTTAGTGAAAGTTTCTTCTATCCAGTTACTTCCAACGGTTCCCCAAGTCCAAACTAAAGTAGTAGAATTTAACTTTTGAATCTTATAATCACCCAAACCTGCTCCTTCATTTCCAAGAGAAATATAGACAGTAACATCATTTGTAATAGTCCATGTACCATCCAATTGCCCATAGCTGTTCTCATACTGAGCCTTGCCTGACTTATAGAATGTCAATTTTTCATACGGAGTAGATACAGTATTACCATTTTCTGTTTTCTTAGTCATTTTCCAAGAGCCAACTAGTTTTTCTTTGTTGGTCTGAGTGAACCAATCACAACTTTGCATAATTGGCACTGTAATCATTAGACACAGTAACCATCTAAATAAATTTTTCATTGCAGCGATATATTTTAATTGCGCTTACTCTTTAATGGATTTTCGGCATACTCCGTATGTATATATGAATACAAAAAAGCGGGACTGCAATCTTGCTGTTCCGCTGGTTAAGGCTCTCGCATTGCCCTTTCATCCAAACAACAACACTGAAGCCCACGCTGTATGTATAAGCGTGTACACTATGCGCGTACCTTAATACATACCAATGGGCATCTTGTGCTGCAATGCTTTGGGTAAAAGTTGATGAATTTGCGAGATTCTAACCAGCCAAAACAAAGCGCTTAAGACGCCTTTTTCAATATGTCCTGTATATTACCCGCCCGAAAGACATATTCCCTCAGCGCGGGCTCAATACGGCAAAACTCGCGTTTTGCGCTGCAAAAATACTACTTTTTTTCGATATATGCAAGGAATTTAGCAAAAATCGCTTAGAAGAATGCTATTTTTTATTGTTTTTAAGCCTCATTAGGCATATTTAGGCAGGAATAAGCATGTTGAAGCGAGAGGTGTTTTCTGGAAAATCCGGAAAGCCGAGAGAGGCTCGCGGTACTAACCGCGAGAGCAGGACCTAAGGAAAAACTCGCGCCAAAAAAGCGCGAGCACAGGACCGGAAGAAGTGGAACTCGCGGAAACAGCCGCGAGAACTAAACGGCAGAGAGAACGCGAGAGTTGGGCGGGCAATCATATTGCCCTGAAACGACCAAGAAAGAAGGCGGCAGAGCCGCATATATAGCTACGAGAGTGAGGGAAAGAGGTTTTCGGCGATAGGCAAGGTAGAGAGTTCTTCGGCAAGCTGGGCGAGGACAGCTTTGCGGTCAAGAGCATGGGCGGAGGTATAACGGGTGTAGCCGGCAAGCAAGGGAGCAGCGAAAGCTTCATCAGTGGAGAGGCGGGTGTAGATGAGGGAAGTGAGCATCTGCTGGTTGCGGAGGTAGGGCTTTAGGTGTTTGTCGGCAGCAGAGCGCGGGTTGTTGGCGCGGCGGAGGAGTTCCAAGCGGTACGTCGTGGCCTGGGCGGCAAAATCCGGGTCTTGGAGAAGCAGTTTGGCATAGAGAGAGGCTGTGCCCATCTTCTGGCGGTGCAGGGTTTGGGCATCAGACCAGTGGTCTGGCTTGTTTAGGTAACAATAGGTGGTTTCGTAAAGACCAAAGAGTTTGCGCTGCGAGATGTTCTGTTTCTTGCCGAAAATCTTGCCGGATGAGGACTGAATGGGGTCCTGATACGTTACTTTAGACATGGTTGTCGGGGGTTGAAGATCCGCCAAACTTGGCGGATACGGGGTTATTTTATAGGGTTACTTTGCGGTTGAGGTGACCCCATTTAGTTGGACAGGGTTAGTAAATGTTGTTAGATGTATGCATGTTCTTTGACATGTTGTTCATATAGGTTTGCCGGTATTGGACAGGACTCATGTTCAGACGCAGTTTGATACGATCATTGTTGTAA
>JAZNGV010000009.1:0-53411 GCA_045576595.1 Paludibacteraceae bacterium | reverse complement strand
CTCTAAACCCTAAACTCTAAACTATATTTAGGTGGTTATAGCGCTGAGGTCCCACCCCTTCCCATTCCGAACAGGGTCGTTAAGCTCAGCATCGCCGATGGTACTGCACTGCGTTGTGGGAGAGTAGGTAGCCGCCACTTTGAGAGAGTTCCTTTAGGGACTCTCTTTTTTTGTGCCGTCTCCCTTACTCCTTCCACAACGCAGTGCAGTACCGAGGGGACCGATGTGTACTGCCGCGTTGTGCTGGTGAAGCGATTGAGGCGCACCGAGAATGTCCGGGGGACATTCAAAGGAGTAAGTGCGCCGCGCGAGTGCGGGCAGCCCTCACTGCTGCACGCACATAGAATTCCTTATGGGTAGCCGCCACTTTCAGAAGCCTTGAGATTCGTCTCAGGGCTTCTTTGTATATGTGGTGATGCTACCTACTCTCTATTACATATTAAGGACGTATTCTCGTAGCCAAGTGGCGATGTCTGTTGTCTTAATCGGGAAATGTTGCCCTTGACAAAATGTGGAAGATGGATTGTCGTGAATATCAATACCGTCTCCGGCAATATAATTCCCATGTATATGGAAATGATTAATAACAATTTGTTTCATGGAATGATTCAGAAATTCTGGAGGACATAAAAAGCACGGGAATGCGGGGCACTATAAAACAAAGCGTCGACAAGCTCCTACAAAAATGCCCCGCAAGCCGTGCCATGACACGAGTAACAGGGACATATTCTTCTTTGTAGATGAAAAGTTGTCGACTTTTGTTTTATAAAGCAATATGCCTGTTTGCACTAAGTGCTATTCAATATGTCCTCCTGTTTAATGTCTTGGAGAACCGACGTCGCTTTCCTTCGCGAAAGCGGCTGCAGAGTTACTACATTTTTTTGAATTATACAATTTTTTTACAATTTTGTCACAATTTGAGCCTTTTTATAGCGATACTAACAAACTATAATCCGTACCGTCTTCCACAATGCTATGACCGGAATTGTCGGAAGCAACTACAACGGGCACGGTAAAATTGTCTTGACGCTCTGCCGGGCGATGAATGAAAAGTCCTATCAGCAGACCAACGGCAGCGGCAGCGGGTGTCGCTATCCATCCCCAGTAACGGGTGCGTTTTTGCGGAGTAACAATCGTCTCGGGAACAGAGAGATTACTTTCCGATTGCTTGCGCATACGACGCGCAGAAGCAGATAGTTGGGATTCAAAAGTCTTATTCATAATCTTTCAATTTTAATCGTAGATAATTAGTTAATGTATTGAGACGCGATTTAACAGTGCCTTCCGGAATGTCAATAATCGCGGCTATTTCCGGCACGGTTAACTCCTGCGTAAATCGAAGTTCAAACAACATTTGTTGCGCCTCATTGAGACGGGCAAGTTCTTGTTGTAAAGCACTATCAAATGTCGCTGCATCTAATTTCAGCGGAGTGCTGTCTTCTGCAATCGGCTCGTAAATCGGAAGCGAATCAAGATATTCTTGCTCATGCTTATTTTGCCGATACGTGTTCTTGCAGAGGTTGTAGGCAATGGAGAATATCCATGTACGGAATGGTTGTCCGTCTGAATAATTCCACCGTGAAGACCACACTTTCAAGAATGTGTCTTGTATGTGATCTGAAGATTTCTCTTCGTCACCGCCTAATCTGCGGAAGAAGAAACCTTGCAGCAATCGGGCATAGCGGCGATAGATTTCCGCAAATGCGTGTTCATCGTCTTTCCGACGAACACGCTCCATGAGTTGTCCGTCGGAAAGAGATTTATAGTTTACAAATAGTGCTATCATTTCTTGTCGCTCAGTAGGTTGAAATACTTTTGTTTTTCTTCTTGCGGAAGCGACGTTCTTGTAACAGCTGCACTTAGATAGCGTGCCAGTCGGTTTGCGTGCAATGTGTCACCTGCTTGCTTGTAGTTCTTTACTACCGGCGCCAACATGACCATATAGTTGAGTTGGATACGTTCACTGCCTTTCCATTGTTCCTCGTTTACATATTGTGGTTCCAACAGGTACTCCAAGTGATATTTCTCTTCCACATTCCGCTGAGCTACAGCCATATTGTCATAGCGTTTTGGCGAATAGCGGAACACCAAGCCCTCATTATACAGTTTTAAAGGAAAATTATCTGCATTAGAGAAATTGTCGTGCGGTGAAAAGTATGCCGGACGTTTGCTCTTGTTGATGATATATTCTAACACTTCATGGTACAAAATATCTATGGAATCGTAATTCTCTTTAGATTCAAAGGGCTTAATGCCAAGCGATTGACAGAGAGCGTCACGATAGGCTGGTATTGTAAGGAACGAAATAGGAATTACTTTCTTGTCTTTGTGCAATTCCAAGGCTTCTTGCAGAATACGCGATCCATACCAAGGCACATCGCCGTTAATGAAGTATAGTGCGTTTCCCTCCATGCCGCGCATACAATTGTCGGCATAACGGAGCAAATAACTTGGGTAAGCGTTGTTTTTGTACAGCAACTCGATGAGTTCATGGCTGGTCTCTTGTGTCTTTTTATCGCTGAAGCATTTGCCGCTCATCTCCAGATAAGCGATAAGCACGGATGCATCTTGACGACCGATGTTTTCCGGAATCTGTTGCAATGCCTTTTCTGCCCACGGACTTGCGTCCTCGCCGTACATATCACATTTTGTTTGGTACATGGCGAGGTTATATGTAAACGAGTTAGGGATATGTTTCGCCATCTCGTCAAGTACAGCTTTTTTGCGGTCGGTCATTCCATACAGCTCTTGGAGCTTATCGGCATAACGTGCCGCGCTGAAGCACTGTTCCCATGCGTGCTCGTCAGTAGGATTGGCTTGTGCCTTCTTTAACCACAATGTTTGCTGTTGTTCGTACCATGCGGCATCGTACTCATCCACAACAATACCACGGATTTCTTGGGGTTCTTGCGTCTCCAAATGTGTGAACGCTTGAAGTGTCCCAATGCAGCCCAGTGCTAAAACTGCTACTGCAATAATCAAATACTTTCTATTCATTTTGGTTGAATCTTTATCGGTTAATATTCAGTTTTCGAGTGCGCTCTCACTACTGCATACACCGATAATTCGTAATCGTTCATTTTTTTACAGCAAAAAATATACCACAAAGGTACAATATTTTTTCGAGATATGCTAATAAAATTTTGATTTTGATAGGGAATGTTTTGAGTGTTTATTTATGAATAGTTTATAAAGAATGTGATAAATATGGGACAAAGAACCGTAATTTTGATTGATAAAAAAGTGCCTTCGATTAGGCACTATATTAATTTACATGTTTCATTATATAACCAATATATATGTATTCGTCTGGACTCGCATTAGGATGTTGAAAATAAATACGCATATATTGTCGAGTATTACCATAATCGTCTTCATTATATTTCAAATGAGGTCCACAATAATACTCAAATTCTTCCTTCTGCTGTTTCTTCTTGAATTTTGCTTTTAATGCCGCTTTCTTTGTCCCTTCAGAAGAACCTTCAGAACCATGTTTTTTTGCAAATTGCTCAATAAAAGTTATAGCATTTCCAGAATAACTCGTCCAATCATTAAAGCAATAATCATTCAATATAGATAAGCCATCGACAATTTTTCTACTATGAGTACTTAAAACTTCATTAAGTTTGGAATATATGTTTTCGCTGAATTGGAGTTTTGGAAAGTATTTTTCAGCTTCTGAAATAAAGAACTCAGGGGACTTGGGGTATTTTGATAAAAAGAATCGCCTGAATTCTCTCCAACCTGAAATAGTAGAAAATACTTGATTGCAAACAGGTATATCATCTTGTTTATTGATTACAACTATTCCTTGACATTCTTCAGGAGATTCAAGAGATAAATATTCGTTAAGGTCTTTGTTTTTATCAATCTTTGTTAGAAGCGATTTTTGAAGTGCAGTTTGAAATAAAAAACGATACTGTTTGTCTAGAGGGCTTTTATCAGTAAACAATATATCTGTCAATGTTGTTTTGTTATAGACAATCACTTCCGGTAATTGAGTTTTATTGATGCAAAATATATTATCTTCACGAAAATGCTCCCATATATAATCGAATAGTAATGTGAATTGCTTTAATTTCTCGCATACAATAGAGATGGAATCTATTCCATTATACGAGAACGAAGAGGAGCAAATATATAGGTATGCAATCATTTGAACATTCCTCTTTTAAGAATTTCAGCAATGTCTCTTTCCGTTTGGTCAAAAAAGCCATATGGCCAATTCGGAATTTGTCCGTCTTCGTCAATGTTTAGTTTTTTTATGGAGAAATCTTTATCAAAGAAATATATCTGCGTTTCCTCGTTGGAGATAGGCATTTCTTCCTTTAAACATGCCAGCCTGACAGCGTTTAAGATATGCTCGCTATGTGTTTCAATAAAAAACTGCACATTTCTATCTTTGGGAATAGAACATAAAACTTGCATTAAGCGAGATTGTGCTATTGGGTGTAGGTGTGCCTCTGGGTTTTCAATAAATATAGCCCCATCGCAGATTGTTTGTGACAGTACAATTATTGGTAATATATAACTATAACCATATCCAACATTAATAGACTTGATATCCTTACTGAATTTGTTAAAAGAGAAATAGGAACTTATAACCTCATTTTTATCATCAGAACCGACTAACGACATTCTTCCTCCATCCATAATGTATTCAAGGATTTCTGCAATGCGTAATTTTAAAGTATTATCAGAGGCTAATATGTTTAATCTATGTTCCCCATGACATCCTAGTGGATTGTCACCTGTAATCTCCTCTTTCTCTTCATACGGTGTTGGTCCTAATCTATCCGCAGAGATGTAATGAAAATTATTTAAAGATTTAAAAAAATCTTTGGGATAACTGCTATTAATGATTTTTTTAGATTTGTTAGAAGATGATGTATTGCTTGAAAGATCTGATGGCTTCTCAAAATATTCGGTTCCGTCAATTTTTAATGATGTAATCTCTCCATTCCAACTGTTATCAAATGTCGAACTATATTGTAATTCAACATCTCCTTCTGAGCAATGAAAATGAAAATTCATTGTTTTTCGTTGATCTGAAAGAATGTCGAAGAAAGAACCTAATTTTACAAAACAACCTTGGGGAGATAGTACATCCAAGTCTCCATTTTTCTTGATACTCTGACTTAACAGCAATAATGCTTGCAGAACTGACGATTTACCACGTCCGTTATAACCAGTTAATAGATTAAGTCTTGAAAAATTGAATACCGTGGCTTTAGAAAAACATTTAAAACCACTTGCAGAAAATGTGTCTATCATGTTATCGGATATTTTCTTTATACCATGTTACAGAACTATTAGGCAGCCAACCAGAAATAGAACTGCCATTAAAATCTGCAATTAAGAATAAGTCTGCATCGGTATTGATTGTAGATCGGATTCTGTCGTATAATTCGTTGCGCTGAATATTACTAATACAGAAATAGGTGTTGGACAAAACTTGATTATATGAGATATTCCAAGTTCGGAAACATTGCAGCAATAATTGTCTATTGCTTGCATTTTTTGTTTCATATACTACAATATATTGCATACTCACCTTAAAGTAATATAAAAAATCGTGCAAAGTTACAACTTTTTTCGGACATATGCAAGTAAAATCCCTTTTTTGTGAGAGATTTTAGAAAAATAATTATATTTTCTATATAAATTTTACGAAAACCAACGAGTTCTTTCCTATTTGATGTGTGGTTTAATTAACTTATACTCCAGTAGCACTAATGATTCATTTTCTTAGAGACTATACATTTGTCTAAGGCTTAGAATCTATCATCGCTATTCAGAAAAATCTTAAATACTTGATTAATCAGCTGCATGAAATTCTTGTTTTTCTTGTTAGATGACCTTAAATTGTTAAAAATTGCAAATTCTATTTGCATATGTCAAAAAAATGTAGTACCTTTGCGGCAAATTTCCAGAATGGATGGGAGATGGATATAAAATTCAAAGATACTAAGGAGAATAATGTTTATGAGCAATATGTGCACGACCCTACGAATAGAGTTAAGTTGCGTGCGTTTGCGAAGGAATATAGTACTCAGATCGCCTCGGAGGCAGTAAAACTGCACAAACGTCTTCTTTCTCATGAATCTGTGGGTTCGTATAATAGAATGTTTGGGACAACGAATAATCGCATTGAAACAAAAAAGGGAACGAGACAAAATGAATGCATGTGTTTCAAAGTTCGAGTAACAGGAGCATGGAGGAAATTCTTCCATCAAAAACTTGGAGAGGAATTTCTGATAACGAAAAATTGGATAGGCGATTTTGACAGCATAACGAGCATTTATGTGTGCGAAATTAACAAACACAATTATGATACCATACACTAACAAAGAGAATGTAAAAAATCCGATTGTATTATTGAATACGATTGGCCAAGAGGTGTGTGATATCGCTTTATTGAGAGGGTGTCTTAATCCGGAAATAGAGTTAGGTATTAAGAACATCCGTCAAACAGAGAAATTAAGTGCTAAACAAATAGCCTCAATCTCCACATACCTCCAAGGAGGAAGTGAGATGACTAATTATCTTGTTTCTTTCCAGGAAAATTACTCCAAAGAAAAAGAAAAAGGGAAAGAATCATTTAAACAATCGAAGAAAAATTTTACTAAATTAAAAGCAGTCCTTCCACTTCTCCGTAATGAATTTACAAGTGGGATAGATCGTTTAGATGATATTTTGGACTTTTTTGATGTTGTTTCAGAAGATGAAGTATTTTCTCAAGCGGAGAAGGTGGCTATTTTGTTTAGACAACAAAACGACATAGGTGTAGACCCGATTAATTTGAAAGCATGGTTAAGAAGAGGAGAACTTGATTTTGAGAGAATGATTTTGCCTGATTATAACCAAGATATGCTACTCTCATGGATAGAAGGAGGCTCATGGAAATCAAATGTGGAAAATCCAGATTATTTTAAATCATTACCAAGCATATTGCAGTCATACGGGGTTGCGCTTATACTTGTTCCTTTTTTGCCTAATACTGTCTACGGAGCTGTTCGTTGGATAAACAATCATCCCTTGGTGCAGATATCAGATAGAAATCAAGATTTAGCTACTTGCTGGGTTACTTTATTTCATGAATTAGGACATGTAATATTGCACAAGAATACGGATAGTCTGGATGGCTCTCTTGATAGCCAGTCCCAAACAGCAAAGCGGAAGAAAGAGACAGAGGCGAATCAGTTTGCAGCAAAATATTTATTTAATGGAGATAATATGCGTAAGGATATATTTGGGAGAGTCCGGCGGAATGAGTATATTCAGCCATCAGAATTGGTTTCCGAGTACAATGTGCCTCTTCTCTTCGTCGCATATTGGTTGATAAAAGCACGTTATCAGCCTATTTTTCAAAAAAGAATTCACATTGATTTCGCGTCTATGTATCAATAAGCAGATTGAAGTGCAGAAAGTATATTTATAGTAAGTATTCTTCTTTATCCCATTAGTATAAAGTGCTCAATCGTGGGCACTTTTTTATTCATCTATTTGCGCACATTTCCTTTCTTTCAAAATAAGGAGTTCTTATCTCACTTCGTTCGAATGATTTCAATAAGGAGTTCTGTAAACCTCACGGCTTTGTCTTTGCTCCGCAAAATTTCCTTATAGGATGGGGTCGGCTTACCGCTTGCATCGCCGGACATGCTATACAAAGAAAGAGCCCCCAAGACGAATCTCAGAGGTTCTCAAAGTGGCTTTACGCTACTCTCCTGAACCCATTAGTTCTTCTTGGCGTCGTAGGTTTCTACGGTATTCTTAGCCGCAAGGGCACGATTACCATTCGCCCTACTGCTTCTTCGAAGCGTCGTAGGTTTCTATGGTCTTTGTTTGGATGACCACGGAGGTGTCACCTTTTTGTAGGTACTCGGACTGTGTGGTCACTATGCGCGTCACATTGCAGGAGGTCAGTCCCAATCCTGTCGCCAACGCCGTCAATGCGGCTATAAGTGCCATGATAATGGCTTTGATAATCTTTTTCTTCATAGTTGTCACTTATCAGTTATCAGTTGACAGTTATCAGTTGTCACTCTGCCAAGGAGGATGGCCATTGGACGGTGCCGGTTTGCTCGTCGTAGTGCTTGTACGCCTTGGCGAACAACCAACCTTTGTAGGTGGTGTACTTGAATCCCTCCACTTTGCGTTCTGCGATGAACACTTCTTGGTCGGCACTCACTTTGGACAAGTCCATTGCTCGCTCTTGCGCTGCCAAGCGCACTACGCGGAACTTGTTACGGATGGCTAACTCGTTTTCACCTACTGGGGTGGTGCGGTCTCCACGCACGGAGGTGTACTTGCGTTTGGATGCCCTGCGGAAGTTGTAGCAGGTGCGAAATTTCTTACTGATTTTGCCCGATATATGCTCAATCGGGTCTTCGAATACTACGCGTCCCATAATAATTAAGGTTAATGTTTAATTGGTTAATTGTTTAGTTTTTTGTACTCTTGTGCAAGGACAAATCCGTATAGGGTTTGGTATTTTGTTTGTGCTTTGAAGTCTGCTTCGTATGTAGCACGCGTAGTTGGGTCTGCGAGTGCAGTTTTAGTAGCAGCAGTAGCTTCACGGAACTTATTTTGTCGTGCCAGTTCTGCTTCAGAGTATGGTTTAGTGCGTGGGTTACAGATTTGTGATGTGAAGTTGGTTTGTCTCATCTTTTTGAAGATGATTTTTGAGTGTTTACATACTTTGCCTTTGAAGGCGGAGAACGGGACTTCGAGGTTAAATTTACTCATTTCTTTAGTTTTTTAGGGGCATCTACTACCGCACCACTTGGTGTAAAGGTCAGTGGAGTGTGACTAACAAACGCGTTTGTTGTAAAACACTTTCTGACCTATCGCCCCTGCGTTCAATCTCAGTCATTATGTCCACATAACTCCCTTGATTGTGCGTTGTATCTGCACCCTAAAAAATCTAAAGGGGAAGGTAAGTGCAGTGCGGCTGTCGATGCGAGTTAATAAATAGGGTTAATTAATGGTATGGAGTGTGCATGTCCATTCGTGATTGAAGGTTAGTGACTGGGCGAGTGTCTGGCGGATGATGGAACAGGCTTCGTCCGGAAGGAAGAGTTTGGGGTCCAGCGGTACGACAGTGACCGTCAGGGTGGTGCCGTTGGTTTCAAACTCAGGATTGAGGGTCTCTAAGTGATAGAGAACAGCCTCTTTGGCTTTTAGCATCTCTTCTGCTGATTGGCAGTGGATGGCGATTTTGACAAGATTTTTAGTTTTCATATCTTTTATATATTTTTATTAAACAAAAACATAGATAAACCCTTTTGTGCGCTTTTGAGCTGCGCTCTTACTGTGCTTAGTTGCCAAAATCTCCTTGTGAGTAAACTCCCAGATAGATTTTTGCACCTAATCCCATGTCCCAAGGGACTAAAGCACACAAAAGCAATAAACATAAAAAACAATTTCTTTAATCGCGGATTCAATCCGCTTGCAATAGACGAAGAAAGATTGATGTCTTGGTCAGCTCCTTTTCGGGACGCGTTTCTATAATAATGCTGTAAAAATCTTCGGCGCGGTGAGAGTTTTGCGCCGAAGATAGGTGATTTAGGGGGAGTTGGAGAGTATATAAAGAAAGCGTGAGCCTTGATTATTCAGGGTCTCCCGCTTGTTGGATTTTTTATAAGAATTTTTGCCTTGCGCCGAAGATTACGCCGAAGGTTCCAGTATCTGGAGCATTGTTTCTATGGTCTGGATAGCTGTCTTTGGTTCTTTCTGCTTGCGTAAATCGTGTAGCGGTCGGCTATTGGAGTCGGTAAAGTGGCTTTCGGTAATCAGCCAAATTTTTCCTCCATCGGGTAGGGATATTAGTTGCGATTCGGCAGCTTTGCGAATGAGATAGTATAGATAGGCAGGTTTACCGAGCCATTTAACGCGTGCAGTGGATTCCTCACCAGAGAATATAGCCAAGAAATCATCGGGTTTGGTGTCTGCTGCAATCCATTTAGCATTCAACAGGCATTGATACAGTCGGGTGATGGGAGTGGTCGATTTGTCCCAATAACGGTATTTGAATGTAGCAGTTTGCAGTTTGGGTGTTTTTATCCGAGGGGAGGATTTGGCGGCAGACGGTTTTATGGTTGTCTGTTTGCCATTGACGAACTGGATGCCGATGCCACCGGCTTCGACATTGTTGATCTCATAGTCCACATGCTTGGATTGCACATAGTCCCCGGCGACATTGATAATTGTTTTGGGAGCTTCTTCCATAATATTATTGCTTGTTATCCTCAAAAGGTATTGTAGGCAGGACGAAACGATCGAAGTCCGATTGGTATAGTGCGTCTTGTATGACACGGTATTTTTCAAATTCTGTTTCCGCTTTCATTTGTGCCAGTTCCGCAGAGATCTTTCCTGAGTCTTGCAGGATATCTCTATCCCATAGTGAACTATTCGGAAATTCCTAATAGTTGCCTCTGCTGACAATTCGTTGTCTGCATATATTTTCTGAATATGCTCATTGATGGTAGGCACTTCCACACTATACAATTCTGCCATCAGGCGTTGTGTAAGCCAGAGGTTTTCATCTTGATAGCGTAATTCCACGCTTTCCGGTTGGTCACCTATAGTACTAGCAAATGTAAGATACTCCGCTGCGGAAGAACGGATAGTTATTTCCTGTGTTTTCTTTTTTGTTGCCATAGTTATATCAACTCATAATTAGTAGAACGGCCACCTTCGTCAGTCTTGCGGAGGATGCCTTTTTCTATTAGCGATTGTATATCACGCAGAGCCGTATCTTGCGAGCAATGGTTGATCTTGGCGTACTTCTGCGTGGTCAGTTTACCATCAAAACCATCCCATAGCCGATTGATGATTTTTCGCTGACGCTCATTCAATTCGAGTTCTTTATGCGCGCTCCAGAAAGATGCTTTCTGCAGAACTCTGTCGGTCGTTTGTATCGAAAAATCCAGTGCGTTATGTAGTGCATGGATGAACCAGAGCAACCATGCGGTGATATCAGGTGAGCCTTTTTGCGCTTTTTCCAACGCATCATAATAGGCCTTACGCTGCTTCATTATTTCGGCAGAGAGGCTATAGAAACGCTGACCGCTGTTATCTGCACGCGCAAGCATCATCTCGGTGATCGTGCGCGCCATGCGTCCGTTGCCGTCATCAAACGGATGGACAGTGACGAACCATAAATGTGCAACAGCTGCACGCAGTAGAGGGTCGGTTGATTCAACCGAATTAACCCAATGGATGAATGTCTCCATCATTTCCGGTACTAAATCGCTTGGCGGAGCTACGAAATGCACTTTCTCTTTGCCCATCGGTCCGCTAACCACTTGCATCGGTTCGTCGCCCGTTCGCCAGTTAGCAACGGTTATCTTATAGCCGTCGCTATAGCCGGTAGGGAAGAATGCCGCATGCCATCCGAACATCCGTTCGGCAGTAAGAGGTTCAGCAAAGGCTTGTGTAGCCTGCATCATTGCATTCACTACGCCTTCGGTATAATGGTCGCTTCGCTCGTTGCCTGCTGTTTCTAATCCCAAATGCCTTGCAACGCTGCTTCGAACACTATCAGCATTCAGGGTCACACCTTCGATTTGAGATGAGCCGATGATTTCTTGAGTGATAGCTTCCACCTGTTGAGAGAGACCCTCAAAGCCCAGTGCAGACATACGACCGAGAAGCAGTCCTTGCAAACGGTGTGCTTCGCCTAAAGGCGTCATCAGTGCATTCGTATCCCATTCGAAATGTGGGAACTTACTATTCTGCCATAGATAAACGGTATTCATAGTGTATGTGTATTTTCTGTATTATGCAACAAAAATCGTGCCTAATCTCCGCAAGTTTGCGGCGAATAGGTTGTTTTTTCTCCGCAGTGTTTTATATTTTGGTTGTTTGTGCGCCGGTGGCTCCGGGTTGGACATTATCTATATGAGTACCGACATGCTTGTCTCCGGCGATGTAATCGCCTTGGATATTATATGTAGTGTTGTTTTGCGGTTGAGTATATACATGAAGATTAGCTATTTTCCACTTCAAATATTCGATAAAGTATTGTATCATCCGAAGCACTTCCGGTCGGCCTTTGTACCAGCGGTCATGGTATGCTTGTGAGCCGCGGAAATCTTCAAACATCACTTCTCGATCAACCACACTGCGTTCTTGCTTGTAAAACTCTTGATAAACATCCTCAATCGTTGGATCAAGCAGTAATTCGTTATCATTCTCCATCTCTTCTTCGATCTGCGCTATACGCAGGCGGATATATTCCTCAAAGCATGCATTCCGCAAGCGGCGTTTGATATCTGTGAACACCAACGGTTCTTTGGAGCACATCTTACCCAGTACTAAATGTTTGCGGAAACTCTCAGCCAAGAATAGATTGCGGCTGAAATCGTAGATATTCTCGAACACCAACTCATTGTAGCGCCGACTGCTGTATAGGAAATACTCAATCACAGGGTCTTTTTCTCCGGCACTGACTGTGACATGAATCTCTGATGCCAACGCTATCATATCGCTTCCCTTAACATGTTCATCCGCCCAGAGCAGCGCCATTTCGTTCAACCCTTTGCCGCCAAACACTTTATCGTATGTGTGAGGCATCTGTGCACCATGCAGCACCAAACCACGCAGACGATAGTCGACATCTTTCAAACATTGTGCATCCGAATAGAATGCATCTGCCGCTTCTTGGGTTGGAAAGCATTGTGGCGCAAGGTCTTGCCAGATAGCAAGGATGTCCGCACGTCTGGAGAAATCATCTACTTCCTGTAAGAGTGCCCACGCGCAACCGATATAGGAAATAGGTGGATTCATTAGACCAATCATCTTGACAATGTCGGAGAGATACTTTTTCCAATCTACCGTCTCCAGACGAGTTTCGCCTCGGTTGATTGCACGAAGAATATTCAGTTCTTCAGGGTCTTCCATATGTGCGGTTTGATTACTCATTTATTCCCTCATTTATTCCCTCATTATTAGAAATATCTCCATTTGCTATGTAATATCCACCTGTTTTTTTCGCTCCTCTATATTCAATAAGTCCAGCTTCTTTTAGAACTTTTATATGACGTTCTAATGTTTTATTAGGAATGTCAATTAATTCCTGAAGAGTAGAAATGCGTGTTCCAGGCTGTGATTGCAGAGCGAGCAGAACAGCTACAAGTTTCTCTTTAACATCAGCACTAAAAGCATAAAAATGTTGGTTGACAATCATTGCGTAATCAGTACTATGAGCCGCATTTATAACATTATGTTTCAATTTAGGGAAAATTACGCTGATAATACCTTTCTCTTCTTTGAATATAGGAAGCGAAAAATTATTATTTTTACAATCTTGCTTTATTCTCGCGATGCCGGTTCCCATCATTTCTATCAGTCCTCTATAGTAGCACTGGTGGGCTATATCAGGATTGCGTAGTATAGAATAACTATTACTCTCTATTTGATCAAAAGAGATAGATGTTGGGATAGAGCCGGTATTTTGAATCTCCAATCTATTGGAAAAGATTTTGATATTTGTAATTGCGCTAGGCGAGCTATAATCTTTGTGGACCAATGCGTTCATTATTCCTTCGCGTACTGCGATGCGTGGATAATTCCATCTGTCTTCGCGA
Organism: Paludibacteraceae bacterium; assembly: GCA_045576595.1. Taxonomy (GTDB): domain Bacteria; phylum Bacteroidota; class Bacteroidia; order Bacteroidales; family Paludibacteraceae; genus Colicola. Next base: position 39,819 of record JAZNGV010000009.1, on the reverse strand, counting down.
ACAGGACCGTCTATATGCAAAGTTTTTGCATAGGTAGCATCAAAATATTGAAATATAGCATCAATATTTCGGAATATGTTACTTTCAAATATTTTTGTATCTACTAAATCAGCAGGATTATCAGAGGCAAAAACGGACAACCTCACACTCACTTGAGGGATATATCGCATTGGATTTTTGGCATAGAGCAGAATGCAGGCATTGGTTAGTTCTCCATTTTGAATCAGTCCACAACGCATTAAGAACTCTTCTTTACTGAGCTCTTTAATCCCTAATTGCTGCTGATAAGCTTGTTTTGTTGCGCGCAATTCTTCAATATCTAAGTCCTCAATATCAGTATTGAGAACTGGAATCCTTTCCCAATTTGACTCCGCTAATGAGCGCTTAGAGATCATCTGTTCTATATCTTGTTTAGATGCTTCTCTTTCATGCGCATAATCGGCAGTTCGCTGATATATTTTGCCTCTATAAGTGTAGGGTTTTTGTGAACCTTCCCACACACTAATTAAGATTACTTGTTTGCCAGGATAACTAATTTCCGTAATGTTAATAGGTGCTGTTGGTTTGATAGCAGTCATTAAATTTAGACGTATCCCTTCAATATCTAAATGTGGGAAAACACCTTGAATCTCTTTAGACTCATTGACACCGATTAAGATATCTCCACCTTTTGCATTCAACATAGCAACAGCCTGTCTCGCTATGACATCTTCATTATAATGCAACTTGAATTCCAGGCGTTCACCTTCGTTTTGGCTGAGCAGATTATTTATGATAAACTGATTATCCATATCTTTTTATTTTTGTGAGGTTGCTACTATATGATTAATTGTTTCTATATCTTGGAATTGGGTTTGAATATACCTTAAGATTTCATCTACTCGATAGAATTCTTGTGCCCAATTTCCGGTTCTTAAAGTAATCGCTTCTTGGTCTTTAATAACCATATTGTACATTTCCACAGATCGATACTCGAAGAAGTTATTACTACGTATCATTTCAGGTCGGAAATGTTCGATTTTCTTGCACAATTTACGAGCAAAAGTAACATCGTGGTGTACCACAAACCAATATGGTTTCTTCAATTCGATAGCCATTTTCATTTCTTCGAAAGTGATGTTGACATCTCCGATATTTCCGGTTCCGCAATAAGGACGAATAATTCCGAAAAACAAATCGCATTCTCTCACTGCGTTTAAGCAATTTTCCATATTGGATAGCCTTGGGTCAACTTTAATTGTTCCGATATGTGAGCATAACACATTGTATTTGAGAGTATCCAGGACTGCACAAATTTGGTTTAGTTCTGATTCAAATCCATAAACAGCAGAACTTACCATTATTTTATATTTATGATCTTCCATGCTAAATTAATAAAATCTGTGATCTTAAAATAAATTACAGAAATACCTCTCATTCATATCCATTCGCCTTTTTCCAATTTTTAGCATTTTGGATAAAATTATCTTTCCATGATTTATAATTTGTAATATCTGTATGAATATCATTTTCTGTTAATGTATTAGGAGTAGTTTCTATAGAGCCATCATGAATAACTTCCGAATATTTGCCATACAAACCTAATAGAAAATCAATATCGTTTTTTTGTACTAGTATCATATTAGCTAAGTCTCCTCTTTTAAAACTAATATTCTTGCTAAAACGCGAAATAGCCTTATTGACAAGTACATCCTCGACTGTTCTTTCCAATAGCTGTCTCATCTTGTCCTTTAAATCGTTGATTATGCTATTTTTTTTATCTACAAGTGTGATATCAAGTCGTTTAATTTCGTCAAGCTCCGCCATTATTGTATCTATTCTTTCTTGTATATTCTTTGCAAGATATGGTATTTCGTCAGAAACTACTCCACAATATTCACCTATAGTATTTATACACGTTACATAGCATTCATTAGAAAACACTTTTTTATACGTATCTTTTAATAATCTCAAAAAATACAAATCATGTGTAAACACAACGATTTGTCTGTCATGAGATAACTGTGTAATTATTTTTGCGACAGCTTCTCTATAATCTAAATCAAGAGAATTTATCGGATCATCAAAAATGATTGTATTTCTAGCATTATCAATAGTACATTCTGCCAAAAAATTTGCGATTGCTACTATTTTTTGTTCTCCTTCACTTAATATCTCTGTTATATTTTCTGAAATTGAGTTAAAACCACATTTTTGATATGTAACTCCAGAACTTGTGCGCGTTTTCCTCAATTCCATTTTTGCGGCAATCTTATCATTCATTATATTTAGATATCGCAAGAATATTTTTTGTTGAGATGCTATTGCATTGGTCTCTTGCAACTCTCCCATTTTTGTAGAGATGCTACGTGTGTTAAGAGCAGATAGGCATTCTCCGTATTTCTTTTTTATTAAACTTTCATCATAGTACTTCAGGATAGAGTCTTGCTTTTGTACAAGGAAATTTAAAGCATCTAATTCAAGATACTCTTTTTCAATTTTTGAACGATTATCTAATACTTCTTGGTTTGTTTTAATATGTTGGTTAATTTTTTCTATTTCTTCTAAAACCATCGCGGATAAACTATGTGTTGTACAAGCACACACAGAAAGATCTTCATTCTTATTGTCAATATGGTTTAAAACATTGTCCTTCGCATTTATAAGTTGTTCTATATATCCGGAGATAGCTGTGTCAAATATCGGGTTATCTTCAATTAACTCGTTTCTTAATTCTGTAGCTATCAATTCGTTCGGAATATTATCATATCTCTTGCGCTCTTGTTCCAACTTTCCTTTTGCCAAATCCAATGCAGTGCTTGTAGTGTCTTGAATGTAGGACTCAAATTTTTGTAATCGAGTTTTAGCATCAGTGGATAATGGTTGTTGACACAACATACAAAATTCTACGCCATCTTTAGAACCGATAGGGTGACCTGTATGTATTTCGGAAATTGCATAATTCCTCGCAGCTTCCCATAAAGTCTTCCATGCTTGACTTTCTATAGAGAAAACAAGTCCTTCTTCATATGACTCTCTTGCAATTTTGTTTGCCGCTTCTTTTGTTAATAAGTTATGAATTAAAGTGGCAATATTTTGGATATTTTCAATATCGAATAGTTTGTCCCACTCCTTAATCTTTATTAATAAAGAGTTATATCTATTCAATTTGTGTACCAAATTCTTATTAGTCTCTGCCGGATTAGCGTCTTTTAATGACGTCTCTAATGAAAGCTTATGATTAATTTGTTCTGTAGTAAGTGAAAGTTTTGCCTCAATGTCAGCCCGGTTGAGTGTTTCTAAATTTTGATACCATCTGTATGTTTCTGTATTTCTATATTTTTCAGGCAGTTCATCTTTCTCTTTGACGAGTAATGATATATCCTCATTTATTAGACGTGTTAGTTTTTCATAAAGTTGTAATAAACGTTCCAACACTTCTATTCCAGCTGGTTTGTATTCGGCGGGATTATCTTGATTTAAATATATACCAGCACACTTTGTATCAAATATATATACTGAATTAAGGTTCTCGTCTGTTGTTTGCCCTTCTTGCCACACAAAATTTGTTTCGACATCTCCTTTCGTATATTTAATAGAAACGGATTGAACCTCAGTGCTAGCAGTATATACATTTTTCTTCAATACGCCTCCATTATCACGACTCCAACATAATTTTTTCAATATTCTAGAGAAACTTGATTTTCCTGATCCGTTTTTTCCATATACAATTGTCAAACCATCTGGCGAAAAATTTAATGTGGTTGATTCATAGAGAGCTGATATATTGTGCGGGGAAGAAATTTGCTTTAATCGAACTTGATTAGTAGATGTTATGATCGGCGGAATATCTGCATTTGTAGCAGGAGATGGTACTAATGTTATCCCTTCAAATCCGTGTTCTTTCTTCAATAATTCTTTGATCTCTTGAATATCTTGTGCGGTCAATACAGTACAATGTAAAATGCGCCTAATTGCATCCTTGATAAAAGGAGCTTTATTATTTGACCATGTAATAATATCAGAATATACAGCCATAGTGTTTCGTTAATTTTATTTTCCAGATTTAATGATAATGTTATTTAGTTGTTAGTCACAATAGTTAATGATTATTGTCTTGATTAGCTCGTTTTAAATGGGTTATTGCTTGTTTTATTTGTCTTTATGGTGCGCAGTTGCATCATCAGTTGCGTTCCTCTTTCTGTTAAATTCCAAAATAAAGCCATATCTCCTTTCGTGGTTTGCGAATAGGTAACATTTATTAAGCCAAGAGCCATAAATTGAATCTTAACAGTTTGGAAATCTTGATTATTCATCGTTAGTGAATCGCTCGTAGGCTTCCCTACATAACTATATGCTATACTTTTTAATAAGGATTCAACCCTTCGATCATTCGGACAGTCTAACAAATAAGGTGCAATGCTCATGAACAACTGTTTCCATGTGACCTCACATTCCCAATTTTGAGATGTTACTTGTTGTCTCCAAATATGTGTTTTAGTTCCACGAATATGTACTTTTTCGTCAACACCAGCAATATCACTATATGGTTTGTACTCCCCATGTTTTCTTTTGTATTCTCTTAACTCAGCAACTTCTTTGCGTAATTGGCTTAGTTCAACGAGATTCTCACTGGAAAGAACCTGATTGGCGCGCACCCATCCAATTGCAGGGTGTTCACGCATTTCTTTGTTTAGACTTATAATGACTGAAGAAACCAAATCTTGCTTATTGTCCCACTGGCGAACAAGCCTTCCATTTTGTACCTTAGCTTTGAAGAGAGATAGTTTTTGAAGTTTTGTAAAATCAGTATCTTTATTATTTTCTTCTATTGCATTTTCATTACGAACAAAAGCCAGAACCCGAATACCTTTGCTAACGGCATAATCATATTCCTTTTCGGTATAACTGATGCCGTCAGGAGCCAAAGAGCCATATCTGCCCGCAACAATCACAACATAATAATCGCAGTTGTCAATGATGCGTTTAATAAAGTTAAATTGTTCCTCATCCGTAGCAGGAAACATCTCCATTCCTGATGGAATATGTTCAGACTCTTGTACTGCGGTTAAAACCGCTTGACGTTCCTCTTTTAAGTCAACAAATGTGGAACTTACAAATATTTGATATTTTTTATCCATTTCCTAAAGCACGCACTTAAAGATACCTATTGTTTTGTATTCTTCATACTCATCAAGTTCGATAGGATCAAAGTCTGGGTTGAGGGGTTGGAGTTCAACTTTGGAATGTTGCCAGCCTTCATCGGTAACGGTTTTCTCGCTATGGTAGCGTTTGATGGTATAGCGACCACCATAGGCATCATCGTACTCACTACTTTGCGTGAGAACAATCTCACCATTACGTGAACCGGCATTGTACCACTCGAAGATACAAATATCGCCATCTTTGATTTTGGGTAGCATGGAATCGCCCTTTGCATGAATCGCAAAATGGCGTTTTGGGTCAGGAGTAAATCCTAATTCGGAAGCATCTATCCATCCTTCCTCTTCCGGCAGTTGACCATCTTCGAAATATCCACAAGCAGCGCGGAGCGTATAAAGAGGTATAAATCCGGGTTGGTATTCGGGGTGGATAAGGGTGACTTTTAGCTCATTTCGTTCCTCTAGGCTCTCTTGGCTTTCAATGACTTGTTGGGTGGCTTCAAGATTGCGCGCGGTGTATTTGGCTACGTAGGCAATGACAATCTTCTGTAATGTAGATGAGAGTTGTTCCATTATTGCTAAGTCTGGATGAGTCCCATCTTTTGTGGGCAAAGTGATATATTTATCTTTTACAACATTCCAGCCGCCAAGTTTGTTTTTGTATGAATAAATAGGTAAATCCGTCACTTTATTAATACATGCCACCATGAACAAGTACTGTTTCCCAGTGAGTTTAACACTTTCATCTTTCCATTGAATAGCATAGGCATCAGATAGAACCGTAAAGTCTCTGGATTGATAATAGGCTCTATAAACGTCACTATTGGAAGGAATGGAAATTACATTACTTAGAATAGTAGCACCTTTTCTTGGAATGTAATAATTCAATCCTTGGTTCATGAAACTTGAAGTCAAACAGGGCAATGGGCAATCAACGGTTGGTTGCTTGGATAATTCCTTGGCTTTGTAAGGCAATTTTTGAGTGCTAATTCTTTCAAACAAGTCACCAATACGGAACTCTTTCCATTGTAAGTGTTTGAAATTATCTAATGTGCTATGGTCGATAGCGGTCAGCTCGTAGTTGTTCAAGCCGGTTGCCACGAGATATGCCTCGAGTTCGCGCAAGCGCGCCCTCTCGAGTTCGCGCACAAAATTTTCTATGAATTCAAAATCAATTTTGTTGTCTTCGGTTTTTGGCAAAAGGATAGTATCTTCTTTAATTTTTTCCCATGAACACATATTTTCAAAACCAAATTTTGATTTTAGATATGTCATGGCGTTAGCAAAGAAAAGTCCTTGCCGTTGAGTCATTTCAAATTTAGGAGATAAAGAAAATACCCGTGCATGCGTTACTAATTTATAGTTAAATTGCCGATAAAATGCAGCTCCAAACATATCCACGGTAATGGTATTGGCATTAAATACTCTTGCCTTAACATCTGTCCGCCCTAATACTCCATTGTTGGAAAGTCCCGCAGTAATGACCCAATTGCCATTACCGTTAATGTGTTTTTTTTGTAAGTCGAAGTCTCCGTAGGAACTTTCAAATAAATCACTCAGCCTATATTGGCCCCACTTGACATTGCGTAGCTGAAGGTCAAGTGGGGCTAAAATTTTCCCAGGCTGTCCTCCGTTTGAGGTTGATTCTTAATGAGGTTGGAGACTTCCCAAGCAAGGAAATCTGCAACCGTTCTTCTGAAATCGTTTAATGTGGGTTGTTTTTCACCTTGCGCAGATTGATTCCAATCGGCTCCATCTAAAGGATTAATATATCCTTCATAATAGTCTTTCTGGTTTAAATAATGGAGCGCACTTCGCCCGTTTCTGACCAAATTAGCAACTTCCAAATAACGCTCACGTGCATGATCACTGTCTCGTAAGTTATTTGTTGCTTTCTTACGGTTCGAACGTGTATAACCGTCATTACTAAAATCAATGAAGCGCACTATGTCGTCGGCTTTATGTGCTTCGCCTACACGGAAGACGTATATATTGGTTTGTACCGAACTCTTGCCCATGAAGAGGTCTATCGGCATTTTGATACTAGCTATCAGTGTAGAGTGTTGAAGAATACGTTTGTTATATTCTGTTGCCTTACCATTGCCGGCAGAACTTTGAATGATGATTGCCGCATAGCCGTGGCTCATCATAGAGAGCGCGCGCTCAACGAACACCATGCCATTGCCAGGAGCTGAGTAAGGGGGATTAAGAACAAAAGCGGTTGCAGGGAAAGACTTGTCCGGGTGTGAATAAAGGTAGTTTCCGCTATAGCCATTCAAAGAGTCTTGATTGAGGATGTTTGATCGTCCATCGCCCATTAAAATCATGTTGATAATGGCAAGCATGTATATATCCGGCAAAATCTCAAGACCGAGTAATTGATTCGCTTTTATAGCCGCTACTTTCATTTGCAATTCTTCTGGTGAATGAATGTTCGTTTTAGCGTCCTCTATCATTTCATTCATAGCAGCTACCAATAGACCTGCGCTTCCTGTTGCAAAATCCCAGACGTAGCTATTTCTGTCAACATGTGCAAGGCGTACAAGTAGTTTTGCTACATACGACGGCGTTAATACTACATCATTAAGTTTGTCTTCTTTATAGCCAAGCCATTGATACATTTCGTTGAAAAGCCTTCCAGTAAAATCCGTAGTTAGTCCTACCTTGTAGTAAATGCCAAGATCATCCAAAATCTTGACGAAGACGCGTCGCAGTTGACTTTCGCCATTTTCAGCCTTGTTGATGATATCTGTAGTAAGAGTGTTCTCTAAGGTGCGAATAATTAGGGATTGCTTGTCTGCCGGAATCCGTTTTTCTTCATCAGCTAAGAAATTCTTAATTGTCTGAATGATTATATCTCCATCTCTACGACCGGGTTCTTGATAAGATTGTAGGTCGCTTTTCTCTATAGGTTTTACTTTGTTTGGAATACCTAGCGTTGCAATAATTGTAGCTGCAACCAAATAAATTCTATCTTTCTCAGAAAGACCTTTTTCTTCTTTGAAGATTTCGTTATTTAGCTTAACAAGACTAAGATTGATTTCTTGTTCACGGCGTTGTTTGAGTTTCTCCAGAGCTTCCGGATCAAGGGTAAGATTGCGAACTTGCTCAACGAAAGACTCGAAATGTTGAGGCGCAAGGAATGACAGATCCGTGAAATCGCCTATTTGCTGACCTGCACCGTAGTTGTTCTTCCCGACATAGTATACGCCCAATTCGTGATGCAACTTGTTCGTGGCATAATCTTTATACCCAGTGATGCCAATAGCTATAACATGTTCGTATGAGGTGTAGTGTAGGAGGGCATTGGCGTAGTGAATGGCACCATTGACAGCATATTGGCTGATATTCTTGTATTCGGGCTGTCCTTTCGCATTGCGGTTGGCAACTTGTCCCTCGGAATCCAGTTTAACCAATCTATCCTTATATCCCTTATACTCGATGAGCACAGGCCACCAATTGCCTTTGTTGTCTTTCAAGAGAAGATTACAGTCTGGACGATTTCCACCAGAACCACCTTGCTTGGATTCGTATTCGAGCAAAGCATTTTTAATTTCATCATTTGGAGCGTCCTGCTCAATATGATATTCAAGTTTATACTGTTTGAGCCAGCCGTGGGCAAGGTCAGCGATTTGTGGTTCTACGGATTGTTGTGCCATATTTGTATTCTATTTAGGCGTTAATGTTTTCTATATACTTCATCTAAAGTCTTTCCTTCTGCATCCTTCCATCTGGTCCAGCCGTTGGAACTGCCACCTACAACCATTGCTGCAGCTGCCGAAGGAGATGGGAATGTATAATCAGCTTTGAGAATAATCTTACCTTTTAATAGTGAGCAATATGTTTTGACAAAAGATTTTCTTTTCTCCTGAGAATTAGGTTTGAGCGAATTACATTCGCCTACACGCAGTTCGCTTCCGGCTAACACAACGAACTCTTCACTCTCGCACAGATAACCGACGGCATCGCTTCCGGCTCGCTTGCAATAGAACAGATGGTTCTCATTAGCGGCTTCCGCTTTCATTTGTTTGGGACAGAAGATGTCGCAACCAATAAACTGCGCAAGCGTTTCTACATAGCGGAAGAATTTGTCTGTTTTGCCTTTCAACATCACATTCATGTGCGGTTGTTTAGGGCTTTGCGTGTTCTCCGAGAGGTCAAAACGCTGGAGTTCCAACGCTTTGTTGTACGCCAAATACTCCAAGTATTGAACTTCTGTTTTGCTGAGTGTGTCTTCATTGCTACCTAAAAACACAAGCACTTCGTCCCAGAAATCTTTCTTGATCAAGTGCTGTGCAATGCGTTTTACGAAATCGTCCGTCTCGCCGATATAAGCCTTGCGTATCTCTCTATTTAGAAGGATATACAAGGCAGGTTTCTGTAGATCTCCGTTGAAATCATGCATGAAGGCTGAGTCGTTGCGCTTGATATTGTATAGCTTGCACATACAATCATCCATGCTCACGATGCGCGAGCCGTTTAAATCATCGTTGTGTAGATAGGTATAAATGGTTGTTGCCATATCTTAATTGTTTGTCGTTATCTGTTGCAGTTGTTTGCTGCACGCAGCAGCGTGCAAAGATAATAAAAAAAAATGACATATGCAAGTTTTGAGGCTGGAATGTGTAAAATTTCTGTTTTTTTTGCACACGGATTGTGGTCGGATACAGAAGAAAGAACGGCATTTTTGTGCGTTTGGGAGGCGAAAAAATGTCTTTTTTGTGTCTCGGTCATCTCTTGGTCATGTGTTGGTCTTCTTAGCCGCAGGGGCACGATTACGCGTTGCTCTTCTCTCGGTGTTCTCTCGGTGTTCTCTCGGTGGGAAAAGCAATCTATTTGCAAAAAAAAGCCTGAAAAGTTGCATATGTGCAGTTTTTGGTGTATCTTCGACCTACTCCCCCTTGTTTTCAACAGGGGCCCCTTCGAAAGTACAGTCGCGTCCTGCAGCCCATATGCAAGGGATGGGTGTTTTTGCCAGTACTATGTACTCCGTTTAGTGCTCGTCTATATGCCGCATTTATGCAAGCATATGCAGCATATTTCCAACCACAAAACATAGAATGCTATTCTATTGGGCAAAAAAACACCCATTTACTTGCATATGTGCAGTTTTTGTTGTACCTTTGCAGGCACAAAATAGAAAATGTATATGAGAAAAATAGTTACAATCGTTCTTTTTGCCTTTGGAATAATGAGCATGAGTGTGTTACCAACACAAGCATTAGAATATGATGCGCAACTTCGCGATAGCATCCTTAATCATATATCCGGTGCTACTATTAGCGAGAATATTCTTCATATACAAAGGTTTGGTGCTGTGGGAGACGGGAAAAAAGATTGTCGCCCTGCTTTTGAAAAAGCTATCAAAAGAGCAGCGAAGAAAGGCGGTGCGCGTATCGTAGTGCCCGCAGGTATATACTACCTATGCGGACCTATTCATCTGCAGAGTAACATATGTTTAGACCTGCAAGAAGGTGCTGTACTGCAATTCAGTTCTGACCCTACACATTATCCTACAGTGAATACCAGTTGGGAAGGGACATACCTATACAATTACAGTCCATTTATCTATGCGTATGGTGCGACAAACATAGCCATCATCGGTAGGGGATGTATAGATGGTAATGCAAAGAGTACTTTCGGTACATGGAAAGAGAAACAACGACCAGACCTATTAGAAAGCAGACGAATGAACCATGAGGAGATACCTGTGAAGAATAGAGTGTTTGGCGAAGGTCATTTACTGCGCCCTCAACTGATACAATTCTATAAATGCAAACAGATAACGATGGAGGGCGTCAAGATAATAAACGCGCCTTTCTGGTGCATTCATCTACTCCAAAGTGAGAATATCATCTGTCGTTCACTTCGTTATGAGGCTAAATTAGTTAATAATGATGGAATAGACCCTGAGAGTTCACGGAATATACTCATCGAAGATGTGCATTTTAATAATGGTGATGATAACATCGCTATAAAAAGTGGTAGAGATAATGACGGTCGTAATACAGCCATCCCCTCCGAAAACATCGTCATACGGCGTTGTCATTTCAAGGGATTGCATGCAGTGGTGATAGGTAGTGAGATGTCTGGTGGGGTGCGTAATGTGTTTGTAGAGGACTGCGATTATGCGGGTTATTGCAAGCGCGGTATATACATCAAAACGAACCCAGATAGAGGTGGTTTCATACGCAATATATTTGTCAAGAACTGTCAGTTTGGTGAAGTGGAGGACCTTTTTTACGCGACGAGTATGTATGCGGGGGAAGGACTGGATAATCACTATTTTACGGAGGTGGAGAATATCTACATAGAGAATATCCGTTGTCAACAAGTGCGCCAAGCCGCCTTGGTACTGCAAGGGACAGTGCAAGAGCCAATTCGTAATGTGATTTTTAGAGATATAGAGGTGCTGCAAGCTCTCAATGCCATCAGTTTCGATAATACAGACTTGGTGAGTATGCAGAATGTGCATATCGGCGGCAAGGCAGGTGTGCCGACGCAAGTGTCAGCGAAAGATAATATCTTTGGTCGGTAGGAATAAACAAACCCCTAAGATTGCTTGCGGCGTTGGAGAATATCCTCTGCACGGCGGAGAGCAAAGTGGATATTGGCGCATATATTATGCGGGTCCATCTGTTGCTCAATGCCACCTGTCAAGAACTGCTTATGCACATGGTCATTTACACCCGATAGGATAATCGTAGTGCCATTCTTCTTCGAGCGCTGAATAAGCATCTCTAAGTTGTGCATTGCCGTAGAGTCCACGAAAGGTACTTTACGCATACGAATGATACGGACCGGATATTTCTCTCCCGATACATGCGTCATGATATCATCAAAACGATTGGCAATACCAAAGAAATACGGACCGTCAATCTCATATACTTCCACTCCTTCTGGGATAGTGAGGTGCTCTAAGTTGGACTGCACATCGGTGTCTTCATTCGGGTCAATTTCGTGATGGAAGGTTCGAATTTGCGTTGCTTCGCTGGTACGCATCAAGAAGAGTACCAACGCCAATAAAATACCCACTTCAATAGCGACGGTGAGGTCAAAGATGACCGTTAGGAAAAAAGTGATAAGCAGTACCCATAAGTCTCTGTTAGGGTGCTTGATAAGTCCCTTTATCGTCTTCCAACCCGACATAGAATAGCTGACCATAATAAGCACAGCTGCAAGGCACGACATCGGAATCATTCCTACATATTTCCCTAAGAAAAGGAGTACAACCAATAAAACAATAGCGTGTATGATACCTGCTACTGGTGTTCTACCACCATTATTGATGTTGGTCATGGTGCGCGCAATAGCGCCAGTGGCAGGTATGCCTCCGAAGAAAGGCACAACAACATTCGCTACACCTTGTGCGATGAGTTCGGTATTGGAGTTATGCTTATCTCCAATCACACCATCCGCAACCATTGCAGACAGCAAGGACTCGATAGCTCCGAGCATGGCTATTGTGAAGGCGGAAGGGAAGAGTTTCTGAACAAGGGTGAAGAAAGACTCTCCATCAGCAAGGTTCATCTCTGGTAAGTGTGGTGCAGGGATGCCTTGTGGCAAAGCATAGAGGTCGCTGATGGTTTGTAACGAAGCCACTCCCCATTCGGCAGGTGCCCATGCCTTGAGTGCAGCGACAGCCAAGGTGGCGAAGAGGATAGCTGCAAGGGAACCCGGAATACGCTTGGTTATTTTAGGCATAAAAATGCAAATCAGGAGCGAGAAAAGACCTATGCCGCATGCCCACCAGTTGATGTGAAAATGCTGTGCGTAGAAAATCCATTTATCCACGAAGTTGGCAGGTACATCGGATAAGCCTAATCCAAAGAAATCATTCATCTGCGTGGAGAAGATGGTAAGTGCTATACCTGCAGTGAAACCCACGATGACAGGGTAGGGCACGAACTTAATGACAGATCCGAGGTGTGCTAACCCCATGAGAATGAGGATGAGCCCCGCCATGATAGTAGCAATAGTGAGTCCTGCTAAGCCGTATTGCTGAATAATACCGTAGATGATGACGATGAACGCACCTGTTGGACCGCCTATCTGCACTTTGCTTCCTCCGAAGAGAGAAATGAGCAGTCCCGCTATGATAGCAGTGACAAGTCCTTCTGTAGGCCCTACCCCAGACGATATGCCAAAAGCAATCGCTAATGGGATGGCTACTATGCCGACGATGATACCCGCGAGAGCGTCTTGCGAAAAGCGCTTAGCGTTGTATGATTGGAATGTTTGGAATAGTTTAGGCGCGAATACCTCGCGAAATGAGTAGTCTATTCTTTTCATTATAGGAGACGGATTGTTAATTGTTATATATAAGCGAGTGCAAAGGTACTGCTTTTTTTTATCATGTGCAAGAAGTTTGTGCAAATTGCAAATTGTGATTTTCAAAGTAGTAAATATTGACGAAAAACAATAATAAAAACAAGAGAACCACCTGAAAGTGGTTCTCTCTGATATATGTGTAAATCAATTAGTGTACGAGGAGCTTTTGTCCGTTGCGGATGTAGATGCCTGGATGAGTAGGTTCTGCATAGCGGCGACCTAACACATCGTAGAACCAACCATCACCTTGTGGTTCGCTGAACTCAGGGATGTCTGTTGCCATGCCTGACTCGCAGATTTCAGTGATAGTACCAGTTTGAGTAATCGAGTTCCTATCGTTACCCGTCCAAAGACCATGAAGAACGAATGTGAGGTCATTGGTTTGATTTCCACCATCATTCCAAATAATCATCCATGTGTTATCAATAGCAGGTGCGCTCTCTGGCATAACCATCTTGTAATTACCATTACCTAAGTCAGTAGCAGCAGTTCCAGGCCATGCGCCTAAAACTTGTGTGCTTCCATTATACCATACATAGCAGTTGATATTGCTTCCCCATGAACTTGGTTTGGTGAAGAATACCGCACGCTCGGCTGTAGATGTGAGACACATGGTGCCATCCAGAATAGGCGTCTCTGGATCTTCTGGTTTAGGTGTGTCAGGAGTTTCTCCCGTATCACCGCCTTCGCAGATTTTAGTTACAAGGCTCTTATATCCGCCCATAGTGTAAAGTCCGCGCATAGTGAATGTGAGGTCAGCCGTTTGTTTTCCTCCGTTGTTGTTATTCCATATAATCATCCAGTTGGAATCGTCCGCAGGGAAGTCCGCAGGGATAGTATATTTGAATGTACCACCACCGAGGTGCTCTGCACGCTTGCCTGGCCATGAACCAGTAAGGTTATTAGATGTGCCTTTTAACCAAATATGAACAGCTGCATTAGTGCCGAAATCTTTGTCGGCTTGGAAGAATACAACGCGCTCCTCTGCAGATGCAACACAAGGTTCAACAGGCTCGCCCCAATCGGTAGAACCACCTTGTCCGAAGCGGTCGTCTAATTCTTCCTCAGTGCCATCCCATTTAGGAGTGCTGCCTGCTATAGAAGAAGACTTATAGATGTATTTGCCATCCTCGCCCACTTTACCAGGAGCTTTGGTTTTATCTGTATCCAAAACGAATACGCGGAGGTTACCCTTACCAGAGCAGATGGCTTTGAGTGTACCGTTGGTAACATTGATTACTTCGCCTGTTACACAATCTGTGTATTTACCATTGAGCACATTGCTGAAGGTAGCGCCGCCAGAGATACATACCAATGCATATGAGTCAGTGGTAGCATCGGTATAACGGCGTTTGAAAGCGAATGAACCAGAGCAACCATCTGTGCTATATTGTCCTTTACGCAATGCCGGTACAGCCTGACGGATTCGGTTGAGGCGTTGTATATGCTTTGATAATGGATGACTGAGGGTTTGTGCAATATTGCCTGTTGCACCATTATATTGAGCGAAATCAGTTACATTGATTTCTCCCTTGATATAACCGCCAAAGTATGCGCGACCAGTTTCTTTAAGGGCAATGTTTGGACCTTTATCAATGACACTTCCTTTGCGGAACTCAATCTCAGAACCATAATATACACAAGGAATGCCACGGAAAGTGAACATGAGTGCAAGGTTCTCAGCCCAAGTTGATTGGTCTTGATTGAAACGAGTACTTTCTGGTGCACCATCTGGCGCGTAGTCGTGTGAGTCCACATAAACTACATTCCATGTCGCATCATTATAGTATTTATCGCCATATTTCACAGCAAATGCTTCGCCTGCAGTACGGAAGTTCCAATGCATTGGAAAGTCAATTACACTGAGTTGTGAGTTCTTAGAGTAATCAGGAGTATGGTATGAATTGCCATTGAGGAATGCGTTGTCAGAGTTGGGCAATGACTGGTCATCCATGTCATCTTTACCTTGTTGCTCCACTGATAAAATATTGGTGTGGTTTCCTTTGTCTCCCTCCATAACAACGATGTTATCCCAAGATGTCTCGCTGTTATCCCAAGCGTAGTTTTTGCTTTCTTTCCATGTGTAATAGAATGGCGAGCAGTTCTCATGGTTACGGTAAACTACATTACGCTCGCGCGCACAAACCTCTGCATACATAAAGAAATCACCACCGTTGCGCTTTGCTTTATATTGCTCAGCAAGTGCTTCAAATTGAGGAATAAACGCTTTGTTGAAAGTGAGGCGAGAAATATGTCCGCCTGTGTCAATACGGAATCCGTCCACTCCCATAGCGATGAACTTACCATAACATTCGATGAGGTAATTATATACGGCAGGGTTCTCGGTGTTGAGATCCACGCAGTCGCCTGCTATCTGACCATACCAACGAGAATAGTCATCCCAGTTCCATTCATTTCCTACATGGTGCCAGTAATTATGCACATCGTAGTTAACGCCTGTGGTGTTTTTCATCTGCGAAAGGCGTGCAGAGTATTGTTCACCACCAGGAAGGCTCAAGTAGTTGTCTGGCAGTTTGCCACCATCTTTCTTTGTGAAGGGTACCATGCACTCGTCAATCATACTTTGGTCTTTTGTCCAATCGCGTGTAAAGAGTTTGCAAAGGTTTGCCTCACCAAAGTTACCGGTATGGTTGAGCACGATATCAAGGATAACTTTCATTCCTCTTGCGTGCGCAGCATCAATAAGGTCTTGGAATTTGACATCCTCTGACTCATATCGTTTATCCACTTTAGAGAAATCGTGTGCATGGTAGCCGTGGTAGTCATAACCAGATGCGTTCTCTACAACAGGAGTAATCCAAACAGCGGTAAAACCGAGTGCTTTAATGTAATCTAATTTTTCGATAAGACCTTTGAAATCACCACGCCAAGCAGGGTCGCCTACATTGTAGTTCTGTGCATCCCAACACTGAACATCGTTGCTTGGGTCACCGTTATAAAAACGGGTTGTCATTACAAAATAGATTGATTCATCGCGGAAATCAGTACGCGATATAAAAGAGTTGCTTGCTGCCCATGAGCTAAGTGCATAGCACAGCAAAAGAGAGAAAAGAACAATTTTCTTCATGATATTAAAATTAAAAATGTGTAAAAATTATCAAATCGGGTGCAAAATTAGTAAAAAAATTGCATATATGCAAATTTTTATGTATCTTTGTGGCGAAAAATTCAATAATTTATGGGTAAAAATTGGTATTTCTTGTTTATTCCCTTGTGCTTATGCGGATGCCATACGAGTGTACAGGTTGGTAGTGTGGAGACGAGTGCGATAGCTGTAAATGCGTCGTCGGATAGCATAGCCGACAGTGCCTATATCGCTTATTTGGCATCGTATAAAGAAGCAGTGGAGCGCGAGATGGCAGTAGTGATTGGTTATGCTGCAGATGAGATGTATGTGGCGTCACCTGAATGTCCTATGCTTAATTGGGCGACGGAAGCTTTGTGGGCGCGCGCCAAGGAGGTTTATCCCAATAAGGTGGATATGGCGGTGATGAATATGGGCGGAATGCGTTGTGAATGGCACAAAGGACCGATCACACAAGGCAATGTGTTCGAGTTGATGCCATTCGATAATCAATTAGTGGTGCTTACGCTAAAAGGCGAAGATATATTGGCTCTCTGTCAATCGTTTGCAACCTATGGTGCACAAGGAGTGGCTGGGTTGCGCATGACGGCGGTGGATGGACAGTTGGCAGATGTGACAATAGGCGGTAAACCAATAGATGTGAATGCACTTTATACGCTGGCCACGAGCGACTACTTATCTGGCGGAACAGATCATATGGAAGCATTGAAAAATCATGTTGACTGTTGGAATAGTGGACTTTTGGTACGAGATTTGTATGTGCAATCAGTGAAAGCGGATACTATTCGCGCCATACTTGATGGTAGAATGAATATATTATAAATTAATTTACGATATGAAGAAAAAAGTAAGAGTATGGTTGAATGTTTTCTTGGGAGCAAGCAGCATGCTGTTGGCAGGCTGCGGTGTGAAGAAAGCAGTTGAGCATCAACCAATGCCCCTTTATGGTGTGCCTGTAGAGTATTATCAAGATTTAGAGCAAGTGGAGAAAGATGCGGATAGAATCAATCAAGAGAACGAACAAAAGAAAGATTCTATCACATCCGATACTATCTATGCCGCTCCCGCTCCGGGTATCATGGTTAAATATGGTGTACCACGCCCACTACAGCAATGAAACTAAGACTTCGATTCGCTTTGTTGCTTGAGAAATGGCGCCGTAAGAATATGAAAGCGCTGCATCCACTTGAGCAACTATTCTGGGAAAGCACTTTACGATGTAATGTGCATTGCTTGCATTGTGGTAGTGATTGCGTGTCATCTGAAGTGACGCCTGATATGCCGGCCGAGGATTTTCTGCATGTGATAGATACAGAAGTTACTCCTCATGTTGACCCGCATAAGGTGCTGATTGTTATCTCGGGTGGCGAACCGCTTATGCGAAAAGATTTAGCGGATGTGGGCGAAGCGCTTTATAAGCGTGGTTATCCATGGGGGATGGTGACGAATGGTTTGGCATTGACGGAAGAGCGTTTTCGCCGCTTGCGCCAAGCAGGACTGCGTTCTATAACTATTTCGTTGGATGGACTGGAGGAAGATCATGTGTGGTTGCGTCAGCATCCATTAGCCTTTGAAGGAGCATGTCGAGCAATACGCCTTTGTGCTGCTGAGCGCGACTTGGCGTGGGATGTGGTCACTTGTGTCAATCAGCGCACGATAAACAAACTACCTGAGATACGCGATCTGCTATGGAGTATGGGAGTTCGTAATTGGCGTGTGTTTGGAATAGACCCGATGGGACGCGCAGCAGAAAATGAGGAATTGATTTTGACAGATGAACAATTCCAATATCTGATGGATTTTATTGTGGCGGAACGACAAGCTGGCAGACATGTGTCGTATTCCTGCGAAGGATTCTTGGGTGACTACGAAGGCAAAGTGCGTGACTATCTTTATCAGTGTGCTGCGGGCGTTAGTGTGGCATCAATACTCATTGATGGCAGTATATCAGCATGCACGAGTGTGCGCGGTAAGTATTACCAAGGGAATATATACAAAGATTCTTTTTGGCGTGTATGGGAAGAGGAATTCAAACCTTATCGAGATCGTACATGGATGCGTGAAATGGAGCCATGTAAAGACTGCAAGGCTTTTGAGTTTTGTGAAGGTAATGGAATGCATCTGCGACGCGAAGATGGTAGTTTGATGCTTTGCCACTTGCAGCGTTTAGGGCAGAAAAAATAACGATTAGGATAGCAGTGACGGCATGTTGAGTGTCACTTCGCTATCTGAGATAGACATCTGAATAGGCGTATGAAGCCATATAGGTAAGTTGCCGTCGAAATGTCCGAATGGCGCTTGGAAGCATACGGGGTAGTTGTAATCAGCAACTGCCTCGTATATTGTTTGCTCTATATTGGACGGCATAGATGGGTCGTTCTCGCACTCAGTGAATTGGCCTACGATAAGTCCACTTATTTGACTGAGAACTCCACTCATACGCAGATTGCGAATCATGCGATCAATATGGTAATGCCGCTCGCATATGTCTTCTATTAGCAGAATAGGTTTGCTATTGGATGCTATTGCTTGTGCGAGTGAAAAAGGCGTAGCTTGCAATCCATATAGCACAGATAGGTTGCCTCCTATAACAGGCGCACTCACTTGACCAAGTCTATTAAGCGGATGTGTGGGTATGTGATAGGTGAGGGCTTTTCCTTCGAGCGCTTGACGCAAGGCAAGCATCGGTTCGCTCTCTTCTTTCTCGGTGGCTATATGCTTACACATAGGGCCGTGTAGGGTAGGTTGGTTGGTCTGCGCAGCAAGCATATGCAGTGCTGTAATATCACTAAAACCAAGTATGGGTTTGTGGATAGGAGGTGATTGGTCTATGATACGCTGCAGCCCATATCCACCTCTGGCGCATAGGATGATGTCGATAGAAGGGTCTTGCAGCGCGTATAGTAGGTCGTCTATGCGTTGACTATCTGTGGCAGCAAAGCGTCCCCATTGTTCGCACGCGTGCGCGCCCACACTAACATTATATCCCCATGCGCGCAAGCGCGTGGTGGTTTGTTCAATAAGTATGGGGTCTATAGCACCCGAAGGAGAGATAATATGGATATGTTTGGACATGTTAACTATACACCTTGTATTCTAACCAGTTTACAAATCGTTTAGGCAGTATTCTATCGAGAAAACAGAAAAGACGGTATATTGTTCCACCAATATATTGTGGTTTGGGTGAGCGGCAGGTGGCAATGTGATAAAATAGCTTAGCCATCTGTATAGGTTCCATTCCATTCTGCTCATCATGCTCCATGATGGCAATAGCTTTTTCTGCATTCTGATATATGTGCTGCTTATTAGTGCTTTTCTTTCGCGCAGATGTGAAGCCCGTTTTTACATCTCCCGGCATAAGAACGGACACGGATATATTCCACTCGCGCAGTTCGTTTGCGAGAGCAAGTGCAGTTGCATTGATAGCTGCCTTGGACGCAGAGTAGAATGCTTGGTAGGGTACGGCAAGTGTGGCAGCAACGGAGGAAGTATATATGATGCGTCCGTACTGTTGTTTGCGTAATTGTGGTAAGACTGCTTGAGTAAAACGAATGGCACCTATAAAATTAACATCCATCTGATGCGTCACTTGTTCAATAGGTGTGCACTCAATAGGACCGGATATTCCGTAACCTGCATTGCTGATTACGACATCAAAATGGTCAGTAAGGGTGAGCACTTGAGCAATAGCATCACGCACGCTGGTCTCATCACATACATCACAGTCAATATGTATGATGTTGGTAGCAGATTGCCCATGACGGCTTAGCTCGAAAACGGTCCATCCTCTGCGAGCAAAATAATCACAAGTGGCAGCTCCTATACCAGAACTGCCACCCGTGATGAGTATTGTGTGAATCGCTTGATGCATATCTATTGATTGAATGGTGTACCTTCTTTAAGCACCTTAGCAATAATCTCTACAGCTTCGTCAATGACATCTTCCGTATGTGTAGCCATGAGTGTAGTACGCAATAGACATTCGCCTTCCACGCATGCGGGTGCCATAACAGGATTGACATACACGCCCTCTTCAAAGAGTTTCTTACCATAATAGAGTGTGTCAAGCGTGTGATAGGTAAAGATAGGCACGATAGGTGTAGGTGCCTCGATTATCTTCACTCCTGCAGCCAGTAATCTCTTTTGAAAATACTTAGCTATCGCCATGAGTCTCTCCGGACGCTGCGGGTCTTTGATGAGTTGATGCAAAGCTTCGAGTGCTGTTGCAGCTGAGCAAGGTGTGATAGATGCGGAGAAGATGAATGGTCGGGATACATGTCGTAACCAGTCTGCTACGCGATGACTGGTGAGCATACATCCTCCGATAGATGCTAATGATTTAGAGAAAGTGAGCATTGTGATATCCACTTTGTCTGTGAGACCGAAATGCGCCGCTGTACCTCTTCCACCAGGGCCGAGTACTCCGAATCCATGAGCATCGTCCACCATGACACGCGCACCATATTTCTCCGCTAATGCGCATATTTCCGGCAGTTTACATATATCTCCACGCATCGAGAAAACGCCATCTGTGATAATGAGTTTACCTGCACTCTCTGGAATGGACTTGAGTTGTCGTTCAAGGTCATTCATGTCTGAGTGACGATAGCGTAGCACTTTGGCATAGCTTAAGCGACAAGCGTCGTATATGGATGCGTGATTTTCGCGATCATTGAGAATATAATCATCTTTTCCGCATATGGAAGAGATGATAGCGAGGTTGGTTTGGAATCCCGTAGAGACAGTCATTGCCTCTTCGTATCCTGTGAACTCGGCGATCTCTTTTTCCAATTGCAGGTGCAGGTCGAGTGTGCCGTTTAAGAAACGGCTGCCACTCACTCCTGTACCATACTTGTCAAGTGCCGCATGTCCCGCTGCAATTACTTCTTCATTCTCGGTAAATCCGAGATAGTTATTGCTTCCGAGCATGATAACACGATGCCCTTCCATCTGCACGATAGGTGCTTGGCGTGACTCTAACTCATGGAAATAGGGATAAATACCTAATTTGCGAACCTGCTTGAGTGTTTCGAAATGATCACATTTATCGAATAAATCCATATTGTATTGCTATTGGTAAACAATTAGAGCACATTAAGCTCCTTGAGGATTTGTGTTGTCTTGCGTACAGCAGCTTCGCTATCACGCAGTTTCTGCATTTCCTCAGCAGAGATGTTAAGCTCAAGGATTTTCTCGATACCATTCTTTCCAATGATACATGGTACACCGATAGTGATGTCTGTCATGCCATACTCGCCCTCAAGCGCAGCAGAACATGGGATCATCTTCTTTTGGTCCTTGATGATAGCCTCTGCTACAGAAGCAGCTGCGGCACCTGGAGCCATCCATGCACTTGTGCCTAGAAGACCAGTGAGTGTAGCACCACCAACCATGGTTGATTTGACTACATTTTCCAATTCCTCTTTGGTAAGGAACTCGGATACATTGATACCCTTATAGGTGGTGTAAGAGGTTAATGGAATCATAGTGGTATCTCCGTGGCCACCAATCACAAAGCCATCTACATCGTTTGCATTGCACTTGAGTGCTTGGCTGAGGAAATATTTGAGGCGTGCACTGTCAAGCGCTCCACCCATACCGATGACGCGGTTGCGTGGGAGCCCCAATGAGTGAAGTGTAAGGTACGCCATGGTATCCATAGGGTTGGAAACGACTACGAGAATTGCGTTTGGACTATAGGTCAGTACTTGCTGTGCAACGCTCTTTACAATTCCAGCATTGACACCGATAAGCTCCTCGCGAGTCATACCTGGTTTGCGTGGCAGACCAGAGGTGATAATTACGACATCAGAACCCGCTGTCTTGCTATAATCGTTTGTAACGCCCTCTACGATGGTGTCAAAGCCCATCAATTGAGCGGTCTGCATGATATCCATCGCTTTGCCCTCTGACAAACCTTCCTTGATATCAATAAGGCATACTTCATTAGCAACTTCGTTAACGGCTAATACATTTGCGCAAGTAGCACCTACATTGCCTGCGCCTACTACGGTAACTTTAGACATAATTCAATTGTATTTAGATTTATAATGATTATTTATTAGCATTGAAAAGTGTGCAAATTTACTGCTTTTTTTTTACATACACAAATAAAAGTTTGTTTTGTAAACAAAATCTATCAAATTGTGTAGATAAATTTGTGTATATGCGAAAAAAATAGTATTTTTGTAGCGTAAATAAAAATAAAATAGTATGCGTCAAATAGTAATGCTATTGGCATCGTTCGTTTTTGTGGGATGCCAATTAAAGGATGAGCCTCGTGTTAGTGCAGGCCAGTTGGAAACTTATGAGTTATTCGAGTCTAAGTATGTGACACCTCGTACCATCCGTGTTTGGACTCCAGAGGACTATGATTCAGATAAGCAATACGATGTATTGTATATGCATGATGGGCAGATGTTATGGGATGCACAAGTGGCATGGAATAAGCAGGAATGGGGAGTGGATGAGGCGATGGATAGTCTTATCCGTATGAAAAAAATCCGTCCTGCAATAGTAGTGGGAATTGATAATTCTCCCGAAAGAATAGGTGAGTATTGTCCTGATAACATAGTGGAGTACATGGATAGTGTATCGGTGGTGTATCAAGATATAAAACCTCAAGGGAATGATTATCTGCGCTTCTTGGTGGAAGAGGTGAAACCGTTTATCGATAGTAAATACTCCACCTATGCGGACCGTGCGCATACATGGGTGATGGGTAGTAGTTGTGGTGGATTGATATCTTCTTATGCTCTTTGTCGCTATCCGGAGATATTTGGCGGAGCAGCGTGTCTATCCACGCATTGTACATTAGCTTGGCCAGACCCTACAGAACAAGATAGTGCTTTGATGGCAGCCTATCGTGAGTACTTAAAGCACTATATACCTGCCAATAGTGCTAAATTATACATGGATAACGGGGACCAGACATTAGATGCTAATTATCTAATGGCACAGGCATTGATTAACAATATGATGTATGAGTCAGGTTGGGATAGTACGCACTATATGTATCGCTTCTTCCCTGGCACGGCGCATTGTGAAGATGATTGGCGTGCCCGATTGGATATTCCATTACTTTTCCTTCTTGCGGAAGAATAAGTTATAACCCCAAGTGAATTCTAAATCGCATACCCCATTGAATATGAGGCGATAGCGACCATATGGAATAAAGGTCGCATACACGCAATATATTACCTATTCCCACTCCGATTTCAGCATAGAGCTTATGTCCGTATGCTATCTTAGCTTCGATGAGTTCGTGTAGATGCAACCATCTCAGTCCCGGTATGGCATTGAAGACTACGCCTTGTCCATTCCATTCAGTATGCAGCGCAATGTATTTATCTGCGATGATATCTGTTCCGTGTAAGAAAGTGAACCGATAAGGGTCATAGGCATATCCTTGGTTGGCATCGGCATGCCACAAGAAAGCATTTGGAGCATTACCAAAAAGAGCCCCAGCTTGTAGGGCATAGTTGAGTTTACCTCCGATACCCAAAGAGGCATGCTGCATAAGCATAAGACGCAGATGAGCATACAGATTGGAGTTCGCATGAGGGGTAGTGTAAGCCCAGTGACCAGCTTCCAAACCTACCCATAAAACCGGGTACCGTGAGGAATAGGTGTATCTGCGCATAAAGAAGCTGTCGTGCTTGCGTTCCTGCCAACTGAAGCGAGTGATGAACGAAAACGACTGATAAGCATAGGGATGGTGTACAATGGGTTGGGTGGATAGATGGGGAAGCCCGTGATGCCATCCCGCACGAATATATGTATGGGTCTCTACATTCGGTGTCCAGTCGGCAAACCAATAGAATTGCAGTTGTTGCTGCCGTATCGCAGTATTGATATATAAAGAGTCGCGATGTAATGCTTCGAAAGCATAGGAGGTGAAATCCATATCGCCTTTTCCCATTGAGTTCTCACGCAGCATACGGTCAAAATCATCTACCTCAGACCATACATATCCATCTCTATATTCCATATGTATCTGGTGCTTGCGTGGCGTGGGTAAATCAAAAGAGATACGCGCCATTCCTTTGAGTCGCTTGTCCTTAAATCCATATCCGATATTTCCCTCCAAAGCAATCTTGTCTGAGAAAGAAGCATTGGTGCGTAAAGGGAAACCAATATGGACTCCTTCGTGCTCATTTACCTGTATTATCTCTGCAACATGCCCGATGTCCACTTTCGTTTTGGTAGGTATATAACCTGTTGTGGCTATTGTGGCTATCCACTTGGCAGTACGGATGAGGGGTAAGCTATCCAATGTGGCAAAGGAAGAGTCTGTTTGTTGTGTATTGTGTAAGGTGTGCGGAGTAGCAGTGTGGACTATATGTGAAGTGTCTTTGCTTGTTAAGTGGGTGGTGAGTAGTAGTGTGGGCAAGACAGTGCCTGCTTTGTCTATTTTAACTGCAAAATCAAGTAATGCTGATATGTGTTCTGACTCGATGGTATTTGTGGATGATAGCGTTTGCGAGATATGTAACTGATTGAGATAATTGACAGTGTTTTCTGTGGGTGCGTGCGCTCGAATGGAGCGCAAAGCGTACGAGGCAGAGTCAATGGTTAGTTCTCCATTGAGAGTGGGATAGAAAGGGTTGCGCGTACGGAAGTGAATGATATAATGCTTCTCTGTCTTATGGGGATATGATACATATGTAGAATCGGCTAAGAAATACTTGTAAAATCGCTCTCCGCTTGCTGCTAATGGAGAGAGAAAGCCATGCCCCATAAGCGGAATGGTTGTTTGGTAGAAATTCAGGTTTCCTTCAGTTCCCAAGAGGGCTGAATAGTCCGTTGAAGAGACGATAATGGCTTTGCTCTGCTGGTCATTGGCAGGAATCATCTGATCGGCTTTTAGCATAAAGGATTGTGTCTCTTGGTATAAAGGCATGACATACGAGGAGTCTGACTGCATGATCATTCCTGCTTGTAGTGACTTCCATATGGTTCTTCTGAGGTGGCGTTGCTGTATATGCGAGATATATAGTTTTTGTTCACGCTGTACTGTAGATATGTTAGATGATAGAGTGCGGTCGTTGATGGACCTATTGGCTCGTACTCGTTGTAGCAGAGGTAGTGCAGGGTTGAGTCCAGGTGTGACGATGAGTTCGCTGAGTAATGGTGCTTTCTCGCGCATGGTGACATGCAGGCCTGACATGATGCCCGGTTCAATATCAAAGCGCTGTGTGTGATAACCTACAGCAGAAAAGACAAGTTGCATCTTTTTATGCAAGTCCACACGAAGAATATACGCACCAGACGGATCGGAAGTGGTACCTATCTTAGTTCCACGGAAATGTATGTTCACATTGGGTATGGGTTCGCCTGTCGCTTCATTGGTGATGTCGCCAATAATGATGGTCTCTATGGCACTTGCAAACATCGTTTGCATTGTTATGAGACAAAGAATAATATATCTGCGTAAGTTTGTGATAGTATGTTATTTTTGATTAGCAGGATGGTATTGTAGAACGGCCTTTTGTAAGTCGGTTATTTCTAAATGAGTGTAAATTTCTGTAGTTGCTAAGTCTTCGTGTCCTAATAACTGTTGTATGATACGCAAGTCAGCGCCATTCTGCAGTAGATGGGTGGCGAATGAATGGCGTAGGGTGTGTGGCGAAACATTTTTTTGAATGTCTGCCATAGCGCATAAGCGCTTTACAATAGTGAAAACCATTGCTCTCGTGAGTGGACGGCCATACCGATTGACAAAAGCAATATCTCTTGCTTCGGGTTTGATAGGCCAATGCGACCTGTCTTGCAACCAATAAAGATACCATTCTTCGGCCACAGGCGAGAGAGGGACAAGACGCTGCTTATTTCCTTTGCCTTCAATAAGCATATAATGTTCGTTGAGAAAGATGTTGCTTTGCTTGAGATTGACCAGTTCGCTCACACGCAATCCACTGCCATAGAGCATCTCTATCATGGCTCTGTTGCGATGACCTTCGTTAGAAGATAAATCGATAGCTGCTATCATACGATTGACTTCGTCCAAAGAAAGGACGGTGGGGAGATGTCTCTCTTTGCGTGGACCTTCTAATAACTCCGAAGGGTCTTGGTCGATATAGTTTTTATATAGCAGAAAACGATACCATGCGTGGATACCTGCCAATACTCGTGCTTGGGTAGCGGGTGAGGTGCAAGTTTTGAAGGTATCAAAGAGGAAAGCTTGTAGCTGCTCAAAAGAGGTGTGGACGATATCCAGACTATGCTCCTGGGCATATAAACGCAACTTGTCCAAATCCATCTCATAACTCTCAATGGTATTAGACGAGTAATTACGCTCTAATCGAAGGTAGGTGCGGTATTCGCGAAATAAGTCTTTATCCTTGCTTATTTTTTCCATGGGATGAGTTCCCCCTGAAAATGGGTAGTGTATGTGGTTTTGTATCCGTACTGATTCTTATAATACAGTGTGAACTGCAGGTCTGTGAGTGCATTGGTGGTGTCGCGGATAACTATAGTACCAGAATCCAGTAATTGAATAGATTGTAATGAACCATTATTCACATAAAGCAGGTACATACCCGATGGTGTCCCTTCCCAGTCTTTCCCGGGTAGGAAAGTATAGGGTAGTGCAGTCGTGTCGCTGCGATATATGCCTGGTTTAATATGTAATGAGTCTGCGCCTGTCTTCAAAGGAAGGAAAATATCAGATATGTATAAGTTGTAGCCTGTACCTTGCATACGATGGTTTGTATCCAGTTCTAAACCATCGGAATAGAGGTCAAGTGCTACGACAGGATATGCAATAGAGTCATAGCATACGCCATAAATCTCTTGGTAAGCAGATGTATATTCTGTTGGTAATCCACTCTTCTTGTCTCCCGAATAATGTGGGGTGCAACTGCATATGCTGCCTGCGGCAAGGAGAATAATGAGGGTTTTGTTTATACTATGGCTTGTGATAGCGCGCGTTGGATACCATGCTGCAATAAATCCTAATATACCCACAATAATGGTCACTAAGAGTACATCTGAGATTTGTACTACCACAGGATAAGCAGAGATGACATAGTCGCTGCCATCACCCAGTTTGAGCCAACCGAAATACTGCTGTCCCAAGCAAATGAGTACGCCGATAATAATACCTGCAACTGCACCCAAGGCAGAGATAAGCCATCCTTCGCGCAGAAAAATACGACGAATAGTGGATTGATTGGCACCTAAATGGGAGAGAATACGAATGTCTTCGTTCTTGTCTAAAATAAGCATGCTGAGCGAACCAATGATATTAAAACTTGCAATGAGTAAGATAAATACTAATAAGAGGAGAGTAAGGAGTTTCTCAATATGTAGAATCTTAAAGAAATCTTGCTGTTGTTCGTAGCGGTCGTGTACATTATATTCACTGCCGACGATGGATTTTATGTGCTGCTTCGTTTCTTCGATAGAATAGCCGTCTGCTGGCTGGATACGCAGTGCTGTTACCGTTTTGTTGTCAAAACCAAAGAGGCGTTGTGCGAGCGGGAGCGAGATGAGCATGAGTTGGTCATCATAGTCAACCTGATTGATGGCGAAAGTACCAGCAATAAACGCATGTTCGTGTTCTAAAGACTGGTCGGGGCGTAGCATGTTGATTTTGCCTATTCGCTTTGGCGCATATAGGTGTAGTGCGCCTGTGAAGTGCGCGTTTATACCAATCTGCGCGGCTAATCCCCTGCCTAAAACAGCACGCTCAAAGGCGCCGTCATAGACGGAATAGAAACCATCTGTGATGACAGAGTCAATATGGGCTGTGCGTGTGAAAAGCGAGTCAACACCCAGTACGCGGCATGGCAGTTGGTGGTCTTTGTAGCGAACCAAGGCTGTATGCTCTACTTGCTGAGAAATAGTGCCGATCGCATCTGTAGAAAATAAGGATTGTATGGGAGCGGTGTCTGTGCGGAAAGTATGTGATTGCTTGGAGGTAATAATCAATGGCGGATCAAACTCCGAAAACATCTGTTCTACCAATACTCCAAATCCATTCATTACAGATAGCACACATATCATACATGCAGTGACCACCGCTATCGCCACTGCGCTGACGCCAGAAACGATATTGATAGCGTTATGACCTTTCTTGGAAAAAAGGTAACGCCATGCAATATGCGATTCAAGAGAGTGAGCCATAAAAGAACAGAACTGATTATTGTTTGAGTAGTTCATCAATGCGTTCCATACTGTCAATAGTAGTATCCAAGTGGAACTTTATTTCTGGTATGACACGCAACTGGTGGCGCTCTAAAGTGCCGAGTTGCCCGCGAAAATATGAGGTGTTCTGCTCTATCGCTTCCATTGTCTCTGCTACTTTGTTCTGCGGGAAAATGGATAGGTAGATGTGTGCAATACCGAGGTCCGGAGATACGCGCACTTCGCTCACTGAAATGAGTGTGCTGTGTAGCGTGCGTGCATACCTCAAAAGGATGTCGCTCATGTCTTTCTGAATGAGCCGAGATATCTTATGCTGTCGAGTTGATTCCATAGATGTGTTTATTAATGTGTGCGTGCCTATGAGCGTCCGCGCATGTGCGTGATTAGCAAAACAAGGGAAAGGAGATGAGCTCTCTTTTCCCTATAGCGTTATTGCTTTTGAAGGCCGTTTGGCTTTTGATTAATACTTGTGGCGTCCTTCGTCAGCAACAGTCAGTTTCTTGCGACCCTTAGCGCGACGAGCAGCTAATACACGGCGACCATTAGCGGTAGCCATTCTCTCTAAGAAACCATGTTTGTTGCGACGCTTGCGCTGTGATGGTTGGAAAGTACGTTTCATTGTTCTAATTATTATTTATGTCCTCTCCCGAGGACGGGTTTACACAAAATAGACTGCAAAGGTACGACTTTTTTTTTGAATGGCAAAATTTTTTTTATAAAAAGTGGCAAATTAACTTGCTTTTAGTTAAAAACCTCTATTAAAACATCCAATGAACGGGGGTCTTGCCAGTTATCAACATACTGAGCGAGGTATGTACAGATATGTCGAAGTTGTGTCTGGCGTTCCTGTCGTGATATGGGTTTTATGAGTAGTTCCGGGTGAGTGTTTTTATCTATCGCAAAGCCTAATAAGGATGCGAAATCAATTAAGAATTGCAAGTGAAAATCCTGTGTGTCTGATTCGCTATCCAATAGGCGTATAGAGTGCTCTATATAGTCAAACAAAGCCTCGTCCGGCATAGGGTGTCGCAGGGTATTGAATAGTATCTCGCTCAAAAAGAGTGCTATAGTTTGCTTATAGGCATTGGTGTAAATAGTGCTTGGGATGAATATGAGATTGGCTGTACGCACACTCGGTAGTGTTTTGGTGGACGAGCTGATAGTCAGTTGTACCAAACTTAGAGGATTGTAGCACCCAATGGGATTTTTGCGTCCTACACCATACACCATATAATTAACACGCCCGTACTCGCGCGTATATGCGTGCAAAATATGTGCCCTGTCAGAGTGGGGTTGAAGGGATAGAACTATGGCATTAATGGTGTACATAACAACTATCGATGCAATGTCCGTCGCTTAACCGATATGTGCGCAGGATAGGTTTTTGAGTGATAGGAAAAGAGAGTATGGAATAGACTGCATCTCCTGCTTGATAGTCCATAGTAATATACTTGTATTGCTTGGCATTCTTGTGCTTACCTGCGGTATTGAGTACTACGAAAGGCATGTGACGCATGTAGGTGTGGTCATGTCCGCTAATAGTGAGGTCTGTCTGACCTAAAGGGTAACGCAAACTTGCATATATGAGCGGGTTAAATCGTCCTTCTGCTGCCGAGAAAACAGGGTGATGCATCATGGCTACGACATACTTGTCGCCGGCTGTGTTGATAGCGTCTTGTACCCAAGTGAGCGTGCGAGTGAGAGTGACAATACGGTTGAGTGGATTGGTATCAATGACGATGAATCGCAGTTGTGGGAAATCAATATAATACATACTTCCCTTATGGTCTATCGTGCCATTCTGCGGGTGCGGAAACCATGAATACCATTCATTAGGAAGCGATTTGTGAATACCTTTTGTGTATTCGTGATTGCCAGGACAATTGATAACAGGCAATTGTGATAAAGAAGAAGGTATCCATTCTTTTAGCAATGCTTGATAGTAATACGATTGTCCTCTCTCCAGCCAGTCACCAGCTTGGGCGATGATGTCTATGTGTGGGTGGCGTTGGGCAATACGATTATAGTCATCAAGATGTAGGTTGTTATGGATGTCTCCAAAGATGAGAATATCCAAAGATTGTGGTGTGGATGTGTTTTGCCATCCGTTCTTTGTCTTTGTGAAGCCATGCACAGAGTTTTTACCGAAAGTATGAAACTGATAGGTCTGCATAGGACCTGTCCACTCTGGTTCTTCCGGCATACCGAACCATGCTTGCCAGCGAACAGCGCATAGTACTGCGCTGCCCGCTAACAAGAGGATGAATATTGCTATTTTAATTTTTCGCTTCAAAATGGCAAATCACTGGTGTTATCATTGACCGTAGGGTCGAATGGTTGCATATTGGCAGCCTCAATATTCTCCATAGCTGGTTGTTGTGGAGCGGCTGGTGCAGGTGCAGGTGCAGCTTGTGCTGGCTGCGCAGGTTGTGTGGTATCCCCTTGCACGATACGCCAAGCACGGATAGAAGTGTACCAACGACCATTGAACTCACGGCTCTCAATATCGAAACTAACTGTTACAAGCTGGTCAATTGCGCATGGGTTTTGCTTGATACGATCTTCACCAAAAACTTCAAAATGTACTTTTCGAGGGTATTGTTCAGTGGTCTCTAATACATATGCTTGTACTTTCCATGGGTTGCCATTCTTGGCAATACCGCTCTGCTCAGGTAGAACAGAGATGATTTTTCCTACTATTTCCATATGATTATGTTCTTTATTATAAATGAATACTGATTAGCCTTTTATTGCAGCAACTCCTGGGAGTACTTTTCCTTCGATAGCCTCTAAGAGTGCGCCGCCACCTGTGGAAATGTAAGATACTTGGTCTGCCAAGCCGAATTTATTGACACATGCAACAGAGTCGCCACCGCCGATGAGCGAGAAAGCGCCCTCTTTGGTTGCTTCTGCAATAGCCATACCGATAGCGCGGCTACCTGCGCAGAAATTATCAAACTCGAATACGCCAGCAGGGCCATTCCACAAGATTGTTTTTGCGCCTTTGATAGCATTGGTGAATTTCTGTTGTGCTTCAGGACCTGCATCCATTCCTTCCCAACCCTCAGGGATAGCGGTTGCAGGGCATACTTTTTGATTGGCATCATTGCTGAATGCGTCACCGCAGATAGCATCATTAGCGAGTACTAATTCTACACCATTCTTCTTTGCTAATTCTTCAACGCCGAGGGCTACATCCAATTTGTCTAACTCCACGATAGAATTACCAATCTCTCCACCATGTGCTTTCGCAAATGTATATGTCATACCACCGCAGAGGATGAGTTTATCTACTTTACCAAGGAGGTTCTCAATAATACCAATTTTAGAAGACACTTTAGAACCACCCATGATTGCTACGAATGGGCGTTTGATGTCGCCTAATACGGCATCTACAGCAGCTACCTCTTTCTCCATGAGAAATCCGAGCATCTTATTCTCTGCATCGAAATAATCAGCAATAACAGCAGTAGAAGCGTGTTTGCGGTGTGCGGTACCGAAAGCGTCCATTACATAGCAGTCTGCGTATGATGCAAGAGTTTTAGCAAACTCTTTCTGGCGTGCTTTCATCTCTTTCTTCGCTTCTTCATAAGCGGGGTCTTCTTTGTCAATACCTACTGGTTTGCCTTCCTCTTCCGGATAGAAACGAAGGTTCTCAAGCAAGAGCACTTCACCTGCTTTGAGGGCGTCAGCTTGCTCTTTAGCTTTTGCACAATCTTCTGCAAATTGCACAGGAACACCTAATGCTGCGCTTACAGCTTCTACTATTTGGCTCAGACTGTATTTGGCTTGTACTTTGCCTTTTGGTTTGCCCATGTGGCTCATAATGATGAGGGAACCACCATTATCCAGAATGTGCTTTAAGGTAGGTAGTGCACCGCGAATACGGGTGTCGTCTGTGATAACTCCATTCTCATTGAGTGGTACATTAAAATCCACTCGAACAATCGCTTTCTTACCTGCGAAATTGTAATTGTTAATAGTCATAGTGTTGTTATTTTTTATTAGTTGATGAATCTATATTGAATAGTTATTTATTCCAATCAATTGAGTTGAGCCTTCCGCGATAAACATCACTATAAGTGGTGTATCGGTCTTGCCCGCCGAATAGGTATATATTATTGTCTCGTACAATAGCATTTTGTTTCTGTCTTTCGCCGTATTCGAGAGGTAATTGGTTTTTCGTGGAGTCTGCTGGTGTCCAGTTAAGTCCCTCGTCATTGGAAATAAGTATGTTACGCCCGAAATAGTTTCTATTGGCATCTACACCACCGAACATCATCAATTGATTATTATACCATATAACGGAGATGCCTGTGAGTGAGGTGAAACGGGGACGGTCTATAGAGAACTCCTCCATGCGATAACCATTATTCAGGGAGGTATATGGTGTGTATTCCAAGTTCCATCTTGTATTGAGCGCTTCGCCACTTTGCGCGAAGCCACCAATGATCATGGCTCTTTCTCTTTGACTTGCGCTATGGAAACATACGGCTGCAAAATCGCTGATAGGGAACTGATTGTTAGGTCTCAGTCCTGTGAGATGCATAGTGCCATCATAAGTGGCTAACTCATACCCATCATTCTCCACCAATGCCCATATAGTCTTATTCCAGTAAAGCAGCATGGTATAAATAGTGTGTGGTACGGATTGTGTAGTCCAGTGGATAGCATCTGTACTGGTGTATAGTTGAGTACCTTCTCCATAATAGAGTGTAGTGCCATCACTAATGATTTGTCGTATGTTTGCGCTGGTAGGTAGGCCTGTTGGCTGTCCTGCTAACTGCCACTGTGTGCCGTCTTGGGAGGTATAGGTATGTAATTGAAAACCATTATTGGTAATCATCACGAAAGTGGCACCTAATTCTACTACTTTCTGCTCGCTATCGTCTGCAGGGTAGATGTTGGATGTGAGTGCTTTCCAAGTATATAAGTCAGGGTCAACTTGGTGAACGGTTGGTTTTATCTCATAAACCTTCGTGTTGGAGCCATCGCTTGAGCGAATGGTAAAGTATATTGGTTGTTTGGTGAAATCAAGCGTATCGTTTCCTTTTAAATCATAGGTGGTGTCGGACAGTGTGATATATGCGGCACCAGCAGCAGCGGCAAAAGTATATTTGGGCACGACAGAGTCAAGTCGGGTGCCATAAAGCATGGAGTCTTTATTCCACACCAAACCTGTATCAAGGCGTTCTTCTATGGTGAATCGTGCTTTCTCCAAACCGGGTATAGAGTCATTGGCGGCGAAAGAGAAAGCAGTCAGTTGTGCTATATTAGAGGTCTTTTCCTCTGTGGTTGTCGTCTCGCAACTGATGAAGATAAATACGCAGCAAACGGCGGTAATGATGTGTGTGATGTATTTCATTGTGTTTTTATTTCCGTAAAAATAGTTTTTAATTTGGTTGTTTGGGAAAAAAGTAGTACCTTTGCAGTCCCAAATGAAATTCGTATTATGTTATTTGCGTCTCAACTACATGATTTAAAGATGTTGCTTCCTTGGGTGCGCGTGCGTCATGAGCAGTTGGCTATGCGTGCCATCATAGAGCAGCAACGCCGTGTGATGACTCCTGAGCAGGTGAAGGAGCAATCGGCTCTTATAATAGCTCGTTTAGAGCAGATGTCTTCTTTCCAAAACGCCAAAACAGTATTGCTATATTATCCTATTCATAACGAGGTGGACTTGCGCCCATTGCTCGAAAAGTATGCGGGGCAGAAGACTTTCCTCTTTCCTGTTACTCACCGTCGCTCTCTTACTATTCATCCTTATGATGGTGAGGAGATGATGGGCAAGGGTCGTTTTGGTGTCCCGGAACCACAAACAGCTGAGTACAAAGGGAAGATAGATGTAATCTTGGTTCCGGGTGTCGTCTTTGACCAGCATTGTAATCGTATCGGTCGTGGAGGAGGATATTACGATAAGTTCCTTAGTAAGCAATCTTCAGCGAAGAAGGTAGGAGTGTGCTATTCATTCCAGTTAAAGAAACATTCCATTCCTCATCATGTCTGGGATGTAAAGATGGATCGTGTGGTTACTCCTCAGTTGACCATTGAATTGTAGGTTGACTATCTTTTATCTGTTTTAGTTTTCTGTCCGTTTCAGGTGTTGGCATCACCTCGTTGCGACGAGGATAGAAAATAACACCATATGCTTTGCACTTTTGGAGTCGAGCATATGGTAGTTCTTCTTTGTAGTATGCTTCCACCAAATTCCATATATTGAGAATGATGGCATCTGCCTCGGAACGCAATGCATCTAAATTAGTGCGGACACGATTGGTGTTCTGCTGAACAAGTGTGTGGTTACCTTGATGCTCGCAGAAAATATCATAGTGTACTTTAACCTTGTTGATGGTAGGATTGTAGATAGCAAAACCACCCATAGAAACGCGTTGCTGTTCTCCTTCAATAATTTTCTTTCCCCATTCCAGAATGCACTCCTCGGTGGACAAGTCGGGCACAATATGGTTGTTAATATCCAAACCATATAGAGCTTTCTGGTCTTTTTTTATCTCTCCGCGAATGACAGCGAGATTGAGTACTTGGATAAAGTGCGAGATGTACATTCTTGCATTCTGCACGATATGTCGGTATTGTTTGTTAGCACTCACTTTACTGCTGTAGTTATCTTTGGATTGCATGACAGCATTCTCGAATTGTACGAGGAAACGCTGTGCTTCACTTTGTACTTTGTATGGCAATACTTGCTCGGTGTAGTCTGCTGACTGAGCTTTCTGTATCGCATGCTGCAAGGCGTGTAAGCGTGCAAGGTCTGTGTTGGGTAATCGACGGTACGGCATATGATTATCGTTTTCGTGTGGCTAATTTCTCGGCTAATTCTCGCAAGTGATTGGTGTACTCGTTTTGAGGCAGCAATTCCAATTGTGCGAGTGCTTCGGCGGTATGGTCCTCCATAACGGCTTCTCCTATTTGGCGAACACCTAATCGGGTGTAAATAGATGTAATGGCTTTGATTTTCTCTTCATTCTGATTGGAGGTAATAAGCCATTGGAGCAACTCTGCCTTGCTCTCTGCATCTGCAATGTCCAATGCGGTAAGAAGAAGGAATGTTTTTTTGTTGCAGCATATATCTCCTCCGATTGCTTTGCCAAAGGACGAAGGGTCACCATAGACATCCAATACATCGTCTTGTATTTGGAATGCAATTCCTATGTGGCGTCCGTATTGATAGAGTGCTTCTTGTTCGTCTGTACTCGCACCGGCTATGTACGCACCTATGCGGAGAGAATGTGCCAAAAGAAGGGCTGTCTTCTTCTCTATCATCATCAGGTAATCATTAATAGAGACAGTAGTGCTGTGCTCGAAATCAATATCGTACTGCTGACCTTCGCAGATGGAAGTAGCCATTTCATTAAACCAACGCAGTACTTGTGGCAGTTTGTCGTCTGGAAGTAGTGCGAGTTGCTTATAGGCTTCAATCATCATCTGGTCGCCAGATAAAATAGCTGTGTTCTCATCCCATTTGGTGTGGACTGTAGGATAACCTCGGCGTACCTCGGCTTTATCCATCACATCGTCATGCAAAAGGGTAAAGTTGTGAAAAACCTCCAAGGCAAGTGCTGCAGGAAGAACATCCTGTTTGTCTCCGTTGAAGATTTGTGAAGCCAAGACGGCTAACATGGGTCTCAGGCGTTTTCCTCCTAAATTAAGGATGTACTCAATGGGTTCATAAAGACCAAATGGTTCGCGCTTCCAATCTAATTGCGCAATAGCGTTTTGAATATCTTTCATATCTTCTCAAATATATCAATCGTGTTATGGTAGGATGGATTCAATGATGTCAGTCAGTACATCCTTAATGTCTAATCCCGCAGCACGCACTTGTTGCGGAATGAAACTGGTGGCTGTCATGCCGGGTGTGGTGTTTACTTCAAGTAAGTTGATCTGCTCTCCCTCTGTGATAATCCAGTCAACGCGTATGATACCTTGACAACCAAGAATATCATATATGCGAAGTGTTTCTGCTTGTATGCGATCTCGAATGGCGTCAGGAATGCGTGCCGGAGTAATCTCATCTACCTGACCTTTGTATTTGGCGTCGTAGTCAAAAAACTCATTCTTTGTCACCACCTCTGTAATAGGGAAAGCAACGGATTTGTTGCGGGTCTTATATACACCACATGTAACCTCTGTGCCCTGTAGGAATGATTCGCATATCACTTCGCCTCCTTCTGCGAAAGCTTTCTCGATAGCGCTCACTACTTCGTCTATATGCTTCACTTTGCTGCACCCGAAACTCGAACCACCTACATTCGATTTGATAAAGCATGGAAGCCCTACTTCGTCCACGATGCTCTGCGCGCTTGGGATGGGCGCGCCCGCGCGTAAAAGAATACTCTTAGCCGTTTGAATACCAAAACCGGATAAGTAATGATTACATGCGTATTTATTGAACGACAATGCAGCGGCTAAGACACCACAACAAGAGTAAGGAATACGCAGCATGTCCAAATAACCTTGTAGTACGCCGTTCTCGCCGGGAGTGCCATGTATGGTAATATAGGCAAAATCGAAATGGTGTTTTTGCCCGTTGTGTATATAGGAGAAATCGTTTTTGTCAATAGGTACACCAGCCTGCAATAAGTCATCTTGCAGTGGATTGATGCCCGGCAGAGCTTGCCAGTCGTTACCTCTCATGCGAACGATGGTAGTGTCGTATCGCTCATGGTCTAAAAAGGAATATATACCCGCTGCAGAGCGTAACGATACTTCGTATTCGCTGCTGTCTCCTCCTGCTATGATTGCTATCTTTTTTTTCATTGTCTCAAAATAATATTATCTCTGACATTCCTGTGTTATCTTCCCCACGTGTGCGTGCGCACACTCCAAACCGGCTGCAAATTTACAACAATTTTTGCATATATGCAAGAAATTAACGAAAATATCGTCTAAAAAGAATATTATTCTTTATTTTGGAAGCACTAATAAGCCTATCGTGCTTGCATGAATAGGGTTGTTAGTGAATCAAAAATGAGTGCATTTGGCACAGACGATATATTCGTATTACTTGCTATATGCCGCAAAATGCGAATGTAACATTCGAAGGGGCCCCTGTTGAAAACAAGGGGGAGTAGGTCGAAGTACCACCGCACAGACTTAACTATAGCACATAACCGAATTTACAAACGAAAGGAGCACCGAGGTGCTCCCTTCTTTAGTAGTGAGTGGTGAGAATGAAATACACTTATTTCTTAGTCCATGTATTTCCTTTTTCGTCTGAGAAACTGATAATTCCCTCGTTCTTGCGTAAGTAACATGATTGACCTAAAGGATTGGTAATCGTGTAATCATTCTTGTTTTTGAGTTGCGTTAAATCCAAATCCGTCCTAACTTCTTGCAAATCAAGACATTCATCACTTTTGAGAACTCTAGTAAAAGCATGCGGTTCTCCGTATGCTATAGTAAAAGCAGCATCTATTATATATTCTTCTGTTTTCATAAGTACAAACGACTCTACAGAAAGAGTATCATAGACAATATATCCCAATTCTTCATTATTGGTGTAGTTTGTATCGTTTGCTTGTATTCCAGCTTGCGCTTGACTATACAAAACCACAAAAGTGTCGAGCACATTTAAAGATTCATTGTAGAATACTAGACTATCACCTTCAGTGTAATTGTTAGATATAAATGCTGCCATAACCTTTAAAGACTCCAAGTAATTAATATTCTCCTTTGGAGATTGTGGTTCTGGTGGCTCACAAGAGAAAAATAATAGTCCTATAATAATCAAGCATGTGATTTTTACAAAATAATTTTTCATGGTAAACATGTATTAATTATATTGTTTTTTTTGAGTGGCGATAAATCTACTTTTTTATAAAGGATCACCTGTGATCTGGCGGGTCTATTTCTTCAATAGTCCATCTTTCTGTTACGCGAATCTTCTCTGCCGGGATATCGTCCTCGTTTCGAAAATGAGTGAGAAGATAATATTGCCATCCCCCTTTATCATTGAACGCTATTCCAAAATCATGCTTTGATAATTTGTCTTCACTCCCAAATGCCCCATAGAAATAGTATATATGGCTACTTCCAATTGTTTCTCGAAATCGGATTATTGGCTTTAACAATTGTTCTATGTTGTCTGCATCATTTATCGCAGCACAGTACATTGCTTTTTCTTCTGGCGTAGGAATAAACTCACCAGATTCAGGCACATGCCATCTTGGTATATGCACTTCTTCCACTCGTCCTGTAGTTGCATTACATATAACAGTAAGGTTATAATAAAGCGAAGAGTCTCGAGAAAAATGATAAATATAAAACACAATATTTTCTCTTGTATAATTTTGAAAACGATAGTTTACATATTGCGCATAATCCAATGAAATAGTATCCAGTATTGGTGAAATACGCGCTGACACTTTCTGTATGCGATCTTTGGGGTCGTCTTGCCAGCCGCAAGAAGCACACAAAAGCACAAAAGCAAAACAAATGTAATAAATAGACTTTTTCATAATGAAAAGGGATTTAGAGATTAATACTTTTATTTAGTGGCGCAACATTTGTGCCTGTGTGTCGATTTGTAACTCAAGATACCTTTAGACATTCTTTCGGCTGCAAAGATAGTGATAATTTTGCAATTATGCAAGCAAATGGGTGTTTTTTTGCAGATAGAATAGAATTCTATGTTTTATGGGCGGCTTATATGCTGCATATGCGAGCATAAAAAAACGAAAGGAGCCGCATATTAGCAACTCCCTTCTTTCTAATCTACGGTGCCTATTCCCCTCTCTACAGACCTTAGAGTCCTTACAGTCCTTACAAGAAAAACTCACATCTTCCGCCCCACCAATTTGCACAACCGCATTTTTTTTACTACTTTTGCAGCCGCAATTCCGCTTATAATCACGATACATACACGATAGATACACGATAGATATACGATAGATATACGATAGATACACGATAGATATTCGATACATTATGCTATGACTAAAACTGAAAAAGGTTGACTCGATAACTGAGATGGAATCTTAAAAATCGTAAACTTTTGACTCGATACCTAAAAAGGTTGATCGGAGTACGAAAATGGTTTACTGATCAAAAGACGCTGCAAAGATACTACAA
>JAZNGV010000008.1:0-32832 GCA_045576595.1 Paludibacteraceae bacterium | reverse complement strand
CGCTCTCATTGCGGTCGCTAACAAACTTATCCGACAAATGTTCGCTGTCGTTACTTATAATCGACCCTATATAGATGGATATGTATCATCTTTAGCTTAAAAAACGTTTTTTTTAGCACTTTTTTAATATAGTTCGTTTATATACCCTCTTGGAGGGGCTAAAAAGATTTTGTTTGCCATTTTCTTGCAGGTCTTAAATATTTTTTGTACTTTTGCAGCGAAATTCCTCATTTGGGAAATCTGGTGCAAAGATACACATTTTGTTTCATATATGCAAACATTTTGTGAATTATTTTTTACACAAAAAGTGTATATTATGGATAATACTTTAATACTCAATAAGTTACAAGAGTATAAAAAATTTAAGAGTTTAGCAGATTTTGCGCGGTTTATTGGAATTAAACCGCAAGCTTTGTCAAATTGGTATTCTCGGAATACCCTTGATGTACACATTTTGAGTGCTAAATTTCCTGAAATAGATGGCAATTGGCTCTTAACAGGTGAGGGGGAAATGCTACGCGCTAATATATCTCCAATGCAAGCGACAGACAAAGCAGATAGGCGTAGAATCCCGCTATATTCAGATGTCGCTTCCATTGGCGGGTTTAATGACCAAGTAGCAAATACAGACCATGCAGCTACTGTTGCAGAGTGGATAGACGCGGGTGATTGGTTTCCTGAAGCAACCGCAGCTATTCGACACTATGGCGACAGCATGGTAGAGTATCCAGCAGGATCTATCCTTGTATTAAAACGCGTACACGACCGCAGGTTATTGATTAACGGACGCAACTATGTAATTGAAACAACAGAATTCCGTATAACCAAGCAGCTACAGTATGACGGTGGCGACTATCTGTGGGCGTACTCTTCAAACACAGACACATATCCTGATGGAAGACAAAAACATTCTCCAATTAAAATACCTATGGCAACTATACGCCATATAGATCTTGTTTTGGGGTGTGTGCAAAAGGAGTTTAGCAATGGAGCTATTCCTATAGTTCAGAGTTAGAATATCAACTTTTTTTGTAGTTTTTAAGAGAAATGCTCACGCAACTTGCTGAAAAATAGCATGTTGCGTGCTTATTTTATGGTGTTTTTATGGTGCGTAAGGGGGTGTTTAACCACTATTTTACTGCAATTTTCAGGCACTTTAGGGGTATTTAAGTCACTATTTTTATGCCGTAAGGGGGGATGTAATATATAAAAAATGTGCTCCAACACTATGCCCAACACTATGTGCAACCTATTTTTTGCCAATTTTTACGGAAAAACGAAATGTACAAAGAATATGGGATATAAATACCGTTTAAGTGCTATTTTAACAGCGTTTTAATGGCAAAAATAGCGGGTTCTGTGCTATAGGTACCCGCTGCGGCTCGCAATGGTTTTTATTATACAAAAATAATAGTACCGCCAACGGCTAAAATCCTTTATTTAACGGCATTTACAGGCGTTTGTGTAGTTATTCCTTATCACGCTCGTGCGTGCGTACTATATATAATAAAAAAGGGGCATTTCAGCCCCCATTCCTATTGTGTTACATGACCACTCTACAACAAATACAAATAACCATGCCCAAAATCCACACAAAATCCACATATCAGCCGTTTGCAATCCACACAAAATCCAAATAAATGTACATTTCGTTTTTTCATTGCATTGTGTGTGTGCATAACATAATACTCTATATATAAGGTAGTTATATCAATTTATAAGGAAATCGTTTTTGTACATTTGGTATTACTGCCCATACTAATATACAAAAGAGAGTGCAAATATTGATACACTCTCTTTTGATCATAGCGATAATTTATAAAAATCTTTTAATCACAGCCATTCTCTTCATAACAGGTTGTTATGTTTGTTTTTCTAACAAGTCTATAATAACCAATTACATTTCCGTTTGAATCTGTGATTTTTTGTGGATTTGAATCTGTAGCATAACACATACTTTGACATTCAGACATGGCTTTTCTTTTTGCGCTATCACGATCTGATGCTTCAATATATTCTTGATACCTTTGTACCCCCTCTTGTTCCTGATACAAGAATCGTTTGTTTCCATCATAATGTTCCTTGTAAGTAACAATTTCACCTGCTACATAATAACACCTAGCATACATCATAGATGCAAATAGCAATAGCGGTAATACTAATAATAACTTTTTCATCTTGTTTTTTGCTCGTTTATATCCCATTGAGCATCGGTTTTAAGAAAAATAAAAAATAATGATTAATTATTCCTCTAATGAGGATTGTTCAATAATTGAAATTTCAACTCGACGATTTTGTGCACGACCTAAGAATGTTTTATTGTCGTATTTTGGAGCAAGTTCGCCTTTGCTATCTGTTGTAATACGACTTTCTGCTATTCCTTTTTCTACGAGATACATTTTGCATTGCTCCGCACGTTTGAGACCTTTCTTGAGATTAATACTCTTATAGCCTATTTTGCAAGTATGTCCAACAATA
Source organism: Paludibacteraceae bacterium (assembly GCA_045576595.1). GTDB lineage: Bacteria > Bacteroidota > Bacteroidia > Bacteroidales > Paludibacteraceae > Colicola. The sequence continues at coordinate 30,354 of JAZNGV010000008.1, read as the reverse complement.
GAAAGTTTAATATCATCGTACTTATTCATGATTCCAGCAATCGTGTCTAATTGAGACATTTGCTCTTTTGCTAAATCCACATTGTCGAATGAATAAGTAGGAATAAAAGTAGTGCTTAATTTCTCTAATGCCACACGACGCTCTTCTGCCTCCTTACGTTTACGCTCCTCTTCTTTTTTACGAGCTTCTTCCTCTTTTATTTTGCGTGCTTCTTCCTCTTGTTGTCTAAGATATTCTTCGCTATACAAGTCATTGTTTTCTGAAGCAACAGCAGCAATAACATTAGCATCTAAATCTAGACCAAAACTATTGAAATATTCTTCTTTTTCTTCTTGTGTCCAATCTTTAGAATTTTGAACAGCAATTAGACTACCAGCTAAATCATTAGCCATACTTGGATCCATTCCTTGAGAAGTCAATTTCTGTTCCATTTTTAGTGTTTCTGATAAATGTCTTGCACGTCTTTGCTTGCCATATTGATATGTATCATAAAATACATCTGCGTAAGCTTGAGTACGTTTATCAAAAGCTAATTGTCGTTCAGTATCGTTGGTTGCCGTAGTTTTGTCATGCAAATATTCTAGATTAGCATCGGTCAAAGTGCGGAAACTTTCTACCATCTGGTAATTTCCCGAAACATCACCAGCTAAATCAAATGCATAGTCTTTTATTACATTTTGTTTCTCATATTTATCCGATGCGTTGATATAATCCAAACCTCTTTGCACATTAGTTGAATTTGCGCCTAATGCGGAAAATAAATCTTCAGTCGCCTTTCGAGCTTCTTCTTTGCTATATCCAGCATGCTCGCATGTTTGTTCAACTACAGCTGCACTAGCACCCACTAGGAGATTTTTTCCTACACTAAAAAGTGCTTGCCAAAAATTAGCGTTTGCAGGAACAATGGCAATTGCCATTATCATAATCAAAGTAATATATCGTTTCATAGTATCTATCATTTTATATTAAGTTTATTAACATAAGCAAATAGGCGGACTCCCCCGTCTTTTGATTGTAGCAACATTGCTTTAGTTTTGCTGTATTGTCCTTTTAAAACTAAATCTTTACCATCAATAGTTTTAAGATTCAACACAATTGAGGCTGTTTTACGAGGATTACCATCTATTTTGTAAGTTCCCTTTGCATAAACAAAAGGTTTTACAATAGTTTCGGCATTCTTTTTTACAGAACTCATTACAGTTACATCTTTGTCTGAAGTAAAAAGCAATGTTGTGACAACGGAGGCGGATATGTTATCCACTTCCCCGATTGATGCGTTAACCCATGCTGATTGCGATACATGGTACGCAACCTTGCTGGAAGATGCACATCCAATAAGCATTAATGGGATGAGCAACAAAAATACATGTTTTTTGTTTGACATAAAACTTAAGTTTTTTGTTGCATAGGAACTCCCAACTATGCGGATTGTAGTTAATTGTTAGGCATATAAAAAAAGCGTGGAGTCCGACTATTGCCGTTCCACGTTATGAGGCTCTCGCATTGCCTTTCCAATAAAACGACAACGCGAAGCCCACGCCGAATATAAATAATACTCTTGTGCGACATTTTCTAATTTAAGGTACGCGTGTGCGAATACATATATACGCAAAAGGCGTACCAATAGGCACAAGAGGGACAATCTATATCCCGTAGGACATCTATCGTTGCACTGCTCTTATTGGAATTGAAACTTGCGAGATTTCATAACGTCAGAACAGAGCGCTAATAAACGCCTTTTAATATGTCTGCTTCCCTCTGCCGATGATGTACAGACATCCCCGGCGCAGGTTTGCGGTTGCAAAGGTACGACTTTTTTTTGAAAGTACCAAATTTTCAAAGCAGATTTTACATTTTTGCATTAAAATAAGGACAAGGCGAAGTGACAAAGGGACAAAGTACAAAGTACAAAGGGGCAAGGTGAAGTGATAAGGTGACAAAGGACTATTATTAGTCTAACGCTCTATGGGCTGGTAGATTTTTAGATTGAATAGCCCAACTAGTCTAACTAGATAATATAGAGAAACTAGCACACTAGCAGAGTAGCATACTAAGGATACTATCAGTAGTATCCAAACGCAATGAATGACTTTAATGGGACAATAGGGAATTAAAGTGTCCAAAAAATGGGGTACACTACATGTGAAGATAGTATAAAGATAGCATAATATATCGTATATCTATCGTGTATCTATCGTATATGTATCGTGTATGTATCGTGACTATCAGCGGAATTATGGCTGAAAAGGTAGACGATGTGCTTATTAAAACAAAAATAAAGAAAACAAAATAAAAATATAAAAAACATTTTTTATGTAATCAAAAACGACGAACCCACCACCGCTATGCTTTCAGCCCACGCGGCTTCGAGCGTAAACAACTAATCCGCATTTTATGCGAGCATAAATGCGCCTTAATTTTTACTCTCGTCGCAGACGATTTAATAAATCGCTGCTGGGTTCTCACAAAAACACGCTTACGCTAACAAAAAAGCGCTCATTACATTCGCTTCAAAAACAGCAAGGCTGGCTGCTTAATTACGAACTCTCAATCGTCAGCTATAAACATAGATAAAACGATTTACGATGTACGATTTACAATGTACAATGTACAAAGGACTGAAAACTAATTAATATAATACTAATTAATATAATACTAACGAGGACTGCTAGCGCAAGCGATAGTCCGAGTTAAGAGCGGAGGCATTAGGAGCCCGTCCATTTAGCAGAGCGGTATGGACCTATGCGACTAATTGCCGAACGCGACACTCACTACTCATTACTCAATACTCTGTACTAACGAAAAGGGCACCCTAAGCAGGTGCCCTTTCGTTGTAAATTAATGTTTGAAATGTCTTGTGCCGGTCATGAGCATGCAGATACCGAGTTCGTCTGCTTTGGTCACGCAGTCGTTATCGCGGATACTACCGCCGGGTTGCACGATAGCCGTCACACCATATTGTGCAGCCAACGCCACTGTATCATCAAAGGGCAAGAAACCATCGGAAGCAAGGATAAGTCCTTCGGTCACACCAGCAGCGTGCGCTTGCTTCATAGCAATCTCCGCACTACCTACGCGGTTCATCTGTCCTGCACCCACGCCGAGCGTCTGGCCATTCTTGACCACCACGATAGCGTTAGACTTCACATGTTTAACGATATTCCATCCGAACTGCATATCTGCGAGGGTTGTCTCGTCTGGTTGCACCTTGGTAGCGCACATATCGGCTGTGATAGTCTCTATTTGTGTATCGAGGTGCTGCACGAGCAAACCGCCATTGACGCTCACATATTGGTCTATTGCCTCGGTGCTTGGAGTCATATCTACTTGGATGACGCGAAGGTTCTTCTTAGTAGCGAAGATCTCCATTGCCTCTTCGGTGAAGTCAGGAGCGATAACAATCTCCAAGAAGATAGGTTTCATTCCGAGGGCTATCTCCTTGGTGATAGTACGGTTGCATATCACGATACCGCCGTAGATACTCACAGTATCGGCCTCGTATGCTTTTTGCCAAGCCTCTTCGATGGTAGCCGCCACAGCTGCGCCACATGGATTCATGTGCTTGAGAGCTACGCAGAATGGTTGTTGGAAGTCGCGTGCGATATTAAGCGCAGCGTTAGCGTCTTGGATATTATTGTAGGACATCTCCTTGCCTTGCCGTTGCTTGCCGCTCGCGAGCGAGAAAGACATCTCCTTGGTAGAGGCATAGAACTTAGCCGATTGATGTGGGTTCTCGCCATAACGAAGGCCTTGCTTGAGGTCGACCTCAAGGAAGAGTTTCTCGTTCAATCCTGCTTTCTCACGCATGTAGGTAGCTATGCAGCAGTCGTACTGCGCGGTATGTGTGTATGCTTTAGCAGAGAGTTGGAGACGAGTCTCGAGAGTGGTATTACCCGTAGCATTGATTTCAGCGAGGATAGTGTTGTAGTCGGCAGGATCGCAAACGACAGTCACATCGTTGTAGTTCTTCGCTGCTGAACGGAGCATAGATGGGCCGCCTATGTCAATCTTCTCAATGGCTTCTGCCATAGTGGTACCTTCTTTGGCGATGGTCTCGCGGAATGGGTAGAGGTTGACGCAGACGAGGTCAATAAACTCAATCCCGTTCTCTCGGAGTGCTTGGAGATGGGATGGTTCGTCACGGCGTGCGAGAAGAGCTCCGTGCACCTTTGGGTGGAGGGTTTTCACACGACCGTCACATATCTCTGGGAAACCAGTTACTTCGCTGATACCGATGGTTTTAATACCTGACTCTTCAAGGAGTTTTTGTGTACCGCCTGTGGCGATAATCTCCCAGCCTGCGGCTTGCAGGCCTTTTACAAATTCTACTAATCCTGTTTTGTCACTTACGCTGACTAATGCTCTTTTATTCATATTTATTCATGTTTATGGTTCACTTCGTTCACGAATGGTGGCTGCACGAAAGTGGTTCGCTGTGCTCACGAATGGTGGCTGCGCGAAAATGGTTCGCCTCCGGCTCACGAATGGTGGCTGCGCGAAAATGTTTCACTTCGTTCACGAATGGTGGCTGCGCGTATATTTTATTGTAGTTTTTTTATTAGTGTTTCTATTTTACACTCTATTTCAATTATCTTATCTCGTAACTCTTTAGAACTTTCAGCTGATAAATAATCTATATCCTCTGCTATGTATAACATGCTGCGAACCTCGCCACACGATCCATATGCAATGTTCAAGAAATTAATAAACTGCTTATTATCTTTTGCGAATTTATTTCTCTGAAAACCTTCAGAGATATTATTCATTATCGAAACTGCAGCACGTTGAATCTGGTCGCGAAAACCAAAATCATTATTGTTTCTGAATAATAAATATATACTCCGAACCTGCTCTCTAGATAATTGCCAGATAGCCAATTCTTCAAAATTATATACCATGCTCATAATTCTATTTTTTAGTTCGTTTTACTCACATTAATGGTTCACTTCGCTCACGAATGATGGCTGTGCGAAAGTGGTTCGCCCTCGGCTCACGAATGGTGGCTGCGCGAAAATGGTTCGCTGCGCTCACGTCGAAGACCATTTACGTCGCTACGCGACCACTTTTCGTGCCTACGGCACCACTATTCGTCGAAGACCACTTTTCGTTCCTTAGGAACTTAAATAATTTCGTTTGTTCCTTCGATAACTTTGCCGATTATTTGGGCTTTGTCGCCGTGCTGAGCGAGGATAGCAATGGCTTTCTCTGCATCTGCTGCTGGCATAGCAATCACCATACCAATACCCATATTGAAGATATTGAACATCTCGCGGTGAGGTATATTACCCCATTTCTCCAAGCATTGGAAGACAGGGAGTATTTCCCATGTACCTTCGGTTACACTGAAGCCCTGTCCTTCTTTCAAGATACGAGGTATATTCTCATCAAAACCACCTCCTGTGATATGCGCGACGCCGTGGACATCGCAGTTGTGGATTACCTCCAGCACTTGCTTCACATAGATACGCGTTGGAGTGAGTAACACTTCGCCCAGTTTCTTGTCTGCACTGAGTTCCGGATAGACGGTTTGGAGGTCAAGCCCCGCATCGCTAACTACCTTGCGCACGAGGCTAAAACCATTGCTATGCACACCCGAAGAAGAGATACCCACGAGCACATCGCCTACAGTCACCTTGCTGCCGTCGATGAGTTGGGATTTCTCCACTACACCTGTGGTGTAACCAGCTATATCGTACTCGCCATCGCCGTACATACCCGGCATCTCGGCTGTCTCGCCACCCACAAGGGCGCAACCTGCTTGGCGGCAACCTTCTGCCACGCCAGCCACGATAGCCTCTACTTTCTCAGGGATATTATGCCCGATAGCCACATAATCGAGGAAGATAAGCGGTTCAGCCCCCTGTGCAAGCACATCGTTCACACACATGGCCACCGCATCTATACCAATAGTATCGTGCTTATCCATTGCAAAAGCAAGTTTGAGTTTGGTACCCACTCCATCGGTACCACTCACGAGGACAGGTTCTTTGATATTCAATGCTGACAAGTCGAACATTCCCCCAAAGGAACCAATATTACCCATTGAACCAAAGCGGTTGGTACTTTTAACATGCGATTTAATACGACTTACTACTTCGTATCCGGCTTCGAGGTTCACGCCGGCTGCTTCATAATGTTGTGCCATTATTGTTTATTAGATGTTAGATATTATTACTTCTTACGAAAATATTTTACTGCATTGTCGAACAATGGTTGGTATTTATTGCCTGCGATATTAGTGAATACACCTTCTTCGTATCGCTCGGTGTGACCCATCTTACCAAGTATCTGTCCATTCTGGGAGATGATTCCTTCAATAGCATAATACGAGCCATTCGGGTTATATGGTGCTTCCATCGTTGCCTCACCTGTAGCGGGATTAGCATAGCGGAATGCTACTTGTCCGTTCTCGAAGAGTTGTTTGGCCAATTCCTCATTCACCACGAACTTACCTTCTCCGTGGCTGACTGCTATCGTGTGTGTATCACCCACTTGCATACCGCTTAACCATGGACTATTGACCGTTGATACAACGGTAGTAACCATCTGCGAGATGTGGCGGTTGATATCATTGCGGAAGAGTGTTGGTGAGTCTGGAGTAACCATACCGAGTTTGCCATAAGGCAGCAAACCGCTCTTTACCAGCGCTTGGAAGCCATTGCATATACCGAGGATAAGACCACCGCGCTCAATAAGAGCAGTTATAGCTGCGCCTACTTTGGCATTGTTAATCACATTTGCAATGAACTTACCACTACCGTCTGGTTCGTCACCCGCTGAGAAGCCACCGGCGAACATCAGTATATGGCAGCGATTGATATGCTCTACCATCTCATCTATACTGCTGAGCACATCTTCGCTCGTAAGGTTACGGAAGATAGTCGTCTCCACCTCTGCACCTGCTCTGCGCCATGCTTTAGCGCTATCATAATCACAGTTGGTACCTGGGAAAACAGGGATGTAAACCAAAGGGTGTTCAACGGCCGGGCCGTTGTAGGTGAGTGTTGAGTATTGAGTGTTTAGTGACTCGACACCAACAGGCATCAAATCCTTATGCTGTGCCTCAACGGCGGATGGGTATATTTTATCAAACTGACCACAGCAAGCCTTCAGCAATACCTCGCGGGAGATATGCTCGTTATTAATAATCAGGTGAGTACCCTCTATCACTGTACCGATGTATTGTGCGGCTGACAAAGTGAGATCTTCGGTTGCCTCTACTATGATAGAACCGTAATTATAATCGAATAGTTCGTTCTCGGCGATTTGAATATCTACTGCGAGTTCATTACCAAAGCTCATCTTCGCTATCGCCTCAGCCAATCCACCAAAACCGAGTGCATATGCTGCGCATATATTACCTGATTGAACAGCATTGGTTGTGTAGGTCCAGTTCGCTTTGAGTTGCTCCACATTAGGCATATAGTTCGCTAATGCGTTGTGCTTGATGAGGTATAACTTATTGCCTGCTTTCTTCAATTCTGGGGACACCACCTTATCAGCAGGAACGGTAGTTATACCGAAAGCGATAAGAGTAGGTGGCACGCTTATCTGCTCGAAGGTACCCGACATTGAGTCTTTACCACCTATACTTGGTAATCCGAATGCCACTTGCATTTTGAGGGCACCCAACAATGCGCTGAGTGGCTTACCATAAGCATGCTCACTGCTCATGCGCTCGAAATACTCTTGGTAAGAGAAGCGCATACGGCTATAATCGGCGCCCGCTGCCACCACCTTGGTACATGCCTCTACGACAGCATACGCAGCACTGTGGTATGGACTCCATTCGGCGATGAATGGGTTGTAACCAAACGCCATGATAGAGGCGGTATTGGTATAGCCATCTGTTGGCAGTTTTTGCACACTCACCTGACTCTCCGTCAATTGTGTCTTGCCACCAAAAGGCATCAAGACAGTACTACGACCTATCGTAGCGTCGAAGTTCTCAATCAATCCCTTTTGCGAAGTGATATTAGCATCGGACATGACTTTCGCCATTTTCTCTTCCAGTGTTACACCTTGGATAGTCTGCGCAAAAGGATTTTTCTCTTCTACTGGTAAAATGACTGCTTTCGCGAAATGCTTTGCTCCCGCACTATCAATAAACTCGCGCGTGAGGTCTGCGATAAGTTCATCTTTATAGAACTGACGCATGCGACCTGTGTTTGTTACATCTGCCACATGGGTATATTCAATATTATCCATATGGCAGTAACGCTCCATTTCTTCGCGGTCTTTGGCTTCTATCACAACTGCCATACGCTCTTGCGACTCGCTAATAGCCAGTTCGGTAGGATTCAAACCGCTATACTTGGTAGGCACACGATCGAGATAGATATCTAATCCGTCTGCCAATTCACCGATGGCTACACTGACACCTCCCGCTCCGAAATCGTTGGATTTTTTAATAAGACGCGTCACTTCTGGACGACGCATAAGGCGTTGCAGTTTGCGTTCCTCCGGGGCATTCCCTTTCTGCACCTCGCTGCCACAAGACTCAAGCGATGCCTCGGTATGCTCTTTGGACGAACCCGTTGCTCCACCTATTCCGTCACGACCTGTACGACCACCTAAAAGGAGAATGATATCCCCAGGTGCAGGGCTCTCACGACGGATATTAGCGGCAGGCGACGCGCCCACTACAGCGCCTACTTCGAGGCGTTTTGCCACATACGATGGGTGATAAATCTCACGCACATGCGTGGTTGCCAAACCTATTTGATTACCATAACTGGAATATCCCGCCGCAGCCTTGCGTGATATAATCTGTTGGGGTAGCTTGCCCGGTATAGTCTCAGCCACAGGTTTATATATATCGCCCGCTCCCGTTACACGCATGGCCTGATAGACATACGCACGACCAGATAAGGGGTCGCGGATAGCGCCACCCAAACAGGTACTTGCCCCACCGAAAGGTTCAATCTCAGTAGGATGGTTATGGGTCTCATTCTTGAATTGGAGCAACCATTTCTCTTGCTTACCATCCACATCTACATCAATAAAAATAGAGCATGCATTATTCTCTTCGCTCACCTCCATATCATCCAGCAATCCTTTGCTACGCAAATAGCGCGCACCGATAGTTGCCAACTCCATGAGGCAGAGCGGTTTCTCTGTGCGACCTAATTCCTTGCGAATATCATGGAACATACCTAAGGTACTCTCTATCTCCTCTTTGACGAAAGAGTTATCCACCTTGATGGACTCAAGAATAGTGGTAAAAGTGGTGTGACGGCAATGGTCAGACCAATAGGTATCGAGAATACGCAATTCTGTTTCGGTGGGGTTGCGTTGTTCTTTTTGGAAATAAGTAACCACCTCATGCAGGTCATCGGCATTCATTGCTAATCCCCATTGCTTGCAGAAAGGAGCATACTCCTCGCGAGTCATATCTATAAAACCATCCAACTTTGCCAATGGCTTAACTTCTGTTGTTTGGTTTTGCTGAAGTAACGACAAGTCTTTCTCGCGTGACTCAACGGCATTGATATAATAGTGACGAATCTTCGTCATCTCCTCGTCGGAGATAGTATCATCGAAGATGAGCAAACGACTACTACGGATTTCCACATTTGCCTCAGGGTCAATCAGATGTACGCAGTCCACAGCCGAAGAAGCGCGCTGGTCAAACTGTCCAGGGATATACTCCACCGCCAAGTATTTCTTACCACAAAGGTCACACTCGTCCTCCACTGTATCCGTTACCGTTTCTCCAAACACCGTGTAACGGCATTGCTCCAATAACTGAGGAGTAAAGCCGAAAAGGTCATATACATTAATGTAGCGAAGTGACTGCATATTCAGTTGTAGATTCTCGTTGAGTTCATTCATAAGACTACGAGCTTCTACCTGAAATGCAGGACGCTTTTCTACGAAAATACGAAAATTAGTCATGATTAAATAACGGTATTAACTACTTTCTCGGTTTGTTGTTTACGGAAAGACTCTAACTGCTCCAACAATGCTTTATCCTGCAATGCAAGGATAGCGATTGCCAGCAATGCTGCATTCTTTGCTCCATTGATTGCCACGGTAGCCACAGGTATACCGGCAGGCATTTGTACGATACTCAAGAGCGAGTCTAATCCATCTAAAGTCTTGCTGCGAATAGGCACACCTATCACTGGCAGTGTAGTCAAACCTGCTATCACTCCAGCCAAGTGTGCTGCGCCACCCGCTCCTGCGATGATAATACTCAGTTCGCGTTCACGAGCCGACTCTACCCATTTCATCAATTCATGGGGAGCTCTATGCGCACTAATCACGCGCTTATCTACTTCTATTCCAAATTGTTGAAGGGTCTCAATAGCTGGAGTCATCACCTCCAAATCGCTTGTCGAACCCATTACTACGCCTACTTTCATAATGTATTGTATTTATAAAATTATTCCCACTCGATAGTTGCGGGTGGTTTTGCAGAAATATCATAGCATACGCGGTTCACACCTTGTACCTTATTGATAATCTCATTGGAAACCTTAGCCATGAATTCGTATGGCAGACGCGCCCAATCAGCAGTCATAGCGTCCACTGAGAGCACTGCACGGAGAGCCACAGGATGCTCGTAAGTGCGCACATCGCCCTTCATACCAGTACTACGCACGGTAGAGAGAAGGATAGCGCCTGCTTGCCATACTTTATCATACAATGCCACGCCATTCTCATCTTTCCATTCGCGAAGCATATTCACATAGATAGCGTCTGCCTCTTGGAGGATACGCACTTTCTCAGGAGTAATATCGCCGAGGATACGCACACCTAAACCTGGACCTGGGAATGGATGACGACCGATAAGGTGCTCTGGTACACCCATATAACGACCTATACGACGCACCTCGTCTTTGAAGAGCAGTTTGAGTGGCTCGCAGAGCTTGAGATTCATCTCTTTGGGCAGACCACCTACATTGTGGTGGGATTTAATGACCTTACCAGAGTGGTTGATAGACTCGATAATATCTGGGTAGATAGTACCTTGACCCAACCATTTGGCATCCGTTATCTTCTTTGCTTCCTCATCAAATACTTGGATAAAATCGCGACCTATAATCTTTCGTTTTTGCTCAGGGTCAGTTACACCCGCAAGGTCACCATAGAAACGAGCCTTCGCATCCACACCTATCACATTGAGGCCGAGGCACTCATAGTCGCGGAGCACATTTTCAAACTCGTCTTTGCGGAGCAATCCGTGATCAACAAAGATACATGTGAGCTGACTGCCAATAGCACGGTTGAGAAGCACTGCTGTGATAGAACTATCCACACCACCAGAGAGCGCGAGAATAACACGGTCAGTACCTATTTGCTCTTTCAAGTGCGCAACTGTCGTTTCTACGAAATTAGCCGGCGTCCAATCTTGAGCACTATGGCAAGTGTCAAGCACAAAAGGCTTGAGTTCCTCTACCGATGGTTGTTCACCTTTGGCAATATGGAGTACTGGGATGCAAGAGCAGAACTGGCTGAGCGTGTTCTCAAGCACTTCAGGTTGTTCTACTGCATCCTTGTCGCCAGAGAGGATAAGACCAATGATATCCTTGTCATCCTCTGGATACTTGTTGTAAGGAAGGACCTCGCAGAATGTATCCAACTCACGCACACGGCGGCCGATAACTTGGGTTGTTTCTGATCCGAGATCAAGAATGATGATTTTTTGCATTGTATAATAGTGTTTATTTTGAACTAAATGAGTTGTTACACACCTCTCGTGTAGTTAGGCGTTTCACTGGTGATGGTAATATCATGCGGATGACTCTCTGCCATACCTGCGGCAGTAGTGCGTACGAACTTAGCTTGTTGCAGTTCTGCTATGTTATGCGCACCCACATATCCCATACCGGAACGCAGACCGCCCATCAATTGGTATATGGTCTCGCTCACGCGGCCTTTGTAGGGCACACGACCCACGATGCCTTCTGGCACCAATTTATTAACGCTCTCTTCTCCGCCTTGGAAATACCTATCTGCCGAACCCGCTTTCATCGCGTCTATAGAACCCATTCCTCTATAGGATTTGAATTTACGACCGTTATAGATGATAGTATCGCCAGGAGCCTCTTCTGTGCCTGCGAACATAGAACCGCACATCACGCAGTTACCACCCGCAGCAAGTGCCTTTACTATATCTCCCGAATAACGCAAGCCTCCATCTGCAATCATTGGCACTCCCGTACCTTGCAAAGCCGCAGCTACTTCGAAAATAGCCGTCAATTGAGGTACACCCACGCCCGCAATGATACGCGTCGTACAGATTGAACCCGGACCAATACCTACTTTCACACCGTCAGCTCCATTCTCCACAAGGTATTTTGCAGCCTCTGCAGTGGCGATATTTCCTACTACTACATCCAAGTTAGGATATTTGCTCTTGATGGTACGGAGCGCATTCACAATATTCTTGGAGTGTCCATGCGCAGAATCCAGCACCACCGCGTCCACTCCTTCTTTGTACAACGCATCTACGCGATCCATATAATCAGGAGTGATACCCACGCCAGCTGCGCAACGCAAACGACCCTTGGCATCCTTGCATGCATTAGGGAAATCTTTTAACTTAGTAATATCTTTATATGTCACCAACCCCACTAATTTACCATTCTCATCCACTACAGGCAGTTTCTCTACCTTATGTGCCTGCAATGCAGCCATGATAACTTCATTGCTGGTAGAATTGATCGTAATCAGGTTCTCGCGAGTCATCACTTCACCTATCTTGCGATTCCAATCTGTTTCAAAACGGAGGTCACGGTTGGTGACGATACCTACAAGGTTATTCTCCGCATCCACAACAGGAATACCGCCAATATGATTATCGTGCATCAACTGTTCTGCGTCGCCTACTGTTTGCTCTGCAGTGATAGTGATCGGGTCCGAGATAAGACCGTTCTCTGCACGCTTCACACGGCGCACTTCTGCCGCTTGCGCTTGGATAGACATATTTTTATGAATAACACCAATACCTCCTTCGCGCGCTATAGCAATTGCCATCTTGGACTCAGTAACGGTGTCCATCGCTGCGGATACCACCGGGATATTAAGACGAATATTACGGCTAAACTGGCACTGGAGGTCAACCTCACGAGGAAGAACCTCTGAATAAGCAGGGACCAGCAATACATCATCGAATGTAAGTCCCTCTTGTAAAATACGGTCGGTCATAAATATAGGCTGTTATTATTAGGTTATTATTAGGCTATTAATAGGTTATTAGTATTCTTATAGTAAAGCGTGATCGCAATAGTAACAACGCACTATGCCATCTGCATCTACATATGCTTTTTTCTCTACACACTCTGTTGTCACAATACAACGGTGATTGCTACAAGACTGCTCCGTAACAAAAGAATCTACCTTATGCGTCTGTTCCTCATCTCTCCACGAGAGCAAAGTATAGATAAGCGCCATGCGCACATACTTACCATTCTCCACTTGACGGAAATAGGCTGCGCGTGGGTCTTTATCTACATCCATCGTTATCTCATTAACGCGTGGGAGTGGATGCAAGACTATCATTGTCTCTTTCGCCAATTTCATCTTATCGGTATCCAAGATAAAAGAGTCTTTGAGGCGCTCATAATCTGCTTGATTAGCAAAACGCTCTTGCTGCACACGCGTCATATAGAGCACATCTAATTCAGGCATTGCCTCTTCAATTGTAGAATATTCTTTGTAATTATCTCCCAACTCATGCTTCATATAATCCGGTAGTCGCAACTCAGATGGAGATATTAGCACAAACTGCACTCCCTCGTATCGTTTCATCGCTTTGATAAGTGAGTGAACTGTTCTACCGTATTTAAGGTCGCCACAAAGACCAATAGTAAGGTGATCAAAATGCCCTAACTCTCTGCGAATGGTCAGCAAGTCAGTCAGTGTCTGTGTTGGATGTGAATGACCTCCGTCCCCTGCATTGATAATAGGGATAGTACTATATTCAGACGCCACGCGTGGTGCTCCCTCTTTGTAATGACGCATAGCAACAATATCTGCAAACGAACTGACTACTCGTACAGTATCTGCCACCGACTCTCCTTTACTAACGCTGCTACTTTTCGCATCAGAAAAGCCCAATACATTACCACCTAATTCCATCATTGCAGCAGTAAAACTGAGGCGAGTGCGCGTACTGGGTTCATAAAAGAGCGTAGCGAGTTTTTTGCCATGACAAGCCTCTGCATACATCTCCTTATTATGGATGATATCCAATGCGCGATTGATGATCACATCCACTTCATTCGTGGTCAAATCCGTAGGGTCTATTAAGTGTCTCATGTCGTATCGTTATTTCATCCAACTCTCATCGGAAGGGTTGTTACGGAATTGTATCAATCGTTCTTTATCTTCAGCAGCGATATAATCCTTCTCTGCTGCTACTTCTACCAAGGTATCCAAATCGCACAAACTGATATTCTTCACCTCAGCCGCAGCTAAACGGTCAAGACCTTTCTGCATTCCATAAGTAAAAATACTTACCACGCCTAACACCTCAGCGCCCGCCTCGCGAAGTACATTCACCACCTCTATACAACTGCCTGCAGTAGAAATCAAATCCTCTACTACCACCACTTTCTGTCCTGGAAGGAGTTTGCCTTCTATCTGATTACCGCGACCATGATCCTTAGCACCGCTACGCACATATCCCATAGGGAGATTGAGAATAGTAGCAGTGATAGCTGCGTGAGCAATACCAGCTGTAGAGGTACCCATCAACACCTCGGCTTGAGGATAGTGTTCTTTTATCAATTGAGCGAGACCATTCTCTACATCATTACGCACTTGAATATCACTCAGAGTAAGACGATTGTCGCAATAGATAGGACTCTTAATTCCACTCGCCCATGTAAAAGGCTCATTAGGACGAAGAAAAACTGCTTTTATCTTAAGCAAATCTTCAGCGATAAGTTGTTTCATATACTTTTGAATTATGAATTTAATTTTTAATTATTCCTCGCAAAACTCTGCTACGCAGCGTTGGTAGGCTGCTACTGGATCTTCGGCAGCGGTGATTGGACGACCTACAACGATAAAATCAGAGCCAATTTCGCGCGCTTTGGCTGGAGTAGTGATGCGCACTTGGTCGCCTACTACGCCGTCCGCAAAGCGGATACCAGGAGTAACGGTGTAGAAGTCATTGCCGCATGCCTCTTTCACCATACCTGCTTCGAGTGGAGAGCAAACCACGCCATCCAGACCAGCTACTTGTGCGTTCTTGGCATAATGAACCACAACATCACCAATATTACCTTGGATAAGGAGGTCGTTGTGCATACGCTCTTCGCTGGTAGAGGTGAGTTGAGTAACTGCCAAGAGAATAGGACGAGAACCATCTTCACGAGTCAATCCCTCCACTGCCGCTTTCATCATCTCTATCGTACCTGCAGCGTGCAGATTACACATATCCACATCGAGGCGAGAGAGCACAGACATGGCTTTCTTGACGGTATTAGGTATGTCGTGTAATTTGAGGTCCAAAAAGATCTTATGCCCACGGCGTTTGAGTTCGCGCACGATAGCAGGACCTTCTGCATAGTACAACTCCATACCAATCTTTACATAAGGCTTTACCTCACCCATCTTGTCAAGGAAGCGATAGGTCTCTTCTGCTGAAGCGAAATCGCAAGCAATGATCACATCTTTATTCATGATTTACTATTCCAATTATATCTGTTAGTTTGTCTATTTTCAGTTCATCCATAAGTACTGGTAGACGGTCGATAATTTCTTTCGCCACCATTGGGTTGGTAAGGTTGGCTGCTCCTATCTCTACGGCTGTCGCGCCTGCCATCATCATCTCAATCACATCCTCTGCGCTGCTTACGCCACCACAACCAATAATAGGCAATGAGGTTGCACGCGCCACTTGGTTCACCATGCGCAATGCTAATGGGAAGATACCAGGTCCTGAATAACCGCCATAACGATTCGCAATCACAGGACGGCGACGACGAATATCTATACGCATACCTAAAACGGTATTGATGAGGCATAAACCATCCGCACCCGCCGCTTCACAAGCTTGAGCTATCCCCACAATATCCGTCACATTAGGCGATAATTTCATATATACTGGCTTAGTTGTCACCGCCTTAACCGCCTTCGTCACCTCTGCAGCTGCCTCAGGGCTGGTACCAAATGCCATACCGCCGTTATGGACATTCGGGCAAGAGATATTCACCTCTAATATATCTATATTTTCCTTATCTAATAATGCACATGTCTCTACATAATCCTGCACGGAGAAACCGCTGACATTCGCCACGACGCAACCATTGTAGTGACTCTTGAGGCGAGGCAATTCGTGGGCAATCACATGTTCTACTCCAGGGTTTTGGAGTCCCACAGCATTAATCATACCATAGTTGCCGCACTCAGCGATACGAGGTAAGGGGTTGCCGTAGCGAGCCTCACGAGTAGTGCCTTTAAAAGAGATACCACCGAGGCAGTTAATATCGTATAACTCAGCAAACTCATCGCCAAAACCAAAAGTACCCGAAGCGGGAATGATAGGATTGGCAAGCACTTTACCTGATAATATTACTTCTAATCTATTCATTCTATCATCATTCTATCATTAATTCGTTTGCTGCAAAAACTGGCCCTTCTTTGCAGACGCGTTTAGGTCCTTTGGTTGTCTGTATCGTACATCCCATACATGCACCAAAACCACAACCCATTCGCTCTTCCATACTCACCTCTCCCTCCGTTCCTAACGCATTCAACACTGCTTTAATCATCGGCAGCGGACCACAGGTATAATAAAACGACTGTTTGCCATCAAAAGCATTCGTCACAAACCCTTTCACACCATAACTGCCATCCACAGTAGTCACTATAACATCACAACCTAAAGCACGGAACTCCTCCTCATAAAATACTTCCTCTTTGCTATTAAACCCAAGCACGACACGCACCGCCTTTCCTTGCTCACGCAATCGGCGCGCAAGCATATACATCGGCGGAACACCTACACCCCCGCCTATTAGCAATGGATTATCGCCTGCTTTACAAAGGTCATATCCGCTACCCAAGCCCGTCAGCACATCCACTATTTCTCCTACCACCCATTCGCTCATCGCCTTTGTACCTACACCTACTATCTTATACACAATAGTCAACTGACCATCCTGCGCATCGCATACAGAGATAGGACGACGCAAAAACTGCCCTTCTACACGGATATTAACAAACTGACCAGGAAAAATGCCATCCGTATCCCCTGCTAACTGCATACACCACACATTGGCTGCAATCGGTTTATTAGTCAGTATAGTAAATACGCACTGCTTCATCTTAAAATACTTTTTGTCCTTTACGAATCGTCTCTATACATTTGCCATATACCACCCATCCCTCAAAAGGAGTGGATGTTCCTTTGGACTTAAACAACTTTGGATCAATCGTATATTCGCAATCCAAATCAAAAGTGGCATACGAATCGCTATTATCTATTCCTATGATACGACATGGATTAGTGGACATCAATTCTACTAATCGCTCCATAGTGATTATTCCTGTTTTTACAAAATAGGTGTACATCAATGGGAAAGCCGTCTCTATTCCTACAATACCAAAGGCACTCTTCTCCAACCCACGACTTTTCTCCTCCTCACTATGCGGGGCATGATCAGTAGCGATACAATCTATTGTTCCATCTTTTATCCCTTCGATAAGCGCCAAACGATCCTCCTCACTACGCAAAGGTGGGTTCATCTTCCACTTACCATCCTCCTGCAGATCCTTATCCGACAACAACAAATAATGTGGTGCTGTTTCACAAGTTATGGGCAAACCTTTCGCCTTCGCTTCGCGTATAAGTGCCACACTCTCTTTGGTAGAGATATGGCATATATGAAAACGACACCCTGTCTCTTCTACCAGACGGATGTCGCGTTCTATCTCTTTCCACTCACTCTCAGACACAATGCCACGGTGACCATGCTTCTTGGCATACTCGCCCGCATGAATATAGCCTCCATTAAGCAAAGCCTCCACCTCGCAGTGAGCTACCATCACACGATCTACAGCACGACAACGCTTCATAGCCTCGCGCATAAGTTCTTCGCTTTGCACACCGCGGCCATCATCAGAAAAACCCTTCACATAAGGCGCCAATACATCAAAATCAATCAATTCACCTGCACCCTTTTGCCCTACCGTAATAGACGCATAAGGATGCACACCTATGACACTGTCTCGCTCTATTATATCTAACTGCTCTTGCAAGTGCTCTATCGTATCAGGCACAGGATTTAGATTTGGCATGGCAAACACTTCGCTATAACCCGCCGAAGCCGCAGCACGACTACCCGAAAAAATAGTCTCTTTATACGAAAAACCCGGCTCGCGAAAGTGGACATGAAGGTCCACAAGAGCCGGAATACGCACTATGTTACGCTTTGTCGCCATGTTTGATGCAAATTTTAATTTGCGTGCAAAGGTACAACTTTTTTCTCATATATGCAAGTGTAAATACACAAAAAAGTATATAAAAAAAGAATTGTATTTTTGACTTTACAGAAAATTAATATATTTTTTTAGCAAAAATACGCAAAATACACAAAAATATTTGGTTATTCACAAAAAAAGCAGTAATTTTGCGGCCGAAAATACAAAACAAACCGATTAAAAACAAAAAATAGCGTATTTTTACTCACAATTATGACAAACATCCGATTTGAAGCACTCAAAGAATCATGGTCGCACCAACCGAAACAAACAACACCTGTTCACAGAGGAAGTGTCATCTTCTCGCAGAATGTTTTCACGCGCGAGAAAATGAAAGAATACATAGCGAGTAATGTAGTAGAGGAGTTATTCAACTTAATGGATAACGAAAAAACATTGAGTCGAGACATAGCTAATAGCGTAGCTATCGGCATGAAGAAATGGGCGATGGAGCAAGGAGCCACACACTACACCCACTGGTTTCAACCACTCACAGGTGGCACCGCAGAGAAACATGACGCTTTTTTTGATTTTGACCCCGACGGAAAAGCCATAGAGAAATTCTCAGGCTCTGTATTATACCAGCAAGAACCTGACGCCTCTTCTTTCCCTAATGGTGGAATACGCAATACATTCGAAGCAAGAGGCTATTCCGCATGGGACCCCTCCTCACCAGCCTTCGTCATAGGCGACCGATTATGTATCCCTACCATCTTCGTAGCCTACACGGGTGAAGCATTAGATTACAAAACACCGCTCCTCCGATCCATCAGCGCCGTAGGCAAAGCTGCCGTTGCCGTTGCTAACTATTTCGACAAGAATGTAAAGCGAGTATATACTTATTTAGGTTGGGAACAAGAGTTCTTCTTGGTGGATGAATCGCTATATAATGCACGCCCCGATTTAATGATGACAGGCAGAACATTAATGGGACATTATGCAAGCAAAAGCCAACAGTTGGACGATCATTACCTCGGCACTATCCCTGAACGAGTACTGGCATTCATGATGGAATTAGAGAACGAGTCGCTCAAATTGGGCATTCCTATTAAGACACGCCATAACGAGGTAGCACCCAACCAATTTGAGTTAGCGCCTATCTACGAAGAAGCCAATTTAGGTAGCGACCACAACCAACTATTAATGTCACTTATGGATCAAGTGGCACACCACCATCAATTCCGAGTTATCTTCCACGAAAAACCTTTTGGTGGTGTCAACGGTTCCGGCAAACACTGCAATTGGTCATTAGGTACAAACACAGGAGTCAACTTAGTCACCCCCGGTAAAAACCCATACCAGAATTTACAATTCGTGACCTTCCTTGTCAATGTACTCATGGCTGTTCATCGTCATAATGGTTTGCTCAAAGCTTCTATCGCCTCCGCTACCAACGCACATCGCTTAGGTGGACACGAAGCCCCTCCAGCCATCATCTCGGTATTCTTAGGCTCACAAATAAATGATGCGCTTGATAAGATTGAACATACAGATGTGGATAAAGGTATCATCATCAATGCCAAGAAAGAGATGAAATTAGGCGTAGGCAACATCCCCGAGATACTCTTAGATAACACAGACCGAAACCGTACCTCACCATTTGCCTTCACAGGTAATCGTTTTGAATTCCGCGCAGTAGGTTCGTCTGCCAACTGCGGCGCTTCTATCCTAGCCCTCAACGCAGCCGTGGCAGAACAATTAAACCTCTTCCGCCAAGAAGTGGATGCACTCATTGAAAAAGGAGAAGCCAAAGAGCGCGCACTCTTTTCTGTTATCAAGCGATACCTCAAAGAATGTAAAGACATACGCTTTGACGGTAATGGATACAGCGCCGAATGGGAAAAAGAAGCTAAAAAACGCGGATTAGACACAGAAACAAGTGTGCCTCTAATGATAGACCAGTACCTTAGAAAAAGCAGCATACAGATGTTTACTTCCACAGGTGTACTAAGCAAATCAGAACTACATTCTCGCTGCGAAGTAAAATGGGAAAACTACTCCATGAAACTGCAGATTGAATCACGCGTATTGGGCGACTTAGTTATCAATCACATCCTTCCTGCTGCCAAACGCTATCAAACAATCTTGCTGCAGAATGTACAAGGAGTGAAACAAGTATTTAGCGCAAACGAGGCAGAAAAACTCAACGAACAAGACATTTTACTCATCCGAAGCATTGAAAATCACACAAGTGCCATTACAGCCAAGGTGAATAATATGAATAAGGAACGCGCGCGCGCAAACCATATAGATAATCAACGCGAGCGTGCGATCACTTTCCATGACTATGTAGTACCATTGATGGAAGAAATACGCCAACATGTGGATGACTTAGAAATGGTGATAGACGACCAATTATGGCCGTTACCTAAATACAGAGAATTGCTCTTTATTCACTAATCTTCGCTAACTCTCCTATCACTTTAGGCAGAAGAATCTTCTCTTGTTGCTGCACGCGCAACGAGAGCAATTCTGGTGTATCATGCGCTAATACAGGCACCGTTGCTTGCGCAAGTATAGCGCCGCCATCTATTTCTTCGCTCACATAGTGCACTGTACATCCGGCTATAGTATCCTTGCTTGCCAATACAGACTCTTGCACATGAATGCCATACATTCCTTTACCACCATGCTTAGGCAATAAAGAGGGGTGGACATTAATAATACGCTTCTCCCATGCAGCGCAAATCCACTGAGGAATAATAGCCAAAAAACCTGCCAAGACAATCATTTTCACATCGTATTGACGCAATGACAGGTCTATCTCTTCCCAGTTCTTGGATAATAATACAGGAATACCATGTTTCTCTGCCCGCTCCATCGCCATGCATGCACGATTAGCCACCACAAGCGATACTTGATAACCATACTGCGCTTGCTGCTCTATAAGCGTTTGCAAAGTAGTACCCGTTCCCGACGCAAAAACAGCTATTTTCATCACAATTCTCTTTATTTAGAATATCACACTGCCCAAGTATTCCTATCTAATGAGCGATAGGAGATAGCTTCGAGCAAATGCTGCTTTTGTATTTGTTCGCTACCGTCAAGGTCGGCTATCGTGCGCGATACCTTTAATATACGATCGTACGCACGCGCGCTAAGACCCAACTTAGTCATTGTCAATTCCAACAATTTATCACATTCATTGTCTAAAACGCAGTATTGGCGTACCATCTTTGAACTCATCATTGCATTGCAATGTACCAGTTTACTACCCGCAAAGCGCTGCGACTGAATAGCACGCGCTTTGAGCACTCTCTCGCGCATCACAGCAGAAGACTCGCCTGGCGTCGTATCGCGCAACTGGTCATACGGCACAGCTTCGATCTCACATTGGATATCAATGCGATCCAAAAGCGGGCCACTGATCTTTCCTAAATAGCGGTGTATCTGCGCAGGGGTACAGGTACACGGACGCGCAGGATTATTTTCTCCATAATGGCCACATGGACATGGGTTCATCGCTGCCACGAGCATGAAAGAAGCAGGGTAGTCAACAGTCGTCTTCGTGCGTGCTACAGTAATATGTCTATCTTCGAGCGGCTGACGCAAAACCTCTAATGTAGAGCGCTTATACTCAGGCAACTCGTCTAAGAAAAGCACACCATTATGTGCCAATGAAATTTCTCCGGGGTGAGGATTAGTTCCACCTCCCACAAGAGCCACATCTGTTATCGTATGGTGCGGGCTACGGAAAGGGCGCTGCACAATGAGCGAAGCATTCTCAGCATTGCGTTTATTCATCAACCCCGCCACAGAATGTATTTTGGTGGTCTCTAATGCTTCTTCTAATGTTAACGGAGGCAAGATAGACGGCAGTCGCTTAGCAATCATCGACTTTCCTGCACCGGGCACACCAACCATCAGCATGTTATGTCCTCCTGCCGCAGCCACCTCTATGGCGCGACGCACTTTATACTGACCTCGTACATCTGCAAAATCTGCGTCCGAAGTGAATGCCAACTGGTCAAAGAGTGCCTGCGTATCTACACGAGTAGGTTCCATGGAGACTTCTTCGTTGAGAAAACGCACCACATCCAATAATGTATGCGCACCATACACCTCCAGCCCATCTGCCACAGCCGCCTCTGGAGCATTGGCTGCTGGAAGAATAAGTCCTTTGAACCCAGCTTCACGCGCACACAATGCGATAGGTAATGCACCGCGAATAGGTTGGAGCGAACCATCCAATGATAACTCACCCATAATCATATAGTTACCCAAGTGCTTCGTCTTCACCTGTTCGCTTCCTGCCAAAATACCAATGGCTAATGGCAAATCAAAAGCACTACCCTCTTTCTTAATATCTGCGGGTGCCATATTAATGGTATAATCACGATGATGAAGTTCAAATCCATTCACCGTGAGTGCCGCCATTATACGATCGTGCGACTCTTTCACCGCATTATCAGGCAACCCTACCAAGGTAAAGTTAAATCCGGGTACAGAGTGTACCTCTATCGTAACCATTACTGCATTGATACCAACAGGCGTAGCGCTATAGATTTTGATTAGCATAAAGCTTCAATATTTTTATCGTTGAATAGGTTTTTACCTTCTGGCGTATAGGCATAGTCAATACGATCTTGGAAATAGTCCTCCACCTTGCCACGCACTATCTTCATTGTTGAGTTAACCAGATGGTTCTGTTCCGTCCATGCCTCTCCTACTACCGCAATAGCACTTGGCAACCATTGTTCCGGGAATACACCTCCGCGCACTCCGCCTGTCTTATATGCATCTATCTCACTCTGTATCTTACCCAACATCGCTTTTTTACCTTCGATAGTAGTAGGGTCAAAGCCTTCTTGTTTTGCCCATTCGCGCAGATTATCCTTATTAGGAACAAGCAGTAACATGGTGTATGGGTCTTGGTTATTATGCAATATACATTGTTCCACATACTTACTACCGTCTGTAAGCGAGTCCTCAAATCCTTCAGGACTATATTTCTCCCCATCCGCACTAATGAGCAGTGATTTGAATCGTCCCACCACCCATAAATAACCAGGATGTTTAGATGTCACATACCCCATATCTCCGGTATGTAACCATCCATCTATAATCGTTGCTGCAGTACTCTCAGGATTCTTCCAATAACCAGCCATCACATTCTCTCCCTTGATAACGATCTCACCGCGTTCTCCATCGGGCACTACATTTCCATCTGCATCGCATATCTTCAGTTCGAGAGGAGATACAATGCGACCACTGGAACCAAAAATAGCATGTCCCGTTGAGTTGGCACATATAATAGGTGTAGCCTCACTCAGTCCATACCCTTGGAACATAGGCATTCCCACCGCACAGAAATAGCGTTGCAAAGCTATATCAAGCAATGCACCACCTCCTACAAAGAACTTCATGCGGCCACCGAAATTCTGTCTTACGGCACTGAAGATGAGTTTATCAAATAGTTTGATGAGCGGATAGCGCCATGCGTTTTGCCATCCGCCTCTATTCCAATACTCACGGTTATAAGCAATCGCATTATTGAGTGCGAAAGTGTATAGTTTTTCTACTGTCTTTCCTTTGGCTTTGATGGCCGTCTCGATATTTTTCTTGAAATTACGCGCCAGAGCAGGAACAGAAAGCATGATATGTGGTCTTACCTCTTTAATAGAAATAGGTATATTCTTCAGCGTAGCCAAAGCAGTCTTACCGACTGGCACAGTTGCTATACTACCTCCATACGACATCATCGTATAGAAACCAGCCACATGGGCAAAGCAGTGATCCAATGGTAATATGATAAGCATCACATCGTCCACATCGCATGCGATGATAGAGCGTGCTTGCTCCACATTAGCGGTGTAATTACGATGCGTGAGTAATATACCCTTGGGGTCTGCTGTCGTACCACTGGTATAACTGATATTCGCATAATCATCAGGCTGAACACTCTGATAACGCTGCACAAAGGATGCTTGATCAGTAGCAAGCAACGCATCGCCCTTCGTAATCACCTCATCAATTCCCACCTCACGCTCTTCGTAGTGATCTAATGGGTCAAGTACAATCACTTTCTGTACATTAGGGCACTCTGGTAATATATTCCGTATCTTCGCCAACTGTTGCTCAGAAGCTATGACATATTTGGCATCTGAGTGCTGAATGCGGAATAGTAGGTCGCCTGCCTCGGTCAACTTGATACTGAGTGGCACATTCACGCCACCCGCATACAAGATACCCAATTCGCCCGTCACCCACAGGTTGCGTCCCTGACTGAGCAACGCTACTCTGTCGCCTTTCTCCAAACCCAACGCCATAAGTCCGGCACCTATACGATGCGCCATCTCTCGCGTCTGTTCAAAACTTGTCTCAGTCCATTCATCGTTTACTTTCTCTCGCAGAAATACATGATTGTTGAACACGCGCGTGTAGTGTTCTACAAAATCAATGATTGTTGGTCTTTTATTCATATCTTTTATTTTTTAGTTTCCACTTTCAACTCTTGACCTTCCACTTTCAACTCTTGACTTTCCACTTTCAACTCTTGACTTTCCACTTTCAACTTCCCTTTCTCCTCTTTCCGCTTCTTACTCGGCCAGTTAAAATCTTTCTTCCAGACAAATCCCACACCTTGTATAGTAGATGCTTCGCGAAGCGAATACTTATCCACCGTATGGGTATAACCTTTGAGGCGGAACTGACCATCTTCAGTCAACATCACCTCTACATCTAAATCTCCAAAGAAAGGTTGATTAGATATATCATTATAACGATACCCCACATTACCATTGATAACCACCCTGTCTATTGGCTGTAATTGGAATTGTGCCTCGTATTCTTGACTGGCATTAGCGCCTTCTCCATCCGTTCGGATTGCGACACCTAATGTGAGCACATCTGTCAGCTTAGATAACCATGCGTTGATTTGGCTCGTCACTGTAGAAGACAATAATGAATAGGTAGAATTAAGCGTCGTGTACTGCGATTGCGTCACATAATCGGGCGTAAAGAATCGGCCAAATACAAGCAGATAAATAACTTGTCGCATAAGCATCTCGTCCGTATTGATTACTTGCTGCACTTGCTGCTGTATCGCTTGATCACTGGTAGGAAACTCCAGTGAGAAAGAGAGCGTTGGATTACTTAGCGCATCTTTCATATGCAAGCAGGTGAATACAGGAATACTCGTCCTGGTGGTCGCCAGTTGGTCCACTTCTTCACCAAAAAGGTCCTTAAGACTTGCTGTTACACGGTACTTAGCGGTCACATCTAATTGTGGGTTGTTAGGGTCACCTGAGAAGACGATAGTAGAACCCTCACCTATCGTAAACTCTTTCTTTATCACATTGGCGACAGTATAAGATAGTGTACCTTGCTCTATATCGTATGTACCCAATAAGCGCACATCGCCCGTCTGCGTGTCATATGTTAGCTTGAGCGCACCCGTGCCATGCGCTTGTATCATGTCACCATTCCGCTCACCTATCACTAATTGGAATAATAACTGCGGATTAACTTCTATATTGAGTGTAAGCAAGCATCGTTGCGCACGCGTACTGTTGGTGACTGCCTTTTGCTCTGTAGTGCGGATATCTAAATTATCATACTCATCCGTCTCCTCTTGACCTGTACGCATTGTGTCAACTGGCGGCTTGAAATGCACAAAATTAGCCGAATAAGCCGACGACACATTATCTACACTAAGTCTAAACTGCGACTTACCCGTAGTAACCGCATCAGCTGACACAAGTATATCGCTCTCGTGTCCTGTCACATCCACACGACCATTGGCATACACTTTGCCTTGCAACATCTCGCCTTGCTTATTGGCATTAAATACCAAGGCATTGTATGCATCCACATGTAAATCTAATACAAAATCACGGAACTGCTTATGACGAATACCACCATTCACTAACACCATATGTCCCTCTGCATCCCTTGCATGCACCTCAGGAAAACGAATCATCGTCGTATCCAATACGATCGTGTCATTATCAATATAATAACGAGTACTCGTCCATGGAAGGACGAAAGAAGCATCCTGAGCCGCAGCATTCACCAGCACATATACACTGCCTATTTCGCCTCCTACCACTACTTTTCCTGTACCATAACCATTCAAGTCATGAAGCACACTGGATGTCCAATGGTTAATAAAATCGAGCGGAACAGAATCCGTCTCCATATCTAATTTCCACCTACCCGTGCCATCGAAAAAGGCTTCTCCATCTAAACCCACCACACGGCGAGTAGGCCTATTCACATCCGCATGGAACTGCAACTGAGGAGGTAAAGTGACATGAGGCAATTTACGCTCAGGATAGATATGCAAATCCACCTCTGCTTCACCGAAATAACAATCATTCAGTCCCATTCCGTCTATATGTATATCCGCATTGATAGCTGGCTGCCTAAAAGCACCTCCTATACTCGCAGTACCTGTCAGCAAACCATTGAACATAATAGTTTGTTCTGGCAATACGAAGGGAACAACATAACTCGCATCTATCTTCTGCAAACTAACAAACAAACTATCCGTATGCTTCGTTGATGCAATACCATTTGCCTCTATAAACTGTCCATTACCCTTAAAACTGAATCCATCTATTCTTATCGATGTATCGGCTGCACAATAGGTAATATGGCTCTCACCCAATGTATATATTGAGTCACGCAAGATAAGCGTATCTGGCACGATATGTATATTAACCAGCGGCCGCTCTTCACGCGTCGAGAAATGTGTGATCGCTTTCACCTCGCCGCCATAAGTACCCGCACGC
Source organism: Paludibacteraceae bacterium (assembly GCA_045576595.1). GTDB lineage: Bacteria > Bacteroidota > Bacteroidia > Bacteroidales > Paludibacteraceae > Colicola. Next base: position 3,178 of record JAZNGV010000008.1, on the reverse strand, counting down.
TGAGCAGCCAGTAAAGTCAAGCGGGTATCATTCCACGACATAGTGCGCAGCAATGTGTTACGCAACTCTTTGGGGTCCATCTGCCGCCAACCCTCTGGCAAAGACGGATGGGTGTGCATGAAAGTATCTACTGCTATCTGCGTCGCTATCGTATCATGGTAGGCATGCGCCGTGAGCGTCGTTAGCGTACGAGGTGTCTCCGCAGATAAGACGAGCGTCAAAGCATCTTTCTCTATCGGCTCAGCACTCGTACTGCTTAATGTAACCAATAGATTCTTCATAGGAGTGTCATTCCATCGAGCCCCCGGACACAATAATCGTGCATCAACCTGAGGTGTACTCGTAGCGTCCATTCGAAGAGTAGCATCCAAACGAGGATGGTCACTCGTTGCAAAAGGTGCATTATATAAACGCTGCACCGCACCCAAACGCTCACCCTCTGCATACATAGTAAGCGACACATCTTCCCAAGAGGAACGAGGCGCAGGTATAGCCGATGGCAGATAATGATGTATCAAAGACTGACACGCTGGAATAATATCTGAATAGCGGAAAGAACCATCCACTTGCGCATTGAGATAATCACTGCGCAGCGTGATAGATTTCTGTTGCGCATTGGTGCTGGAATATAATTGCAACTGGCGCATCAGAATAGAGTCTAACTCTGTTGCCAAGAAGAAAGAATCAATCGTCACATGCCCTTTTATATCTTCCACTTCTAAACCTGTTATTGCAGCCTTTGCATTGAAATGCGTGCGAATACGCGCATCTCGCTTATCTTCCTGTAATAATGGATAGGTATCAAACTGGCGGCACTGCATATCCATAACCACCATAGGGCTATCTTGCAATGTAACCATGCCGTCCAGCGACATATCCAAACATGCATCCTCCACACGCAAGTGAGCGTCGTATAAATGAGGAGCATAAGTTCCTTCAATAGATAAATCCTGATAGGTATATCCGTTATAAGTAAGTTGCTGCACAGCAAGAGACACACCTCCTCGCAAATTAGCTTTCTCCCATTCTCCTTCAGTACGCAATGTTAATGTGGCTGAACCCAACATAGGTTGGTCTATCAGTTTACCTAATTTTATCTGCTGCGCTTCTACCTGCACATCATACTTCAAATGTTCAAAAGCACTATCACTCTGTAATGTAGCATTAGTGGTCACCGCACCCACATTAGTACTGAAAGCACCATCCAAATGCAAGTCATGAATATAACCGGCAGCTATACCCGAATAGCGAACATCACCTAAATGCAACACCTCTTTCGGCAATAATACTGGCTGAGCGTTTATCTGCGAAAGCACATCTTGCAAACGACCCATATTGACATGCAATTCATCGAGTGAGGCTCTCAAATATGGGTTGGTACGCATATCCTGCATTCGGATAGCACCATTGATGATACGCCTACCATCATAACTCACCACCAAATCATCCCAACGGATATCTTCCTCCCTGCCGCTAATAGAACCATGAATAGTGAGTACTTTTTTCAATCGCTCACATGGAGGAACCAATAATGCAAAATCAGCAGGAAGAACTTCTATTTGCTTGAGCGGTAACACAAAAGAAGTGTCACGGCGGTCATAATGAGCACCACTTATCTCTATATATGAACTAGGCATACGCGCATACAGCGTAGGCACCACCAGCGTACTGTCAGACATGCGAACATGCGCCTGAAAGTCCAATAACTCCATACGCACACCACTATTTGCAGCGGAATACATATCCATAGCCAACTGCTCCACACACGCATCTATCGAATCCGGCGAGAAATGACGAATATCTATATCCGCCTCACGCAATGACAACTCATACAACTGATACCTCAACTGCAAATCACGCAATTGTATATCACGCACAGAAATAGACTTGCGTAATGGCGTACTCGTCTCTGAATCATCCGTTTGCAGAGCGTCCAATACGAACTGATAGTTCCATACTTCCGTTGTATCTATCTGATAAACCTTAGCCCGACCACCACGCGCTTGCGCATGAGAGAAACGTATCTCGTCATGACGCAACAATGCCAACGGATTAAAATGCGCATATACTTCGTCAAGGTAAAGCAATGTATCTCTCTGTTGGTCCTCTATATAGATGTCACGCAACGATAAACGAGCAGGAAAACGATACTCAACACCACCTATATGCGCGTGCGAACCCAGCGTACGAGAGACCTCCTCTACCACACGCTGAGCAAGAGCAGTACCCACCTTATCACTGGTGACTACCACAAATAAAAGGCTTATTATTAGCAATATACCAATAATCACAGCACCTAATATGTATAGAACGCGTTTCATCTATTCTCGGCATACCTTTGCGCATGCGCGCACTCACGCATACTAAAATCGGGTACAAATTTACTATATTTTTTGCACATACACAAGCAAACAAGCATTTTTTGGCAACGAAGCATATTTTGAAGCAACTAAAAAACACCTATTTTGCTTTTTTTTTATAAATTATTTGCACATTCAAAAAAAATGTTGTACCTTTGCACTCGCTTTTGTGATTAACCCATTAGGGACAACCAGCAAAAGAACTACTAACGAAGACTACTAGCGCAGCAAAAGGACTCTAACGAGGACTGCTAGCGTAGCGATAGTCCGAGTTAAGAGCGGAGGCATTAGGAGCCCGTCCATTTAGCAGAGTGGTATGGACCATTGCGACTAATTGCCGAACGCGAAAGGGCCGGTTGGATGAGCGACTTAGTCAGCGGTCTGCAAAACCGTTTAGAGCGGTTTGACTCCGCTACCGGCCTCCAAGCCGCCTTTACCAGGCGGCTTTTTTTATTGAATACTAACGATTAATATATTGGCGATTAGAGAAACCGTTTTTGTGAGATGTGTGTGTGATCTAATAGACTCGATAATGTGAATTTTATCTATGTTTATCGCCGATGGACAGCATAGTGAGGAATATAGCAGCATTGCCGTTTTTGAAGTGAACAAAGTGAACGCGTTTTTGTAAGTGAGTAAAACGAACGCGTTTTTGTGAGAACCCAGAATATGTTTTTTATATTTTTGCTGTCGCAAAGGCATTTACATCCTACGGATGTGGAGAACCGTCCCTAACGGACTAACGATAAATATATTTATAGGCAGGCAGGTAGGGACGGGTGTCCATAAGAGCGATTAGCTATTATGCCTTTGAGGCA
>JAZNGV010000007.1:0-3280 GCA_045576595.1 Paludibacteraceae bacterium | reverse complement strand
ACGCTCACTCGTTCTTACACAAGATACTACTCTCAAGGCTGAGTTTGAACTCGCTCAATGCCTTATTGCTTCTGGTTACTGCGGCGCAGATAGTACTAACCTCACTTGGGAACTCTCTTGCGACAGCGTCCTCACCATCAGTGGTACCGGTGCGATGGCAGATTATCCATTTGGTTCAAGTGCTCCTTGGTACGACTATAACAAAGTTATCAAATCAGTAATCATCAATGATAGCGTGACAAGTATTGGAGATTATGCTTTCTCTAATTGCTCTTCTTTAACCTCTGTGATTATCCCTAATAGCGTGACAAGTATTGGAAAGTATGCTTTCAGGAATTGTTCTTTAGCCTCTGTGACTATCCCTAACAGCGTGACAAGCATTGGAGAGTTTGCTTTCTATTATTGCAAATCTCTAACCTCTGTGACTATTCCTAATAGCGTGACAAGTATTGGAAATTATGCTTTCTATGGTTGCTCCTCTTTAACCTCTGTGACTATTCCTAATAGCGTGACAAGTATTGGAGATTTTGCTTTCTCTCGTTGCTCTTCTTTAGCCTCTGTCACTATTGGTAATAGCGTGACAAGCATTGGAAAGAGTGCTTTCCGGGAATGCTATTCTTTAGCCTCTGTCACTATTGGTAATAGCGTGACAAGTATTGGAGAGAGTGCTTTCTATGAATGCTCATCTTTAACCTCTGTGACTATCCCTAATAGCGTGACAAGTATTGGAAATTATGCTTTCTATGGTTGCTCTTCTTTAACCTCTGTCACTATTCCTAATAGCGTGACAAGTATTGGAGATTTTGCTTTCTCTCGTTGCTCTTCTTTAGCCTCTGTCACTATTGGTAATAGCGTGACAAGCATTGGAAAGAGTGCTTTCCGGGAATGCTCTTCTTTAACCTCTGTGACTATTCCTAATAGCGTGACAAGTATTGGAAATATTGCTTTCTATGGTTGCTCCTCTTTAACTTCTGTGACTATTGGTAATAGCGTGACAAGTATTGGAAGTAGTGCTTTCAAAGATTGCTCTTCTTTAACCTCTGTGACTATTCCTAATAGCGTGACAAGCATTGGAAATAGTGCTTTCTCTTATTGCTCATCTTTAACCTCTATAAATGTAGATTCTAATAATCCTAATTATAGTTCGGTAGATGGTGTGTTATTTAATAAAGACAAAACAACGCTTGTTGCATATCCAGGAGGCAAACAGGGTGCATATACTATCCCTAATAGCGTGACAAGCATTGGAAGTAGTGCTTTCCATGGTTGCTCTTCTTTAACCTCTGTCACTATCCCTAATAGCGTGACAAGTATTGAAAGTAGTGCTTTCTATAATTGCTCTTCTTTAACCTCTGTGACTATTGGTGATAGCGTGACAAGTATTGGAAATCAAGCTTTCTCTTATTGCTCTTCTTTGACTTCTGTGACTATCCCTAACAGCGTGACAAGCATTGGAAGTCGGGCTTTTGAAGCATGCTCTTCTTTAACTTCCGTCACTATCCCTAACAGCGTGACAAGTATTGAATATTATGCTTTCTATAATTGCTCTTCTTTAACCTCAATTACATTCGAAGCAATTACACCGCCAACTATAGGAGAAAATGTATTTTCTAATACCAACAACTGCCTATTATATGTCCCTTGTGACACAAAAGAAGCGTATTTAACAGCATTAAATGAGAACAACACAATAGACGAGTCTCGTGTGATAGAGAAATTACCTTACACCTATTCTGTCTTGACTTCTGATAGCACATTGGGCTCTGTTACTATCACGCAAGAACCGACCACTTGTGTAGAACCCCTCATCTTCCGCGCAGACGCAGCAGAAGGCTATCGGTTTGCCCAATGGTCAGACGGCAACACCGACAACCCCCGCTCACTCATCCTCACGCAAGATACTACTCTCAAGGCTGAGTTTTAGTTGTGCACTTATACAGTCACTTGGCTGAATTATGACTCATTAGTGCTCGAATTAGATACTAATGTAGCTTACGGCACCATGCCAAGTTACGATAGTGCAGTCCCTGCAAAACCATCTACAACTGAATATACCTATACTTTTGCAGGCTGGTCACCCGTAGTTGAGTCCGTTACAGGCAATACTACTTACATCGCAGTCTTTGATGAAGTCCTTAATGCTTATACAGTCACTTGGCTGAATTATGACTCATTAGTGCTCGAATTAGATACTAATGTGGCTTACGGCACCATGCCAAGTTACGACAGTACCCTCCCTGCAAAACCATCTACAGATGAATACACCTATACTTTTGCAGGCTGGTCACCAGAGGTGGTTGCAACTACAGAAGATGCCACTTATACCGCTACTTATACATCTGCGCTCCGCACTTATAGTGTGTTGGTATATGGTATGAATAACAATATTATACTGAATGGCACTTATCCATATGGCGAGAGTATACTTGTCGAAGCTATTCCTGAGCAGAACTACCAGTTCACCCAATGGTCAGATGGTAATACCGATAACCCCCGCTCACTCATCCTCACGCAAGATACTATCCTAAAAGCATTGTTCGAGCAAATAGTCATAGAGCAAGACACAATCATTGTAGCAGACTCTACTGGTATATCGGATATCATTCCAGAAGGACAAGACACTATTCCGTATGTCGAAGTACAACCAGATGGGGAGATAACAATAGATATAACGGATGTCCGTATTGGTGTCATCACCATCGTTACTATCGGTACAGAGTCCGGTCAAGTACACCCAGGATTTGGAGGAAACTATGACGAACTGGAGAACACCCGCGTAGTCATGGAGTATGTGCTCAACCCATTCGGTCAAACTGCCTCACCAGACAAATGGTACGCATTCGCTGTGCCGTTTGAAGTGGATATAGAAAATGGTATTACACGCAAGTATGGAAATAAATCGCATCAGCCAGGTGTGGACTTTATGATTTTAGAGTACGATAGTGAACTGCGTTCTAAAACAGGCAAAGGATGGGTAGAAAAGAAATCAGGTTCTTTGACACCGGGACATATCTATATGTTGGGTATTGAAGGCAACTGCAACCGTTGGCTCTTTGAGAAAGTGAGAGATGCGGATGTAGTAGGCGATAAAGAGAAAGACCTACAGCACTATGCCCATGGCAATAGCAAAAACGATGGCTGGCAGGGCTTAGGCAATACGACATTAGAATATGTAGATATGTCATTCAGCATTGACGATATATTATACATATTGGTATATGATAATCAACATAGCAGATATATTACCTATCATATAGACGAACTCGTCTTAGCCGTTGGA
>JAZNGV010000006.1:0-34339 GCA_045576595.1 Paludibacteraceae bacterium | reverse complement strand
AAATCGTCTGCGACGAGAGTAAAAATTAAGGCGCATTTATGCTCGCATAAAATGCGGATTAGTTGTTTACGCTCGAAGCCGCGTGGGCTGAAAGCATAGCGGTGGTGGGCTCGTCGTTTTTGATTACGCTATAAAAAATGTTTTTTATATTTTTATTTTGTTTTCTTTATTTTTTTCAAAATCAAACTACACCCTACACCTTACACTATACACCCTACATTGTCCAAAATATTCACTTCACTTTACACTTTCTACAAAAAATTTGCATATTTGCAATATTTTTACTACCTTTGCGCGATTTTTCATATACCAATGGTATATTAGTCTGATAATTTTAAATTCTTATATAGGTACAATGATTGAATTTTCTATTGAGGTTGCTGCCGAAAAGCATATACCTTATGTAGCAGAAATCCTGCAAACCATCGAAGAAGCCGCTAAAGACCGTGGTACGGGTATCGCCAAGCGTAACCCTGAGTATGTAGCACAAAAAATGCGTGAAGGAAAAGCCGTCATCGCTATGAACGGAGACAAATTCGCTGGCTTTAGTTATATAGAGTGTTGGGACCATGGACATTTCGTAGCCAACTCAGGACTCATCGTCAAACCCGAATACCGCCAAATGGGTTTGGCTAAGCAAATTAAAAAGCGTATCGTGGAACTATCCCAGGAGATGTTCCCTAACGCAAAGATTTTCTCCCTCACCACAGGCGCAGCCGTGATGAAGATGAATACCGAATTGGGTTTCAAACCTGTCACTTTCCAAGACCTCACCACAGACCCTAAGTTCTGGAAAGGATGCGAGAGTTGCGTCAACTACGATGTGCTCTGCCGTAATAATTTCAAGCGTTGCTTATGCACAGGTCTCCTCTTTGAGCCACCACACAAGAAACGCGTAGTGGTAGCTTATAGTGGTGGTTTGGACACCTCTTACACCGTGATGTATCTTGCCAAAGAATTGGGCTACGAGGTGCATGCCGTATGCGCTAATACCGGCGGTTTCAGTGCAGAGCAGTTGCGTCAGAACGAGGAGAACGCCTATAAGTTAGGTGCTACCACCTATGCCACCTTAGATGTAGAGCAAGAGTACTACGAGAAGAGTATTAAGTATATGGTCTATGGCAATGTGCTTCGTAACGGCACCTACCCTATCTCTGTCAGTTCAGAGCGTATATTCCAAGCCCTCGCTATTGCTCGTTATGCCCGCGAAGTGGAGGCTGACGCCATTGCGCATGGCAGCACAGGCGCCGGTAATGATCAAGTGCGATTTGACATGACTTTTCTCGTTGCTGCTCCCGGTATGGAGATCATCACCCTCACACGCGATAAAGCACTCACGCGCCAAGAGGAGATAGACTACCTCAATGCGCATGGTTTCGAAGCAGATTTCGAGAAACTCAAATACTCCTACAATGTGGGTCTATGGGGCACCAGTATATGCGGCGGAGAGATACTCGATAGCAAGCAAGGATTACCTGAGACCGCTTACCTCAAGCAAGTAACCAAAAACGGCGAAGAAGATATCTGCTTGGAGTTTGAGCACGGTGTGCTGGTAGGCGTGAATGGCGAGCGTTACGAAGATGGCGTGAAGGCAATCCAAGCCGTGGAGGCCATCGCCGCACCATACGGTATTGGTCGCGACATGCATGTGGGCGACACTATCATCGGTATCAAGGGTCGCGTCGGTTTCGAAGCCGCAGCACCTATGCTCATCATCGCAGCACATAAGTTCCTTGAGAAATTCACCCTCTCCAAATGGCAACAATACTGGAAAGACCAAGTAGCTAACTGGTATGGCATGTTCCTGCACGAGAGCCAGTACATGGAACCCGTCATGCGCGATATAGAAGCCATGCTCGAATCCAGCCAACGCAATGTGAGCGGTAAAGTAACCATGCACCTCCGCCCATACATGTACGAGACAGTAGGCGTTGATTCAACCAATGACCTCGTGAAGACTAAGTTGGGCGAATACGGCGAGATGCAGAAAGGTTGGACATCCGAGGAAGCCAAAGGATTTATCAAAGTATTATCCACCCCATTACGCGTGTACTACGCTAACCACGACGACGAGACATTATGATTAAAGTAGGAATAATAGGGGCTGCGGGTTATACCGCAGGCGAGCTGATTCGCCTTTTGGTACACCACCCACACGCACAAATAACCTTCGCACACTCCACCAGCAATGCAGGCAAACCTTTTCACGCCGTGCACGAAGGACTAATAGGTGATACAGACCAATGCTTCTCTGACACCTACGACCTCAATGCCATCGATGTGCTCTTCCTTTGTTCTGGCCACGGCAAGAGTAGTGCTTTCTGGGCGGAGAACGAGTGTCCTGCAGGGCTGAAGATCATCGACCTCGCGCAAGACTACCGCGATGAGCATGACGGATATGTATATGGTTTGCCAGAACTCCAACGCGAGAAAATCACACAAGCCACTAAGGTCGCTAACCCGGGTTGCTTTGCCACATGTATCCAATTGGCACTCCTGCCTATGATGGGCAAGACAGAGCAAGCCAATGTGACAGCTATCACGGGTGCGACTGGCGCAGGACAGAAACCCACTGCCACCACCCATTTCGCATGGCGTAATGATAATATATCCGTTTATAAGGCGTTCACGCACCAGCACCTCATCGAGATAGGTCGTAACACAGGCATGCAAGTGGATTTCGTACCTATGCGCGGCGACTTCTCACGCGGTATCTTCGCTGCTGTCACCATGCCTTTTGACGGCACTGCCGAAGAAGCGCACGCCCTATACAGCGCATACTACCAAGACGCAGCGTTCACCCATGTGAGCGAGAGAGAAGTGAACCTCAAAGAGGTGGTCAACACCAATAAATGCGTGCTGCATACCGAGGTACACGAAGGTAAACTGCTCGTCACTTCCGTCATAGACAACCTCCTCAAAGGAGCAAGCGGACAAGCAATACAGAATATGAATCTACTGTTTGGTTTAGACGAAAAAACTGGCCTACAGCTCAAAGCATTAGCATTCTAACAATGAAACTATTTGATGTTTATTCCCTCTTTGACATCACACCTGTCAAAGCGCAAGGATGTACCATATGGGACGATAACGGCCAGGAATACCTTGACCTCTACGGCGGTCATGCCGTCATCAGCATAGGACATTCTCACCCACATTATGTGGATACGCTCACTCAGCAACTCAATAAAATTGGCTTCTACTCCAATTCGGTGCAAAACCCGCTTCAAGAACAGTTAGCAGAGCGTTTGGGCAAGTTGTGCGGATACGAGGACTATAGCCTTTTCCTCGATAACTCCGGCGCAGAGAGCAATGAGAATGCACTCAAACTGGCATCTTTCCATACAGGCAAAAGCCGCGCCATCGCCTTCCGACGCAGTTTCCACGGACGCACCAGCGGAGCAGTAGCAGTGACCGATAATCCGAAGATACAAGCACCATTTAACACTTGTCACCAGGTCACTTTCCTTGACCTCAACGATATAGAGAGCGTTGAGCAAGAGTTGACCAAGGGAGATGTGGCGGCAGTCATCATCGAGGGTATCCAAGGTTGCGGAGGTATTCATATCCCTACTATTGAGTTCATGCAATCCCTTCGCCGCCTCACCGAGCAATACGGCGCAGTGCTTATATTGGATGAAGTGCAAAGCGGTTACGGCAGAACAGGTAAGTTCTTCGCACACCAATGGGCTGGCATCCAACCAGACATCATCACCATGGCCAAAGGAATGGCGAATGGTTTCCCATGCGGAGGTATCCTTATCGCACCTAAGTTCAACGCTACCAAAGGTATGCTCGGCACCACTTTCGGAGGTAACTACCTCGCTATGGCAGCAGCTATAGCCGTATTGGATGTGATAGAGCAAGAGAACTTGATAGAGAATGCCCTCACCGTAGGACGATATATCAGAGATAATATCCCACAAAGCGATAAGATTAAAGAGGTGCGTGGCGAAGGCATGATGATTGGTATCGAGTTCAACGAACCCGTCGCTCCTATCCGACAAGCACTATTGAAAGACTACCATATCTTCACCGGTGTGGCTGGTACGAACATGGTGCGTATCCTCGCACCACTCTGCCTTACCCAAGAGCAAGCAGAACGATTTATCAATGCACTAAAAGAAATACTATGAAATCATTCTTTCATGTACAAGATATAGGCGACCTGCGACTCGCATTAGACGAGGCACGCCAAGTAAAAGCAACACCCTACGCGTGGAAACACTTGGGTGAGAACAAGACCATCATGCTTGTTTTCTTCAATTCCTCCCTGCGTACACGATTATCGTCACAGAAAGCAGCACTCAACCTCGGCATGTCACCTATCGTGCTCAATATAGGGCAAGATAGTTGGAAACTTGAAACCGAGTTAGGCGTCATCATGGACGGAGACAAGAGTGAACACTTACGCGAAGCGATACCTGTCATGGCCTCGTACTGCGACCTCATCGGCGTGCGCTCCTTCGCTGGACTCACCGACCGAGAGTTTGATTACCAAGAGACTATCCTTCAGCAGTTCGTTCAGTATGCTGGCAAACCCGTCATTTCCTTAGAGTCAGCTACGGTTCACCCATGCCAAGCTTTTGCGGACCTCATCACTATTGATGAATACAAAGAGACAGCACGCCCTAAAGTAGTGCTCACTTGGGCTCCACACCCTAAGGCATTACCACAAGCCGTACCCAACTCATTCGCTGAGTGGATGAACGCAGCCGATGTGGATTTCGTCATCACCCATCCCAAAGGGTACGAGTTGGACCCTCGCTTCGCAGGCAACGCACGCGTGGAGTACGACCAGATGAAGGCCCTCGAAGGAGCAGATTTCGTCTATGCCAAGAACTGGTCTTGTCCGGGTGTGACAGAACCTGACAACTACGGTAAGATACTCTGCGACGACCGCAGTTGGATGATAGATGAGGCACATATGGCAGTCACCAATAATGCACGCTTCATGCACTGCCTGCCCGTGAGACGCAATATGATCGTGAGCGACGGAGTGATCGACTCCCCGCGCTCTATCGTCATCCCCGAAGCCGCCAACCGCGTGACAAGCATTCAAGTCGTCATGAAACGCATGCTGGAGAATTTATAAAACATGATACAAGTAATCAAAATAGGAGGCGGAGTACTGGAGAATGAAGCGCAGAGAAATGCGTTTCTTCGCCAGTTTGCAGCCATAGAAGGACCCAAAGTGTTAGTACACGGCGGCGGACGATTAGCCACCACCATGGCTGAGCGTATGGGCATAGAGACACATATGATTGACGGGCGACGCGTCACCGACAAAGAGACACTCGATATCGTCACCATGGTCTATGGCGGACTCGTCAATAAGCAAGTAGTAGCACAACTGCAGACGATGGGCGTCAATGCTATCGGACTCACCGGCGCAGATGGAGCATGGATAAAAGCCAACAAAAGACCACTCAGAAATGGTATCGATTACGGCTTTGTAGGAGATGTTACAACCGTCAATGGCGATTTCCTACACACCTTACTCAACAACGGACTGACACCCGTCATCGCGCCTATCACCCTCAGCGACGAAGGACTACTACTCAATACCAATGCCGACACTATCGCATCGGAAACCGCAAAATCCTTAGTACCCGATGTGCAACTCACTTTCTGTTTCGAGAAAGCAGGGGTATTGAGCAACCCAGACGATGAACAGTCAGTCATCCCACAAATAACACAAGAGACCTATGGTCAGTTATTGGCTGATGGTACCATCTCTGGCGGCATGATACCCAAGATTGAGAATGCCTTCGCCGCACTCGCACATGGCGTGAAGTCCGTTCGTATCACCCACGCCACCAACCTGCAAGGAGGAACAATAATAAAGAAGTAATGGACAACAAATACATCACATTATTACAACGCATAATCCAAACGCCGTCTATCTCAGGCGAGGAGAATGCTGTGTGCACCCTTTTAGAACAATGGATGACAGCAGAAGGCATCACCGTGCATCGGATTGAAAACAACCTATGGGCGGAATGCGGTGAAGGACCGGAAACCATCCTCCTCAATGCCCATATAGACACTGTCAAACCATCTCCTTCCTACACGCGTGACCCATTCGGAGGCGAGTGCGACACACAAACAATCTACGGCTTAGGCGCTAACGACGATGGAGGAAGTGTGATAGCTATGTTAGCCGTTTTTATGGACATAATGCACCAACCCATCCCTGACAAACGCATCGTACTTGCACTCACCGCAGAAGAAGAGAATAGCGGACGAAAAGGTATAGAACTGGTACTACCCGAGATAGGACCTATCGATTATGCCATCGTAGGCGAACCCACCTCTTTGGAGATGGCAGTGGCAGAACGAGGACTATTAGTCTTGGACTGCGAAGCAAAAGGCAAAGCGGGTCATGCCGCGCGAAACGAAGGAATCAATGCCTTGTATATCGCCCTCGAGGATATACAGACATTACGCAACTACGAGTTCGAACAAGTGTCGCCGTTCTTAGGCAAAGTGAAGATGACCACCACAATGATACAAGCAGGCACACAGCATAATGTAGTGCCCGACACATGCCGCTTTGTGGTAGATATCCGCTCCAATGGGCTATACACCAATGAGGAGATACTCGCTATCTTACGCCCTATGCTGCGCTCCACTATTACCCCTCGTTCCACACGACTCAACGCGTCCTCCACACCCCTCGACACACCTATCATACAACGAGCACAAGCATTAGGCATACCTATCTACGGTTCACCCACAATGAGCAATATGGCTCTCCTCGCGTGCCCCAAAGTGAAGTTCGGACCAGGCGACTCATCCCGCTCACACACCGCCAACGAATACATACACATACACGAAATAGAAAAAGCTATCACACTATACAAACAGTTACTACAATGAAACTCTGGGATAAAGGTTACTCCATAGACACCACTATAGAACGATTCACAGTAGGCAAAGACAAAGAATTAGACTTACTGCTTGCCCCCTACGATATTTTAGGAACTATCGCGCATATCACCATGCTCGAACATGTGGGTTTGCTATCCAAAGCAGATTTGGAGGTTCTCCTACCTGCGTTGCGCGAATTATACAAAGAAGCTGAGGTAGGCAAGTTTGTTATCGAAGAGAATATAGAAGATGTTCATTCGCAAGTTGAACTGATGCTCACACGCCGTTTGGGTGAGATAGGCAAGAAAGTGCATACAGGTCGCTCACGCAATGATCAAGTACTCGTGGACCTCAAACTATTCACCCGCGCGCAGATAGAGAAAACGATTGGACTGGTAGAGCGCCTTTTTGATGTGCTGCAAGCACGCAGCGAAGAGACCAAAGCGCTGCTGATGCCTGGTTACACCCACCTACAAGTGGCGATGCCATCCTCTTTCGGTCTATGGTTAGGCGCTTACGCCGAAGCACTCACCGATGACATGCGATTACTCATCGCTGCTTTTGAGCAATCCAACCTCAACCCACTCGGTTCGGCAGCTGGATATGGTTCATCAGCTCCGCTCAACCGCACATTGACCACACAGTTACTTGGCTTTGCAGACCTTGACTATAATGCTATCTACGCCCAGATGAACCGTGGACGCATGGAGCGCACAGTGGCTTTCGCATACGCATCCGTGGCAGAGACGATAGGACGACTGGCGATGGACTGCTGTCTATTCAACTCACAGAACTTCGGATTCATCAAACTGCCGGATACAATGACTACGGGTTCAAGCATCATGCCGCATAAGAAGAACCCCGATGTATTCGAACTCATCCGCGCGCATGCCAATCATATATGTGCCTTGCCCGATACCATTCGTCACATCACTACCAATCTACCGGTAGGTTATTTCCGTGACTTGCAGCTAATCAAAGAGGTCTATTTCCCACTCTTTGACGAACTCAATGACTTACTGGACATCACCACATATGCGGTGGAGCATATGGAGATGAAGACGGATATCATGTCCAATCCATTGTATATGCCTGCTTTCTCTGTCGAAGAAGTGAATGCGCGGGTCACTCAAGGTGTACCATTCCGTGACGCGTACCGTCAGGTAGCGGACGAAATCACGCATGGCACTTTCCAACACCATGCGAGCATAGAGGAAACGCTTTCGCATTACACCCACGAAGGATCTATCGGCAATCTCTGCAACGAACAGATAAAGAGCAAGATGAACGCACTGCTGCAGTCCTTACCCTTCGCGCAAATCGAGCTGTCTATACAACACCTCTTAGGTCACTAATCAGAACCGCACCTGGTATGCTTGGTCTGCACCTGTAGTGGCCTCGAAATAAGGGCGCTTCTCTGCATCCATCATGTTAGCAATAATATTGGTTGGGAAACGACGGATAAGAGTATTAAACTGGCGGGCTATTTCGTTGAAGTTATTACGCGCTACTGTTATGCGGTTCTCCGTTCCTTCCAATTGTGACTGCAAGGCACTGAAGTTTTGATTAGCCTTCAAATCAGGATAATTCTCCGAGATGGCCATCAATCGTCCCAACGCTTGTGATAGTTCGCCTTGCGCTGCTTGGAAAGCGGCTATCTGCTCTGATGTAGCATGGGTAGGATCTACCACCACTTGTGTAGCTTTTGCACGAGCTGCCACCACACTCTCTAAAGTAGCGCTCTCATGTGCTGCATAACCCTTCACGGTCTCAACGAGATTAGGAATCAAGTCGGCACGACGCTGGTACTGTGTTTCCACCTGTGCCCAAGCGGTATTAACTTCTTCCTCTGCAGTAATAATGGCGTTATAACGCCCTATTCCCCAAATAATTCCAAGTGCAAGTACTCCAAGTACTACAATCCATGTCGTAAGTGTTTTGTTCATAAAATATATAGTTTTAAATGATTATTTCAAATAGGTATGCAGTGAGTTGTTAGAACTTACCTCCTGCACCGCCGCCGAAGGTACTTCCTCCGCCGAAACCACCGCCTATACCACCTCCACCAAAGCCGCCACGCGAACCGCCGTTGGAGATGACCACTGTAGGTGTCTCTCGAGGGATAACATATGTATTACCCTCTTGGTGACCGCAATGCTTACAGCAGTAGGTGCGCATGCCCATTCCCTCTTTGCGTATCGTAGCGCGCTGGATAACTTTGTCACTCTTCAGCACCAAACCGCGTTTCCCACATTTAGGACATTTCTTGGGAATTAAATTTATCACACAGACAATCACCAAGACCACTAAGCATACACCTATTGCTATTATCCATTCCAATATACTGTGTTCCGCCTCTGCGTCGGCGGCATAGTGATAGCGATTAGTAGCAGAGGTCATCTGACGCAACTCTTGCGGTGCGTCCCCATCGGTACATAGTTCATAGATACGCAGCGCACCTAATGCCATGGCATCCGAGTAATCAGCATTACGGAGCGGCGTCATCATCGTTTGCTGTATGATCTCATTGCAAAGAGCGTCCGTCAAAATACCCTCTATACCTCCACCGGTCATGATGCGTATATCGCGTGACTCTACGGCAAGAAAAAGTAGCACACCAGTGTTCTTTCCCTCTTTACCTATCCCCCAACGCTGAAACAGTTCATAGCAAAAATCAAAAGCATCCATTTCACCGATGCTATTCACAGCCACCACACAGAGTTCTACTTGTGTAGAATCTTCCAATTGACGGGCTAAACGATTGAGAAAGAGCACTTCCTCACTCGCGATGATATGCTCGGGATTAGCTACATAATTACTTCGGTCTTGCGCCTTGGGATTTGGTAATGTAACGGGCGTGTATTCCGCTGCTTGCACCACAAAGGCAAGCAATAAAGAAATAACAAGAAGATGTATTCGTTTCATATATCTTATTTACAACAAATATCGTACCTAAAACACTCAAACTGACAAAATGTCCGTGGATTAACATGGCCCTGTACCTTCTCACAAAAAACAAAGGAGCCCATCTGGACTCCTTTATTTTTTCTGCGGAGAGAGAGGGATTCGAACCCCCGGAACCTCTCAGTTCAACGGTTTTCAAGACCGCCGCAATCGACCACTCTGCCATCTCTCCAAAAATCGGGTGCAAAGGTACTACTTTTTTTTGATATACGCAAGAACTTTCGTATTTTTTTACAATTATTTACCTTTAATACCCTCGCTCCGCACCAATAGTAGTATATTCTCCGTGACCAGGGAATACTTGTGTTGTGGGTGGCAAAGCCCATAAGGATTCTAAAGATGCGAATAGTTGTGCTGTATTTCCTCCGGGCAAGTCTGTTCTGCCATATCCGCAATAAAAGAGTGTATCTCCGCTCAGGAGCATTCCTTGCTGTGCATCATATAAGCATACCGACCCTTGCGTATGACCAGGTGTGCGGATGATAGTCATTGATGGGATAGCCAATGATTCTTCATTAAGTGCTTGAATAGGAAAATCTATTGCTTTTGTGCGCATACCGAACATATCGTATTGCGCTTGTATCGCTTTCGCCATCGGTATATCTGCTTCATCCATTAAGATTGGTAATTGAAATTGCTCGCATGCCCACGCGGCACCCCATAGATGATCGAGATGACCGTGGGTAGCGATAAGCGCGCGTACCATCAGCCCTTCCTGCTCTATATAACGCAATACCACCTGCTTTTCTGTGGGCGTTTGACACGCCGGATCAATGAGCCAAGCCTCGTTATGCGCATTGCTCAGGATGTACATATTTGTTTGAAAAAGACCAACCGTAAAACATTTGATTTTCATTTCCAACATTCTTTACATATAGATGGTTGTTCACGCCATGCCTTTTGGCGAAAGGCATTAGCCGTTTGGCTGGTAAAAAGCGTGCATAAGTCTGCATTCATTATATTTCCATACGCATACTGTGACGATTTGTCATAGCAGCAAGGTAGTACCATCCCATCTGTCGTTATCACACAGCCACTCCATACGCGGAAACAAGCCTTGGATAATGGTTTGCGATGGTAGCGTCCGTCTTTTCCTTTTGTATAGCGATTGTAGCATGGTTGAGAAGGCATGAGCGGGTGACCATCTGCATAGTTGTATAATTGTGCTGTTTTGAACACAAGTCGGTCTGCACCGAGGGCCTTATATTGGCGACGCAGGGTATTCCATTCGTGCTCATTGGTTCGCAAGCGAAGGCACTGTAGTTCTATAATCGTGTGCTTATTATATTTCTTTTTCGCCTCTTTTAACCATTGCATAGCCGCTTTGCATTGCTCTATACTGCCTCCTACTCGATACGCTTCATAGGTATGCTGCGTTGCACCGTCCATTGAGATAATAATACGGTTAAGTCCCGCGCTGACCAGTTGCTCTGCCATTTGGGGCGTCATCGCCTGCGCGTTAGTGCTGATAATCGTATATAACCCTTTAGTCTTTGCCTCGGCAATCATCTGCGGTAAGCGGGGATTGAGCAATGGTTCTCCTTGGAAATAAAACTGAATAGTGTATGCACATGCCGCCACTTGCTCCAAGATACGCTTCCACACCTTTTCTTGCATCAGACGAGGAGCAGTACCATTGCGCTCAACAGCCTGTCCCACAGGACACTCTGGACAACGCAACTGACAGATATTAGATGGTTCTACAGACACAAAAAGAGGCATATGACGCACAGCACGAACACCAAATAAACGGCTCCGCGCATATGACGCATAACAACGGATGGCATTACTCAGCCGAGACATAACGAACCTATTCTTGAAGGGCTATCTTATTGACTCTTCGCTCGTGACGACCACCCTCGAAATCTGTTTGGAAGAAGATACGGACGATATCCAACGCGGTAGGCGCAGGGATAAAATTAGCCGGTAAACCAAGCACATTCGCATTATTATGCTGACGCGCTAACTCCGCTAACTTAGGTTCCCAACACAATGCTGCACGCACACCTTGGTGCTTATTCGCCGTCATCGTGATACCATTACCTGTAGAGCAAATAACAACACCATAATCTACCTCACCTTTTTGCACAGCCTCGGCAAGAGGATGCGCATAATCCGGATAATCACAACTCTCTGCTGAATAACAACCAAAATCCTTTACACGGGCACCATTATCTTCTAAGAACAACTGTACTTGTTGCTTGAGACCATAACCAGCATGATCACTGGCCAAAGCGATGAACATTTCAGAAAAAGGTTTCATAAATAGCATTTTTAGAGAATATTAGCCAAGTTGCCAAACATCAGTTTGCAAGCAATAGCCAAGACAATTATACCAAAGAACTTACGAATGATATACAAAGATGTTTGTCCTAAATACTTTGTCAACCAATGCGTACCACGCAGTACTAAATAGAGCACTAACATACACAAAAGCAGAGACACACATAAGCTACCTATGCTATACTCTGCCGTAATAGCCAAGAGCGCCGTAAAAGCACCCGGGCCTGCATACATAGGGAATGCTAATGGCACAATAGAACCCGAACCATCCAACTTCTCATTTTGGAAAATAGTGATGTCTAAAATCATCTCTAAAGCCATGAGGAAGATGACAAAGCCACCTGCTATCGCGAAGAACTCAATCTGCACACCAAACAGCAGAAGGATCCATTCGCCTAAAAAAAGGAAAGTAGTTAAGATAATCAAACTGGCTACACACACACGCATTGGATATATTTTAACACCTTTCTTCTCCATAGAGATAGTAATAGGTATATTTCCAAATGGGTCTATAATCGCTATCAAGAAGATAAACGATGAAAAGACCTGCATAAAATCTACTTCTCCAAAAAATGTTCGTATTGATTCCATTAGTGCCATAATATGATTAATATAAAATTTAGGCTGCAAATTTAGTTATTTTTCGCAAAACAAACAAATATATTCTACATTTATGCGACTTATTCGCAAGAATTATCGTGTTTTTCTTGTTTATTTGAAAAAAAAGTAGTACTTTTGCAGTCGGAAAAGATTGTCTATTAGTAAACGATTAAATATCTAACAAGATTTATGATTAACTCACAAGACATTAAGAACGGTGTTTGTATTCGCATGGACGGCCGTTTGTATTTCGTAATTGAGTTCCTGCATGTAAAGCCAGGTAAAGGAAATACCATCATGCGTGTTAAATTCAAAGATGTAGTTGACGGTCGCGTATTGGAGCGCCGCTTTAACATCGGCGAGAAGTTAGAAGATGTACGCGTTGAGCGTCGTCCTTACCAATACCTTTATAAAGAGGGTGAGGATTATATCTTTATGAATAACGAGACCTTTGAGCAAGTGCCTATTGCACACGACCTCATTACCGGTGTTGACTTCTTGAAGGAGGGATTTGTAGTGGAAGTTGTATCTGACGCTTCTACAGACACTATCCTCTTCGCAGAATTGCCAGCAAAAGTTGAGCTCGCTATCTCTTACACAGAGCCAGGCTTGAAGGGAGATACTGCTACTAATACGCTCAAGCCTGCTACATTAGAGACCGGCGCAGAGATTCGCGTACCTCTCTTTATTAACGAGGGTGAGATCGTACGCGTTGACACTCGCGATGGTAGTTACTGTGAGCGCGTTCGTTAATAACACGCAAGCATAGTCACAATAAAAAACATCCGGCCATGAGGTCGGATGTTTTTATGTATCAGTCATTTCTTATGGTGCTACGCGATTGATATCACGAGGGAACATAGAGCATTCTTTCACATTGTTGATACCAAGGAAGCAAGCGGTTATACGCTCCAATCCGATGGCGAAACCACCATGAGGCGGCATACCATTACGGAAAGTATCCAAATAGAAACGGAATGCATCAGGATTCATGCCACGCTTAATCATCTTATCACGATACTCCTGCTCTTTATGGATTCGTTGACCACCCGAAGTAACCTCCAATCCACGCATCAGTAAATCGAAAGAGAGCGTTAACTCAGGGTTCTCCGGGTCATCCATTGCATAGAAAGCACGATGCTCGCTTGGGAAGTGTGTAACGAACACAAAATCGCTTCCATATGTTTCCTGCGCATACTTGCATATAGCGCGCTCTTCTTCTGGTGCCAGGTCATCTTCTCCACGATGGTCCGTCTCGCATAAGTTATGCTCGAAAAGGATATCATGCACTTCGCTCAAGCGCCATACAGGCACTTGCTCTGGCAAAACAGGAATAGTTGCGCCCAATAAGTTCAACTCGTGCGCACACTCAGTTTCCACTGTAGCAATAATATGACGCAAAAGCGCTGCTTCTAAAGTCATCACTTCTTCTTGCCCCTTAATAAAGCCCATCTCAACATCCAGAGATATGTATTCATTTAAGTGACGAGAAGTATTGTGTTTCTCTGCGCGATAAGCTGGAGCTACTTCAAATACACGCTCATAAACGCCCACTCCAATTTGCTTATAGAACTGTGGAGATTGAGCCAAATAAACTTGTTTACCGAAATAGTCCATCTTAAAGACATTAGCACCGCCTTCTGCTCCTTCGGACACAATCTTTGGTGTAAAGATTTGTGTAAACCCATTGGTAGATAAGAAATCTGCAAACGAGCGTGCAATCGTTGACTGCACTTTAAGGATAGCCATATCGCGTGGGTTACGCAATGTAACCTGACGATTATCGAACTTATAGCGAAGCAATGTTTCCTCATCTCCGAACTTGAGAGCATTCATATCCACTACTTCCGCTGTTGTAGGACGAGATAGAATAGATACAGACGAAACAGCTATTTCTATTGTATTATAGAATGCTGCTGGGTCTTTAATTTTTGCCTCTCCTACTACGCCTGTGATAGAAACAGCCATCTCGCGGCATAAGTCAGCCATTGTTATCGCTTCGCCCTTCTCATCATAAAAGAGTGAGGTCTCATTGCTCACAACAGCTTGGAGCAAACCACGCGACTTACGCAATACGATAAAACCGCCCCATTTGGTAACGCGAACATTGTGGATCATACCACTCACAATAACAGATTCGCCAACCTTAGCGTTGGCGAGTTCTGTTACGGAGTTATTTTGCTGATTTACGTTCAAAAACATAGTTTTTTAACGAGTTTTCGATATGTCAACGATATCGATGGTTATTACTCAGCTGCAGGAGCCTCTACCGCAGGAGTTTCAGCTACTTCTTCAGCAGTTTCTACTGCCTCTTTCACAGCTTTCTTTCCTGCACGACGAGTTGCTTTCTTAGCGGCTTTCTTAGTTTCTTTGAGCATATTCTCGTTATAATCAACGAGCTCAATGATACACATCTCTGCTGCGTCACCTAAACGGAAACCTGTACGGAGAATGCGTGTGTAACCACCAGGACGATTAGCAATCTTCTCGCCTACATTTTGGAATAACTCGGTTACTACTTCTTTTTGCTTAAGCAAAGAGAATGCTAAACGACGGTTATTCATATTATCCTCTTTGGCACGAGTGAGGATTGGCTCTACATAAATACGAAGTGCCTTTGCCTTAGCCAATGTAGTGGATATGCGCTTGTGCATGATAAGTGAACAAGCCATATTGGACAACATAGCAGCACGGTGATTGGCTTTACGGCTAAGATGATTAAATTTCTTATTATGTCTCATAATAATTGTTAATGTTTAATGTTGATGTTTAAGAATCAATCTTGCACACGATAGCGCGAGATGTCCATACCGAAAGCCAATCCGTTACGCTCGAGCAGTTCGTCTAACTCTGTAAGAGATTTCTTACCAAAGTTACGGAACTTGAGCAGGTCAGCACGGTGATACTTAACGAGTTCGCCGAGTGTCTCTACCTCCGCTGCTTTCAAGCAGTTGAGAGCACGAACGCTGAGATCCATATCCTGCAATTTCTGATTGAGAAGCTGACGCATACGCAGGATCTCCTCATCCAATGCATTGCTATTCTTGCGTGTCTCCTCCTCAAGCACAATGCGCTCATCAGAGAACAACATGAAGTGATAGATTAGAATCTTTGCAGCCTCTGTAAGTGCTTGCTGCGGAGTAATAGACCCATCAGTGGTAATTTCAATGGTCAATTTCTCATAGTCAGTACGCTGTTCTACGCGGTATTGATCTACTGAAATCATCACATTACGGATAGGCGTATAGATGGAATCGATAGCCAATGTTCCGATAGGATCATCTTTCTTACGATTCTCATCTCCGGGCACGTAGCCACGTCCCTTGTTTACTGTAAGTTCAATCTCAAAATCAGCACTCTCATCTAACTCGGCAAGTTGGAGTTCTGGATTGAGCACTTCGAAATTCTGTAGCACTACATTAAAATCTCCTGCTTTGAAAGATTTTGACTTATTGACATGCAAACGGAAAGTCTCTGTCTCTGCCTCCATTCCCTCCTTGCGGATGAAACGAACCTGCTTAAGATTGAGGATAAGGTTGGTAACATCTGTGATTGCACCGGGGATCGTAGCAAATTCATGATCAATACCACTGATCTTGACAGAGCAGATAGCATATCCCTCCAAGCTGCCAAGCAGCACACGACGGATAGCATTGCCTATCGTAATTCCGTACCCCGGCTCGAGTGGGCGAAATTCAAATACGCCTTTGTTTGCACTCGAATCCAACATTATTACCTTGTTAGGTTTGATGAAATCTAATATTGCCATGAATTTATTTATTATTTAGAGTATAACTCAACGATCAATTGTTCCTTAATGTTCTCAGGTATTTCTGCACGCTGAGGAACATTGAGCAGTTTACCAGCCTTGTCAGATTCGCTCCATTCTAACCAATTATACTTAGAGTGGTTGAATCCCTCCAATGAAGTGGTGATTACTTCCAGAGATTTAGC
This sequence comes from Paludibacteraceae bacterium, assembly GCA_045576595.1. Lineage (GTDB taxonomy): Bacteria > Bacteroidota > Bacteroidia > Bacteroidales > Paludibacteraceae > Colicola. The sequence continues at coordinate 17,665 of JAZNGV010000006.1, read as the reverse complement.
TTTCTCTCTTACACCTACCACTTGTCCTGGTTTTACTGAATAAGAAGGAATATTTACCACTTTGCCATCTACTACGATGTGACAGTGGCTTACCAATTGGCGTGCTGCTGCACGAGTAGGAGCGATACCGAGACGATAAACAATATTGTCAAGGCGGCACTCTAACAATTGAATAAGAATCTCACCAGTAATACCTTTTGTACGAGCAGCTTTAGCAAATAAGAGACGGAATTGTTTCTCTAATACACCATATGTATATTTTGCTTTCTGCTTTTCTGCCAACTGAGTACCATACTCAGAGTTTTTCTTACGGCGGTTAACACCGTGTTGTCCAGGTGCATATGGGCGCTTAGCCAACACCTTATCCTCGCCGAATATTGGCTCACCGAAACGGCGAGCAATACGAGATTTTGGGCCAATATATCTTGCCATAATTATTTTTTACTTTAAGGGTTAATAGACTTTTATTATACACGACGACGTTTAGGAGGACGGCAGCCATTATGTGGCATTGGTGTAACATCAACTATTTCTGTTACATCGATACCTGCTGCTACGCATGCACGGATAGCCGATTCGCGTCCTTGTCCTGGACCCTTAACATATGCTTTCACTTTACGCAAGCCGAGGTCAAATGCCACTTTACAGCAGTCTGCTGCTGCCATTTGTGCTGCGTACGGAGTATTCTTTTTGCTGCCACGGAAACCTTGCTTACCAGCGGAACTCCAACTGATAACTTGTCCTTCACCGTTAGCAACTGTTACGATAACATTGTTGAAAGAAGACATTACGTGAAGCTGGCCTACACCTTCTATCTTCACTACGCGCTTCTTAGCTGCAATTGCTTTCTTTGCCATACTTTTTGATGAATAATTAAGTTATTACTTACTGTTTTACTTCGTTGCTTTCTTCTTATTTGCAACAGTTTTCTTCTTTCCCTTACGAGTGCGGGCGTTGTTCTTTGTGCTTTGTCCGCGAACGGGAAGACCAATACGGTGACGAACACCACGGTAACAACCAATATCCATCAAACGCTTGATGTTAAGTTGAGTTTCCGAACGAAGATCACCTTCTACTTTATACTTTGCTCCGATGATCTCACGGATTTTAGCTGCTTGATCGTCCGTCCAATTCTCTACCTTGATGCTTGGGTCAATGCCTGCCTCTGCGAGAATTTTCTTTGCGCTTGAACGACCTATTCCGTAGATATAAGTCAAACTGACTTCGCCACATTTGTTTTGCGGTATATCTACACCGACAATTCTTATAGCCATAATTTTAAACTAAAGGATAAATTTGTTAAATAAATTGGTTAAAGAAGTTAAATAATCCTACATGTTGACTGCGCTTATCCTTGACGCATCTTCATCTTAGGATCCTTCTTGTTAATTACATACAAGTGCCCTTTGCGGCGTACGATCTTACAATCCGCATTGCGCTTCTTGATTGATGCTCTTACTTTCATACTAAAAATAAGTTTTACTATTATAATTGGGTTATTTGTAGCGGAACGATATGCGTCCTTTGGTCAAATCGTATGGACTCATCTCTACTTTCACGCGGTCGCCTGCAAGAATCTTAATATAATGCATACGCATCTTGCCAGATATATGCGCGATGATGAGCGGTCCGTTTTCTAATTGAACGCGGAACATTGCATTGGATAAAGCCTCTACTACTGTTCCATCTACTTCGATGCTGTCTTGTTTTGCCATTGATGTATTAATTTAAATGAATTTATCTCCCAATACTTCTTGAATATAATCAAATGTAGATAAGATATCTGCCTTCCCGTTTCTCACGCATACGCTCAATTCGTAATGCGCTGCGGGTTTGCGGTCTATCGTACGGGCGGTCCATCCGTCATTCTCAATGAGTATATTACGCTTACCCAAAGTAATCATTGGTTCTATTGCCAATGTCATTCCGGATTTGAGTACCAACCCATTGCCTCGGCGGCCATAGTTGCATACTTCGGGTTCCTCGTGCATAGAGCGACCTATTCCGTGTCCCACGAACTCGCGTACCACGCCATAACCGGCTTTCTCGCAGTGCGTTTGGATAGCAGCACTCACATCGCCAATACGACGACCCGTTACCGCTTGTTCAATACCGAGATAGAGCGCTTGTTTGGTAGTACGCAATAGTTGCATCACTTCTTCGCTCACTTCGCCTACAGGGAATGTATAAGCGCTATCTGAATGCCAACCATTGAGTTCTATCACTGAGTCTATAGACACGATATCGCCCTCTTTAAGGATTTGTTTCTCGGATGGGATGCCATGCACCACTTGCTCGTTTACCGAAGTGCAAAGTGTAGCAGGATAGCCCTCGTAACCTAAGCAAGCAGGGCGACCGCCGTGGTCCATAATGAACTCATAGGCAATCTTATCTAATTGAGCGGTGCTAACACCTGGTTGGATATACTTTGCTATCTCTGCATAAGTCTTACCCAACAAGATGTTGCTTGCTCGCATTAATTCTACTTCTTCGTCAGTCTTGAGAAAAATCATTCTATCAAACAATTAGATGATCTACGATTACTGTTCGAACTGACCAATTAGTATGCCATTGCACCTGAGCGTCCCTTGATACGCATTCCTGATTCAAAGAATCCATCATAGTGACGCATCAAAAGGTGACTCTCTATTTGCTGCAAAGTATCCAATATTACACCTACCATAATCAACAGCGATGTACCACCAAAGAACTGTGCAAAGCCCATTGATACGCCAAACAAGCGAGCAAAAGCAGGCAAGATAGCGATTAAAGCTAAGAGGATAGAACCTGGTAATGTAATGCGTGACATGATAGAATCGATATACTCAGCCGTTTTCTTTCCTGGTTTCACACCTGGGATAAATCCATTATTCAACTTCAGATTCTCTGCCATTTGGACAGGATTGATGATGATTGCGGTGTAGAAATAGGTGAAAGCGATAATGAGCAGTGCAAATACAAAGTTATACCAAAAACCATCGCTATTCATGAATGCTTGTGTGAAAGCACTTGCTTCGCTTGCACGGAAGCCTGCGATAGCTACTGGAATAAACATAATCGCTTGTGCGAAGATGATAGGCATCACATTAGCAGAGTTAACCTTCAATGGTATATACTGACGAACGCCACCATATTGCTTATTACCTTGGATACGCTTTGCATATTGTACTGGGATACGGCGTGTACCTTGCACCAACATAATTGCGAAAGCAAATACGAGAAGCAAGATAACGATTTCTAAGATAAACACTATCAATCCACCACCAGCGTCGTTCAAACGACTACCAAACTCTTGCACGATAGCACCCGGGAGACGCGCGATAATACCAATCAAGATGATAAAGGATATACCATTACCTATTCCGCGATCAGTAATACGCTCACCCAGCCACATCACGAACATAGAGCCCGCACATAGCAAGATAGTAGATGATATTGTAAACCAGTTAAAACCAACAGCCATTGCTTGTCCTGCCTGTGCCATCTGTACTGACAAGTTCACCAAGTAACTTGGACCTTGAAGCACTAAGATGAGCACTGTTAGATAACGAGTGATTTGATTCATCTTCTGGCGTCCAGACTCACCCTCTTTCTGCATCTTTTGGAAATAAGGAACTGCTATAGATAGCAATTGGATCACAATGGATGCAGAGATATAAGGCATGATACCCAACGCAAAGATGGATGCATTAGAGAATGCTCCACCAGAGAACATATCTAACAATGCCATCAAACCACCTGCTGTCTGGTCTTGCAAAGCAGACAACGCTGTAGGGTCAATACCAGGAAGAACGATAAACGAACCAAAGCGATAGATGAGCACAAATAAAGCAGTGGTCAACAATCGTTGACGCAAGTCCTCAATCTTCCAGATATTTTTACATGTTTCAATAAATTTCATATTAAACTTTGTTTAATTTGGAGTCTTGGCGTTGCCGAGTTTGTTATTGCTCGGCAAGCACAAGCCTTCATAATAAAACTTAGATTTTCTTGATAGTACCACCTAAAGCAGTGATAGCAGCCTCTGCTGAAGCACTGAATGCATTTGCTTCAACGTCCAGTTTCAGCGTCAATGTGCCATTACCAAGAATCTTCACTAACTGTGTTTTAGAAATAAAACCAGCCTCGTGCAATTCTATCAAACCTATTTTCTCCAATTTCTTAGCTTCTGCTAATTGTTGAAGAGTAGCAAGATTGATAGCTTTGTACTCTACACGGTTGATATTCTTAAAACCAAACTTAGGAAGACGGCGCTGCATAGGCATTTGTCCACCTTCGAAACCGATTTTCTTGCTGTAACCAGAGCGCGATTTAGCACCTTTGTGACCACGGGTAGAAGTACCACCCAAACCTGATCCTGGTCCACGGCCTACTCGCTTACCTGTCTTAACAGAGCCGGCTGCAGGGGTTAAATTATTCAATTCCATGATTAAATTTACTTTTTATTAGTCAATAACTTTAACAAGGTGCTTTACCTTCTCTACCATACCGAGTATTGATGGAGTAGCCTCGTGCTCCACAACCATATTCATTTTGCGGAAACCAAGTGCGACCATAGTATCTTTCTGCACCTGTGGGCAGCCGATTACGCTGCGTACTTGCTGAATCTTAATTTTTGCCATAATATTTTGCAGAATTTAGATTAACCATTAAATACAGTAGATAAACTTACGCCACGGTTTTGTGCTACAGTGTTCGCATCACGCAATTCTGCTAATGCTAAGATTGTAGCCTTAACGAGGTTGTGTGGGTTAGATGAACCTTTAGACTTAGCTAAGACATCATGTACACCAGCAGACTCCAATACGGCACGCATAGCACCACCGGCCTTGATTCCGGTACCGTGCGTTGCAGGTTGGATATACACTTGTGAACCACCGAACTTAGCAAATTGCTCGTGAGGAATGGTTCCTTTCAATACTGGGACTTTGATAAGGTTCTTCTTTGCAGCCTCTGTAGCTTTCTGCATAGCTGCTGCTACTTCACCTGCTTTACCTAAACCGTAACCTACGATTCCGTTTTCATTTCCTACAACAACGATTGCTGCGAAAGTGAAAGTACGTCCACCTTTGGTAACTTTGGTTACGCGGTTGACTGCGACCAAACGCTCCTTGAGCTCAAGGTCTTGTGTTGTTTTAACTCTTTGCATAATCGTATATTGTTAGAATTTGAGACCTGCTTCGCGAGCAGCATCTGCTAATGATTTAACGCGACCGTGGTATAAATATCCGTTACGGTCAAATACTACCTCTGTTACGCCTGCTTTTTGAGCAGCTGCTGCAATGAGTTTTCCTACTTCAGCTGCTTTCTCAGACTTTGTCATTTTGTCCTTGATGGCTAATGAAGAAGCACTTGCAAGTGTTGCACCCTTCAAGTCATCGATAATCTGCGCATAAATCTGGCTGTTAGAACGGAACACAGTCAGACGTGGACGCTCTGCGGTACCCGATACTTTCGTACGGATAGATGCCTTAATCTTAAGGCGACGTGCGATTTTCTTAATCATAATCTTGTTTCCTTTCTATTATTTACCAGCCGACTTACCAGCTTTACGACGAACGATTTCACCTTGGAACTTAATACCTTTACCTTTGTATGGCTCTGGTTTGCGGAACGAACGAATCTTAGCACAAATTTGGCCGATGAGTTGTTTGTCAGCGCTCTCCAAGATAACTAATGGATTGGCATTACGCTCGGATTTGGTTTCCACTTTAACCTCTTTAGGTAAACCTAAATAGATTGGGTGAGTAAAACCAAGAGAGAAGTTCAGAACTTGTGGTTGTGCCAACTCTACGCGGTAACCAACACCTACGAGTTCCAATACTTTCTTGTAGCCTTCGCTACATCCTACAACCATATTATTGATCAAGGCACGGTATAAGCCGTGTTTTGAACGAGCCTCTTTCTCGTCATTTGGACGAGTTACAGTACATACATTACCCTCTACATTTACAGAAATCAGAGGATCAACAGCTTGGGTAAGCTCGCCCTTTGGACCTTTTACAGTCACTACATTCTCAGGGCTAACAGTTACTGTTACGCCTGCTGGAATTGTAATAGGAAGTTTTCCAATTCTTGACATAGTTTAATCCTCCTTTTATTAATAAACATAGCACAATACTTCGCCACCAAGTTGCTGTGGTAGAGCTTCCTTATTTGTCATCACACCTTTAGAGGTAGAAAGGATAGCGATACCTAAGCCGTTGAGTACGCGTGGCATCTCACGATAACCTACATACTTACGAAGACCTGGGGTCGATACTCGTTTCAAACACTTGATCGCGTTAACTTTGTTAACAGGATCATACTTAAGAGCTACTTTAATAGTGCCCTGTGGACCATCCTCTACGAACTTGTAAGAAAGGATGTAACCCTTCTCAAACAAGATGCGAGTGATCTCTTTCTTCAGATTCGAAGCTGGAATCTCAACTACTTTGTGACCAGCTTTGATTGCATTTCTGAGTCGAGTCAGATAATCTGCGATTGGATCTGTCATAAATTGTTTCTTTTAAATTAATCCCGCCTATCGGGACAATATTTAATAATGTTAACTATAAGTGCTCAGTCATCAGTTTTCAGTATTCAGTTTCAGTCCTTATGACCGATCACTGACTACCGATCACTGATTACTGACAACTTCTTCTTTTTACCAACTTGCTTTCTTCACGCCAGGGATCAAGCCTTTAGAAGCCATCTCTCTGAATTGAATACGGCTAAGTCCGAATGCGCGCATGTATCCTTTTGGACGGCCAGTCACTTTGCAGCGATTGTGCAAACGAACCGGACTTGCGTTCTTTGGAAGGCTCTGGAGGCCTATGTAATCGCCATCTGCAAGTAATTGTGCACGCTTAGCCGCATATTTAGCTACTAATTTTGCACGCTTTACCTCGCGGGCTTTCATTGATTCTTTTGCCATAGTCTGAATTACTTTTTGAATGGTAAACCAAACTCACGAAGGAGTGCAAAACCCTCCTCATCGGTTTTCGCTGTAGTAACGAATGTGATATTCATACCCAGCAGTTTGGTAATGTTATCAATGTTAATTTCAGGGAAGATAATCTGCTCGGTGATACCGAGGGTATAGTTACCTCTACCATCGAGTTTATTATTGATTCCTTTGAAGTCGCGGATACGAGGGAGAGCCACGCGAACGAGACGCTCTAAGAACTCGTACATTTGTTGTCCGCGCAAGGTTACGCGTACGCCAATAGGCATATTCTTACGAACCTTGAATCCTGCGATATCTTTGGTAGAGAGAGTAGCAACTGCCTTCTGACCTGCGATAGCTGTCATCTCTTTGAGAGCAACCTCGATAATCTTCTTATCAGCTACTGCCTCACCCAATCCCTGATTGAGGACGATCTTCTGGAGCTTAGGACACTGCATTACGGTAGTGTAATTGAACTCCTTCATCAAGATAGGAACGATACGCTCCTGATAATCTTGCTTTAGACTTGCTGTATTCATAATTAGATCTCCTTACCAGTTTTTTTAGATACACGAACGAGTTTCCCATCCTTCTCTACGCGTCCTACGCGTACTGGTTTTCCATTCTCAACTGGGTTGAGGTTAGAAATATGGATTGGGGCTTCCTTTTTAACTATTCCACCTTGTGGATTTTTAGCGTTGGGCTTGGTACTCTTAGATACCATATTCACACCTTCTACGATAGCACGCTGCTTTTCAACGAGCACCTCCAGCACACGGCCGGTTTGACCCTTTGAAGCGCCTGCGTTTACATAAACGGTATCACCCTTTTTGATATGTAATTTTGCCATTACTGTAACAGTTTAGATGATTAAAGCACTTCCGGTGCCAAAGAAATAATTTTCATGTTTGTTTGACGCAGCTCACGAGCTACCGGTCCAAAGATACGGCTTCCGCGCAATTCACCTGCATTGTTTACCAATACACATGCATTGTCATCAAAGCGGATATATGATCCGTCTGGACGGCGTACTTCTTTCTTAGTGCGAACAACGATAGCACGAGTTACTGTACCATCCTTGATATCACTTGATGGGATTACGCCTTTTACGGCTACTACGATTGTATCACCCAGGCTTGCGTAACGCTTCTTGGTACCACCAAGAACGCGGATGCACAGTGCTTGCTTTGCACCACTGTTGTCACATACGATGAGACGAGATTCTTGTTGTACCATATTACTTAGCCCTTTCGATAATTTGAGTTAAACGCCAACGCACTGTCTTGCTCAATGGACGAGTCTCCATGATGCGAACGGTATCACCGATTCCGCAATCATTCTTCTCATCATGAACATGGAACTTGCGAGTTTTATTGACAAACTTGCCATAGATGGGGTGTTTCTCTTTCCATTTAACGGCAACCACGATGGTCTTCTCCATTTTATTGGAAACGACTACGCCCACGCGTTCTTTTCTTAAATTTCTTTCCATTTCAATTGTCGTTTTTTACTTGTTAATTTCTCGTGCACGCAACTCTGTTGCAAGGCGAGCGATATTCTTACGCGCATCCTTAATCTGCAACGGATTGTCGAGAGGAGAAATACTGTGATTTAACTTGAGACGAACGAGGGCTTCTTTCTCAGCAGCCAAACGCTCTTGGATCTCAGCGGTTGTTAATTCCTTGATTTCAACTGTTTTCATAATCCTGATTAAACATTTTGGGTTGCGTCGTAATCGCGTCTTACGACAAATTTAGTGGTTATTGGTAATTTCTGAGCAGCAAGACGTAATGCTTCTTTTGCTACTTCGTAGCTTACACCTTCTATCTCAAAAATGATACGACCGGGTTCCAATGGTACTACGAATCCTTCGGGAGCACCTTTACCCTTACCCATACGAACATCCAATGGTTTCTTTGTGATTGGTTTATCCGGGAATACACGGATCCAAACTTGACCTTGACGTTGCATATAACGGGTAACGGCGATACGGGCAGCCTCGATTTGACGACCGGTCAACCATACGGTACCCATACTCTTGATACCGAACGAACCGAATACCAATTCTGCACCACGATGTGCAAAGCCTTTGATGCGGCCTTTTTGGCAACGGCGGAATTTTGTTTTCTTAGGTTGTAACATAACTGTTTCTAATCTACAAATCGGTTAAACATTATTGTTTTTTGTTGCGGCGGAAGTTACCTTTGCGCTCGTCACGACCATTGCGGCGATCCATGCCACCACGACCGTTTTCTTGCTTTTGCGAGAAATTAGGAGCGAGGTCCTTCTTACCATAAACTTCTCCACGGCAAATCCATACCTTTACACCGATAACACCTACTTTGGTGATAGCACCTACATGGCAGTAATCGATGTCTGCACGGAGAGTATGAAGTGGGGTACGACCCTCTTTGTACATCTCCTTACGAGCCATTTCAGCACCATTCAAACGACCGGATACCTGAATTTTGATACCCTCTGCGCCAATACGCATTGTTGATTGAATAGCCATCTTAACGGCACGGCGGTAAGCGATTTTACCTTCTAACTGACGAGCAATCTTATTAGCCACGATAGTTGCATCCAATTCAGGACGCTTTACCTCGTAGATATTGATTTGCACATCTTGTTTCGTGATTTTTTGGAGTTCCTTCTTCAATTTGTCAACCTCTTCTCCACCTTTTCCGATGATATAACCGGGGCGAGCGGTGCAGATAGTAACAGTAACAAGTTTCAGAGTTCTTTCAATTACGATACGGGAAATACTAGCCTCTGCGAGACGAGCGTTGAGGTACTCGCGGATCTTGCTGTCCTCAAGAAGCGTATCTCCGTAATTCTTCCCTCCATACCAGTTGGAGTCCCAACCGCGAACAATACCTAAACGGTTGGCTATAGGATTAATCTTTTGTCCCATGGTTAATTACTTTTGAGCGTTAGTATTTTTAGTATCTACAAATATTGTAACATGGTTGCTGCGCTTACGAATACGATACGCACGTCCTTGAGGAGCAGGTAACATACGCTTGATTGACATAGCGCCATCTACCATAATTTGTGTTACATAGAGAGTTTCTGTCTCTGCTTTCTTACCGGTCTTAACTTCCCAGTTTGCGATAGCAGATTTCAGGAGCTTTTCGAGAGTGCGGCTTGCTTCACGAGTAGAGAAATGCAATGCACCCAACGCACGGTTCACTTCCATACCACGCACCATGTCTGCTACGAGACGCATCTTGCGAGGACTGGTAGGAACATTATTAGCCTTAGCAAAATACTGCTCTTTGCGAGCGGCTTTCATAGCCTCGGCACTATTATGTTTTCTTGCACCCATTTTAATCTTGAGTTTTTAATAATTAATGTTGATTTCAATGGATTACTTCTTTCCGTTACCAGAGTGACCACGGAAGGTACGAGTTGGAGCGAACTCACCTAATTTGTGACCTACCATATTCTCTGTTACATAAACAGGAATGAATTTATTACCATTGTGAACTGCAATTGTGTGACCTACAAAGTCAGGGGAGATCATAGAAGCACGGCTCCATGTCTTGACAACTTCTTTCTTGCCAGACTCATTCATAGCCAAAACTTTGTCTTCCAACTTAATGTTGATAAATGGTCCTTTTTTCAATGAACGACTCATAATGTTATGACTTTATAAGGTTATTTTTTACGTCTTTCTATAATGTATTGATTGCTCTGGTTCTTTGGAGCACGAGTCTTGTAACCCTTAGCCAATAGACCCTTGCGGCTACGTGGATGGCCTCCTGATTGACGACCTTCACCACCACCCATTGGGTGATCAACTGGGTTCATAACTACACCACGGTTGCGTGGACGACGACCGAGCCAGCGGCTACGACCTGCCTTACCGGATTTCTCCAAAGCGTGATCAGAGTTACCTACCACACCTACAGTCGCCTTACATGCTGCTAATACCTTACGCAATTCTCCTGAAGGGAGCTTGATGATTGCGTACTTGTCCTCGCGGCTTGATAACTGAGCAAATGTACCTGCGGAACGAACCATGCAAGCACCTTGACCTGGGCGAAGCTCGATGTTGTGAATTAGAGTTCCGAGTGGAATGATTGACATTGGCAATGCATTTCCAATCTCCGGGGCAGCGGTTGTGCCCGACATTACAGTCTGACCTACTTGCAATCCATTAGGAGCAAGAATATAGCGCTTTTCTCCGTCAGCATAGAATAAGAGGGCGATACGAGCCGAACGGTTTGGATCGTACTCAATTGTCTTTACTACTGCGGGTACACCATCTTTATTGCGCTTAAAGTCAATTACGCGATACTTCTGTTTGTGACCACCACCGATGTAACGCATAGTCATTTTACCTACATTGTTACGACCACCGGTTTTGTGCTTTCCAAACACAAGTGATTTCTCAGGTGTGCTTGCGGTAATTGTCTCAAACGCACCTATAACTTTGTGTCTCTGCCCTGGTGTTACGGGCTTAAATTTACGTACAGCCATTGTTAAATATTGCTATAAAAATCAATTGTTTCACCATCTTTCAAGGTAACGATTGCCTTCTTATATGCTTTCTGACTACCCTTCAACAAACCACTCTTGGTGTAGCGTTGTTTGGTCTTTGGAGCACGAATAAGAGTATTTACATCGGTTACCTGAACATTATACATTTCCTCTACTGCTTTCTTAATCTCAATCTTATTTGCAGTACGAGCAACTTGGAAGCCATAACGATTAAGCTTCTCGCCAGCGGCAGTCATCTTCTCTGTCACTATTGGTTTGATAATAATTGCCATAATTTACCTCCTTATTTTAAAGTTGCCTCGAGAGTTGCTACTGAAGACTCAGTAAATACGATTGCATTCGAGTTCATGATTGTATAGGTGTTCAACTCGTTTACATTCACTACATTTACGCGTTGGATATTCGCTGCAGACTTACGAGCATTGAGGTTCGCATCATCTACGATGAATAATACCTTCTTACCTGCTACTTGGAGATTATTGAGAACCTCTACCATAGCTTTGGTCTTTGGTGCATCGAATGTGAGTGCATCTAATACGAGTAACTCATTTTGTTTTGCGCGAAGCGATAGAGCTGACTTGCGAGCCAATTGCTTAACCTTGCGATTTAACTTGAAGTCATAATCACGAGGTTGTGGGCCAAAGATTGTACCACCACCTACGCGTACAGGAGACTTCAAATCACCTGGACGAGCACCGCCGCCACCTTTCTGACGACCTAACTTGCGAGTAGAGTGAGCATTCTCACTACGCTCTTTTGCTTTCGCTGTACCTTGGCGCTGTGCAGCCAAGAATTGCTTAACGTCCAAATAAATAGCATGGTCGTTAGGCTCGATACCGAAAATTGCATCATTGAGAGCAATCTTCTTGCCGGTCTCTTTACCGGTCATGTTTAGAATACTAAGTTCCATAACTAATTACTTGTTGATCATTACGATTGAATTTTTTGCACCTGGTACAGAACCCTTGACCATGATCAAGTTGTACTCAGGAATAACTTTCAGTACCACGAGGTTTTGTACCGTTACACGGTCACCACCCATCTGACCCGCCATGCGAGTACCCGGGAAGATACGTGCTGGGTATGCACATGCTCCTACTGAACCTGGAGCACGCAAGCGGTCGTCCTGACCGTGAGTGCGTTGACCCACACCTCCGAAACCATGACGCTTAACTACACCTTGGAATCCGTGACCCTTGCTGGTGCCAATCACATCTACATACATTCCCTCTTCAAAGAGGTCTGCTGCGGTGATTGTCTGACCAAGTGTCAACTCGCCCTCGTAGTCAAACTCTGCTAAATGGCGCATTGGCTCTACGCCTGCTGCCTTAAAATGACCTGCCTCTGCCTTGTTCGTGTGCTTCTCGTTTTTCTTCATGAAGCCTATCTGAGCAGCCTGATAACCATCTTTCTCGATAGTCTTCAACTGCGTCACAACGCATGGACCTGCCTCAATAACGGTGCACGGTACATTCTTTCCGTCGGCACCAAAGACCGATGTCATTCCGATCTTTTTTCCTAATAATCCTGGCATGTTTGCTTTGTTGATTATTGTTAATAATTGTTGTAATTTACGCTCTCGCCCGCGGGGCTGCAATACCATTCACCCTATTCAAGATTACTAATCGCATCGCACTTTCCGAGGGAAGCGTCTGGATAAATAAATCAAACTTTGATCTCTACTTCAACACCTGAAGCCAACTCTAATTTCATGAGAGCCTCAACGGTCTTGTTGTTGCTATTGTAAATATCGATGAGACGCTTGTAGCTCGCTAATTCGAATTGCTCGCGGCTCTTCTTATTTACGAAAGTTGAACGGTTTACAGTAAAGATGCGCTTGTGAGTTGGTAATGGAATTGGACCGCTTACCATAGCACCGGTAGCCTTTACTGTCTTTACGATCTTCTCTGCTGACTTGTCAACCAAGTTATGGTCGAAAGACTTCAGTTTGATACGGATTTTTTGACTCATAATAATTAATAGTTTTTATTTTGTTAGTATTTTGCAGAGCGCAGATAACCTAAAGAGTCATTTGCTTAGATGACCCACGCCCCGCAGGGTTAATTAGTGTTCATGCCGTACTCCGAGCTACACGCATGTGTGTACGTGTACGTTCCTTAAATATTTTATTGCTTATTGGCTTTTGTTTGGAGAAGATTTGAGTTCCCTCCCGAGGGAGTTATGGGGCCCATAATGACCGAGAGAAAAACTCAAAGATTCCCAAAGAAAACCAATTATACGAGATCTACACGACCTCCCACTTCTGTTAGCACAGTCTTAGCAATACTGCTTGATACTGCCTCGTAGTGAGAGAACTCCATAGAACTTGTTGCACGACCAGAAGTGATGGTACGCAGAGCGGTTACATAACCGAACATCTCTGACAATGGCACTTTAGCTTTCACAATACGCGCACCGGTACGAGAACTATCCATTCCCTCTACCTGTCCACGACGCTTATTCAAGTCACCGATTACATCACCCATTGACTCTTCTGGAGTAACAACTTCTACCTTCATGATAGGCTCCATCAGAACTGGTTTAGCCTTAGCACATGCATTCTTGAATGCCATTTGTGCTGCGATTTCGAATGACAACTGGTCAGAGTCCACTGGGTGGAAGCTACCATCCATCAAAGTCACTTTCAAACTGTCAAGTGGGTATCCGGCGAGCACACCATTCTTCATAGCAGCCTCGAAGCCCTTTTGTACTGATGGGATATACTCCTTAGGCACATTACCACCCTTAACAATATCCTCGAACTGCAAGCCGCCTGGAAAGTCAACATCTGCTGGCTCAACGCGAACGATGATATCAGCAAACTTACCACGACCACCTGATTGCTTCTTATATACCTCGCGCAACTCTACTGGAGCAGAGATTGCCTCACGGTATGCTACCTGTGGACGACCTTGGTTACACTCAACCTTGAACTCGCGTTTGAGACGGTCGATAATAATCTCCAAGTGCAACTCACCCATACCTGAGATAACAGTCTGACCTGTTTGTTCATCGGTTTTAACGGTGAAAGTTGGGTCTTCCTCAGCCAACTTAGCCAAACCAACACCTAATTTATCAAGGTCAGCCTGACTCTTTGGCTCTACAGAGATACCAATCACAGGTGCTGGGAACTCGATTGACTCCAATACGATTGGTTTATTCTCATCGCAAAGAGTATCGCCCGTGCGTATATCCTTAAATCCTACGCCTGCGCCTATATCACCCGCGAGAATAGTCTCTACTGGATTTTGGTGATTTGAGTGCATCTGGAAGATACGGCTGATACGCTCTTTCTTTCCAGAACGTGGGTTATATACATATGAACCTGCATCCAAGTGACCGGAATAAACACGGAAATAGCACAAACGACCTACATATGGGTCAGTAGCAATCTTAAATGCCAATGCACACAATGGCTCTGACTCACTTGGAATACGAGTCTCTGGAGCCTCTGTAGCTGGATTGACACCATCGATTACCTCTGTATCTACTGGAGATGGCAAGTAAGCACATACAGCATCCAACATCGTCTGCACACCTTTATTCTTGAATGAAGAACCGCAGATAACTGGGAACATCTTCATAGAGAGTGTACCTTTGCGAATAGCCACGCGAATCTCATCCTCGGTGATAGTAGATGGATCATCGAAGTATTTCTCCATCAAAGCATCATCAAACTCAGAGATAGTCTCGAGCATCTTATCACGCCATTCCTCAGCCTCAGCTTGCAAGTTAGCAGGAATTTCCTCCTCTGCATACTGAGCACCCATGGTCTCATCATGCCATACGATTGCTTTCATCTTAACGAGGTCAACCACACCCTTGAAAGTCTCCTCTGCTCCGATTGGAATCTGGATAGGACAAGGATTAGCACCAAGAACCTCTTTAATCTGACGAACCACATCGAAGAAGTTAGCACCCGAACGGTCCATCTTATTCACATAGCAAATACGAGGCACATTGTACTTATCTGCCTGACGCCATACGGTCTCTGACTGTGGCTGCACACCACCTACAGAACATAATGCCATCACAGCACCATCCAAGATACGCAATGAACGCTCAACCTCTACCGTAAAATCCACGTGACCCGGAGTGTCTATCAAGTTGATTTTGTACTTATTGCCTGCATAACTCCAATAGGTGGTTGTTGCAGCAGAGGTGATGGTAATACCACGCTCTTGCTCTTGCGCCATCCAGTCCATTGTTGCAGCACCATCATGTACTTCACCAATCTTGTGAGTCAAACCGGTATAGAACAATATGCGCTCCGAAGTGGTTGTCTTACCAGCATCGATGTGCGCCATAATGCCGATGTTACGGTTTAATTTCAAATCATGTTTTGCCATAATCTTTTTTGTCTTTCTCTTTTTATACCATTAGAAACGGAAGTGAGCAAATGCGCGGTTAGCCTCAGCCATACGGTGCATATCCTCCTTACGCTTGAATGCGCCACCTTGATTATTAAACGCATCCATTATCTCTGCAGCGAGTTTCTCTGCCATGGAATGACCACCACGCTTGCGTGCAAAATTGATCATATTCTTCATAGCTATAGACTCCTTGCGGTCTGCGCGGATCTCTGTTGGAACCTGGAAGGTCGCACCACCGATACGCTTAGACTTAACCTCTACAAGAGGAGTAATGTTATCAAGAGCTTGTTTCCAGATATCCAAAGATGTCTTATCATCTTGTTTCATCTTCTGGTCAACTACGCCCAGTGCGGTATAGAACACACCATATGCAGTGTTTTTCTTACCGTCCAGCATCAGATGGTTCACAAACTTAGCCACCATCACTTCGCCATAAACTGGATCCGGAAGGATCACTCGTTTTTGTGGTTTTGCTTTTCTCATTGTTTTAATTGTTTTTGTCGGTTGTCTGTCTCTTCAGCGAGCTTCGGTATAAATTCTCAATTCTCAAATCTCAATTCTCAAATCTCAATTCTAATCCCCCTCCACTCTCTTACTCAACCATCAACCCATTTGTTAATCGTCCCAAGTATGGAACATGTTAGTTAATTCAAGTTAGAACAGTACTTATTACTTTTTAGCTTTTGGACGCTTAGCTCCGTATTTAGAGCGGCGTTGCAAACGGTTAGCCACACCAGCGGTATCCAATGTACCACGAACGATGTGATAACGAACACCTGGGAGATCTTTTACACGACCACCACGCACCATTACGATGCTGTGCTCTTGCAAGTTGTGTCCTTCTCCTGGAATGTATGCGTTCACCTCTTTGGTGTTGGTCAGGCGCACACGGGCAACCTTACGCATTGCGGAGTTAGGTTTCTTTGGGGTAGTTGTGTAAACGCGTACACAAACACCACGACGCTGAGGACAGCTATCGAGCGCTGGGCTCTTACTCTTGTCCTCGAGTACTGCTCTTCCTTTTCTAACTAATTGTTGAATTGTAGGCATTGTAACTTTTTTTGTTGATTAATAATTTGATTTAACTTGTTCCTCTTCTTCGCGTTCCGCTCGCCTCTGCACAAGTTCTTTCTAATATACATGCGTGCGAGAGGAGCCAGTTCACGCGAAAAAGCCTGCAAAGATACTACTTTTTTCTGACATGACCAAACTTTTTTATAAAAAAGATGCAAAAAAGTTCATTTTGCAACCCAATCATAGCATTTTAGCAAATCTCACTACTAACTACTCAATACTCAATACTCACTACTAACAAAGACTGCTATCGCAAGCGATAGTCCGAGTTAAAATTTTATCTATATCGGCTAGTTGGGCTAATTTTGTTTCCTTATATCAATTATTTTTACTACCTTTTCAGCCATAATTCCGCTGATAGTCACGATACATACACGATAGATATACGATAGATACACGATATATATTCGATACATTATGCTATCTTTATACTATCTTTATGCTATCCAGAAATCCAGAAAATTGTTTTTGAAGCGTAGCGCCTTTTTGTATGGAGAAGCGTGTTTTTGATGTCGCTATCGTCTCGTATGTCTCTCGTAAGCGGCTCGTAAATTTGCGGTGGAAACAACCATTGCTTGCAATGAACCTTCACGAAGTGGCTATTCACGAAGTAACTATTCACAAACAAAGTGAGTTAGGAAAATTTATCTCTGTTGTATATTCAAATTATTATTTGTATCTTTGCACATGATTTGCGTCTAAGGGACGGATTAAGGCCGATATCTCTGTAGTGCTATAGACTGTTATAAACGTTCTGTCACCATCCCTTATACATCTAAAAACT
>JAZNGV010000005.1:0-18415 GCA_045576595.1 Paludibacteraceae bacterium | reverse complement strand
TCGCTCTCATTGCGGTCGCTAATAAACTTATCCGGCAAATGTTCGCTGTCGTTACTTATAATCGACCCTATATAGATGGATATGTATCATCTTTAGCTTAAAAAATGTTTTTTTAGCACTTTTTTAATATAGTTCGTTTATGGCTGGTGGTTGAGAATTTGTAATTAAGCAGCAATCCGCTGCGCGGGTTTGAATAGTAGGGCGCGTGTTGTGCTCGCTCAAAAACGCGACTTAATAGGCAAATACGCTCAAGGCCGCGTAGGCCGATAATTACGAATTATCAAACGGCAGTGTTTATCTATGTATTTTTACCATCAATAATCACACACATCGAGTTTTTGGTTAACTCATTAAAATGTTTTCTCTATTTTTATTTTGTTTTCTTTATTTTTGTTTTAATAAGCACATCGTCCCTTTGTCACTTCGCCTTGCCCCTGTCCTTATCGTCCTTAGAGACTTTAGAGACCTTATTGTCCCTTATTCTACTTATTCTCCTTTAAAAATCACATATTCCGCCCTACAAATTTGCATATATCAAAAAAAAAAGTGCCATCTTTGCACTTATTTGTTATGTCATCGCGGGTGATTCACGGGATATTCACGGGATATAGCCGCGTTATTCACCAATTATAGTCTCGAAATAAAGAGGAGAATACTATAGGAGAAAAGGAATTTACGCTACCTACCTCCGCCCACAAAACATAGAATTCTATTCTATTTAGCAAAAAAAAACGCCCAAAAACTTGCGTATGTCAAAAAAACACAGTATCTTTGCAGCAAAATTGAACCATTTACCGCCTATGGCATAAAGACGAATTTTACTGACATACATCATTAAGCATTTGCTTTATTAGGATATTATCACTCTTCCACAAACAGTAATAGACTTCCGAAATATCGCGAATGTTCACGCTGTAAAGTGTGGACTTTCTGCATATATTGGAGTCTATGGGAGTGGAAGCCCGATAATACCAATATTAACAAGCGAGAGCCCATACTTTTTTTGTGGCATGGGAAGAGCGCAGAAACCAAGCCCGGCAAAGGTGCAAGAGCCGGAACTAAATACTCATTAATTATGGCACAGAAAATTCTTTCTGCACTTGGCATCGGAATGATTGCCATGCTATTTCTCGTCTCCTGCAAGGACGAACCAAGTTCAAGCAGCAAGTTAACCTTCAAAGGCGTGAATCTAAACAACGCAAAGGCTCTTGCGTTGGTACAAGAGGGTAACGGAGGATCCAAAGCTCCGCGTAAAATGCCGGCAGATGAAGGCGAAAAACCGCAAACCAAATTCCTCTACACCGTAGATGAAGAGGGAAACATGAGTGCGGCAATATTCTATTTCAACGAAGTGGACTCTACCACCAACACCAAAGCGCTGCGTCTGAGTATCGAGAATATCTTCTCTGTTGGCGATGATTATCTCTGGCTGTACGGCTGTCAGTACGACTGCGACGACTTGGATTTATTGCCCGAAAAAGCCCGCAAGTATGTACAAGAGCAGATTGATGCCAGTCGTAATCGCCCGGGGCATTACAATTATCTCATTCGCAAAACGGATGGCGCGCTGTTTGATTTAACAAACTTAACTGTACTGCCGATTGATTGGGACGGCTCTATAAAAAATAGCGTTAAGACCAGCAATGACCTCAAGCAATATGGCATGGTGGCGCAAGTAGGAAAAGAACTCTACTGGGCGGAAGGTAATTATCAAGGTGGTTTACGCAAATTGGTGGACCAGGGTTCTACCATGGACCAAGTGAATCTGGACTTCCATGCGAATATTGCTTATGTTCTTGGCGACGGACAAGGACATTTGGGAACCGTATTAAGTTATAGTAGTAATATGCCAACTAATCCTGCCTTTATTAATGGCAATTTAGCCAATCTGGTACAGGGATTTCCGAATGACATGGGCTTCCCACGCATGCATTTTATCGGTGGAAAGTATTTTGTTTCACATGGATATAATTGGGACAGCAGTTTGGAACCGGCTATTTATACTATCTCTTTTGAGGGCAATACCGCTCAAGCTACTCTTGCTGTAGCCGGTCATTCTTTACCGGAATACGGTTACGGCTATCCTTGCCGCGTTGAGGGTTCGACCTATTCTTATTTAACTGATGAAGGCGAAGGCGCAATTATTAGGACCTTTGATGCCAATACCTTGTCCTTCTCGGTAGAAAAACTGCCGGACGGTTTCCCTTCTTGGAATGAAGCTTATGATGAAGAAGGCAACGCCTATTCGTTTGAGACAGAGAAACAAACCGACATGAGTTATGTGATTGTCTATAACCTGCCGACTCGTACGGCCACGCGTCACGAAATCGACCGCAGCGATGTGCCGCAATATAATGTTATAACAGTCATAGGCTTCGATAGAAGTATGAAAGCTATGATCGAAGAAGCCATTCTGCCCGATGGTTCTACCGTTTCGCTCATTACATACATGACGGGCGAGAATGCCTTCAAGACCGTTGTTATGGGCACCGAAGCCAGCGGAACAGCTGTCGTAGCTACCATCGTTCAGCTCAATTAAATATAAGCCTAACCCCATCCCTTCCCTAAAAGGAAGGGAGAAAAGATTAAATATTATGAAACGTAATTTATTTTTCGCTCTTGTAGTCATAGTGGCTGTAATAGGCATGACCTCCTGCGAAGGCGGAGGTAACGTGAACGGCGTCAAGTTCCGAAAAATGAATCTGACCGGGGTCAACACCTTAGCGCTCACGCTCGACGGACAGAAAGTGACGATCATGGTAGATGTAGCCGGTGACAACAAAGGCAAAGCCCGTGTCTATAAAGCCGGTGACACTACCGCCGGACAAGTCATCTCCGTCATGGTGAGACTGAATTAAGCCAAAACATAGAATTTTATTCTATTTAGCAAAAAAAATGCCCAAAAACTTGCGTATGTCAAAAATTTGTTGTACCTTTGCACGCTTTTTCGCGTCATGCGCTCACATAGGAGCATAGACACGAGAACATATTATTAACATTTATTATTAACTAAATTCATTTACTACAATGGTAAATCATTATGAAACCGCTTTCGTCTTGACACCCATTTTGTCTGAACCACAGGCGAAGGAAGCGGTAGAGAAATTCGAGAACCTTCTCACACAGAATGGCGGTACCATCCTGAACCGTGAGGAGTGGGGATTAAAGCAACTCGCTTACCCTATCCAAGGTAAAAATTCTGGCTTCTATGTAATCCTTCAATTCGATGCAGAGCCAGCAGTTATCGCTACTCTCGAGACAGAGTTCCGTCGTGACGAGCGCATCATCCGTTTCCTCACTACCCGTCTTGACAAGTACGCATTTGAGTACGCAGAAAAGCGTCGTAACAACTTTAAAAAGGAGGAGGCTTAATTATGGCACAGAATGATGACATCCGCTACCTGACCCCACAAAAGACGGATCAGAAGAAGAAAAAGTATTGCCGTTTCAAAAAGAGCGGTATCAAGTACATCGATTACAAGGATCCTGAGTTCCTCAAGAAGTTCCTCAACGAGCAAGGTAAAATCTTACCACGCCGCATCACCGGTACTTCACTCAAGTTCCAACGCAAAGTAGCTCAGGCTGTGAAGAAAGCACGCCACCTCGCTTTGCTTCCATATGTAACCGATATGATGAAGTAATCAAGATTTACGAGAAAAGATAGTAATTAACCCATTAAAGTAAGAAAGGAAAAAACATGGAAGTAATTCTTATTCAAGATCTTGCAAATCTCGGTTTCAAGAACGATATAGTAAAAGTAAAAGACGGTTATGGTCGTAACTACTTGCTCCCACAAAAGATAGCTATCATCGCTAATGAGAGCAACCGTAAGCAACTGGCAGAAAACCTCAAACAACAAGCACACAAAGCTGCTAAATTGCTCGCAGACGCACAAGCACTCGAGGCTAAATTGGCAGAGACAGTAGTGGAGGTAAAGGTGAAAGCAAACGAAGATGGCAAGATCTTCGGTACTGTTACCACAACAGCCATCTCTGAGGCTTTGGCAGCACAAGAGATCAATATCGACAAGAAAGTGATCACTATCGCAGAACCTATCAAGGTTATCGGCGAGCACACTGCACAAGCACGCCTTCACAGAGAGGTAAAAGCAGAAATCAAACTGAATGTTGTTGCTGCTGAATAATCAACTAGAGTATTAATTAACTACAGAAAAATCACAGATTTTTATGAAAAAAGGAATTCATCCAGAAAACTACCGCGTTGTAGTATTCAAAGATATGTCTGATGGTACTCAGTTCTTCAGCCGCTCAACCGCTGCTACTAAGGACACCATCGAGATCGACGGAGTACAGTATCCACTCATCAAATTGGAGATTTCAAATACCAGTCACCCATTCTATACTGGTAAATCTAAATTGGTGGATACCGCTGGTCGTGTTGATAAGTTCATGTCACGCTACGGTAATCGTAACCGCAAGTAATATTGCGAACAATAAGGGCGGACGCAAGTCTGCCCTTTTTGTTTCTATATTTCAAATCAAACAACTGATAACTGATAACTGATAACTGATAACTGACTACTCACTACTCCCCCCATGCCCGCCTTGTGGAAAACATTCATTAAGAATACAGGCATTTCTATTGCCCTATTCGCTGCACTGCTAATCTTATTAGGAGCAGCGGAATATATATGCCCAAGCCTCACCCTACTCCAATGGCATAATGCCGCATGGTGCGTGGGCATACCCGCAAGCATCATCGGCGTGGCATACATTCTCACCATTCGAGACCCGAAAAACTACACAGGCTTCTACGCAGGAATAGTCATGTCCTTCCTATTGGGCATACAGTTCTTCCTGCAGCAGCAATACGATAGCTGCGTGCTCTATTTCTGCGTATTCATACCATTCCAAATAAAATCCATCGTGGAATGGAAAAAACCACAGCCACAAGACACCCAAACCTTCGCACCACAATTCCTCAGCACCAAAGCAATGATATGCACACTAAGCCTAAGCATCGCTATTGTCATCGCTGACTACCTATTGGCTACATTCCTATTCCAACAAAATACACTACTCGATAATATTGCCACCAAAATACTCAATGGACTACTCATCGCTTCGTCTATCATGGCTAATTATTGGCTTATCTACCGCAAAAACGACGCATGGATATACTGGGTGCTATACAGCATAGCAGGCATCGGTTTATTCATCGCACTCAATAATATATTCTCCATCGTGCTCTTCTGCTTCTTCCTATTCATCAATGGAGGCGCAGGCATTGCATGGATTAGAAACACACCAACCGAAAACATGGGTTGGCTCGCACGCACACGCGAACATTATAAATAATACATATGCTATTCAAAAGAGAAAATACCGTTTTGCATGTCAAGGCCGCTACACCACTCATGGAGTTCCTACTCTCTAAGATGGGCGGAATGACACGCACATCTATCAAGCAGTTATTAGGTCAGCGACGCGTGAAAGTAGGCGACGCTATTCAAACTCGCCCCGACTACATGCTGCAACCAGGCAATCAAGTAACCCTTCTTCACGGACGCGGAAACGCACAACTCAAACATCCTAAACTACGCATCGTCTATGAAGATAGCGACCTCATCGTTGTCAATAAACAACCCGGACTACTCACCGCGCCTATCAGCTCCAAGAGCAGCGAGACAACTGCCTTCTCTATCCTGCGCGATTTTGTGCGTAAGCAAGACCGCAAAGCAGGTATCTACACCGTGCATCGCCTTGACCGCGAGACATCCGGTCTATTAGTCTTCGCACGCGACCAAGAACTACAGCACTATATGCGCACTTATTGGCAACAACTCGTCACACAACGCACATACATCGCGCTTGTAGAAGGAACTTTAGATAAAAAAGAGGGAACTATCACCACTTGGTTCACAGAAGACACTCGCAACGCAATGGTATATTCTTCACCTGTAGATAACGGCGGAGACAAAGCCGTCACCCACTACCGTGTATTGCGTACCTCAGAAGACCAACAATACTCGTTGGTAGAATTACAACTCGAAACAGGCCGCACCAACCAGATACGCGTACATATGCAGTCCATCGGTCACCCCGTAGTGGGCGACCGCAAATACGGGAATGGCAACGAATTCAGCCCTATTGACCGCTTGTGCCTACATGCTAAAGCACTCGCTTTTATACACCCGGTCACAGAACAAACAGTACGCTTTGAGAGTCCCACGCCCAAAGAGTTTAATAGAATAATCTTATGAAATACCTGCATTATTGCTTAGCCATTATTGGACTTACACTTATAGTGTCGGCAACAGCTGCACCACGAAAAGTACATACCATCGGCGATAGTACTATGTCCGAATACAAACCTGCCGCAACACCTAAACGCGGATGGGGAATGTACCTGCAAGCATTCTTCAATACCGACTCTATCAGCGTCAACAACCGTGGTAAATCAGGAGCCAGTACCCGCACATTCTATGAGAACGAAAACCTATGGCCGTCTGTCAAATCACAGATGGTAGCAGGCGATTACCTCATCATTCAGTTTGCACATAATGACGAGAAATGCAAAGGACAAGATGTATATGCCTATAATCAAGAAATGATTAAACAAGGCAAAGACACCATGACCGACATGCGCGGCACACACCCAAATACAACCTACAAAGCTTATCTACGCCTATTCATCAACGAAGCCAGAGCCATGGGCGTCACACCTATCCTCATGTCACCCATCTGCCGCGCATACTTCCAAAAAGACGGCACTATCAAGCACGACGGACGACATGTATTGGCTGACTCACTCAATTATGTGCGCTCCATGCGCGAAGTGGCAGACGAGATGCAAGTACCCTTCTTGGACATGACCGCACTCAGCCAACAACTATACGAGAAACAAGGCAAAGAATACTGCATGGCCACTTACTTCAATTGCGGAGACAAAACCCACACCTCTTCCCAAGGCGGTATGGCTATCGCGACCCTCGCCTACCAACTCATCAACCAAGCACCCGAACTGCCTGAACTCAAGTCATGGACAGTATGGCCATCTGCCGAGCAATACAAAGCCTACGCCACACGCATCGAAGAGAAAGGTAAGAAAGCCGCTTTCGCAGCCAAAGGAACACCTTTCACACAAACACTCGAAGTAGCACAACTCGCCCATATAGAACGCACCAAGAAAGGGTTTATTGCAGAAGGACAGAAATGGCCTGCAGGCGAGATAGATGAAGTGGCTAATCGATATATCGAATACACTATTGCAGCAGAGAAGAAAAAAGGGCTCGTCATTGAAACCATCACCGTGCCTATTCGCGTCAAGGGTGGCACAGGAATGAATATACACATCAACTACGGATTTGGAGAGCAGTTCACAGGCGTGACTACTATATACGAGAATACAGCATTGCCAAAGAATAAGACCCTGACCATCCGATTAGACCAACCTATTCTTGTGCCCGCAGGTCAAACACTGCACTTGCGCATCTTACCTTGGTACGACTCCAACGGGCGCCCACAAGGAAAGAAATATATCCATATCGGAGAACTACAAATCACAGGCAAGAGATTGAAATAGTCAGTGGTCAGTAAGGATGAAAACAAAAAAAGGCATGCGATTTGCATGCCTTTTTCATTGTATTGCATAGGGTTATTTACCTCCGTCAATCATCCATTTGCCGTCAACAAGCACAACCGATTGCTTGTCTGTTCTGGTGGTACCATCACCAAAAGTAATTGTGTAATTCACTTTTGCTGATTGTCCATCTTCTGCCATTACTACTTCACCCACCTCGTAAGAAGCGATACCTTGTTTTTTCTCTACCTCTGCAGAGCCCTTAGCTTCAATCATTTGGGTAAACTCAGCTTTTTGCTCATCTGTGAGTGGTTGTGTGAAATGGGCTTGCTCCACTAATGCAGCATAATCGCCGTTTTGATAACTCTTCAAGAATGATTCAGTTACACTCTCTGGAGTTGATTTTGAACAAGAAGTGAAAGCGATGAGAGCCACCATGAGTACGCTCATCAAATAAGACACTTTTTTCATAATGTTTGTGTTTTAAAGGGTTTAACAAATAGAGTGGTTTCACTCTTTTCTATATCATTGGGAAATATACACTCGTTCTCCTTGCAGAATAGGTCGGGTACTGAGTGTCTATTTCCGCCGGATATATCTATGGATTGTGTGTTATATGCTCTCCACACCAGTTCGGTGCAGTATAGTTGGCTTGAATCTGCGAGCAGATAACTATTATCAAATACTATTTTTTGGTCGTATTTGCTTTTAGCATACAGCGCTGCATAATATGCGATAGAATCTGAGCAGTTCACTCTCAGCCATGCTCCTTCTTGCGCACGCACAGGGTGAAAATACTGCGCTACAGGTTCCATCTTTATATACTCCGGTTCCTCTTCTCCTGGCACCGCGTGAATAACCATCCACTCGGCTTGTACTGGCTCATAATACAATATACCGATATGCGAATAAGCCGACTTGCTTTGCGCGGTGACCACTCTACTCTCCGCTCCACATCCACATCGTAACATTAAGTCTCCTGTACGCCATTCATCCTGAGAACAGAGGATAATAGAGGGAGGTTGGGGTGCGCAAGAAAGCAGTCCCAGGGTAAGTATAAGTACAAAAAAAGCCGCAGTTATGCGGCTTTTAATGATTATATTAGTAATTGGTTCGTTGCGTTGCTGCATAACTAATCTTCAGTGCATATGCGCGTCTGAGTTCCTGCTTGATATCCGCGATAACGCCCATGCGGGTCTCCTTATCTGCTTTTATCGAAACGGTCATCATACCTTGGTCAGACTCTTTCATAGAAGAACGCTCATTGATGATATACTCACCTATCTCGCGTGTCTCTGCAAAAGCATCGTCTAACTGGATACGCGTCTCAGCACCATATTGCTTACGGAACTCGGCTGTAGGAGTACCTACATAAATATAGCGCACGAGGGATTTCTTCTCCAATTTGGTCAACTCCGTTGCCTGTGGGTTCTGGAATTGCACCTTGTATGACACCTCTTTCATTGAGGTTACGGACATGAAGAAGAAGAGCAACATGAAGATGATATCCGGCAGTGAAGAGGTATTCAATGCGGGCATTTCTCTCTTGTCATTTCTACGTATCTTTGCCATATTAGTTTCCTCCGTAGTTTTTAGGTTCCGCCTCTGAAATCTTCTGAGGATATACCTTTTGTACTTGTTTTTGCTGATCCTCGTCTAATTCAGCAAATGCTTTGTGGAAGTATTTCTGTGCGCACTCCTCACGCAACTCATTATAAGCTGCTACGAGTTCGTTCTGCACATCCAAGTATGCTTGGTATTGTGTATCCACATCATTCTGAACCGAGATCACATGATCCTTCGTGTACATGATAGTACCAATAGGAGCGCCGAAGTCCTCCTCTACCAATTTAGGCAGGTGTTCGTTATTCTGCTCGTTTTTGATGAACTCTTTGGCTTTCTCTCGAAGCTGCTTGATATCCATCAATTGTCCTTGCACCATGAGTTGGTTGGCAGAGTTAATCTTTACAACCAATAGGTTACGCTTGTTAATATCCTTATCCTCTATTTTCTGGTCAGGAGGTATAGGAGCAGGTAAACGACGAGCCAAACCTTGGTTTACATCCATTGAGGTAGTAACGAGGAAGAAGATCAGCAAGAGAAACGAGATATCTGCCATAGAACTGGCGTTAATCTGTGGAATTTTCTTTGCCATAATAATCTAAATTACCGGGTTACTTTTTTGTTTTTGTATAGATAACACCCCAGATGAGTGCTGCAACAGTTGCGCCTACGAGGATATAAACGAGGTACATAATAGCGTCGCTCATGCGAGCCATATTACCCATATTATCGGTTCCTTCGTATCCTACGATCTCGATTTTATCCGGGCTACCCAAGAACCAGCAGAGTACGCAAAGCAACACTGCTGCTACAATAACGCCCAAAGAGGTGAGTGCTTTCTTCTTATCCACCTTAAAAGTTTCAACGAACTTCCAGATAACAAATCCGAAAGTAACGAGTATCACCATTGCTACAAGCAGATAAATCCATGTCAAGAATACATCGGTAAACTTAGGAATATCCAGGAAATCTCCTGCTACTTCCAATGAACCGGCTGAACCACCCACATAGAACATAAGCGATGCTATGATGCCCACGATGAGTAAGATCCAGAGGGTTACTTTTGGGAATAATTTATAATTTTTCATAATAATCAAATTTTGCAAGTTTAACAATTCTCGTTCTGCACAATGCAAAATAGATTATTTCTTTTGTGCTGCATCGTATTCAACCACGAGGTCAAGAAGGCTAATAGAGCTATCCTCCATTTCGTTAACGAGACCTTCAATAAGACTAAGGATATAGTTATAGAATACTTGAAGAATGATAGCAATGATCAAACCGAGGAGAGTGGTCAAAAGAGCGACCTTGATACCACCAGCCACAACAGTAGCAGAGATATCACCTACTTGTTGAATCTTATCAAATGCCTGGATCATACCGATGATAGTACCCAAGAATCCTAAAGATGGAGCGATAGAGATGAAGAGAGAGATCCAAGAGAGGTTCTTCTCGAGCAAACCGAGCTGAACGCCACCATAAGAAGCAACTGTTTTCTCTACTACATCTACACCTTCGTCGTAACGGCTCAAACCTTGATAGAAGATAGAAGCGACAGGTCCGCGTGTGTTGCGGCAAACCTCTAATGCAGCCTCAATACCACCAGCCTTGAGAGCCTCTTCTACATTAGCGAGAAGCACTTTGGTGTTGGTTTTGCTAAGACTCAAATAGATGATACGCTCAATACAGAGTGCCAAACCGAATACCAAGCAGAGGAGAGTAGCTGCCATAAATCCAGCGCCACCTTCAATGAACTTAGTTTTAAGAGTCTTGTGAAGAGCTACAAGCGCGCTTTCCTCAGCAGGAGCAGCTTCTTCTACAGTTTCTTCTACTGCTACTGTGTCAGTAGCTACTACATTTTCAACAGCAGCAGCTTCTTCTACTGCAGCTTCTTGTGCAAACACGGCTGCGCTACCAATTGTAAGCATAGCCAATACCGTAAGGGTTGCAAATACTTTTTTCATGAGATAAAATGTTAATTAGTTATTTAGTTATTATCTGTGTTAATTAATTTTCGTTCCGCTTATCGGGGGATTTCTGCGTAATCCCCAAGTCTGCCACGGGCATCCTTGCAATCCTTTTCTCTTGCCACCTCTCTCAAGCAAGCTTGGACGAGGTTTCTCGGAAAAGTCTTGCGGAGAGAGGGGGATTCGAACCCCCGAAACCCTTTTGGAGTTTACACGCTTTCCAGGCGTGCCTCTTCAACCACTCGAGCATCTCTCCTTAAGTAATACACAAATTCGGCTACAAAATTACAAAAAATATTTGATATAACAATGAAAATGCGCGTTTTTTTTCATTTTTTACTCATTTTAGGTCAAAAAGTGCTCGCGCATTTTGTGTTGTCACCTCAATAATGGTTTCTGGAGTCGTCGAATAGACCTCCGCCAACTTATCTGCCACGAAGCGCATCCACCTGCTCTCGTTGCGTTTTCCTCGGTGCGGCACAGGCGCCATATACGGTGCGTCTGTTTCCAAGAGTATGCGTTCCAAAGGCACATCTCCAAGGTGCTCACTCAACTTGCAGTTTTTGAATGTAATCACTCCTCCTATACCCAAATAGAAACCCATTTGGATGATTTGTTGTGCTATCTCGCGGCTACCTGTAAAGCAATGAAAGACGCCCCGCAGCGGGTGTGGAGAAGTGGTGTCTGCTTGCACTTCGCGCACGATACGGATGATATCTTCTGTGGACTCACGATTATGCAAGATGACGGGCAGATTGAGTTCTTTGGCGAGCAAGAGTTGTCTTTTGAGTGCCTGTTGTTGTTCTTGCTTATAGGTCTTATCCCAGTAATAATCAAGCCCTATCTCCCCCACAGCCACCAGTTGTGGCGCATAATGACGAATATGCGTTTCTATCTCAGCCAACTGCTGTTTCCAGTCGGCTTTTATCTCCTCCGGGTGCAGTCCTAATGCTGGATAGCAGAAAGACGGATAGTGTTCACAAACGGACATGACTGTTTGTACCGAAGCTAGACTCACACCGGGCACGATGATGGCTTGTACATTTTCTGCCTGCTGGCTCGCCAACACTTCGCTGCGGTCCACATCAAACTCTTCCGCGTCTATATGACAATGAGTGTCAATCATTTTATATTGCAGATTTTATATTTTAGATTTTAGTGTCAAGATGCTTGAGTCGCCGTAACTGAGGAAGCGGAAGTCATGCGTGAGGGCATAGTCGTATATAGTCCGCCAGTCCCCTCCCACGAACGCACTCACAAGAAGCAATAGCGTGGATTGAGGTTGGTGAAAATTAGTGATTAGTTGGTCCACTACATGGAAGGTATATCCTGGTTTAATCATTATTTGCGTAGAGGCATGTAATGCGTCTTGTCCTGTTCGCTCCAAGTAGTCCAGTATAGCTTGCATACTATCGTAGGTGGATAGTGTATAGGATTGTTCGTATGGTTCGAACTGCTGCACTTGTATCTGTTCTGCCTGTGGGTTTTGCGCCAATTGGCAACCTATGAAATAGAGGCTTTCAAGGGTTCGCATGGTGGTTGTTCCTACCGCCACCACATGTCCTAACTCTCTCTGTATATGTGCGATAGTGGCTTTGGGCACGGCTATTATCTCTGCGTGCATGGTATGCTCATTCGCATCTTCGCTTTTGACGGGCAAGAATGTACCTGCTCCCACATGAAGCGTCACTTCGTTAGTCTGCACCCCTCTTTGCTTGAGGTCTGCAAGCACTCTATCGGTAAAATGCAGTCCTGCTGTAGGTGCAGCCACACTGCCTTTGATACGCGAATAAACCGTTTGGTAGGTACGCAGGTCTGATGCTTCAGTAGGTCGGTTGAGGTACGGCGGTATAGGCAGTTCGCCCACGGCTTCGAGTATCTCCGCGAAGGAGACAGAAGAGTCATCCCATTCGAAGCGTATGGCGTATGTATTGCCCATCGTGGCTTCCTTATACACGCGCAGCGTGGTGGATAAGGATGGAATAGGCATTTGGAGGTACTCTACATTGAATTTCTTGGCATTACCTACCATACATTTCCATGTACAACCCGTGGTACTGGTTAGTGAAAGTTGATAATCGCTGGGGTTGAGAGGTTCGAGGCAGAACACTTCAATCCTTGCGCCCGACTGCTTATGAAAGACGAGCCTGGCTTGTATCACGCGCGTATTATTATATATAAGGAGGGCATTAGGAAGTATATGCTCTCCTATGCGTGCGAAGATATCTTCGCTCACTTGCCCATTGCGATAGACGAGCAGTTTGCTTTGGTCACGCTGCTCGAGAGGGTATTTAGCAATCCGCTCATCCGGCAGCGGATAGTTGTAATCGGCTATGTATATAGGTTGCATGGCTAGTATTGAGTAGTGAGTATTGAGTAGTGAGTAGTGAGTAATTAAGCAGCAATGCTGTTTTTGAAGCATAGCGCTTTTTTGTGAATGAACAGAGTGAATGAGTTTTTGTGAGCAGCCCATCGTGCCCGTTATGGGTCACGATTAAGCGAAAAGAGAATATTAGCGGGCTGCAAGCTTAGCTTGCGAGCCGATAATAGGTGATTTACGCTCAAGGCCGCGTAGGCCAATAGCCATGCGGACGATAGGCTGCGAGTTTTTGATTAACTAAAAAATGTTTTCTATATTTTTATTTTGTTTTCTTTATTTTTGTTATTAAAACATCATGGGTTCGTCGTTTTTGATTACCTCAAAACTCTCACGCTTGCCTCTCTACTCTTTTTCCAGCAAAGAGGTCATAGCGATTGAATTGGCAGTCCAGTTCACCATTGAGCAGTCGCATTTTCTTGGAGGGCTTGAGTCCAATACATTTCATAGCTCTATCATTGGACGAGATGATCCACGCTTGTGCGCCTGTGTACTGATGCTTAAGAGCTGTACCAATTGCGCCGTATAAAATCTCCATATCTTTGTTGCTTGCCAACCGCTCGCCATAAGGTGGATTGAGCATGACGAGCGCATCCTGTGTTGCCTGCGCATCTTCATTGCGTATCTCCTCGATGCGTATTTGTCGGATTTGTATATCTCGCTGCAAACCCGCGGACTGAATATTCTTCTGCGCTTGCTGCACGGCGTAGAAAGAAGCGTCCGAACCGTATATGGTATGTTCAAACTCGCGCTCCGAACTATCGTCGTTGTATATATCGCTCCATAGTTCTTCATCAAAATCCATCCATTTCTCGAATGCGAACTGTTTTCTGAAGATACCCGGTGGTATGTTTCTCGCGATGAGTGCTGCTTCGATGAGTATGGTACCGGAACCGCACATCGGGTCGTAGAAGTTCGCCTGTCCATTCCACCCAGCCATGAGTAGCAATCCTGCCGCGAGCACTTCGCTGATAGGTGCTTCGGTAGTAGCCACGCGGTAACCGCGTTTATGGAGCGACTCGCCACTACTATCCAGACTGACGGTCACTTTATCCTGCGCTATGTGTATATTGATAAGCAGGTCAGGGTTGTCCATACTGACGGAAGGACGCTGCTGTTTTTTCTCTGTCCAGTAATCCACTATTGCATCTTTGACGCGGTAAGTAACGAAGAGACTATTACGAATTGTGTCGCTGTAGGCGGTGGTGTCAATAGCGAATGTGTTTCGTTCGGTCATATACTGCTCCCATGGTATAGCGTGTATATGCTTGTATATCTCATCGGTGTTTTTCGCTTGGAAGGTAGCGATGGGCACGATGACACGCGAAGCGGTGCGTAACCATAGGTTAGCTTTGTATAGGAGCGCTTTGTCTCCGCTGAAAGCGACGGCACGCCTATTTATCTGCACATCGTTTGCACCGAGTGCGATAAGTTCCTGCGCCAAGACGGGTTCTAACCCCTTGAATGTCTTGGCTATCATATGGAATGTTTTTATCTTCTTCATTTATTCAAAACCTTTGCGGCTGCAAAGGTAGTGTTTTTTTCTGATATACGCAAGCGCGTGGGTGTTTTTTATAAAAAAACGAAAGGAGCCGCATGAATTAGCGACTCCCTTCTTTTTGCATTCTGCGGAGTTTCCTTTGTACATTGTACATCGTACATCGTCCCTTTGTCACTTCTTCTTGGCGTCGTAGGTCTCTACGGTCTTGGTTTGGATGATGACCGAGGTGTCACCTCTTTGTAGGTACTGCGACTCGTTGGTAATGACCCGCGTCACATTGCATGAGGTCAGTCCCAATCCTGTCGCCAACGCCGTCAATGCGGCTATAAGAGCCATGATAATGGCTTTGATAATCTTTTTCTTCATAGTTATCAGTTGTCAGTGATCAGTTGTTACTCTGCCAAGGAGGATGGCCACTTGACAGTACCGCTCTCCTCGTCGTAGTACTTGTACGCCTTGGCGAACAACCATCCTTTGTAGGTGGTGTACTTGAATCCCTCCACTTTGCGTTCTGCGATGAACACTTCTTGGTCGGCACTCACTTTGGACAAGTCCATAGCTCGCTCTTGTGCTGCCAAGCGCACCACGCGGAACTTGTTACGGATGGCGAGTTCGTTCTCACCCACTGGGGTGGTGCGGTCTCCGCGCACGGAGGTGTACTTGCGTTTGGATGCCCTGCGGAAGTTGTAGCAGGTGCGGAATTTCTTACTTATTTTGCCCGATATATGCTCAATCGGGTCTTCGAATACTACTTTGCCCATAATAATTAAGGTTTTTAATGGTTAAATATTAATTATTCATTTTCTCGTACTCTTTCGCGATTACATACCCACGCAGACTCTTGTACTTGCTCTGCGCTTTGTACTCAGCCTCGTAGCTTGCTTTTTGCTCTGCATCCGCTAATGCGGCATTAGCATTGACCACCGCTTGCTTGAATTTCTCTTGTCGAGCTAACTCTGCTTCGCTAAACTCTTTGGTGCGTGGATTGCAGATTTGGCTGGTGTACTGGGTCTGCCCGCGTTGGGCGAAGATGATTTTCGAGTGCTTGCAGATCTTGCCTCGAAATGCCGTAAACGGCGCTTCTAAATTGATTTTACTCATAGTTAATGTTTAGGTTTAATGGTTAATAATATTGTTTATTTCCCCGCATTGTATGCGGGCTATCTTTATTACGAGAGACATACGGGACAGATACGGGACGATAGCGACATCAAAAACACCGCCTCTCAAATGAAAGACGGTGCAAAGATACTTCAAAAGTCCGTTATGTGTTCCTTTAATGGTGAAAATTTTTCCAAAAAAATGTATTTTCTGCGTTTTTTTGCCTCTTCATAAAACCATCTAATGATTCTATCCGTCCTTTTGAGTGTTATTCCGTGTTTCTCTGCTACTTGTTTGCGTGCGTCGTGTGCGGAAGCACCATTTGCGCGAGCAATGAAATAGTCATCCACTACGGCTTGGTTGCGCACTTCTATCAGGTGTCTTTTCTTCGACATGCGAAACTCATTCGGGTCGCGTACCAAGTAGGGTACATCGTATAAAGGATAATCCATAGTTGTCAGTGGTCAGTTTTAGAAATATTCATGATGTAGTCGTGCAAAGGCATAGCCGCGCAGGGTGGAATATGTCTTGCCTCTGAACTTATGCCCTGCGGCTTGCCATTCCTTGCATAAATAGTCCCATTGTTCGGGTGTGAGTAGGTTGATGGCTTTGCTAAGCACTGCGAACTGTCGCCGCCTTTCGATTTCTTTGTCGCTTGGTGGTGTGGTGCGTTGTCGTGGCTTGTTAATGACTATTTGTTTGCCGTTTCTTACTTGGAATACTTGGTTTCCTAATTTACCGCGTAGCATGATTTCCGCTCCGCCTATTTTTGTTATAACTCGTGCCATATTAGTTGAATGTTTTCAGTTTTCAGTTTTTGATGTATATTACTTGTTGTCCTGTAGGGTTTGTCATTCTCCATCCGTCTTGTTCGGCAGTGGTACCAAATCGCGCATAATACTCTTTGAAGGTGAGTGTTTGTGTGCGGGATTGCTTTGCTTGTATATGCCGCGCATTATCTTCGATGGCAAAGTATGGATTTTCGTTAACAAACTCGCCATGCTCTAATTTCTTTTTTATTTGCATATAGATTGCCTCTTGCCTTGCCACATCGTAGCCATGCCACAATCTTTCACAAGCGCCTCGCCGCCTTTTGTATTCGCCCTGCGGATTAAGCAGAGCCCATATATCTTCTATTGTCTTCATAATTTTTAATTTAATTTAGCCTTGCCATGCCTTTTCCTATTAGTCTAGAGGTCTAGAAATCTAGAAATCTATCCCTTTACTCACACGCGTGTTTATTGGCGTGGCAAGGCAAGGCTTTTCTTTGTTAATTTCTTTTTGATTACTTTTTCTTTATTAGCTTTCTTTACGCGTTCGGCAGGGACTGGAAGCCCCGTCCTAATTCCCCTCCTTTTAGGGAGGGGTTAGGGGTAGGCTTTAATTCCCGAAAGCGATAGTAAACCCATGCTTGATACTCTCGCTTTCGGGATGGGCTTTCTCAAGCTTCTCCGCGGTACGTTTGAGGTCAGCCCGCATGTCCTTCAACTCTGCCGCCATCTTCTCTTGCAACGCCAGCTGCTGCATGTAAATAGCGTGGTTGGGGTCGGATGTGATGGCTAGGTTGGTGTTCTTCTCCCATGTAAATGATTTGGGTCTGCGCACGATTATTTTGATGCCGTTATACTCGATAGTACCGGTGAAAGTGCGTGGCAGTCCTCGTTCAGCGATGAGTGCTTGGACGGCTTTTTCTACTTCTGGACGGAGTGCGTCGATGATGGCTTTGTTCTCATTAGCAGCGATGGTAGCTGCGTACATTTGGTCAATTACTTCAAAATTTGTTGCGCCTTGCGCTTGATTTAAATTGTTTGTTGCCATAATAATTAATGTTTTTTATGATTAAAAATTATGGCTACCGGTAGCCGTTGATTTTATTCAACATTGAATTCGGGTGCAAAGGTACGGGTTTTGCGGCGATAAATTGTGCTCAATTTGAGCACTTTTTATTTAAGGTTGCTAAAATCCGCCGTATTGTAGTTGCAGATTCGTAAAAATGGTATCCAATGACCTCATATGCCTCCATGAATGGCATGTTTTGTTGGATGGTTAGGTACTGAAACATTGTTTTGATGTCTTTGTTTTTTCTGGTTTTTCTTTCCGCCGTACTTTCTAATTGATAATTTTTCATAATTGTAGTTGCATTGGGAAATGTTAATCCAATGCGACTACAAAGTTATGTTATTTCGTTTGTTTTTTCGTCGTTTTGCTATTTTCCTGCAAAAATCACTTTACAAATTTGGTACTTTCAAAATAATTTACTATCTTTGCAGCCGAAAGAATGTTTTATGATGTGTTTAGTTGCAAATTGACGAGTAGGTGCAAAATTGCGCCGCTAAATAAAAGTATTAACCTCTAAATCCCTTT
>JAZNGV010000004.1:0-2967 GCA_045576595.1 Paludibacteraceae bacterium | reverse complement strand
TCGCTCTCATTGCGGTCGCTAATAAACTTATCCGGCAAATGTTCGCTGTCGTTACTTATAATCGACCCTATATAGATGGATATGTATCATCTTTAGCTTAAAAAATGTTTTTTTAGCACTTTTTTAATATAGTTCGTTTATATATTTACACAATTCGGGTGCAAAGGTACTAATTTTTCTTCACATACGCAAGAACAAAATGCATGCCAACCATTTTTTATGTCATTTTGGCAGAAAGACGCATTTGAGAAAGGGCTTTCTGACGAATAATACTACTCTGTACTCCCTACTAAAAGAGAACCACTTTCGGGTGGTTCTCTTTATTTTTTTATTACTAACGAGGACAACTAGCGTAGCAGTCTAACAACGCAGTGATTTAACATCTAACAGTGTAGCGGTCTTGTGGTTTGGGTGTAATGACAATAGTTAGAATTCAAGGTGAAAATTACGGCGGGACTTGAATTGGTTGTAGGCGGATTGATTGAATCGGTAGTAAGTAGCCGCACGATGTGCCTTGGATGGTTCTTTCTCTCCCGTGTCATCTAATATCCCGACGGAAAGCATTTTCTTCATGAAATTACGCCTATCAAAATGCACATTTAGGATAGCTTCATACAAACGCTGCAACTGCGGGATAGTGAATTTCTCTGGCAGCAACTCAAATCCCACAGGGCGGAAATGTAAGTCTTCACGCAAACGACTCATTGCTACACGCAGAATACGGTCGTGGTCAAAAGCGAGCGAGGGGATACGGTCTATCGTGAACCATTTAGCCTCAGCCGCGTCGTCTCCACCTTTTACTTCACGCATAGGCGTGAGTGCGTAAAAAGCGGTAGTTATCACGCGCCCGCGAGGATCACGATTCACGTCAGAGAACACAGCGAACTGCTCCATGTATATCTCAGGGAAGTTTGTCTCCTCGGTCAACTCTCGCTGCGCACATTGGTTGATTGTCTCGTCCATTTGGAGAAAGCCACCTGGAAGTGCCCATTGACCTTCGTAAGGTTCTATACCACGCTTCACAAGCAGCACATTGAGTGCTTGTCCATCAAAACCAAAAATCACCGTGTCTGCCGTCATTGCTGCACGAGGGTACTGGTAGGCGTACCATCCATTTTCAGTCTTCTGATAGTCTGGGATAATGTTTTGTTTCCTTACCATAATTTTGTACTAAATTCTTGGTTCTCGTTTGTACTCCAACCAGGTTCTTTGTGTAAATTTTCCGCAAAGATACAACATTTTTTTGATATGACCAAATATTTTTGTGTATCTTTTACACTTTATTTGGGTTATTACCATGTAATAATATTTTTTGTTTATAGCGTAAGTAAGGATGGAAATAATCAAGCATTATCTCTTTAGCAGCCATTTCCACAGAGGGATGACCTCTATTGTAGAGCCGTTGTCGAGCGAGATGATTTGTTCTTCGCTGTAGGTTATGATAGTCAATCGTTTAGCTTGAAGGTGCTTGGCAACCTTTAAGAGTGATGATATTTCACGCTCACGAGTGTCGTCGTTAGCGATTGAATAGGCCACCTGTATTAGCCAGTCATGATGAGGTACATAGAAGTCAACTTCTACATTTTTATTATAGAAATACACTTCATCGCAAAAGTTTTTCTTCAGTTCGATAGCAACTCTATTCTCTAACAGTGCAGTTTCTGGCTCTAGCAAAAATAGATTCAAGATACCATTGTCACGGAAATAGTACTTTTTGGCACTTTCTTTTTCAACAAACTTCGCTGCATAGTTTTCCATGCTAAAGATCAGCCAGCTCTCCTCCATGAATTGCATGTAGTCTATCACTGTGGAAGTCTGTATCTTTTGCCCCGCAGAAGATACGATATTGGCTAAGCGATTGAACGAAGAGGGTTGATTGATGCTCTCGGAAAGTTTCTTGACTAGTAACTTCAACGACACCTCGTTACGAATCTTATATCGAGCTATCAAATCACCCAAGAATATCTTTTGGTACAAGACAGATAACCACGATCGCTTTTCGCGCACATGTACACTCTCAGGGAAACCTCCATAATAGAAGTAGTTGGAGAATAGACGGTTTATATGATTGATGACGGCGGAATCATACTCCCAGTTCTTTTGGAGTTCTAATTCATTTGCCTTGAGATATTCTGACAGAGAATAAGGATAAACCTCTTGTATCATGTATCGCCCTCCAAGGGTAGTTGCTACTTCGCTACTCAGCATTTTAGCATTGCTACCCGTAAGATAAACTCTATATTGCTCATTAGCCAATCGACGAGCAAAATGCTCCCAATGAGGAATATTTTGTATCTCATCCAAAAAGATGATGGGTTTACAATCATTCAATTGATAATGCGCCTGCAAGATTAAATCCAAATCTTCGAGCGTAATGTCATACAAACGCTCATCGTCTAAATTGACATAGATGATCTCATCCATTGTGTGTCCCATTTTGAGTAGCTGGTGTATGCGTTGGTACATCAAATAGGACTTGCCTGCTTGTCGCAATCCGACAAATACATAGTTTATATTGTCCTCTAACACTATATCGCGCTCAATAAAGTCAATTTGGCTAATCAAGCGACGATTGTCGATTAGGATTTTCTTGAATAAATCTATTTTCATAATCAATATTGTTTGTTATATCGCATAATACGCGATTATTTTTATGTGATATGATACATAAAAATGACTATTTCGGGTGCAAAGGTAGTGTTTTTTTTTGATATATGCAAATTTATTGTGGATTGTGTAAGGTGTAAGGTGTATTTTTATGTAATCAAAAACAACGAAAGGAGCACCAGGGTGCCCCTTTCTTTAGTTGTGTGTGTGCAATTTATTCTCGTATAGGAGCCATCCCCGGGTCAAGCGGTGGAGAGGTTGGTATCATAAGACCACGAGAACTAATTGTTACTACCTCAGTATGAGAGGAATGATATTGTTTTTTCATATTCATAAAGTTATTTAATTTACTATTTGATA
>JAZNGV010000003.1:0-4862 GCA_045576595.1 Paludibacteraceae bacterium | reverse complement strand
TATGCTAAACAACAAGTAGGATTGTTTGCTCGTATTATCAGCAAAATCAGCGCACTTACTATCCTACAATATATTAACTTTATTAACAATAAACCCATTGGAAGAGTCAAATATGCGCTGGTTTAATTCCGCCAACGGGTTTAAGTTAATTAGTTTTTTATTTTCAGTCTTTTATTTGTTGTCCTAAGACATTATATTTACGATTTTCTATTAGGATGACTACTTGTCCATTTTGGAGTTGTTTGATAGGTGTTTCGCTATAAGGCAGATTTGTTATAGTTTCTGTGCTATTAACGGTTACTTGAATCCATTGGGTACATTTTCCTTCTGCTTTAACCTCTATGATTGTATCGTTGAATGAACGAAGAATAGTTCCTGTTGGTTGGTATCTATAACCTCTTTTGAGTTCTGAAGGTGATACATAAACGGTATCGTATTGCATTTCTGTTTTATTGAAAGTGAGTTTTACCTCCATTGTTTGCAATGTATCTCTGTCAACCCATATTGTATCTATGAATGTAGTATCGCTGCTGTATTCTTTAAGGTTTACAGTCAATGTTTTTCCTACGCATGTTGATTGGTTGTTTGGTTTCGCAGGTTCGGCATACTTAGGATTGGTATAGAAATAGATTCTTCCTGTTGTTCCTTCTTGGTGCTGCACATGCATCCATATATTTCTTTTTTCTGATTTTATTTTTGTGAGCATAGCAGAATCCAATTGGCAGATGTGCAGTGAGTCGTTCAATTGTGTTCTCATTACTTCTTCACCAGAGCAAGAGTCAAGTGTGAGCCATACTTCGCATGGTAAGTTTTTCTTTTGTTTCCAATGTATAAATGCTTTACCATTGGAGGGTATCAATGAGTAATTGAGTTCATATTCATTGAGAGGTGTAGAGCATACATAGGTCATGTTTGGTCTCAATGGGAGTGGCTGTTCGCAAGTAGAATTAGGGCCTTGGTCATATGGGTAGCAATACACCTTGCCGCTTCCCCCTTTGTTTGGATAGACGCGTATATGTGGGGTAAGGATACCAAATAATTCTTGTGCTGCCTCCCCCATTTCTTTTAGTTTCTCATTGATGGTAGCCACATCCACATCCATCATTTGGTTTCGTCCGATTGTGAGTTTAAGTGTAGGTTCTTTGCTGGTGCAAAATGCATATACCTCCATGGTGACAGAGCAGTCTGCAAACCAATAAGCAGAAATTCCTTGTTTGAGGTCATCTGCTGTTGCTGTGTACCATACTGTATCATTCACCTCTTCTTCTAAAGGGAACTGAAATGTAGTAGATGTTTCTTTGCAATCGCAATAGAAATATGGTGCATTGATACTTTTGCCTATTTCCTCGCATTCTTCACTACCAGCTATGATTTGGTTAGGTAACGATTGTGCACTTATTGTTGTCGCTAAAAAGATGAGAGATAGCGTGTTAATGATTTTTTTCATGAGTGTACAAATGTAGTGTTGTTTGTTAATGTAATTTTGTTCCTAATACTGTATATTTTTCGTCCTTGCGTATGATAAATAGTTGTCCGTTTTCTATTATTTTAGCAGGTTGTCTTGTTATTTCGTTTTCATCAATACTTTCTTCTTGGTTGCATTTCTCAATAGTGAGGTGCAGTGTTATGATTGCTTCGCATCCATTGTATTGCAGCATTGTATCTAAATAAGTGCCAGACTCTGTATATACATTGCCAGAACTTGATTCATATTGATTACATGCTGTCAGTGTAACCGTATCGCGGATTGTTTCGCCCATTGTCACCACCAATATATTTATTTGCTTTCCCTCATCGGTGAAGACACTATCGATAAGCCACTCACCGCTGGTAGTCACTACTTCGCCGTTTGGTAGGGTATAAGTATCGCATGCGTTCTCGTGTATATAATTCACTTTGGTTGTGAGGATAGTCAGATGGAGTGTATGTGTATATTCACATCCTTTCTCATCTACCTTGGTAATCGTATAGTCTCCGCTTTGGTAGTAGGTATTGTCATACCATGTAAAACTATCCCATGCTGAAGCCGTTGTATCAGTATCATTTACCTTGCATGAGTATGGCATAATAGTTATTTGTGCATTCTCATGCGCGCTGATATTGATAATCTGCGGTATTGTCGTTTCTTTAATTTCCCATTTCCATTGCAACTGACAATTCTCAAACAGAATGGTAGCAACGAGTGTATCAGCTCCCTCTATGTTAGCTGTTGGGATTGGGCCGAACGCGCTATCGGGCACATAGTAAACGAGTGCTGGTAAATTCTCTGGATTTATTTTAATATAATTACTTCCATCCTGTACAGCCAATGTTGTCATTTCTGAGATAAGTGTAGCCTTATCTATGGATATGCCAGCATAGTCAATTGTATTAGCAGAGACATTCTCCATTACGAAGAACATTCCTATACACAAAAGGAGCATGCTTCGCAGCATTGAAAAGGATGATTTGATATATGTATTTGTATTTTTCATTATGTTCTTTTTCACAAAAAAATCTTACATCTGACGCACACAATGCGCAATAAAGCGGGCAAAGTTACACTTTTTTTTCTAATAATGCAAATATTTTCTGCATTTATATGATTTTTTTCTCTTTTTTTACTGTTTTTAATATCTTTTATATGATTTTTACGATTTTATGTATTTTTAGTCCACTTGCAGTGTCACTGTCTCGGTCGCTCCTTGAAGTGTGTATATTCCTGTTGGGAGTGTGATGTTTTTAGGAGAATCTATAGTTGCCTCCCATTGTTGAACAGTTGCGCCGTCCATGCTATTGATAATCGTGATTGTTTGTGATTGCGAAACTGACACTTGTATATTCTTATTATTTTCATCCACACATGTGATAGCTATTGTGGCAGATGGATAGACAGGGTCTTGCGGTAGTGGAGCTGTGGATGTAACAGTAAATGTACCTCCCACTTGCGTAGCCTGCGTAGCACCAAAAATTATATATATATTACCCTCGTCATCCACCCTATCTGCCCATGTTTCTATTTCTGATGCTGGTATCGTTATAGATGATCTTTTCGGCACTGACTTAGCATATATAACATGGGGATCTTTGTTGTTATTCTGAAATCCGCATGTATCTCCTATAAATACTGGCACCGCCACATTTGTTCCGGTTAAAGCGAGTGTCATATCCCCACCTACCCATTGGGAGTATGCAATTCTGTAATAAGGTCCTGCATTAAATCGCACAGTGTTTATTACATTTCCTGCTTGTATTTCTTTCCATTTGAGCATACATTCTGATGGAATCCACACAGAAGGAGTAACCGTTGTACGCGCTGTAGTGGCAAAGCGTACATACAAATAGTTACTCGTCGTTTGTGACCATAATTGGTCTAATTCTGCGCGCAAGAGACGAAGCTGCTGTCCGTCTTCCTCTTGATAATAGGTATATGATGCAACGGCTGTCTCCGGTGTAAAATTAGCTGATGTGCCTATATACATACGCATCACATGGTTAGTAGGGCTATCAAATCGTATTGCGACTGTGTCTCGACGGAGAGCATATAGCGCATTGATATCATTAGCCATGATAGTGGTTGGTTTGTCATACTTGAGTAATACAGCTCCTCCATCGGGTGGAGCAACAGGTACGCGCTCTATTGTGAGAAAACCAGTGCCATTGGAGTAGAACTTACCATAAGACATACCGGCTTGCACATTCACAAAATTTGCATAGTGTTTGATTTGCTCTGCGGTGAAGGACACGGTATCCCCCGGCTTCATTTCAAACCTATCTATAATGCGCTCGTCGGTATAGTCGGTAAGATCAATACCACAAGTATTGGCGATAACTACCTCTACAGGTGCTGTACCCTGCCATATATAGCGAATAGAGTCCTCCGTCCATTGGATGTACGGGAGGATGACATAGCGATCTTTGTCGTTTGGAAGCACATTGATAGTGTCGCCCAATTGGGTGAACTTGCCACCGTCCATACAGTCGGAAAACTCAGTATCGGGCACCATGCTGAGTGTACCAGGAGAGTTGAAGGTCACCTTCACATAGACATCTACATTATAACTGATACCTGCTTGCAGTAGCAAGTCTCTATATTTCGCACCCATACTGATACAATATTCTCCTTCTTCTAATTGTAGCGTAGGTGTATGCGGCAGAGTGAACTCTATGCCAGTGGTTTTGTCTTTCCCAAATAGACTATTGAGGATGCTATCTTCGTACACACCGGGTCTGCAAGTGAAGTCCATCTCTACATCGGGTGGTGGCAGGTTGATGTTCTGGGGGGTGAAACACACTTTGACAGGGAGGTCAAAAGTCTTGGCTACATACCATACTGTCTTCGAATTAGTGATAATCTCGGAATAGTTCTCAACGAGTGGTATGGCGTCATAGCACGAACTGCCTGTAGCGGCATTTGTAGCGGCATTCATTGTCATTGCTCCTATCAGGAGCATTAGACATAATATTGCTTTTCGTATCATCATATTCAATGGTTAGTTGTCTGTTATCAGTTTTCAGCAATCAGTTTTCAGTTGTCAGTTTTCACTTATCAGTGGTCAGTTGTCAGCGGT
This sequence comes from Paludibacteraceae bacterium, assembly GCA_045576595.1. Classification (GTDB taxonomy): domain Bacteria; phylum Bacteroidota; class Bacteroidia; order Bacteroidales; family Paludibacteraceae; genus Colicola. The sequence continues at coordinate 312 of JAZNGV010000003.1, read as the reverse complement.
CTAATAATGGTACTCTGTACTCTATACTTATACTAACGAGGGCTGCTAGCGCAAGCGATAGTCCGAGTTAAGAGCGGAGGCATTAGGAGCCCGTCCATTTAGCGGAGTGGTATGGACCTTTGCGACTAATTGCCGAACGCGACACTCACTACTCTGTACTTGGTAAATAATTTTATCTCTGTTGTATATTCAAATTATTATTTGTATCTTTGCACATGATTTGCGTCTAAGGGACGGATTAAGGCCGATATCTCTGTAGTGCTATAGACTGTTATAAACGTTCTGTCACCATCCCTTATACATCTAAAAACT
>JAZNGV010000002.1:0-200162 GCA_045576595.1 Paludibacteraceae bacterium | reverse complement strand
AAAGGGATTTAGAGGTTAATACTTTTATTTAGCGGCGCAATTTTGCACCTACTCGTCAATTTGCAACTAAACACATCATAAAACATTCTTTCGGCTGCAAAGATAGTAAATTATTTTGAAAGTACCAAATTTGTAAAGTGAATTTGCTTTTTTTGTTTTATTTGGGGGCTGGAGGGCTGGAACTCCAGATCTCTAAGGTCTCTAAGGTCTATAGACAAGCTAGCCCAACTAGCCCAACTAGCCGAAATAGATAAAATAGCCTAACTAGCCCAAATAGAAGAACTAGGGAAAGGAAGGACGGGCAGAGCCCTACAGAACGCTGACGCTACAGGACGGGCGGAGCCCTACAGGACGCTGACGCTACAGGACGGGCGGAGCCCTACAGAACGCTGACACTACAGGATGGGCGGAGCCCTACAGGACGCTGACGCTACAGGACGGGCGGAGCCCTACAGAACGCTGACGCTACAGGACGGGCGGAGCCCTACAGGACGCTGACGCTACAGGACGGGCGGAGCCCTACAGAAAAAAAAAGAGAGTGGAGAGCGAGAGGTTTTTAATAGGATTTTATAAAATACTGATTAACAGAATATTTAGCAGGATAAAAATATCGCTACTCCACTCTATTTTAGTTTTGCAACTTTTGCATTTACTTGCATAGCTTTTACAAAAAAGACTATTTATAGAGAGGAAGATAAACTACTTCTTGGTTGATGCGGAAGTAATTGATAGTATAAACATTCCAGAAAGTATATAGAAGGTATAGGGAAAGTATAGTAACCATCAACAAACCTCTAAGCAACCACTAACTTATCTCTAACGATCAATCCGAAAATAAAGACTGAGTAGGGAGTAGTGAGGAGGGCGATAAGGACTATAAGGACCCTAAGGTCTATGAGGTCTTTAAGGACGATAGAGATAGTGTTGCTAGCCCAACTAGATAAACTAGCCTAACTAGATAAAATAGATTAAATAGCACCCTAGCGCACTAGGGACCTAGCATTTTAAGAGAAGGTGATATCGGGATAAGGACATATCGGGATATCAAAATTAGATCGCATTCATGCAAGCACAACGCAAAGATGGGTGTCTTTTTGCCAGTATTGCCGTACAAAGGAGCAAGGACGAGCTGGATACAATCCAGCGTAATGAACATACAAAAGCTCTGCGCTGACGCACAGAGAACCCAACAAAAACTACAAAATTACGCACGCGCTTGCGTATGTCAAAAAAAATCATTACCTTTGCAGCCGATTTAGATTGGCAAATTATAGACTTATGATAACCATAGAGCAATTAAAAGATGTACAACTGCGAGCTGATAAGCTCAAAGCATACCTGCAGATTGACGAGAAACGCATTCAATTAGAGGAAGAAGAACTGCACACACAAGCACCAGGCTTCTGGGACGACGCCAAAGCAGCAGAAGCACAAATGAGAAAAGTCAAAAACATCAAAAAATGGATTGACGGATACGAAGGTGTACGCGCTGCTGTCGAAGAATTAGCACTCGCTTTTGACTACTACAAAGAGGAATTAGTGACCGAAGAAGAAGTGGATGCAGCCTACACACACGCCATGAACGAAGTGGAAGACTTGGAAATGAAAAACATGCTTTCACACGAGGAAGACCAAATGCCTGCCGTACTCAAAATCGTTTCAGGCGCAGGAGGTACCGAAGCACAGGACTGGGCTGAGCAACTCATGCGTATGTATCAGCGTTACTGCGAGAAACACGACTACAAAGTGACCATCGCCAACCTACAAGAAGGCGACGAAGCAGGCATCAAGACCGTCACCTTTAACATAGAGGGCGATATGGCGTACGGTTACCTCAAGAGCGAGAACGGCGTACACCGCCTTGTGCGCGTCAGCCCATACAACGCACAAGGTAAACGAATGACCAGTTTCGCCAGTGTCTTCGTCGTTCCCCTGATTGACGACACTATCGACATCCATGTGGACCCGTCTGCCATCAGTTGGGACACCTTCCGTTCTTCTGGTGCAGGAGGACAGAATGTGAACAAAGTGGAGTCCGGCGTGCGTCTGCATTATAAGTTCATCAACCCACTCACCAACCAACCCGACGAGATAGTGATTGAGAACACCGAGACGCGTGACCAACCCAAGAACCGCGAGAACGCCTTGCGACACTTGCGCTCACAACTCTATGAGTTGGAATTAGAGAAAAGACGACAAGCAGCCGCTAAAGTGGAGGCAGGAAAGAAAAAAATCGAATGGGGAAGCCAGATACGCAGTTATGTCTTCGACGACAGACGCGTGAAGGACCACCGCACCAACTACCAAACATCCAATGTGAATGCTGTCATGGATGGCGACATTGACGCTTTCATCAAAGCATATCTCATGGAATTCCCAGAATAAAAAAAAAGCCTACCCCCCACCCCTCCCTAAAGGGAAGGGAGTAACCACTGAAAACTGACAATGAAAAAAAAGATTTTATTCTTTGCAATTATTTGCCTCTGTTTATGTTCCTGCAAAAACATAGGGCCACAGAATGATGTTGACATAAAAGTCTCCGGACAATTTTATATCGAACAGGACGGACAATTAGTGCCATTCCGGCATGTGTTGTCGTGCGACATAGAATATAAAATGTTTTCGCAAGTATCGTACGGTATGTCTGTGTATTCACAATACAAACATATCTATTCTGACGAAAACGGAAACTTTTCTTTTGCACTAAGTGGCATAGGAGGAAAAACTATCCATATGCATTCTGCTTATAATGATGCTGATACTGTTTTATATAGTAATGATACTACATTATCTTTCACAAAAGATTCAAATTTCTCTAATATTAACTTAATTGTATCAAAGGAACACACATTTAATCCAATTGTTACACCAAATAAAATTCATTATGATGATTCTTGTACATTCAGCATCAATCACGACTATTTAACACATATTGAATTATGCAATTACCATTCACAAGACAGCTACGATATTATTTGGGAAACTGATGTTAATAATTCGCCTACTATTACATTTGTAATACCAAATTATCTACAAGAAAACGGATTGCGTAACTTCCACATTAAATATACAACTTTGCATTATGGGACATACCTGTCGCAGATATATCGTATTCATATAAATTAATGAAATCTATTATGAAAAAGATTTTTTTATCAATAGCCATAATGGCAATGAGCGCAAGTATGTTTGCGCAAGCAGATAGTACCAAGGTACAAAGTGACAAAGGACAAAGTACAAAGGATACCATCGAGGGATTTGTATTCACCACCGTCGATAGCGTGGCTATCACACCCGTGAAAGACCAAAACCGCAGTTCTACCTGTTGGGCCTTCTCTACCCTTGGTTACCTTGAGAGCGAGCTGCTCCGTATGGGCAAAGGAGTATATGACCTGAGCGAGATGTTCGTGGTAAGCAAGACCATGATGGACCGCGCCACCTACCAAGTGCGTATGTACCACGAGGCCAGTTTCTCACCCGGAGGTTCGGCCTACGATGTGATTTACTGCATGAAGCACTACGGATTAGTACCACAGTCCGCTATGCCTGGTATTCAGTACGGTTGGTCAGCAGCCGACTCCCTACCCGTTCATAACGAACTGGACGCAGTGGCAAGCGGCTATGTGAATGGATTGAAGAAGATGAAAAAACTAACTCCTGTATGGAAGAAAGGTTTGCAAGCCATCTACGACACCTATTTAGGAGCATGTCCTGAGGAGTTTGAATACAACGGCAAGACCTACACCCCGAAGACCTTCGTGCAGATGTTAGGACTGAACGCAGACGATTATGTATCCATCACCAGTTATACCCACCATCCTTTCTACGAGACTTTCGCACTCGAAGTGCCCGACAACTGGCGTATGGACCAGATGTACAACCTGCCTATCGACGAGATGATGCAAGTGATAGATGAAGCATTAGCCAATGGCTACACACTCGCATGGGCAGCCGATGTATCCGAATTAGGATTTACACGCAAAGGTATCGGTGTGGTGCCTGACGCAGACAAAGGTGCGGACCTCACAGGTAGCGACATGGCACATTGGTTGGGATTAAGCAATGACAAGAAGAAAGAAGAACTCACCAAGAAACCACTCCCTGAGAAAACAATCACCCAAGAGATGCGCCAACAAGCATACGACAATTGGGAGAACACCGACGACCATGGTATGCAGATTTTCGGTATCGCCAAAGACCAAAACGGTAAGAAATACTACATGATTAAGAACTCATGGGGTACTGCCAAATCGAAATACAAAGGTATATGGTATGTAAGCGAAGCCTTCATGCGCTATAAAACCAATGATGTGCTCGTACACAAGAATGCTATACCCAAAAACATCCGCAAGAAATTAGGTATTTAGTATGCTAACTATCACCGAATTATCTAAAGGCATCTACAAAGACCGCGGCAGTAAGTTCCTTGCATTCGCAGAACCCATTGCTGATGAAGAGGCTGCCAAAGCGCGCATCGCATGGTATAAGAAAAAATACCACGACGCACGCCATGTATGCTATGCCTATCGATTAGGTGCTAATCTATGGCGAACCAAAGATGACGGCGAACCGCATGGCACTGCCGGAGCACCTATACTACGCTCTATCGATGCACGCAAATTAGATTATATATTGGTGGTAGTAGTACGCTATTTTGGCGGCACATTGTTAGGCACAGGCGGACTGATGGTTGCCTACCGAGAAGCAAGCAAAGCGGCATTGGACGCAGCACAAACAATCGAACGCGATAATCCATAAAAAACAATACATGAGAAAAGACCCTTACAAACATATACGCGCATACCGCACAGGATGGCTTTTGGTTATTCTGGACTGGATTATTGCAGCACCTATCCTATTAGTATGGCAGCGCAAGACCTCTAAGAGTCTTAAATTAGACTATTTAGGCGACCGCAAGCAGATAGAGAAAGATATCAAGCATGGTGCATTCTTCATGACCAACCATCGCGACATCGTCATGGACTCTGCTTGGCTCTCTTTGCTATTACGCAAACGCTATTTCATCCGCCCATTCATCGGCATCGGTAATAACCTATTCGCAAAGAAATGGATTGAACACCTCGTTCGTTTCAATCGTTGCTTCGCAGTCATCCGCAATGGCGGCGCGCATGCACAATTGGAGAACGCACACACACTCTCCGCCTACATAGCACACCTACGCCAGCAAGGAAAATCCATCTGGCTCGCACAACGCGAAGGAAGAGCCAAAGATAGCAACGACCTTACGCAACCTTCTGTGCTGCATATGCTGACCATCAATAACGATAACTTCTTCCAAGCCATCAAAGACCTCAACATATGTCCCGTGAGCATCACATACGAGTACGACCCTTGCGATTACCTCAAAGCACGAGAGATGCAACTCAAACGCGATAATCCTAAATGGCGAAAAAGGAAACGCGATGATGTAGAATCTATGGTAACGGGTATCAAAGGACAGAAAGGACGCGTGGTCTATCGCCTCACACCAAGCATCAACCCGGAAATAGACCAATTACTCGCGCAGCACCCTGAATACGAAGCACTGCCACTGAGCGAGAAAACACAAATCGTTTGCCGTATAATAGACAAACATATCCATTTAGGATACGAGATGTATGAGCGTGGCACGGAATTTGAACAATATATCGAAAGCCGCTTACAACTGATTGACATTCCCAATAAGGACGATGCATACCTACGCGAGCGCCTGTATGAGATGTACGAAAACCCCGTAAAGAACTACCAAGCGGCACTAACGAACACACAAAAAGAACAACTATGAAAAAAGCTATCTTCCCAGGGTCCTTTGACCCCTTCACATTAGGACACTATGATATAGTGAACCGAGGACTGGCATTATTTGATGAAATCATCATTGGTATTGGTCGTAACAGCACCAAAAAAGACACTTTCCCTATTCGCGAACGCGAGGAGGCTATTCGTAAGATTTTCAAAGACGAACCACGCATCCGCGTAGAAATATATGATTGCCTAACCGTTGATTTTGCAAAGCAACATGACGCCAAATTCATCTTACGAGGTATCCGCTGCGTGGAAGACTTTGAATACGAACGAAATATGGCGGAAGCCAATAGACAACTTGGCGATTTAGAAACTATCATATTATACACGCACCCTGAGTACGCACATATATCCTCTACACTCGTGCGCGACCTATACGCCTACGGAAAAGATGTGACTGCATTCGTGCCTAATGAACTGAGATAATCATGAATAAGCGAAAAAGCATAATATATATTTTCTGTGCATTCGTATTTCTTCCTATTAATGCACAAGAGCGACAAAAAACCACCCGAGCCAACGAGAGTATTAATATCTTCACCGATGTAATGCGTCAGGTGGATGTCAACTATGTGGACACCCTCAATTATGAGTCACTAACCGAAACGGCTATCAACGCTATGCTGCGTAAGATAGACCCATACACCGTTTACTTCCCCAAAAAGAACGACCGCGACCTGCGCATGATGACCACAGGCAAATACGGCGGCATAGGTAGTATCATCCAACAACGCCCGGCACCTAAGAATACCAAAAAAGACAAGAAAATATCCAAGGACTCACTATGGACTTACGCCGTGAACCCATACGAAGGTAAACCCGCGCAACGAGCTGGCATACAAGCAGGGGATCGCATACTATCTATTGACGGCAAGACTACACAAGGACTCACCGTGAGCGAAGTGAGCAATAATCTGCGAGGAGTGCCGGGTACAACCGTCGTATTGGAGATAGAGCGCGAAGGAGTGGCGAAACCATTCAAAGTGGAAATAGTGCGCGAAGATATCCACATGGACCCAGTGAGCTACTACACACTCATAGACGCCGACACACTCAGCACACCTGTAGGGTATATCAGCTTTGATGAGTTCACAGAAGGCTCGGCACAAGCGTTTAGCAATGCCTTGGACGACCTCTATTATAACCAAGGCGCACGCAAACTCATTATCGACCTACGCGGTAATGGAGGAGGAATAGTAGATGAAGCTATTCAACTGGTCAACCTCTTCGTGGATAAAGATATCACTATCGTAGAGACCAAAGGCAAGACAGCCAATAGTAATCGTACCTACAAGACCCGTAACACACCTCGCTACAAAGACCTACCATTGGTGGTACTGGTCAATAAGAGTTCTGCAAGTGCAAGCGAGATTGTTTCGGGTGCATTACAAGACTTCCAGCGCGCTACCATCATTGGTCAACGCACTTTCGGAAAAGGTTTGGTTCAGAATGTGCGCCCAATAGTGTATGGCGGACATATCAAAGTGACTACCAGCAAATACTACCTACCCTCTGGTCGATGCATCCAAGCCATTGACTACAGCGAGCGCCAGAAAGGACACGAACTGAAGAAAGACACAGCCGGAGGTATTATGCCAGATATAGAAATAAAGGATAGTTCCAAGGTGGATATATGCTATTCCTTGTATATAGACAACTATTTCTTCGATTACGCAACGCGCTACCATCGCTTGCATGATAGCATAGCACACCCAGAAGTATTTGAGTTAACCGAAAAAGATATTGATGATTTCTGTGCCTATTTGGAGGAACGGAAGTTTAGTTATGAGACAGAGACAAGTAAGTTCTTTGCAGACATGCTCAAGATGGCAGAGAATGAAGACATAGACTCCACTACCTTTGCTCAGTTAAAAGCCTTTGAACCTATGCTCAAGCCCGATTTCCGCGCAGCTATTGAGCGTAATATAGACGAAGTAAAGACACTCTTAGGAAGCGAGATTGTACTGCGTTACTACTACCAAAAAGGACAAGCCGCATACCAATTACGGTTTGATAAAGAACTGAAAAGAGCATTGCAAGAATTGAAGTAAGCATACAATTAGAGCCGCATTACGCGGCTCTAATTATTTTTGGAAACGCCCTACATACTTAATAGCGAGGAATACCAACCAATCTGGTGTGTGCTTGAGGATAGGCGTAGCCAACCAATTGATGAAGCCCGGCGTGTCTGCTTTCTTATTGCGGAACATATTCTTCAGCGCGCGCTTGACTAATTTCTCCGGTGGTATTGAGACGGTAAGCGCCACCGCCAACTTACGCAGATTAGGTGCCAAACCAAAGAGAGCCGTATCCACAGCGCCCGGCGCTATCACTGTAATACCTACATTCTTCGGTTTGAACTCATACCAAATAGACTTGGAGAAATTATAGATGAATGCTTTGGTAGCATTATAGGTCTGAATACCCGGCATTGCCATCCATGCGGACATGCTACTCATATTTAATATATACCCGCGCATGCGCTTACGCCCGCATATGCGTTGTTGAGCCTCTTCTTCAGTCAGTTCGCGCTTCATCATGTCCTCGCCGAAAAGGCGGGTCATCTTGGCCACAGTAATCATATGTAGCTGCAGCATGAGTTCTATGCGCTTCATGGAAGTCTCGCAATACGAATTGAAGAAGAAAACACCCGCATTATTGATGAGAATATCCACCACTAACTGGTTCTCGCGGCAATAAGCATGCAATTGTTCCGCTGCGTCTGGTTGCGACAAATCCGCATAGTGCGCAATCGTCTTCACACCATATTGCTGCGCCAATTCAGCAGCCACTTGCTGCAATTCCTGCTCTTGGTTACTAACCAGCAAGAGATCACAATGGTAATCGCGTGCTAACTGAGTAGCATACTGCAATCCAATACCGCTACTGGCTCCGGTTACTAATGCAAGCATAGAGTTATTTACCATTTACCTTTTACTATTTTGTGTTAGCCATTTTTTGTGCTTCAAGAGACTTCTTGGCTTTGGCTTCCAATGTAGCAATCTCTTTCTTGAGCCGCACAGGAATCTTCTCTCCATCACGCTCTGCGCATTCGTGACACTTCATATCAATCGTGTACATACGACCTACGCAATAATTGGAACGACCGCAACCTGCATGATAATGAGGGTTTTCTTGTACATGCTTTACGAAATCAGGGTCTTTGATGAGCACATGGGCTATTTGGAATAATTCAAATCCTTCGTCCATGATTTTCTGGCAGTTATCACCTGACTGCACTCCGCCCACATAGATAAGTGGCACATCAGTTATTTCTTGCTGGAAACGCTTTGCCTTATCCATGAAATAGAGTTCCTTGAATGGCGATGTAGGCATCATGATAGGCGCTACACCCGGTATATTCAATGCCGCTTTGAGCCACCAGAATGATTTCATATCCATGTAGTGCGCCAATGTTTTATTTGGCATCGCACCACCGAGAATAGTCATTGGTGAACGACTGACAGTACCTCCAGAGAGCACTATTCCATGTACTTTATGCTTTGCTATCTCTTTGGCTATCTTGATTCCCTCTTCTATATCAGACCCACGCCAACAGTCATCCCACATATTTGTCTTCACTACAATGGCCATATCGTCTCCTGCATGCGCCATCACTTCCTCAAGCACCTCATTCATGAAGCGTACGCGGTTCTCAAAACAACCTCCATACTCATCACGACGATGATTAGTACGCGGCGAGATAAATTGTGAAATCAAATAGGCGTGACCCGCATGTATCTCTACACAATCAAAACCCGCTTTGCGCGCGAAATCAACTGACTCACCGAACTTCTTCACTAATGCTTTTATCTCCGATACTTTGAGTCGGCGATGGATAGTAGGCGAATAGAGGTTAAAGCCATTTGAAGCACTAACAGGCATGCAGTGACAGGTATAGAAATGCGTCATATTACCGCAATGCCCCATTTGGATACTTGCTTTCGCTCCCTGAGCATGAATAGCGTCTGTGAGTTTCTTCAAATCAGGTATTATCTCGTCATGCACATAGAGTTGGCCATCAAAAGACACACCACTCAGGTCCACTGCACAGTATGCAACGGTGGTCATACCTACTCCACCGCGCGCCACGCTGACATGGTAATCTTGCAGTTGTTGCGTCGGACGATTGCCACGACACATATTTTCAAAAGCCGCGCTGCGCACTATTCTATTGCGCAAAGTAATCGGCCCTAATTGGTAGGGCGTAAAGAGTTTGGAATCTGTCATAATCATTTCCCAATTAATAAATGAACGGAATAATGCGTTTCAATTTCTTTTTATCGAACTCGTCAGGGAACTCCTCTGCATATTTCTTGTAGATAGCATGACTTCTCGGAACGAGGTTACAACATGAGAACCAGAAGAAAAGCAATCCAGCCAAAGACCAGGTCATGATAGCAAAACCAAGCCATTCGGTGATCTCACCCAAATAATTGGCACTGGTCACATATTTATACAAACCTTTTTTAGGCAAATAGTGATTTGTATCGCCTGGCTTACGCAAATGACGGATGACATGATCTGAATGCATATTGATAATCCAACCAGAGATAAACACAATAGCACCTATAATGAACTGCGGCTTTGTAATCCAATCTGCAGTATATAATTCAGGATAATACTCCGGCGCTAAATGGAACAACCAATACCCCTGAATATAACCATTTATCAAATTCCACATTACCGATAAAATCATGATAGCAAATGGCATTTTGCTATTCCCTTTCAGCAAGAATGGAAATATGAACGAACGCTGAAAATAATGGAACTCGAAGAATAAGAAGAAAATCCAATAAGGTGCATTCATCGTCACACCATCATTGATAGCAAATGACTTAAAATAGAGATACAACACCACCAAGAATACAGGAGCCTCCATCAAGAACCATCCTGCCTTATTATTCATTGCCGGTCCCCATTTTTCAGAACGCATCTTACCATAACCTGCATCCACAAAATACAAAGACACAAATACAACCAAACCCACTAAAAACATAATGTATAGCAAGTCATAGAAGAAATCAATTGAGTATATATTTTCCATAAACATTTATGTATAAAACAAAATTGCGCGCAAAGATACAAAATTTATTTTGTTTGTACAAAAAAAATTAATATTTTACACTTTTTTCTTGCTTTTGAGACACAAATAATCCGAATATTATTAAAAACACGCCTATCCACTTTATTATCGGCAAATTCTCCGCAAAGAAAAACATCATCCAGAGAGCCGTAAAAACAGGGCGTATATTATTGAATGCATTCGTCTTCGTAACCCCTATTTGACGCACGGTATAGCAAAAAAGCACAAACGCAACCACACTCGCGAATAATCCTAAATATACCACAGACAAAAGCGCCGTCAGAATAGGAGTATCAGCCACTGAAAGCTGCTCCATAAAAGAAGGAACAAAATGGCACATTTCTGCCCCCTCTACAATTCCCCATATAGGATAGAACAATACTAAACTAAATAACTGCGCCCAGAAAACAATCGTCAGAGCACTATATGTCTGCGGGATACGACGCAGAACTACAGTATATAAGACAGCCGTGGAAACGGCTGCAAATGCCAATAATACCCCAAAAGGATTACCTATCTCAAAATTATCACTACCCACAAGCACCAAAAGAACCATTCCAACCGTCGAAATGATAATTCCGAACACATTATGCTTTGTCACCTTCTCTCGAAGCAGCAACGCAGCAAAAAATGGACTTAATAGAGGACTGGTAGATAACAAAGTTTCTGCTATAGTAGGACTACTTAATGCGTCGTAAGCGAAAGTCTCTAAGAGGTAATAGAGGAATGGCTGAAAGAAACCAGCCAACAGAAAAAGAGGTATATCGTTCTTGCGTAAAAGTTGAAGTTTCAATATTGCACTGCGACGGAAAAGAATACCTATCAGTAACATTACCAAGATAGCCAGACTAAAACGCATCACTATCATCGTAAAGGGAGGTAATACCAGCAATGCATTCTTAATCGCAATTCCACTTACCGACCAGCATAGCATAGCTATACACACCGCCACATATGGCAACCAACGCTTCATCTACTCTCCTTATTCATTTTCGGGTTTGGCAGGCCAAGTATTATTAGTTATCCCTGCCATCTGACACATGTATTGGTGTGCTTGTTGTCTCATGCGCTCCACCTCCGCAGCACGCGGTTGCGTAGTATCTGGAATAATGGGTTTACCTATAATCACTTGCGTAAGTGGTTCATTTTTAGGGCCTAAGAAACGATAAATACCCGTACGAGGACGATAAGTAACCACACATGGTATAATAGGCATATTGTACTTATATGCCATCGTAAAAGCACCTTTTTGGAATGGGCGTATAGGTTTATACCAATCCCAACGCTTTGCCTCCGGGAAGATATGGAACCAATACCCACGCTCGTGAAACTCATCAAAAGCAGCATTAAAGGCCTTCATTGCACTCAATCCTTGTTCTGGCGCGGGAATAGGTATTCCGCCAACCATTTTTAAGAAGATTTGGTCCTTGGTTTTGAAATTCGGTGCGAACATCGGAATACGCGTATTGGATTGAGCATATATAGCAGACAATACAGACGCGGCGTCATGGCGATAACAATGGTTGGCGATGGTGATCGCTCCACCTTTTAATTGCTCCTTATACCGGCGCAAGTACTCCTTTCCCGTCCAACGCAATCCGTATTTGACACGCAGTACAAGCATCAAAAGGCGTAAAACGATATGATAACCAAACTCTATGAGCAGTTTATTCTTAAACGAGTCATCTACATAAGGATAATTAGCATCCACCTCTGGAAAATCCCTATCATAGATGGGTTTATATATACCTTGATACGGATCATCCTCTGGATAATCAACCACAACTGGCGGAACATATGTTCCTTCCGTCACTTGCAAATCCTGATACCTCTTATTCATCGTAACATATTTAATGTGTAACATGCATAAACTGTGCGCCAAGTACCCTCGCTGACGCGCCATCCTTATCCTCCCTATCCCCCACAAACAGAGTGGTTTGTGGATTGGCATGGCAATAATCAAGCAACGGAAGAAGAAGTGCTTCTTGCGGTTTGAGTGCACCCCAAGAAGGAGCGTCAGTTATATAATCGAATTCCTCTAATGGTATTCCCAAAGCCTTTAGTTTCTCTTCTGCACACCCATAATCGGATAATAGAATAGTCTGTAATCCTTTCTGTCTGCATTCATGCAATAATTGCACGATATTCTTGCGAATAGGTTGTTTGGCTATCAGTTGCACCATAGTGGGCATATACATACCATCATACCATGCCTGAACTTCCTCAATCGTCTTATGAGTTTTCGTCGCCATCGAAGAAAACAAGTAGTGATAAAACTCCTCTTTCGTCTTGAAACTCTTATCACTCATCATCTCTCGTGCTTTCCGCTCTGCAATCAACAAGGGGATTGTACGCCATAGATGGCAGACCATTCTACAAGCCAGACCTTTCTTGTTGTACAATGTACCATCAAGGTCAAACACAACTGTCTGTATGGTATTATCTATCACCATCTATTATTTAGTTAATCATTTCTTTGCTTTCGCTGCACGCCCTTGTTTGCGCTCATTACGACGTTTCGCGCGAGCACGCTGACGATCATCTATTGAGTTTGCACTATCAAGAATACCTTGACCAAGTTGTTCGAAAGCATTCTCAAAGCGCTGAATAAGGTTGAACTTAGTACGGCGTTTCTCATCCTGCATGAGCAAATTGAATTTGAACTGTCCATCTCTAAATCCATCTTTCAAACACGCTGCTTTGAATCGCGCGTACGCGTTAGATAATAGGATATGAGTCTCCGGATCATTCAAACGGAACGATTGTCGTTTGGATTCATACTCAAGGTTGATCTGTTGCAGTTTAGTATCTACCACCTTCGTAAATGCTTCTGCCTCCTCTTGATTGATATCTTCATCCTCAAACTCATAGTAGAAATGATATTTGGACTCATTCACATCGGCAAAACCAACAAAGAATTTCGTCTTTATGCCTGTCTCTTCTTCCGCCTTATGAACAGCATCCAAGAATTGTGGCTCATATAATTTCTCACCCGTCATGGACACTATACCATTCACTTTACTGATCATGTGAACCGTAGGCGTATTATAATACTTACCACCTACCTCCACAAGATCATTCATATTGTAGCGGAAGAGTCCTGAATAAGTAGTCACATACGCGCAATAACGCTTACCTTGCTCCAACTCATATATCTGTAAGAAATGTTTGTGCGGATTATCTAATTCACTCTCTTCCACAAACTCATAGTAATGGAAATGCGGGAATAGAACAGACTCATTGGTCTCATCAAGAGAAAAACCAAAGCGACATTCGGTAGCAATATACCCTAACTCCTGATAGAATGTTTTATCCCAATTGAACTGATCCATGTACTTATCCATGTAGATTTTCGTGTTACCACACTTCCAAGTACTAAGGTATTGCAACCAAGGCCAGAAATCTTTTGGTTCAAGTTTACCTTTCTCTGCCAAGATCTGCCTTAATTCAGCTGCGCGTTCTGGTTTAGGACAAACATACGCATCCAACTCATCACGAATCTCAAAAGGAATATCGAAATCATCACAAATAGTGCCTAATTCTATATCCTTTATCATCTCTTCTTTGTACTCATCGAGTGTGCGCAAGAGTTCCAATATAGTGGAAGGATTAGCAGTAGCCCAAAGGGTCACATCTCTATGCTGCAACGCCAAACGCATAAGAGTGTAATTACGCGCAGCATAATCAGGTATGGACATCACGCACGCAGGAGCAGTGTAATGCTTTTTGATAACTGCAGGTATATCGCGTACAAGCACACCGCTGACAGAACCAAAGACAGTACCATCTGGCGCATATCCCTCACATTCTTTTCCTACTGTTGTGAATAAGTGACCGCCGAAAAGTCGGTTTCTATACTTCACGAAATTCCAAGTCCATACATGGGACATTTTTCCATATACATCCTTGAGATACTTATGCGTCATCGGTATCCATTTCGGCTCGCTTGTCGTACCAGAGGTAGTGGCATACATATCAGGTTTCCCCGGGAAAAGAATATCTTCTTCACCTTGTTTATGTCGCTCCACATAAGGTCTGAGTGTCTCAAATGAGTCATTTACTGGCACATACAAACGATACAAGCGAAAGAAATCTTCTGTAGTTGTTGCCGATAGAATACGGTCAAAATGGTGTTCTTGACCATAAACCGTATTCCTCGAAATGGTAAGAATATCTCTAAGTGTTTTTTCTGCAGCATGCTTGGGTCTTCTGCTCCAGAACTTAAGTCTTGCTGTTTGGGTACCACCCACCAGCATAAGCATCGTGTTGATCAACCACGGAAAAGGCAAAGCCCTCCCCTGTTGATCCAGATAGGGTTTTATTTTTCTTCTCATATTTTTTGGCAAAGGACGAGCGATTTGCGACCCCTTTGCGGCTGCAAAGGTACAATAATTATCGCACATACGCAAGAGTTGCTGCATTTTTTTACAGATTGCTACCTAATTATGCTTTTATTACACTTTTTATTTGGCAGTATATTTGCATATATGCAAAATTTTCTGTACCTTTGCAGCCTGAATGGAAACAATATGCGCTATATCTACAGCTTATGGCACAGGAGGAATTGCCGTAGTGCGAGTGAGCGGAGAGAATGCTATCTCTCTGGTTGATAATATATTTCGCGGACGAAAACATCTCTCGGACACTCCCGCAAATAGTGTACGCTACGGGCATATAGAGCGCAACGGAGAGGTATTGGACGAAGTGCTCTGCTCTGTTTTCCGAGCGCCACACTCTTTCACTGGAGAAAACATGGTGGAGATTGCGTGTCATGGTAGTATATACATACAAGAAACACTACTTAGATGGCTCATTGATGTGGGGTGCCGTGCGGCACAGCCAGGCGAATTCACACGCCGCGCTTTCATCCATGGAAAAATGGACCTGACGCAAGCGGAAGCAGTGGCAGACCTTATCGCAGCACATTCGAAAGCAGAAAAAGACCTCGCACTCAGTCAATTACGCGGAGCTGTCTCAAACGAGTTATCCATGCTGCGAGAGCGCTTATTGCATTTGACTTCTCTAATTGAATTAGAATTGGATTTTGCTGATCATGAAGAGTTAGAGTTTGCAGATCGCTCCGAACTCAGCTCTTTAGCCGATGAAATCGCGCAGAAGTTACAATCCCTCTTATCTTCTTTCCGAACAGGCAACGCCATTCGTAATGGTGTGCCGGTTGCTATCGTGGGCGCACCAAATGTAGGTAAA
The DNA here is from genome assembly GCA_045576595.1 of Paludibacteraceae bacterium. Lineage (GTDB taxonomy): Bacteria > Bacteroidota > Bacteroidia > Bacteroidales > Paludibacteraceae > Colicola. The sequence continues at coordinate 184,063 of JAZNGV010000002.1, read as the reverse complement.
TCCACCCTACTAAACGCCCTTTTAGGAGAACAACGCGCTATCGTGAGTGATATACAAGGTACCACGCGTGACACAATAGAAGACACACTCATCTTGGATGGCATTCTTTTCCGCCTCATTGATACGGCTGGTATGCGCGAGACAGATGACACTTTGGAAAACATGGGCATCGAGCGTAGCCGCAAAGCGGCAGCCGACGCACATATTATCATCTCTGTGCGTGATAAGGATAATCTTGAGTCAATCCTAGACAATAAAGACTCCAAAACCGTACTACATGTACTCAACAAATGCGACTTAACTCCTTCCGTCAAGGATGAGAATACCATCTGTATATCCGCTAAAAACGGTGATATAGAGCCACTCAAACAAGAATTAGTGCGCGTAGCACGAGAAGGAATGCAGACCCAGTCCGTCATGCTCAGTAATATACGGCATTACGAAGCTATCTCACGAGCACACGATGCCATAGAGCGTGTTCAAGTGGGTATGCGAGATGGATTATCCGGCGAACTGCTCTCGATGGACCTACAAGACTGTTTGGACGCAATGGGAGAAGTAACAGGACAAATAACCAACACAGAAGTATTAGAGAATATCTTCTCTCATTTCTGTATCGGCAAATAAACATTAAACATCTAACATACAACATCTAACATCATATGCTTCTATCCATGACCGGTTATGGCAAATCCGAAAGCCAATTCCGAAAACGCACCCTCGTATGCGAAGTGCGTTCCCTCAACTCCAAGGCGCTTGACCTTTCTGTACGCATAGCACCCACACTGCGTGCTAAAGAATTAGACATACGCACACTCGTCAGCAAACGAGTAGAGCGAGGTAAAGTGGACATTGCTATCTACCTGCAAGACAATCAGGAAGAAGAAGTGTCATTCACTCCTATCAATTGGGAGGCGGTACGCTTCTATACAGCACAATATAAAGAACACATAGGACAATACGATTTCAACGAACAAATACCTGCAGAGATAATGGCTGCTATATTGCGTATGCCCGATGTAATCAAGGTGCAAGAAGATACAAACGAACTGACGGACGAGGAATGGACTGCCATACAGCAACAGATAAATGAAACCTTGGACGCTTTCGTGGCTTTCCGCACACAAGAGGGCAAAGCACTGCAAACTATGTTTGGAGAGAAACTCACTTCCATCGAAGAATTATTAGCACAAGTGGCGGTCTATGAGAGCGGACGCGTGGCGAAAATCAAAGAACGACTGGAACAAAATCTCGCACAATTGGCAGCAGAGACACAAGCGCAGATAGATCGTAATAGACTTGAGCAGGAGATGATTTACTATTTAGAAAAACTCGATATCACCGAAGAAAAAGTGCGTCTGACAAATCATGTGCGCTATTTCCGCGAAGTAATGGAGGCAGAAGGAGCAGGAGTGGGAAAAAAACTCGGTTTCATCGCACAAGAAATGGGACGAGAAATCAACACACTGGGCTCAAAATCCAACCAATCCGAGATGCAAATCATCGTAGTAAAGATGAAAGACATCCTTGAGCAAATAAAAGAACAAGTCCTCAATGTACTCTAACCCCAACATCCAACATGATATATATCTTCTGTGCGCCAAGCGGTAGTGGTAAATCCACCATGGTTCAACATCTACTGCACACTTATCCCAATCAGTTTGAACTTTCTATTTCCTGCACTACACGCGCACCGCGTGGGCAAGAAATGCATGGAAAGGAGTACTATTTCATCTCTGTGGATGAATTTCAAGAAAAAATAAAGAACAACGAGTTCATCGAGTTCGAGCAGGTGTATGAAGGCTTGTATTACGGCACGCTCAAGGAAGAAATAACCCGCATTGAGAATGCTGGCAAACAAGTGCTTTTTGATGTGGATGTAAAAGGTGGTATCAACCTCAAACGCATCTTAGGCGAACGAGCCACTTCGGTCTTTATCTGCCCGCCATCTATAGACGAACTGCGCCGCCGACTCATCGGCAGAGGGGACACTTCTCCCGAGATGATTGAGAAACGCATTGCTAAAGCCGCTATTGAGATGGAAGATATGAAGCATTTTGACTGTACCGTCATCAATGACAACCTCGCACACGCCTTTGAGCAACTCGATGCAATCGTAACATCTAACATCTAACAGCGAAGCGGTCTAATATGCAACGCATTGGTATATATGGTGGAAGTTTCAATCCTGTGCATTTCGGACATATAGGATTGGCTAAATGGATTATAGAGAATACTGATTTGGATGAATTATGGTTTCTCATTAGTCCGAATAACCCGTTGAAATCGGCGCAAACATTAGCGCCTGAACAAGAAAGGCTCGCTGCGGTGCAGCAAGCCATTCAAGATATTCCTCGTCTCAAAGCCAGTGATTTTGAGTTTATTCTTCCCCGCCCTTCTTATACTGCCAATACGCTCCGTGCACTACAACAGGCATACCCTGATAAGGAGTTCACATTGATTATTGGGGAAGACAATATTGCTATTTTCCATCAATGGCGTGAATACGAGTATATATTGGCTAACTTCCGTATTTTTGTCTATCCACGCCACACGAAGGAACCTAACAACGCGGCAGACATACAGAATAATCCTTCAATACAGTGGTCTAACATCCCCGTCAAAGACCTTCAGTTCCTTTCGGACGCTCCCTATTTCGATATATCTTCTACCGAGATTCGCGCTAAATGGCAAGAATAATCGTTATTTTTCCCTTGTTGTTCTTCTTGTACATATGATCCAACCCACTAACAATATTGGGATATTCATTAACATAGATAGGAGCAGTAGTTTAAGCGGAGAGAGCCAATGAAACCATGCAATACAAAAGATAAACATCCCTACACCTACTAAAACTATACAATAGGATGTTTTTTCTACTGTACTATGAGAATTGAAGAAGAACAATAATAACACACCAATGATAGATAATAAAACATGTATTAGTGCATTTATAACATGTATTAGTACACATAACCATGTAGAATGAAGCACACCTTGATTTAGAAAAATCTTGCTCAATCCACTTGAGAATTGGTTAGCACGATACCTTAACCAATTAGAGGTTTCTCCACTATCATATAAAGATGAGAATGTGTATAATTCTACATTGCTATCACTTTTACAATACGATAATATTTCTTTCAATTGATTCCAAGAAGAGGTATCTTGTAAATCGTACGCATGAAACATAATTACACATACTGCATTTTTTTCTCTTGTATTCTTGAGGGTTTCAATAGTTGCATTCCATATACCCTTTTTAGACATTAGATGCCCAAGCGTTTCGGGGTAATACTGTATATCTGTTCCCACCTTGACTTGTTGAAACATGTCAGCAGAAAGGATGTTTATTCCATTTGCCTTCAAGACACTTGATATAGAGGCGTTTGTTGCATTAAACGGTGGGATAAAGGTATTTATTGGTTTTTCAAAGTAGCCAGATAGTATTTTCTTGCCATTTCGAATGCGATTATTAGACTCATCTGGCGATAGCCCACCAAACTCGCCATTCCCATTTATATCTTCGTGAGTTAATCCATGTAATGTAATTTCTATATTTGGGTTGTTCAGACATTCCCAATAATCATAGTGATTTAGTTCATAAGAATTTCCGTCTTTTGTACATGGCACAACTGCCACTGATAGAGGTACATCATTCTTAATAAATAACTCCAAAATTCGATGATGAACTGAATCATACGAGATTCTTGGATCATCAAGCCTAAAAACCACCTTTACTGCATTTGCAGATAATACAAACAATAACGCGCACAGCGTTAACAAACATTTCTTTCTCATCCTAAGTTACGATAGATGCAAAGCTATCAAACTTCGGATAAAAAAAAGTGTGAGTATATCTATTCGCATTCACGGAAGCCTCGGATGGAAACCGTACCTAACCATAGAAATACTCACACGAAAGCGTGTAAGAGCTATATGGTTAGAATGCGGACCATTCAAGTCCCCTAAAATGGAATATTATCCGATTTTCAAAATAGTTTCCGAGGCTTTTTTGAATGCGAATAATAGCATTGCTGTTTAAATATGTCCTTGCTGTTTAGCGTCGGCAAGCGACGATAGGCTTATAATTGGTATTTTTTTACTTCTGCAATAATAGTCTGCTTCATATTCTCCCACGATGCGTCAATAAACATATGTGGCATATTTTGCATTTCTGCATCCTCAAAATAGGTCATGCTTAAAAGTGCCCTATATTCCGAATACTCTGGATATTTCCGCTTATAGAAATCAAAAATCTCCGCTAAGGAATAATGCTGTAATAACACATATAAATCTACAAAATCCTTTCGTGTCCCTCTTCCAATGATCGCATTGACTTTCATTGCGGCTATTTCCTTATCTGATGCCAAAGAAAATCCGTCACATATAATTGGTTCATCTATCCATGCGTATCGACTGTAATCCACGAAATCAACCTTTACATCATCAATGATAGTCTGCAAAATAAAATTAGAACGATTTTGAACAGTCACATTCCCTAATTGCATAATGGATGTTATTATCTCGTCTTTATCTTGTGGTATCGCACCGAAGAAATCCAAATCAATTGACTGTCGATGACCATATTGCAGTGCTAATGCAGTACCTCCGACCAATCGTGTACTTTGCAATTCAGGAAGCGCTGCTATACGCTTTAAGAGTTCCAATGTGTGGGGGTGGATTGTTTGAAATGATAACATCTATAATCCTCCTTATTAGTATTAGAAATCGCACAAATAAACGACAACGCCATTGGATCGAGGTTTCGCAAACGCATACAATCAGCCACAATACGATCCATCCCGTAGAAATCACGCGTAATGCGCCAATCTTGCAAAGTACCATACTCTAACACTCGCTGAATAAGTCCAGCGGAGTGCTTTTCTACATCTATATTGTCTCTATCCATATCCCAAAACAAGACTGAAGAGAGCTGTGATATATATAAGGAAGATGGCATTATAGTTGATATTTTGGCTGCAAAGGTACTATTTTTTTTTGAATTATGCAAAAATATTATTCTAAATTCACATTTTGATATCACTTTCTCAATCGTAGCATATACCATTCACCATTGTTTTGGGTGGTGATATGTTGTAATCCGTGGGCGGTGGCTGCCTCGATGAGTATAGAACAATCTGCCTCGTAGAACCCACTCAACCATATTTCTCCTCCTGGCACAAGATAAGCAGCGTAGGCAGGTAGGTGTGCAAGCAACACATTACGATGAATATTGGCGATAATCAAATCATATTGTCCTTGTGGTGGATTATCACCTAATAGCACATCGATTATTTCTCCGTTGAAAACGGCATTTTCTTGCGCATTAAGTACGCTCTTATCATCTATATCTACGGCAATTACTTCTGCGGCACCTAAGCGTTTGGCAAAGATAGCTAATACACCCGTACCTGTGCCTTGGTCAAGCACTTTTTTCCCCGTTAAATGCGCTTCAAGTAAGGTGTTAATAATCATTGAAGTAGTCTCGTGATGTCCTGCCCCAAAGGCGCAATGTGGGATGATACGAATTCCCAATGGCAGTTCTTGCATGGGATGTTCATTTTCCCAAACGGCATTCCAGTTCTCATCGGGACAATCGTCTATGCTCACCAACTCCACTCCTTCGGTTTCATCGCATAAATATTCCAGTTCTGCACGACAAGCATGCAGTGTTTCGGTGGGTATATAGGCTTTATTCTCGTCTATCGTGTCAAAACCAAGATCGAATAACTGCTGATGGAATAGGTCTGCCTGCCATTCTTGTGTGAAAGAATAACGGAATATAGCTACGGAATACCTCATCGTTCTAAAGTCTTATGGTTTACCACTTGTTGTAGTGGATATTTTCTTCCTTGTATTTATTTTTCACTTCTGGTTGCTCTGCCGGTACGCCTACAGGTACAACGCATAATGGGATGATATGTTCTGGAAGTGCTAATATCTCTTTGAGGATATTTATTCTCTCTTGTCCTGGGTGTATTCCTGTCCATACGGCACCTAATCCCATTGCGTGCGCTGCAAGGAGCAGGTTTTCTGTAGCAGCGGATACATCATTAATCCAGAAGTTCTGTCCTTCTCCTTCGATTGCTTTAGTGAGGTCGCCGCAAGGTATGATAGCACAAGCGGGGTTGTTAGCGCAGCGTGAATAAGGTAGTTGTGCGCCTATTTGGTCTAAGAGGGCTCGATCTGTAACTACGATGAATGCCCATGGTTGACGATTGAGTGCAGAAGGCGCTGCCATAGCGGCGCGGAGCAAGGTGTCAATCTGTTCTTGCGAGATGAGTTCTCCTGTAAACTCGCGCACAGAAACGCGTGTCATGATGTTTTCGATAGCAGGATTAGCTGCGTTGTTTACTTCGTTGTTCATAGTTGTTGTTGAATTACAAGCCGCGAGCGCTACTACGCACATAACGGCAAAGAGTGACTTTTTCATATCATTATACATTTTATTAAATAGGCGGTTAGGGGGTTAAGCGGTTAGGCGGTTAGGGGGACTAGTTCCCTAGTTCCCTAGTTTGTCTAACATCCCTCATCGCCTCTCCTACGAGATAATTACTTCCCCCGATGAAGATAGCGTCCTCTTCGCTGGCGTGTGTGAGCGCGTATTGGATAGCTTCTTGGGGTTGAGGTATAGTTATTGCTGTTTGTTCTGGATGGATAGCACGCCAGCGTTCTGCCAACTCTTGCGCACTCATGGCGCGTTGTGTGTTAGGCGTGGTGAAGATATAACGAGCGTTAGCAGGCATGAGTCGTAATACTTGCTCTATATCTTTATCGGCTACCATACCAAATACAATCCATAATTGCTTAGCGTGCAGTGTTTGCAGTTGTGTAGCCACATATTGTATTCCGTGACTGTTATGCGCAGTATCGCAGATTAGTAATGGTTGTTGGTTGAGTATTTCCCATCTGCCTCGCAGGCCTGTGAGCGTACATACTTGTGCAAAACCTTGTTGTATATGTGCCGCAGATAATTGTATATGTGTGTAGTTACGCAGCACTTGCAGTGCCACATAGGCTGTTTGCATGTTTTTCTCTTGATAAACTCCTTTGAGTTCACATTCAGGTGCTTCTCGCATACGGCGTTTGCGCATAAACCCACACTGGTCAGCGAACCATATACGGCAGTCGGTTGTCTCTAATCCCTCGCCTAAGATACCGCACTCTTTGGCTTTACTAAGGAATACATTGATTGTCTGCGGATGGGTTTCGCCGATGACACACGGTGTATTGGGTTTGATAATTCCTGCTTTCTCTTTGGCTATCTGCGGGAGTGTGTTGCCCAAGAACTCCGTATGGTCTATACCTATATTGGTAATGACGGATAGAAGAGGTGTGATGATATTCGTGCTATCTAATCGTCCTCCAAGCCCTGTTTCCACTACCGCTATTTCTACACTCTGCGCCACGAAATAGGAGAATGCCATAGCAGTCATGGTTTCAAAGAAAGAGGGTTGTGTGTCGTCCAAGAATGTACGATTTTGTTCGATGAAATCGCACACATATGCTTGTTCGATAGGTTTTCCATTGACGCGTATGCGCTCAGTGAGATCTATTAGATGCGGGCTGGTAAACAGTCCCACTTTGTATCCTGCTTGCTGCAATACGGCTGCGATGAGATGACTAGTAGAACCTTTCCCATTGGTACCTGCTATATGTATCGTTTGTAATTGGTTATGTGGATTTCCCACATGTTGCATGAGCCTCAGCGTTGTTTCCAAGCCGGGTTTATACGCCTCTTTGCCCACCATATGGAAGGGTGGTCGAGAAGAGTATAAATACTCGATTGCATCGGCGTATTGCATAGGATTTTAATTATTCGTTTGAACGGTGAAACTTAGTATTCCATCTTGTCTTTTCTCGCACAACCAGCGGTACAACTTAGGAGTTACTTTGATAGCAAATGTCTGACTGGTCATCTCTACTTTTTGTCTATTAGTGGAGTTATACACAACGAAAGTAAGTCGTGCATTTCCTTTGCTTTTAGATAGTTGGTCATGCAATTCCTCCACTAATTCTCTTGACAAGTTTTGCAAATGTGTTTGAATAGTTATGCCTGTCACTTTTTGTGCTTGTGCATCGGATAGTGTCTCCACATGCTGCACGATGAACTCATATTCTGCGGTCTCGTCGGGTTGCTCTTTGAACCATCTCTGTCCCGCGTTTCGCTGTTGCACGACGCCTCGCACGAGCACATATAGGTCTTTGAGCATCATATGTCCAAACTGCTGGTAAGCAGAACCGAACAACCATATTTTCGTGCTACCTGTATAATCTTCTATGGTATATCGTCCGTATGGGTTATTATTCTTACTCGTCAGCGCCTCCGCTTCGGTGATAATACCTCCGATGAGACAAGTTTGGTTTTTATATTTAGCCAAGAACTCCGAAGGCAGCATAACCATATTTTCTTTATCCTCTTGCGGCGCTACTTCTACCTTTTTGATGGGTACGGGTATTTGTGGTATATCGTCATTAGTATCGTCTGAATAGACTAACTCATCTGCTATTACTTCTTCGGTGGTAGCACTAATGCTTTGCTCTGCTCTTTCTGCTTTTATTCGTTGTTCTGCTAAGGCTCTTGCGTCTGCTTTTCTCCATCCGTCGAAGAGTGCCAACTGCTTGGCGGTTATGTTACATAGTTCCTTGACTTCAAATTCATACTCATCCAATGGGTGTGCAGAGAGGTAGATACCGATGAATTCTTTCTCTGTATTGAGTCGTTCAATAGTATTCCATTTGGGAACTTGTGGCAGTTCCGGGTGTTTGATTTCCACAGCGAACTCCATATCTCCGAATAGTGAGTTGGTATTTGATTCTTTATCCAACTGATACCTATTGCCGTAGTTCATGAGGGCTTCCAGTACGGAACTTCCATTCTCGTATGTCCCTAATATCTGCTCTCTGTATATATCACTGAAGCACTCGAAAGCGCTTGCTTTGGCGAGGTTTTCTACTGTCTTACGGTTACATGATTGTAGGTTTACTCGTTCGAGGAAATCAAATATATCTTTGTATTTTCCATTCTTTTCTCTTTCTCGTATGATAGCCTCAGCCGCTCCCACTCCTACTCCTTTAATACCTCCCAAACCGAAGCGTATATCTCCATTGGCATTGACGGTAAAGGTCAGTTCGGATTCGTTCACATCGGGTTGTAGCACATTGATTTTGAGTGCTCTGCACTCGTCCATCAGTTTAGTTACTTCTTTGATATCATCTTTGTGCACAGTGAGGTTAGCAGCCATGAACTCGGCAGGGTAATGTGCTTTGAGGTAACCTGTTTGGTATGCCACCCATGAGTAACATGCTGCGTGTGATTTATTGAAGGCGTAGGAAGCGAATTTTTCCCAGTCTTTCCATATCTTATCGAGTATTTTCTCGTCATGTCCATTGGATTTACCGCCATTCATGAACTTATCTTTGAGTCCTTGCAGCACATCCATCTGCTTCTTACCCATCGCTTTACGCAGTTTATCACTCTCACCTCGTGTGAAGTTAGCCAATAAGCGGGAGAGAAGCATGACCTGCTCTTGATAAACCGTCACGCCATAAGTGTCTTTCAGATACTTCTCCATGATTGGAATATCGTAGGTAACGGGCTCAATACCATGTTTGCGTTTGATGAACTGTGGTATGTAATCCATTGGTCCTGGACGGTATAGCGCATTCATAGCGATGAGGTCACCGATGACAGATGGTTTGAGTTCGCGCAGGTATTTCTGCATACCCGCAGACTCGAACTGGAAGACAGCCACGGTTTGTCCTTCTTGGAATAGTTTGTATGTCTCTGCGTCATCGATAGGTATATGGTCTATATCAATATCTATGTTGCGTGTTTTCTTCACATTACCCAGACACTCCTTGATGATGGTGAGTGTAATGAGTCCGAGGAAGTCCATTTTGATTAGTCCCACCGATTCCACCACATGTCCGTCATATTCGGTGACGAGCACGCGTTTCTTGCTTGCCTTATCTTCCACCGAACTGAGTGGTACGAAGTTAGTGAGGTCATCTGCTCCGATAATCACGCCGCAGGCATGGACACCTACTTGTCGCACAGTACCTTCTAATCGCGCTGCGTATTGCAGCATCGAGCGCGTATTAGGTTCACCAAACTCATATTCGCGTTTGAGTTCGTCTATGTATTTATAGCAGTTAGCGAGGTTTACCTTGGGTGACTTACCATTCTTGTCTTTTATGTTGTCCGGGAAGTTACGGTCTGGGATATAACTCTTCAGTTCGTTCACTTGTGCGAGTGGTATCTGTTGCACTCGTCCCACATCTGCCAAGGCGGACTTGGTAGCCATCTTGCCGTAAGTGACGATATGCGCCACATGTGTCTCTCCGTATTTCCGGCTCACCCAATCCAGCACTTTCTGCCGCCCACAATCCTCAAAGTCGGTATCTATATCAGGAAGAGATATACGGTCGGGGTTAAGGAAGCGCTCGAAAAGGAGGTCGTACTCTAATGGGTCAAGGTCTGTGATGCGTAGGCAGTATGCCACCACACTACCTGCTGCCGAACCACGGCCAGGACCTACCGACACATCTAATTCCTCTCGCGCAGCGCGAATGAAGTCCATCACAATGAGGAAGTAACCGGGGAATCCCATGGAGTTGATAGTATTCAATTCGAAGTCAATACGCTCTTTGAGTTCCTCGTCCGTGTCTAATCGTTCTTGTCCGTAGCGCTTGAGTGCGCCTTGCATAGTGAGGTGTCTCAGGTAGGCGCCCTCCAACTCCAAACGACTGCCGTACTGCTCTTCCGTACCGAAACTCTCAGGTATATCAAATCGCGGCATGATAGGGTCGTGGTCTATGTCGTATATCTCCACTTTATCGGCTATCTCTTGCGTATTACTAAGCGCTTCGGGCACATCTGCGAATATCTCAGCCATCTCTTCGGGTGTCTTGAGCCATTCCTGCTTGGTGTAATGCATTCGGTTGACATCCGTTACATAATGGTTGGTACTCAAGCATATCAGTCGGTCGTGTGCTTCAGCGTCCTCGGCATTGATGAAGTGCGCATCATTGGAACAAATGAGCTTCACACCATGTTTCTGTGCGAGTGCGATAAGCACAGGATTAACTTCTCTCTGCCGCGCATACACTTCTTGGTCTGCATTCGGCAACTGTGTCTCGTGTCGTTGTATCTCTATGTAATAATCTTCACCAAAGAGTTTTTTGAACCATTGAATTGTCTCCTCTGCCTCTGCAAACACCCCCTGCTCTATGAGTTCTTGACTTCTTTTCGCCTGCGGAGGCTCTCCGCCTCTTGACTCTTGGCTTTCCACTCTTGACTCTTGGCTTTCCACTCTTCCAAGCCCTTTCATCACTTTCTGCGCCAACTCGCCACCTAAGCACGCTGAGCAGCATATGATTCCTTCGTGGTATTGCTCTAATAGTTCTTTATCAATACGGCTGGTGTGGTAGTAAGCGTCTGCCATGAAACTGGCTGACACTATGCGGCATAGGTTGTAATAGCCTGTTTTGTTTTTCGCGAGCAGAATAAGGTGCCATCCCGAGCGGTCAATCACATAGGTATTTCCTTCTGCGTTAACTGCTTTCTCGTCGCATTTAGACAGTCGTCCTCTTCGTGCGCAGTATGCTTCTACTCCTACAATAGCTTTGAACGCAGGGAGTTGTTCTTCCTTGCGTTTTTTATTTATTTTCTTCGTGTAGTCGAGCAGTTCTTTTATGCCGTACATATTTCCGTGGTCTGTGAGAGCCACAGCGTTCATGCCGGAAGCGATGCATTTATCTACTATCTCGTTCACTTTTGCCATTCCATCGAGCAACGAGTAATGCGAGTGTACATGTAGGTGTGTAAAATTCATAGTTCAAAAATTTGTGCAAATGTACAACTTTTTTCTGACATATGCAAGTGCGTGGGTGTTTTTTATAGCCCTATATTCTTATTTTATCTAGTTAGGCTATTTTATCTAGAGTTTCTAGTTCGGCTAGTTTTGCGCCTCTCCAGTCCTGCAGGGCTCTGCCTGTCCTGTAGCTATCTATCTTATCTAGAAATCTAGAAATCTGGATATCAGGAGTTCCAGCCCCTCCGTCTTCCGTCCTTAGAGACCTTAGAGTCCTTAGAGACCTTAGAGCCCCTATCGTCCTTAGAGACCTTAGAGTCCTTACAAAAAAAAACTCACATACTCCGCTCCACCAATTCGCATATGTCAAAAAAAGTGCTATCTTTGCACTTATTTATTCTGTCATCGCGGGTGATTCACGGGATATTCACGGGATATAGTCGCGTTATTCACAAATTATTGTCTCGAAATAAAGAGGAAAATAATATAGGAGAAAAGGAATTTACGCGGTCTACCTCCGCCCACAAAACACAGAATTGCATTCTATTTGCAAAAAAACACCCGAATTCTTGCGTATGTGCAGTTTTTGTCGTATCTTTGCAGCCGAATTAGGAAAAGACATAGTACTTTACAATAATATAATACAAACAACACAATGAAAAAGATTTTATTTGCATTTTTTGCAGTAGCAGTTCTCGCTTTGACAGGCTGCGAGAAAAAAGGTATTGACATCATGAGCCTTGATGTTACTAAGTTGGACAACACCGAGTTTAAATGCTGGAAAATGACTATTGAAAATTCTGGTTATATGGATGGTACAATCTATGTTTGGGACACTGAAGCAAATGTAGTTACAGTACTTCAAGCTACTTACAAAACAGCCCAATTAAACAACTACAAACCTGTCATTACCTACGAGGCAACTGCTGATGACAAAGAGGGTTGCGAATCTAAAAACGATTTTTAAGGGCATATTTAGCCACAGATGTGCTTTTATCTGTACTCTGTACTCACTACTAAAGAAGGGAGCACTTCGGTGCTCCTTTCGTTATAAAAAAACACCCACGCGCTTGCGTATATCAAAAAAAAGTTGTATCTTTGCAGCGCAAATCCTTAAAACATGTATAGTATTATGAAAAAAATCTTTATTCTTTTAGCAGCAGTAATGATGACAACCAATGTAATGGCACAACACGAAATTGGTATTGTTGTCGGTGGTGTAAATGGTATAAGCCATAAATACTGGTTTAATAACGCATTGGCATTGCAAACAGAACTCGCAGTGGGACTAACCGCAGCACCTACTACGGCATATTTAAATGGGCAACAATTAGCAAGTGCAACCAACCCACAATATGATTTTACCATCAATCCAAATATAGCATACCATTTTGCACTTCCGCAAAACATACAACTATATGCTGGTGGCGGTGTGAACTTCGGACTCGTGAGTGATTTGAATAACACGGCGCCAGAAGGGATAATGGGTAAGTTTGGTATCAACGCATTAATAGGCGCTGCGTATCAATATAACAAATGGGTCTTTGCATTAGATTTCAAACCGGGCTACGGGCATGCTTTCTGCGAAGAACCAAGCATATACCTCGCTGCATTTGACTGGAAATTAGGCCTTGCTGTAAGATACAAATTGTGATAATTGTTGTACTTCTTATTTCGCTTCGCTCAAACGATTATTGCTTGATAAAGCAATCTTCTTATTACGCTTCGCTCAAACGATTATTGCTAATGCAATTTTCGCCTTATAATAAAAAAGAAAAATCTTTTTTTTGAAGAAATTTGTCGTGATTATTTGCGTATGTGAAAAATTTGTTGTAAATTTGCAGCCGAAAGAGAAAATTAACATTAACTTTTATTAACATATAAAACACAATTACAATTATGGTGCGTACTACATTTAATCGCCTTCGTAGCGTAAAAGACAGCCTTCCACACGGTGCTTTGGATGCCATTGCAGCTGAGTTAGAAATCACAGGAGAAGAAGTAAGAGCATATTTCAATGGTGAAGGCACCGCAGATTATCATATTGAGCCAGGTCCTGACGGTGGTATCGTAGAGTTTAGCAACACACGCATCTTGGAGATTGCTCTACGCAAAGCGTGGGAGGTTCAGAATGCCCTCTAAGAGAATTGAATAAACACATATATTATATACACAAAGTAGTCGCTCTGGTCATTATGATTGGAGCACTACCTTTTTTGAATAACGCGAGCGCGAGCGCGCGTGGGGAGAAAGGGGAAAGTCAAGAGTCAAGAGTGGAAAGCAGGTGGTTGGATGATTATAGTCAGCCCGTAGGATTCACTTATAGCGCGCAGGCAACGCTCAACGCCGCCTATCTATGGCGAGGACTCTATGTGGGAGCAGCCAACCTGCAAGCAAGCGCCAGCGTGGGATATGGAGGTTTATACGCCGACCTTTGGTGGAACATAGGCACTACCGATTGGCGCTTCAACACCTTTCAACCCGAGATGGACATCACCATTGGTTTCAATCGCTGGGGACTGAACGCATACGCACTGCTCGTACATAATTTCAACTGCGGCTTATTCGATTTCAGTAACCGAGTAGGCAGAGGCGGCAACTCTTTCGAAGTAGGTCTGCGCTACACCGTGAGCAGCAAACTGCCATTGAGCATCCTATGGTCCACACGCCTAAGCGCCACAGACGGCTACTTTAACACGCAGGGCGACACTATCCGCGCCTACTCCACCTACGCAGAGATAAGTTACACCCACCCCCTCCCACACGGAATGAGTATCTATGGCGCTATAGGTATCACACCATGGAAGAGCGTCTATACGGGTTATCAACGCGATTTCGCGGTGCAGAACATAGAAATACGCCTACGCAAAGACTGGGACTTGAGTAAGCATTGCGGACTCAAACTGCAAGGTGCACTCTCTATCAATCCATCCGCCTTAGCAGCAGACAAGACCACCGCGCAGTGGCACCCATACAACCCTGGTAATCAGTCTATAAACGCCAATATATGCGCAGGAGTTTATTTGAAATAACAATGTACAAATCACAATTTTGTTAATTTAAAAGGCATGAAAAAGATTCTTACTATTTTAGTGGCTATGATAGCCGCTTTGAGTGTTAATGCTTGGGAATACGAAAACCCCGGTTTTGAATGGTCAGTAGGTGCTGATTTTACCAGTTCATACCTCTGGCGCGGAATACGATGCGGTGGAGCGGCTATACAACCCGATGTAACCATCGGTTACGGCGGACTCAACCTTGATGTATGGGCAAACATATCCCCATTAGACAACACTTTCCAAGAGTTCGCACCCGAACTAGACTTCACACTCTCCTATACCATCGCGGGTCTCACCATCGGTGCTACGCACTATTACTACTGCGATGGCACAAAGTTCTTTGATGGCAAAATGCCTACATTAGACGCATACAACAACGAAGAATACGCCTCCAACCAAACGGAAGTATTTGCCAAATTCGCCTTCGGCGATATATTCGAGAAAATACCACTGACCGTCATGTGGTCCACCTATGTAAGCGGCGATGACTGGAAAGAGATATACAACGACGCCGACGAACTGACAGGACTACAACGCGCTTACTCATCCTATTTAGAAGTGAGTTACGACGCCGAACTGCCATTAGGATTCACATTGACACCTACCATAGGTATGACCCCATGGGCAAGTGTCTATAACTACTACGAAGATGCTTTCTCGGTCAATAATATCTCCCTAAAACTCAATTGGTGCTTAGAGGTGGGTGATCATTTCGAATTAGACCTCTATGCTATCGGTATGCTCAATACGGCTGGCATCACCAAAGAGAACATCATTCCTTCGCTCGCTGGCAATGAGCAACGCCTTAACGGCGCAATAGGTCTCGGTATCTGGTTATTCTAATCGTCTAACCGTCAATAACCGTTAATTCGTTACTCCCTCATGGAAAGAACAAAACTCATACGCAATAGTGTGGCGCTTATTGGATTGAGCGTAGCCATGCTACTCTTCTTCCTTCCAGACAGAGAGAAGAGCGCACAATATTATACTAATCAGGGAAAGATTTTTGGCACTTTGTACTCTATCCAATACGAAGCTACAACCGACCTGCACGATAGTATCAAAGCGACACTCAAAGCCTTTGATAACAGCCTGAGCATGTTCAATCTCTCCTCCACCCTCTCTGCTATCAATGCCAATCGCGACACAACCACAGACCACTATTTCGAACAGATGTGGCATGAGGCACAGCGCGTACACGCACTCTCCAATGGTGCTTTTGACATCACTATCGCACCATTAGTCAACTTCTGGGGATTTGGCAACAAAGGCAGAACGAGCACACGCGATAGCATAAACCTCGCATACACTATTGATTCCTTGCAACAATTGGTTGGATTAGAAAAAGTACAACTCATCAACCATCGTATCGTCAAGTCCGATCCGCGTATCATGTTGGACGGAGGAGCTGTAGCCAAAGGACAAGCATGCGACCTCATCGCACAACTATTAGCAGAAAAAGGATGCACCAACTACTTAGTTGAGATAGGCGGAGAGATCGTTGGCAAAGGATTAAACAGTAGAGGCGAACAATGGCGCGTGGGTATCAGCCGACCAGACGACGACACCAGCGGACAACAAGAGATACAAGAGATCATCGCCACAAGCGACATCTGCATGGCTACAAGCGGTAACTATCGTAATTTCTACTATGACGGCAATAAAAAAAGAAGCCACACCATTGACCCTCGTACCAGCTACCCTGTAGAGCACTCGCTACTCAGCGCCACGGTGGTCAGTAGCAGTTGCATGCGCGCAGACGCCTTAGCCACCGCTTGCATGGTATTAGGCACAGAAAAAGCACTGGAGATGATCCAAACTGCAGAAGACGCTTCATGCTACCTACTCGTAGCACAAGACGACTCAATAGCGGTTATTACCTCGCCAAATTGGGGAGAAATAACACAAAAATAAAGAAATATTTGCATATGTGCAATTTTTGTTGTACCTTTGCAGGCTGATTTATTAAAATGCGTAAAAACGGGTTTATCATATTACTACTCATGTTATTCCTCACCAGCTGTGGGGAATACCAGCGTTTACTCAAATCACGCGACCCTGAGGAGAAATACCAAGCAGCTTTGCAATACTTCAATCAAAAAGAGTATATAAAAGCGCAAACACTATTCGACGATATTTCTTCTTATTACAAAGGAACAGAGCGTTCCGAAGATATTTTAGCCTATTTGGCACGCTGCTACATGGGGCAAAAGAGTTACGAGTCCGCCACCGAGTACTACCAAGCCTATGTGCGCAATTACCCAAAGGGTAAGTATGCCACCGAAGCGCATTTCCAAGTGGGGCACTGCCAATACCTGGACGCACCGGACGCACGATTAGACCAGCAAATCACTCAAAACGCTATACAAGCTTTCACCGTCTTTGTGGAACTATTTCCAGAGAGCCCATACGCAGAGCAAGCATACACAGAGATGAGTGAGCTATACGATAAATTGGCACAAAAAGAGTTATACAACGCACAATTATATTACAACCTTGGCAGCTATTTGGGAAATAACTACGCGAGTTGCGAAATAGTAGCAAAGAACGCACTCAAAAACTACCCAAGCAATAAGTACCAAGAAGATTTCAATTGGCTTATACTACAAGCCAAATACCAGCAGATGATTCAATCATTCGAAGAAAAGAAATTGGATCGTGCCCGCGACACACAAGACGAATACTATAACTTCATCACTGAATATCCAGACTCCAAACACCGCAAAGAGGCGGATAAGATGTTGATACAAATACGCAAAATAACAAAAGAATAAGATATGGACTATAAAAATTCAAAAGCACCAAAAAACACGGTTACACGCGATGTGAACCAATTGATGGAACCCGTTGGTAATGTGTATGAAACCGTTGCTATCATCGCTAAACGCGCTAATCAAATCAGCGTAGGAATCAAAAAAGAATTAGACGCTAAACTACAAGATTTCTCCATCCCTCAGGACAACCTCGACGAGACCTTTGAGAATAAAGAGCAAATCGAAATCAGCCGCCAATACGAGCGTTTGCCAAAGGCAACCCTCATGGCTACACAAGAGTTCATCGACGGCGAATTAGCATACCGCACAGGTAACCGCGACGAAGCATTGAAATAATACTCAATGAGTTTACAAGGCAAACATATCCTCGTTGGTATCAGCGGTGGTATAGCCGCATATAAGATACCAGAACTCATTCGCTCACTTATCAAAGAGGGCGCAGAAGTGCGAGTGGTTGCTACCAAAAACGCATTAGAGTTCGTTACCGAACTAACCCTACAAACCCTCTCGGGAAGTAGGGTTTATTCGAATGTGTTTGCTGCTATCAACGAACATAGCACCGAGCATATATCTCTTCCCGATTGGGCCGACCTAATGGTTGTAGCGCCTACCACCGCCAATGTGATTGGTAAGATGGCAGCAGGCATTGCAGACGACGCCCTTACCACTACCCTATGTTCCTGCGCAGCACGAAAACCCATCATCATCGTGCCAGCCATGAACGATAAGATGTGGGAAAACCCCGCCACACAACAAGCCATTCGAACACTCCAATCATGGCATAATATCACTGTCTTAGAACCCGAAGAAGGCTTTCTCGCATGCGGCACAAGCGGCAAAGGACGCATGCCTGAGATCCCTATCATCCAAGAAGCTATCGAGAACGCCTTCACTACCAAGACCATGAATGGCCAACATGTACTCATCACTGCAGGCCCCACCCAAGAGCGTATAGATCCTGTTCGTTATATAAGCAACTACTCCACGGGTAAGATGGGTATCGCACTGGCGTACGCCTGCGCACGGCGAGGCGCCAAAGTGACACTCGTTATGGGCCCCACCAACGAGACAATACTCAACATCCCTGCCATCCAAAGGATAGATGTGCAGTCCGCACAAGAGATGTACGAGGCATGTATGCGAGTATGGCCCAACGCCAACACAGCCATTCTATGCGCTGCCGTAGCAGATTTTACACCCACAGAAGTAGCCACACAGAAAATCAAGAAACAAGCAGGACAAACAAACGCTACTATTGAATTGCGCACCACACCGGACATAGCGCATACCTTGGGCACCAACAAGCAAGAAGGACAAACACTCATCGGTTTTGCTTTAGAAACGGACCACGAAGAAGAGAATGCACTCAAGAAACTACAAAGCAAAGGATTGGACGCCATCGTACTCAATTCATTGCAAGTAAAAGGTGCAGGATTTGGAGTGGACACCAATCAAGTAACTATCCTGCGCGCAGATGGCAGAAAAAACACACTGCCTTTGCAGAGCAAAGCAGAAATAGCCGCACAGATTATTGATGAGATAATAAACTAGTACACTAGTTCACTAGTACACTAGTACACTAGTAATAAAAAGAAATGCCCCGTTTCTCGGGGCATTTGCTTTTTTTAGTGAACTTACAGGCTGTTAAAACAGTCCAAACAAACCTTTTTTCTTTGTTTCCTCTACAGGCTCTTCTTGTTCTACTGTCTGCTCTTCCGTTGCTTGCTGAGCTTCAGGATTCCATTCAGGACGCTCTTCTATTTCGCCTAACTGGTCCTTAACATACCCAATTACATCTTGCAAACCCTCGGAGAAACGAGCAAAATCTTCCTTGTAAAGGAATAATTTGTGCTTCTCAAACGAAGGAGCCTCTTCGCCCTCATGTTGACGCTTCTTGCTCTCTGTGATACACAAATACAAATCTTCATTGCGCGCTTTGCGTACATCTAAATAATAAATACGCTTTCCTGCCTTAACCGAACGGCTGTACACAATCTCCGGTTCTCTTCTCTCTTCAAACTTCCGATTTTCCATCTTTTCGAATAAATTAAATAATTTCGCTGCAAAATTACTACTTTTTTTGCATATATCAAAATTATTTTGTAAATTTGCACGATTTTTTACTCGCGCGTGTTATGCGCGCTCATACACGAACATATACATTTTATAATATGATTAATAGAACAATGGTTCGAACACGCGTTATACAAACGCTGTTTGCACACTACAAAAACCCAGGCTCTACTCGGCTTACTGCACAAAAAGAGTTGCATAAAAGTTTTGCAGATACATACGACCTATACTTTATGCTCTTGGATTTCGCCAATGAGTTGACTGCCTATGCGCAACAGCAGTTGGAGGAGCAAATTGTTCGCGCTCGTGCTACCCACTCTGACTGGACTCCTAACAGACGATTTGTGAATAACCGCCTTGCACAGCAGTTATTTGACAACCGCGCGCTGCGCGTACGCATTACAGAGCAACGCCTTTGCTGGGACTGTGGTATTCCTGCGGTAAGCAATGTGTACAAGCAGATGGTGGAGAGCGAATTTTACAAGACTTATATGCAGGCAGAGCAATGCACTTACGAAGATGACAAACGCTTATGGCGACAAATATACCAATTCTTATTGGTGGGAAATAGCGCACTACAAGAAGCATTGGAGGAGATGGAAGTGGTATTGGATAAAACCAATTGGACGACAGACATGGATGTGGTACTCAGTTATGTCATCAAAACAATTAAGCGTTTCAAAGAGGAAGACACACCTGAGACTCCACTCCTACAGATGTTTGATACAGAGGAGGAATTACAGTTCGCTAATGAACTATTGGATAAAGCTATACTTGGGCATGAGCAATACGAGCATCTAATCAACTCACACCTGAAAGGTTGGGAGGCTGACCGCATCGCCGATATGGACCGCATTATTTTGGAAATAGCACTGGCTGAGATATTCGAATTCCCACAAATAGCACTCACTATCTCGCTCAACGAATACATTGAATTGGCAAAAGAATACTCTGGCGAAAAAAGTCACCAATTCATCAATGGTATTCTCAATGAAATACTACGCGAGTTGAAACAAGACAATAAGCTCTTCAAAGCTACTACATTACGATAAACATATACATTAATCACATAAATTCTATTTTTTATGCTCAATCTTATTTTATTACAAGCTGCTAATGCGCAGGCTGCTCAACAACAGAACCCATGGTCCTTCTGGATTATGATGATTCTTATCTTCGTTGTATTCTATTTCTTCATGATTCGTCCTCAGACAAAGAAGCAAAAAGAATTGCAAAAACAACGCGAGTCTATGCAAAAAGGAGATAAAGTAGTGACCGCTGGTGGTATCTATGGCGAGATTAAAGAAGTACAAGAGACCACTTTCCTCATCACTGTTTCTAAAGATGTAACCATCAAAGTGAGCAAAGAGAGTGTTTACGCAGATGTAACTGCCGCTACTCAAGCTGCTAACGAGAAAAAATAATGCTCAAGCGCTTATTACATCGTATTCATTGGACGGATGCCCTCACTTTCCTGCTCTTTTTTCTATTAGCAGCAGTAGTATGGTATGGGCACGCAATGCAATCGGTACGCAACACAAGCGTGCCGGTGCATATCCATTATACAGGCAAACCCAATTCCATCGGTTTGAATGGAGTTGGGCTGCCCGATACGATTGTAATAGAGATACGAGACGCTGGTAAACGGCTCAACACCTATCGAAACGAGCCCTTACACCTTACCATTGATTTGCGCCCATACATCCATGGAACAAAAGGAACTATCCACATCCCCTCTGACGCTATAAGGAGAAGTATTAGTGATATACTTCAAGGCACCAGTCAACTCATTAAGACTTCCCCCGAAGAAATCACATGCACATACTTTACTGAGGCGGAGAAAATAGTACCCATTGAACTTAAAAGTACATTGCAAACGGCATCTGAATATCAATTAGTGGGGAAGCCTACACTCAGCCATCAGCAAATAACTATCTATGGAAAGGAAGACAAACTCAATGCTATTGATACCATCTATACTGAGGAACTCATTTTAACCGATATTCAAGACACCACAGATACGCGTATCTCACTCCAAATTCCCACAGGAGCACGCAGCCAAATAAACGATGTTGGTGTTCGGATTATCGCAGAGCGATATACAGAGAAGAAAGTTACTATTCCTTTGCATGCACTCAATGTTCCTGCTGGTTATCATATACGCTTATTCCCTCAAGAGGTAGAAGTAAGTTTGCGTGTCGGACTCAAACACTTATCTAAAATCAAAGCAAGCGATATCTATGCCACTTGCAACTACACAGCAGACAGCAAAGACAAGTTGACTGTTGACTTGCATTATACCAATCCATACATCACCGCGGCATGGGCATACCCAAGCGTAGTGGAATTCCTATTAGAACAATGAAAAAAATTCAGATGGTTGACCTGCAGTCGCAATACGCGCGCATCAAGCAGGATATTGATAACGGAATACAAGAAGTAATAGAATCAGCCGCTTTTGTCAAAGGAAAGAAAGTAACTGATTTTCAGCACCACTTGGAGCAATACACAGGCGCTAAGCATATCATCCCTGTTGGAAATGGTACAGACGCGCTACAGATTGCATTGATGGCTTTAGGTCTCAAACCCGGTGATGAAGTGATTACGCCTACTTTCACTTTCATCGCTACCGCGGAAGTAGTAGCACTACTTGGACTAACACCAGTGGTAGTAGATGTGGATTGGCAAACAATGAATATGGATATGGATGCCGTACGCCGTGCTATTACCCCAAAGACCAAAGCGATTGTTCCTGTACACCTCTTTGGTCAATGTGTAGAGATGGAGGCACTCATGAATCTGGCAAAGGCGCACAACCTATATATCATAGAAGATGCTTGTCAAGCCATTGGTGCGCAATACACTTTCTCGAATGGAGAGACCAAACAAGCAGGTACCATGGGACATATAGGTTGCACCAGTTTCTTCCCTTCTAAGAACTTAGGTTGCTACGGAGATGGCGGTGCTATCTTCACAAACGATGATGAATTAGCGGCACGCATGCAAGCAATTGCTAACCATGGAATGGTGGTTCGCTACTACCACGATATGATTGGTGTCAATAGCCGTTTGGACAGCATTCAAGCTGCCGTCTTAGACGCTAAACTACCTCATTTAGATGAATATATAGCAGCCAGGCAACAGGCTGCAGCATACTATGATAATGCGTTCAAAGGAAATGAAAAAGTGCTTATCCCTTGCCGAGCTGCACACTCTACCCATGTTTTCCACCAATACACGCTGCGCGTTGTAGGAGCTAATAGAGACCAACTACGCGAAGGATTGGCACAAAAAGGCATACCAGCCATGATTTATTATCCCGTTCCCTTGCACCAACAGAAAGCATACATCGACCCACGCTATAAAGAGGGAGACTTCCCTGTTGCAGAACGACTGGCAGCATGCGTATTATCACTACCTATGCACACAGAATTAGACGAGGAACAATTAGAATACATTACATCCGCTGTTATTGAATTATTAGGATAAGATGCAGAAATTCGGTCTCAATCAAACACTCACACAGACAACTAAACTGTCACCTACGCAAATCCAAGTCATTAAGATGTTGGAGTTGCCTTCTATTGAATTGAGCAAACGCATCAATGAAGAACTACAAGAGAACCCTGCATTGGAAGAAGGGCGTTTAGAAGAGAACGAGACCGAAAACTACACTGACGAATATAGTGAATACGCAGACGAGTATAACGATGATTTCGAGGGAGAAGGCTCGTCAAACCCATTACAAAACGAAGACTTTAACTACGAACAGTATGTTTCCGATGACGAAACTCCGTCCTATCTGCTTAATTCACAAAATAGCCCGATAGACCAAGACCGAAGAGAAGTACCAATTATTGGCGGAAGCAGTTTGATTGAAGAATTAAAATCGCAAATCTATCTCACCAAGATGGACAAGCCTCAGCGCCACATTGCCAAATGGGTGTTGGGAAACATAGACGATGACGGCTATCTTCGTAGGACAACCGAACAATTGGTGGATGACCTAATGTTCCAAGAGCAATTGCAGATTACAGACCAAGAAATGGAGAATATTGTGCAGCAAATCAAGCAGTTCGATCCTCCTGGCATTGCTTCTGCAGACTTAAGAGAATGCCTAATGACACAACTCAAACGCAAACCACAAACGGAGAGTGTACAATTAGCATATACAATACTCAACCAGTATTTTGAAGCATTCTCAAAACATCATTACGATAAAATCATACAGCGTATTGGTTGTGCCAATGAGGCATTCCAAGGAGCAGTACAAGAAATCATTCATCTCAATCAAAAACCTGCTAACGCTTTTGTCGGTTCCGTTTATGAGACACAACAAGAGACCATCATTCCTGACTTCACGATAGAAAACCGCAATGATGAGTTATTTGTAACACTCAATACAGGGGACATACCCGAACTGCATATCAGTCGCGATTATAGCGATATGCTCACATCGTATAGCGCTATGCCACAGAAAGCGGATATTAAGCAAGCCACACAATTTATTCGCAGCAAGATTGAGTCCGCCAAAGGTTTTATCGACGCCATTCGCCAACGAAACGAGACACTCATCAAAACGATGAGTGCTATATTAAAGTTTCAATATGATTTCTTCTTAGACGGCGAAGAAACAAGTCTCAAACCCATGGTATTACAAGACATAGCAGACCGCACCGGATACGATGTATCTACTATCTCACGCGTCAGTAATAGCAAATGGGTAGATACACCCTACGGTATTTATCCACTCAAATACTTCTTCTCAGAATCCATCACTAATGACGAAGGCGACGAGGTGTCCACACGCGAAGTAAAAAAGATTTTACAAGAGTTAGTGGCTGCAGAAGACAAGACAAAACCACTTAATGATGGTCAATTAGAAGAAGCATTGCGACAGAAAGGGTACCTTGTAGCCAGACGCACAGTAGCCAAATACCGTGATATGCTCAATATACCAGTAGCACGCTTACGCAAAACATTATGAAAAAAATCATAGACCTCATAGCTAAAATATTGAGTTGTATTTTTTATCCTCTCTTTATGCCTACTATCGGTATGGTGCTTTTATGCCACGCATACCATACACAGGTGATGTCTCTATCCATCATATGGATGGTGACTGCAATTGGTTGCACCATGCTGCTCAGTTGTATTCTACCTCTGACGGCGATTCTAATACTTATGCGCCGAGGGTCTATTACAGATATACACATCAGTAATCCGAGACAACGAACAGCCCCTTATCTATACTCTATTGTTGGTTTTGCATTCTGGGCATATTTGCTCATCTTCATCATCAAAGCCCCTTTATGTATTAATATAGTGGCGATTGGTGCAACAGTAGCTCTTATTGCTGTAACGATTATCAATTATTGGTGGAAAATCAGTGCTCACCTAACAGGGATGGGCGGTTTATTGGGCGGCATACTGAGTTATTGCCTATCCACACAAGCCTTCCCTTCATGGGGAACACTATGCATATGGCTATTCCTGACAGTAGCACTCATGTACGCACGCCTATACCTCAAAGCACATACGCCCACACAAGTAGTAGCTGGATGGCTATTAGGTCTGTGCTGCACACTCATTCCAAATATCATCATCTACTATGCTATCCTATAAACTCCGAACATATACCTTTTGCATCGCGTTATGCATATGTAGTTTTGTTAGCGCACAACTGAGCGAGAATGCATGCATCTCTCTTGTCACTTGTACACCGGGAAATGAAGTATATACGCGCTATGGACATAGTGCTATACGCGTATGTGATACCACGGCGCAATTAGATGTAGTCTTCAACTATGGTATTTTTAATTTCGATACTGATTTTTTCTATTGGAAGTTTGTCCGCGGTGAAACATGGTACGAATTGGGCATCACCTCTACCCCATGGTTTGAATACGAATATAAGCAATACAAACGCCCTGTTTATGAGCAGGAACTGAACCTTACACCAGAGCAGAAACAAGCCTTATGGCAAGCTTTAATCACCAATTATCAACCTGAAAACAGGAAATACTTATATAATTTCGTTTTTGACAACTGTGCCACACGGCCATACCAACTCATCAAGAATGCCTTGGGAGATTCTATTCATTCGGAATATATTGGATATAAAGGGCAGACTTACCGCACTTTTCTGCGCCATTACACAGGGGCGCATAGATGGATAAACGCGGGTATCAACCTCCTTTTTGGTCCTAAAGCAGACCAACCAATGACCGATGAGCAGCGACTTTTCTTGCCTGAAGAACTAATGCATTACATGGCGCAGGCCACTTTGCCGGATGGCACTCCATTGGTAGCAAAGGACAATGGAAAACCATTTATTATCCCCACCACACCATGGTATGCAACTTGGGAACTCGGTTTAATACTCTATTTCCTCTGTATTCTCGCCATCAGCATTTACGACCGCAAACGAAATAAATGGTCATGGGGAGTGGAATTGTTTGTAGCCATTCCGTATGTACTCCTACTCGTTATTGTTACATTTTTAACATTTTTCTCATGCCATCCATTGGTTGGTTTTGGATGGAGACTTTTAATAATCCCATGTACACACTTATGCGCAAGACTTGTATATATTTGTCGTTAATAATAGCGGGATTTATTTATCCTGCACAATTGCATAGCGCTCCTCGGCTCTCTATCATAGCTGTAATAGACGGATTCACTACAGAGGATTTAAACATGTTGCGACCATTTTGGCAACAAGGTGGCTTGCGCACGATGAGCGAAGAAGCATACCAAACAACGATTGCCTTTCCGCATCTCGTCTTTGGCGGAAACGAAACAACTGCCACACTGATGACAGGCGTTACTCCTAATAAGCACGGCTATTCAATGGATAAATACTACAATCGTAGAGACCGTAAGATACACACAATGCTCGAAGATAAAGAGAGCCAAGGAATAGGTACTACACTTTGTTTATCTCCCAAAGCCCTTCTTAATCGCACTATTAGTGATAAGATGCGATTGATGCACCCAAATGCAAAAATATATGCCATAGGTATCCATCCTGAGACCACTATCCTATTAGCAGGACATACAGCCAACGCATGCTGCTGGATTAATAAGGAAACCAAAGAATGGGTGACCACTACAGCATATAGCGAAGGACTCCCATCGGCTGCATACGAGCAGAACAAGAACAAACGCATCGCTATTGCAATGGAGAAACAATGGGCACCGAGAATGGACATACCGGCATATACAAAACCGACAGAACAGGAAAAGAAAAAATCGTTTGCTTACTCCATCAATGATGTATTGCTGCAATCGCCAGAAACAAACAAACTCATTATTGAATTAGCCCTGCAACTACAAAAAACAGAGCAATTAGGTAAAGATAATACACCGGACTTATTGCTATTGCAACTCAATAGCCTCAGCCCGATGGCTAAAACAGACTACATACAATCAGCAGAACACGAAGATATGTATCTCCATCTCAATCAAGATTTGGGTTTTCTCATGGAGCAGTTAGATAGAAATATAGGAAGAGAAAATTATCAGTTATTGATTGTAGGCAGGCCTATCTTAGGCACCAGTCATCAGACTTTAGCTGATATACATATGCCTGTTCGCCAATTCAATGTTGATCGAGCTGCAGCATTGACAGGTACTTATCTAATGGCTATATACGGACATGAAAGATGGGTAGATGGTAGTTATGGTCACTCTATCTATCTCAATCGCACGCTTATCGAGCAGAAAAGACTAAGTTTAGAAACAATACAACGCCAAGTGGCCAATTTCCTGATGGATTTTGAAGGCATAGAGCTTGCTATGCCCAGACATGAATCACTGCTATACCCACCATTGCGGGATAGTTTTAATAAGCGCCATATAGGGGATGTTGTATTTAGTCTGCAACCAGGATGGCAACTCATGCAAAATGAGCAACATGCCATTGATAAGATTATTGACGACAACCCACAAGTACCCCTTTTATTATGGTCGGGCACACTACGACCAATGCCACAAGGGCAACTAACTGCCCTCGATGTAGCAGAACTTATCTTTCAATAAACATTAAACAATAAAAAATAAAACATATGATTTTTCACGAAATTAAAGTTCACTATGACCGCCAAACAGGCGAAGACAATCCGGGAAAAGTAAAAGAAGTATATTTGATTGATGGTGCTGTGAGTTTTTCTGATGCAGAGAATTGCTTAATGAAAGAAATCAAACCTTTCATCTTTGGCGATTGTGAAGTGCATAACTGCAAGCGAAGTCAGTTCTTCGATATTTTCCCTAATGAAGGCGGAGCGTATTGGTATAAAGCACGCGTGGAGATGATTACAGTTGAGAATGACAAGGAGACACGCAAAGCTGTAGCAATGCTCATACAAGCTAACACTTTGTCTGACGCTATATTCGCACTCGGTCAAAGCCTTGGTTCGTACGACCACGAAATCATCTCTGTCGCCAAATCGCCTGTAGTAGATATATTACACGCTACACATTAATGTCACTCCATATTGACATAAGAGCTGTATTGCAGAAGAAAGCACCAAATACACATGTGCCGGAATGCCTTATTCGTTATTTAGAGCGCATCACACATGTGAAGCAAATGAATGCTTTTCTTGCGAAGCGAGGTCATGAGCGCGATTATGACTTTATTCGCTATGTCCTAAGCGAAGAATTAGATTGTTCCGCATCTGTTACTGGAATAGAAAATATCCCCACAGATAACCAACCTGTTATCTTTGTGAGCAATCATCCATTGGGTGGATTGGACGGAATGATAATAGCCCAGATGATTCACGAGAGCCGTAAGACACAAGTGAAGAATAGTACGCCACATCCTCTCAAAGTCATTGTTAATGACCTGCTCATGTATGTAGAACCACTATCCAACCTATGGGCACCTGTTAGCAAAGTGGGTAGGCTATCACGCGAACAAGCACAATTACAGCAGCAATTATGGCAGTCAGACTACGATGTGCTCACATTCCCTGCTGGTGCATGTAGCCGATTACAACGCATAGAGGGAAAATGGAAGGTACAGGACTTAGAATGGCAAAAGAACTTTATACAGCGAGCGAAAGAATACAAGCGTAACATAGTGCCTATCTATTTTGAGGGACAGAATAGTAAATTCTTCTATACACTTGCATACCTACGGAAACTACTACATATTCCATTCAATATCGAAATGCTATACCTCGTGGACGAAATGTATGGAGCAAAGGGAAAGCACTTTAAGGTGCATATATTATCTCCTATTCCATATACCACTTTTGACGATAGCAAAACACCCAAACAATGGGCACAATATGTAAAATCTATTATCTATGGAACCAATTATACCACCCGTTGACACCACTCTTATTCTTCAAGAGTTAGAAGGCAAACTACTGCGGCCAACGAACAAAGCGAATAATCTTATTTATGACATCACTGCGCACGATTGTCCGAATGTGATGAGAGAAATCGCACGCCTAAGAGAAGTTAGTTATAGAGAGGCAGGAGGATGTACAGGCAAAGAGATGGATATCGATGATATGGATACGATGGAAAAACCATACCATCAACTGATTGTATGGGACCCTCAAAACCAACAGATTATAGGTGGATATAGATATTTATGCGGACACGATGTGGAACTAAGAGAAAATGATAAAGGAGAAAAACAACCTTATATCACTTCTGCATTCCTATTCCACTATTCCGAGCGGTTCATACAAGAATATCTGCCGTGGACAATTGAGTTTGGACGCGCGTTTGTGCAACCCGCCTATCAGAAACGAGAGATGGGAGTCAAAGCGCTTTTTGCCTTAGATAATATATGGGATGGTATTGGTGCTGTGCTGTATAATAATCCGCAACTGAAATATATGATGGGTAAAGTCACCATGTATCCAGACTACAACCCTGTTGCACGCGAATTACTATACCATTATCTGGATTATTTCCACCGAGGCGAAGATGGGTTAATCACACCATATCATCTACACCCTGTCAGTTTACCAGCAAATTCACCTTTCACTGCCAACTCACTGCAAGAAAACTACCATATTCTCCAGCACCTCATTCGAGAAAACGGAACTGTCATTCCGCCTATGTTCTCCGCGTACCTCAATCTCACCGATCATCTACAATGCTTCGGGACAACCATTGAGACCACATTCTCTAATGTGTATGACACAGGAATAATGATTGAACTGAAGGATGTACGCGAAGATAAAAAGGAACGATATATCACACCTTATATCCAATGGCTACAATCCAAGAATCTATAAATAAGGTACGCGCGCATATACCTGCGGGCGTCACGCTCGTTTGCGTGAGTAAGTTCCAACCCATACAAGCCATTCAAGAGGCGTATAATGCAGGGGAACGACACTTTGGAGAAAGTCGCGTACAAGAACTCAAGCAGAAAATACGACAACTGCCTGCAGATATCCAATGGCACTTCATCGGGCACTTACAAACCAATAAAGTGCGTGACCTACTCAAACTCAAACCATATATCATCGAGTCAGTTGATTCCGAACGATTATTACACGCCATCAATACCGAAGCAGAGAAATTAGGTATCATACAAAATATCCTGCTCGAAGTACATGTAGCACGCGAGGAAACAAAATCGGGTTTCACTCCAAACGAATTAATCGCACTCCTTTCTACAGACATATGCGCTTCTTTGCCTAATATATGTATTTGCGGACTGATGTCAATGGCCACTAATACGGAGGACGAGACGGAGATTCGCCGTTGTTTCTCTACTGCCGCTTCCCTTACATCTAACATCAGACATCTAACATCTGACATTATTCTATCCATGGGAATGTCTGATGATTATAAAATCGCAATCGAATATGGTTCCAATAGCGTGCGTATTGGTTCTGCTATCTTTGGTGAACGAGATTATACAAACCCCAAACCGTCCTCCATCAAAGCTATTTTCTTTGATATGGATGGCGTCCTTTTTGATAGTATGCCATACCATGCTAAAGCGTGGGAAGAAGTGATGCGAGCAAATGGTTTACCATTTACTGCATACGATGCATATCTTAACGAAGGGCGCACAGGACAGTCTGTTATTCTGGAAGCAGCGAATATGGTGAACAAAACATGTACTGCAGAACAGATAGAAGAGATTTATCACCAGAAAGCAGACTTATTCAAACGCATGCAACCCAATGGGGCACAACCGATGGACGGCATCAGAGAGGTACTCGCCTTTTTGGCTGAGCAACAAAAACAAGTATGGGTAGTAACAGGTAGTGGACAAGCCTCCCTTTTTGCACAATTAAACACACTGCATCCTACTCTCTTTACACGCGAACAACTCATAACCGCCTACGATGTGACACATGGAAAACCACACCCTGAACCATACCTCAAGGCATGGGAACGAAGCGGACTGAAGAAAGAAGAATGTTGTGTAGTAGAGAACGCACCACTGGGCGTCAGAGCAGCAAAAAGCGCAGGACTATTCACTATTGCGGTCAATACAGGCATATTAGAAAACGAACGATTGAGCCAAGAAAAAGCAGATCTCGTTCTGCCTAATATGCACGCATTATTACAATGGCTTCAAGAGCATTGTAACGAAAAATAATTGCACAAAATCAGAAATACACGCATATACAAGGACTGCCAAAATGGCAGTTCTTTTGCTATTGGAACATTGTTTGTAGGATGTTTAATGAGTAAAGACAAAGTATTAAGAAATTAACGATATAAAACCATACAACTATGAACAACAATCAAAACAACGAGAACTTAAAAAGATTTGCCATCAACCTATGCGAACGCGCACGAGATGGTAAGTTAGATCCTGTCATCGGACGAGATGATGAGATTAGACGCGTACTGCAGATTCTTAGTAGGCGCACAAAGAACAACCCTATTCTAATTGGCGAACCTGGTGTTGGTAAGACGGCTATCGCCGAAGGATTAGCACATCGTATTATGCGCGGAGATGTGCCTGAGAATCTAAAGAAGAAACAAATATATTCCTTAGACATGGGCGCACTGATTGCTGGTGCGAAATACCAGGGAGAATTTGAGGAGCGTCTCAAAGGAGTGGTAAATGAAGTAGTAGCGTCAGATGGAGAGATTATTCTTTTTATCGACGAAATACACACTTTAGTGGGTGCTGGTAAATCCACTGGAGCAATGGACGCAGCCAATATACTCAAACCCGCACTCGCGCGAGGAGACCTCAGAGCCATTGGTGCAACCACATTGGATGAGTACCAAAAGTATTTCGAGGCAGACAAAGCACTTGAACGCCGTTTCCAAGTCGTCATGGTGGACGAGCCAGATGAAGCAGCCACTATTAGCATATTGCGCGGACTAAAAGAGCGCTATGAGACCCACCACAAAGTGCGTATCAAAGACGACGCTATTATCGCGGCTGTCACACTCTCCACGCGGTATATAACCGATCGATTCCTACCTGATAAAGCTATTGACCTCATTGATGAAGCAGCCTCCAAACTGCGATTAGAAGTGGATTCTAAACCGGAAGAGATAGATTCACTCGACAGACAAATCAAGCAATTAGAGATTGAGCGCGAGGCTGTCAAGAGAGATAAAGACCAAAGCGATAAGGTAAAGACGATTGAGAACCAGTTGAAGGAACTAAAGGCTCAGTCGGACGAACTCAATGCGCGGTGGAATAAAGAGAAAGGGTATGTAGCTACTATTCAGAATGAGAAAGCGCGCATTGAGCAGATGAAACGCGAAGCGGAGATTGCCGAACGCGAAGGAGATTACGGCAAAGTAGCAGAGATACGCTATAGCCGCTTGCAACAAGCGGAAGCAAATATCAAAGCCGCACAAGACGCACTACATGCTATCAGCAACGAGGCACTTATCAAAGAAGAAGTGGACGAAGAGGATATAGCGGAAGTGGTAGCACGATGGACGGGTATTCCTGTAACCAAGATGATGCAGACAGAACGCGAGAAACTGCTGCATTTAGAGGAAGAGCTGCATAAACGCGTCATTGGGCAAGACGAAGCTATAGAAGCCGTTAGTGATGCTATCCGTCGTAGCCGCGCAGGATTGCAAGACCCTAAAAGACCTATCGGTAGTTTCATTTTCTTAGGTACTACTGGTGTTGGTAAAACAGAGTTAGCCAAAGCACTCGCGGATTACCTCTTTGATGATGAGAACATGATGACTCGTATTGACATGAGTGAGTATCAGGAGAAATTCTCTGCCACCCGTCTTATTGGAGCTCCTCCGGGCTATGTAGGATACGACGAAGGAGGACAACTCACAGAGGCTATTCGACGCAAACCTTACTCCGTTGTACTCTTTGACGAGATAGAAAAAGCACACCCGGATGTTTTCAATGTGCTGCTACAAGTATTGGACGACGGACGACTGACGGATAACAAAGGACGGGTTGTTAACTTTAAGAATACACTTATCATCCTCACCTCTAATTTGGGTTCTCAACTCATTAGAGAGAACGAGGAGAAGAATGTGGACCACGAAACCACTCGTATGCAAGTATTAGAGTTGCTGCGCCAAACGATACGCCCTGAGTTTCTCAATCGCATAGATGAGATGATTATGTTCACGCCTTTAACGGAGAAACAGATACGCGATATTGTGGGCCTGCAGATTAGTCAAGTGCATGCAATGCTATCAGCCAATGGTATAGACCTTCGTGTCACAGACGATGCCATTGATTATATTGCAAAAGAGGGATATGACCCACAGTTCGGTGCTCGTCCTGTCAAACGCGCATTACAACGAATGGTGCTCAATGAGTTGAGTAAAGCCATAATTGCTGGAAAAGTGAATCATACTAAACCAGTGATAGTAGAGTTACAAGACGGTGAACTGAAGTTTAGAAACTAATAAAAGGTGGTCATGCGACCACCTTTTATTTATTTAATCTCTATCTGGAACCAATCGACATCCAAATACCCGGCATCGTTATCGGTTCGCTTATAGGGCGTAGTGCTTTCTAAACACTCACGCACAGCGTACATACCCACTTTCGCACCGATCCATGTACCAGCCACTGCTTTGAAAGGTTCGCACTGCTCTACCCATTCTTTACCATCCTTCGATAGATAGAAACGGCATAGATGTGTCTTACTCACTTCTATCTTGGCATACCACCACTGTCCATCAGCAGGTATAGGCATAGCGCAACTCTTCCTACCGTGCATGATAAGCCCTGCTTGCTCGTGGTATTTAATCTTCTTTCCTTGCGGACGCGGTGTAAAACACAAGCGTGCCGTTGCCACAAAGGCCGTATTAGCGGGTATCTTGCGCAATAATAGATTAGACGCATCTTGCACATCGGCAGCAGGATAAGTAAACAAACGCAGATAATTAGCCTGCGGATTACAATAGTAATATTGTGCTTTCCTATTACCGCTCCACTGCCAATAAGGAGAAATATCAGTACTATCAAACTCATCCTTTATTACTGCAGGAATAGGCGCATGTGTTGGTGCTGGTTCACCATTATTACCTATCACAGGCCAATCATCTTGCCAGCGAAGGGATTGCAGATGGACGATACGCCCTGCAGTTCCCACATCTTGGAAATGATAGAATTTATCATCTACCCAAGCTCCTTGATGAGGACCATTCACCTCTGTAGAACCTTGTGTTAGCACTATTTTCTGCTCATATGGTCCATATGGTGAATGGCTACGCAGGCATAACTGCCATCCGGTCTTCACGCCGCCCGCAGGGGTGAATATATAGTAATACCCATTTCGTTTATGAAATTTCGGGCCCTCGCATGTAGGATGGTCAGGATGCCCGTCAAAGACCAACCTACTCTCGCGAATAGTGGATAACCCATCCGCTGCTAATTCGCATACTGCCAACGCAGACTTAAATCCTGCACGACTGCCTGCGAAAGCATGCACTAAATAGCAACGCCCATCTTCATCCCATAGCGGGCATGGGTCTATTAACCCCTTACCTTGCTTGACTAATACGGCTGACTCCCACACACAAGGGATAGCCTTTGTCTTCTCCGAACGAATACAGAAAATGCCTATGTCCGGATCGCCATAGTAGATATAGAAACGCCCCTTATGATAGCGTATAGCAGGTGCCCATACGCCACAACCAGCAGGACAAGCATCTAAATGCCCATAACCAGGCACTGTATCAGACAAAGCTGCATCAACTATTGTCCATTCAACACCATTGCGTGAATGAAGGATTTGCAAACCGGGTGTACAAGCAAAAGTGCTATATGTCATATAGTAGTCCTTGCCCACACGAATCACATCGGGATCAGAATAATCATATGGCAAAATAGGATTAATAACCTCTTTTGCATTCCCACCAATAAATGGTATTGAGACTAATAGTACGAGTATATATAATTTCTTTTTCATATCTAACATCAATGATTTAACATTCTTCTCTCTTCATTATTATCCAAATGATAATTGGTGCGCCAAAGAGCGCGCTTACAGTAGAGATAGGCAATGGATAGGTAGCCAACGAACATAATATATCACATGCCAATAATAAACAAGCACCTATAAGGGCAGAGAGTGGTATGGTATGGCGATGGTTCGATGACTTGAGTATGCCGCGCGCTATATGTGGCACTGCAACGCCTATAAAAGCAATCGGTCCACAGAAAGCTGTCACACCTCCTGCTAATAGTCCCGTTGCCAATACAATGAGAAACCGTGTGCGTCCTACATGAATTCCTAACCCACGCGCATAATCTTCGCCTAATAGCAGTCCATTAAGCGGTTTGAGAACACAAAGCACGATTATCAATCCACATAGCACCACTCCCAAAAGGAAAGGCATATCACTCCACCCTACACTATGGAGAGAACCTAATGTCCATACAATGAATAGTTTGAGCGAATCTGGGTTGGAAAAATTCTGCAATACATTCACCAGTGCACTCGCTATTGAACCGAACATCATTCCCACGATAAGTAAACTCACATTATTGGTCACGCGTTTGCTAACAGCTATCACTAATAATAGCACCACGGCAGCGCCTATACATGCTGCCAGAGGAAGGAACAAAGCGGTATGCGTCGTGAGCCATATAGAACACATCGTGATGATTGCCACACCTAAAGTAGCACCCGAAGAGACACCAAGTGTGTATGGCCCTGCCAGAGGATTACGAAAGAGTGTTTGCATCATTAGTCCAGCAATAGAAAGCGATATACCTGCTATAATGGCTGTCAATGCTTTGGGCAAACGAATATCGATAAGTATCTGCTCTTCCAAGGCTGTCAAAGAGCTATCGAATGGCGATAACCAAACAGAACCACTGCATATATCCAAGCACAAGAGTACTATGAATAAGAGGCATAAAACGATATATATCGATGCGTTACGAGACATAAATAATGTAAATAGTGCGCAAAATTACAACTTTTTTTGCACATATCCAAAAAAAGCAGTACCTTTGTGCTCGATTTTGTGATTTTTCACCTCTTCAACATATAACATCCAACATCTAACATATAACATACAACATATAACATACAACAATGTCCGTACATACTCAAAATAGCCGTATGACTACTGCCAAGCTGCGCCAGATGAAGCAGAATGGCGAAAAGATTGCAATGCTCACCAGTTATGATTTCACCCTCGCCAGTTTGGTTGACGAGGCGGGAATTGATATGTTCCTTGTGGGCGATAGTGCCAGTAATATTGTGTGTGGTAACCAGTACACACTTCCTATTACTGTAGATGAGATGATTTTCCTTGCCAAGGGCGTAGTGCGCGCGGCGCAGCATGCATTAGTGGTTTGCGATATGCCTTTTGGCAGTTATCAGATTAGCGAAGAAGATGCGGTGCGTAATGCCGTTAAGATTATGAAAGAATCTGGTTGCGATGCGCTCAAATTAGAGGGTGGCGAGGAAATATTGCCTATCATCAAACATCTGATACAAGCCGGTATTCCTGTTATGGGACATTTGGGGCTTACTCCGCAGTCTGTCAATCAATTAGGTGGTTACGGTTTGCGTGCCAAAGAAGATAGCGAGGCTGAGAAACTACTCCGCGACGCGCAGTTGTTAGACGAGGCTGGGTGTTTCTCTATTGTCTTAGAGAAGATTCCTTCTGCTTTAGCAGCGAAAGTGACGCAGATGGTTTCATGTCCGGTTATTGGTATTGGTGCAGGCAATCAATGCGACGGACAGGTATTGGTTTTGCACGATATGTTAGGGCTCAACCAAGGATTTAAGCCCAAGTTCCTTCGTCATTTTGCGGCATTAGGTAGCGAGGTGAAGAATGCGGTTGCGAATTATATTGACGCAGTAAAAGACTGCAGTTTTCCTTCTATAGATGAGAGTTATTAAAAATTAGAATAATATGTCAGAAAAGAAATTGATGCGCAGCAGCAACAAGGTTGTGGCTGGCGTTTTAGGTGGAATCGCCGAGTATTTCGGGATAGACCCAACATTAGTGCGTATTTGCTTTGTAGCATTAAGCATCTTCTCTGCTGGGTTCCCTGGTTTGTTGCTCTATATCATCATGTTACTTTTGATGCCGGAGTATAAAGGTGAATAATCGCCAATAGGAGGCATTGTATTTATGATTGAAAGAAAAAAAGGTCTGTTAGCCATCTCACCTATCGTTGCGATGGTTGGTTTATTGATTGGCTTTTCCGTATATTACGGGGGAGTGAGTAACGCGCCGTTATTGTTTATTTTTGTTCTTACGGCTATTATCTCCATTGCACTCACGCCAGGTGTTTCGCTCAGAGAGCGAGTATCTATTTTCTCAAGTGGTGCAGGCAGTTCGAACCTTCTCTTGATGGTTTGGATTTTCATGCTTGCTGGTGCTTTTGCTGCTTCTGCCAAACAGATGGGTGCTGCCGAAGCGATGGTTGATTTAACCATCCGTTTTCTTCCTGCGCGCTTTGCGTTAGCGGGTCTTTTCTTTGCTGCTTGTGTCACATCGCTATGTATGGGCACGAGTGTCGGCACTATTATAGCCCTTATGCCTATTGCTGCTGGATTAGCAGAGCGCACAGAAATAGCATTGCCAATAATAGCGGCGGCTGTCGTAGGAGGCGCTTTCTTTGGGGATAATCTCTCCTTTATCAGCGATACTACTATTGTTTCTACGCAGTCGCAGGGGTGCAAACTGAGTGATAAATTCCGTTTAAACATCCGAATGGTATTGCCGATGGCTATTATTGCTGGGCTTATTTATGTTTTTCTTGGGTCTGAGGCTACGGATGTGGTTACTGCGGATACTATATCCTTCTGGAAAGTCATTCCTTATTTGATGGTGCTTATTTGCGCCACATTGGGAATGAATGTATTGGTGGTGCTCGTTATTGCCAATGTTCTCACTTGTATCACTGGTATTATTGGCGGCAGTTATGATTTTATGGGTTGGATTACGAGTACCTTGGAAGGTGTGATGGGTATGAGTGAACTGATTTTGATTTCTATGCTTGCGGGAGGTATCTTTGCTATGATTAGTCATAACAAAGGTATGGATTATATGATAGAGCGCATCACTTCTCGTGTGAAGCACCGTTGGGGTGCCGAGTTGAGTATCTGCGCACTTGTTGCTTTTGCGAATATCTGCACGGCTAACAACACGATTGCTATTCTTTCTGTGGGTGATATCAGTCGCCGCATTTCTGAGCGTTTTGGAATTGATCCACGCCGCAGTGCATCTTTGTTGGATACTACTTCGTGTTGTGTACAGGGTTTATTGCCTTATGGTGCGCAATTATTGATGGCAAGTGGTTTAGCGGGTATTAGCGCAATGAGTATTGTGCCTTATCTTTATTATCCTATTCTCATCGGCGTTGCTGTGCTTGCTACTATTTTCATTCGTCACAAACGCAATGCGGTGAAAAGTCATTAACCACTCTATTGGTTGTCTATTGGGGAATTGCTCTTGAGGTAATTATATATCTCTCTTTAGATATTTTTGTGCAAAGGAACAAACCGGTACTATTGTGTAGTGCCGTTCCTTTGCCCATGACACGGCATTTTGCATAAGTATTGTGCCTATTCCTCTCCCGCTTTCATAGGCGTAGGTATGCAAGATGGTCATTGTATTGTCTGACAGGGAAAATTCTATCTTTCCTAATAGTTTTCCTTCTTCTGTGATTAGGAGTTCTGTGTCTGTAAAGGCGACTTGCATCATAATAATCTATATTTGGGTATTTCTTTGTATTTAGTTCAACAAAAATCACGCCAATACGATGCTTTATCCTTTGTACCTTATTATGTACTACCGAGAGAAGAGCGGGAGAAGACCGAGAGATGACCGAGAGACTGCAACCATTCGGAATTTCCGAATAGTTCCCATCAGACGGGCTCCGGCTCGTCTATTTTTGTGTCATTAAATCGTTCATTCGCTCGTTCCTTCATTCATTAATTCGTTAATTCGTTCATCCTTTCAACTAAAAATCTCTGTTTTATTATCTTTCGGAATTATTATTGAAAATAAACTTGCATATATCAGAAAATTTTTGTAACTTTGCGAACTAAAATGAAATAACCATGAAGAAAGTATTATTAAGTTCATTATTATGCGTGCTGATGTTTGGACAATTACACGCAGAGCGCTATGTAGGTGGTGACATATCTATGCTACCTATGTACGAGCAACACAATTCTCCTTATTTAGACTTATCCAATAAAGCCATTGACGACCTACTCGTTTGGTTCGTAGAAGAATGTGGTTGGAACACCTTCCGTGTACGCCTTTTCGTCAATCCGACAGCTGGAGACGGTGTAGTACAGACGACTGAGTATGTGGCTCAATTAGGCAAGCGTATTAAAGACGCAGGCGCTTATTTCATGCTTGATTTTCATTATAGCGACACTTGGGTGGATGCCACACATATCCAGGCTCCTGCAGCATGGAAAGGAGCGAGTGCAGAGGTGATGGCAGACAGTTTGGGTCAATACACCAAACGCACTTTGGAGTATTTGAAGCAAGTAGGTGCCACTCCTGATTTGGTGCAAGTGGGTAATGAGATTATGTATGGTTTATGCGGTATTAAGGTTGCGCCATACGATAATGCCAACACAAATGCCAATTGGCCAGCGTATATCAATTTAGTAAAAGCGGGTTGCGACGCGGTGCGCGAAGTATGTCCGCAGGCGCAGATCATCATCCATTCGGATAGACCTACCAATAGGTCCTATAATTTCTACTATTACAATAAATTAGTGCAAGGTGGAGTTGATTTTGATGTGATAGGACTGAGTTATTATCCATTTTGGCATGGTTATTTGACTGCAGAGCAGGCGACTGCCAATGGACACAAAGACAACTTAGTGAGTGCTATCAATACGCTTGCTACTCAGTTCCCCGACAAGCGCGTACAGATAGTGGAAGCGGCATATAACTTCCAATACTGGCCATCACAAGGTATTAACTATAACACACAAAATATCTGGGCATGCAGCGTGGCTGGACAATATAAATTCGTTAGGGCTTTGGTGGATGCGCTCAACCCTCTACCCAATGTGGATGGCATATCATATTGGTTCCCTGAGGAAGCAGGTAATGGCGATGACACCAATTGGAGTGCAGGTGGTGCAACAGTCATCAGTACTTGGCAAAACAGGGGTTTTTGGGATGAGAACCAGACATCATCAGGGCATAAGATTAACGCTACGGGCGAATACCTCTCATACCTGAATAATGCGGATAAGATATGTGCGCCGTACTACATGAAGAAGTTCTTGCCTGCTTCTACTGAAGGTTTGACAGAGCAAGAGGTTGAGCGCGGAGAACAAGGCGCTAAGAAAATGATTATCGATGGACAATTACATATCCAAGTGGGGGACAAGGCATACACAATATTAGGGAATAAAATAAAGAAAAAGTAGCATTTACTTGCACATATCAACTATTTTTAGTAATTTTGCACGCTAATTTGGCTATATATAGCCTTATTCAGAAAAAACAATTATGCAAAACATACGAAATATAGCCATTATCGCCCATGTGGACCACGGGAAAACAACACTCGTGGACAAGATGCTTTATACGGCCAATTTATTCCGTGAGAACGAGAATAAAGGTGAGTTAATTCTTGATAATAACGACCTTGAGCGCGAACGAGGTATCACTATCCTTGCCAAGAATGTCGCTATTGAATACAAGGGCGTAAAAATAAATGTGATAGACACTCCGGGACACGCAGATTTTGGCGGCGAAGTGGAGCGTGTGCTCAATATGGCAGATGGCGTTTTGCTACTGGTAGATGCCTTTGAGGGACCCATGCCACAGACACGCTTTGTACTACAAAAAGCACTTGAATTAGGACTCAAACCTATCGTGGTCATCAATAAGGTAGATAAACTCAACTGCCGTCCAGACGAAGTACAAGAGGAAGTATTTGACCTCATGTGCAATCTCAACGCGACCGAAGAGCAATTGGATTTCCAAACGCTATACGGAAGTGCTAAAAACGGATGGATGTCGCTTGATTGGAAAAAGCCAACCACCGACCTCACCGACCTGATGGATACCATCATTGAGAATATCCCCGCGCCACAAGAGAACGAAGGCACCCCACAGATGCTCGTCACCTCTTTAGACTACAACTCCTATGTGGGTCGTATCGCTATCGGACGCGTACACCGTGGAGAGTTTAGAGATGGACAGCAAGTGGTGTTAGCCAAAGCCAAAGGCGAGACAGCTAACGGAGAAAAGATTCTTATTAAGACCAAAATCAAAGAATTGCACACATTCTCCGGCATGGGGCATGTCAAGACAGATGTAGTACGCAATGGAGATATATGCGCCATGATAGGTATTGACGGATTTGAAATCGGTGATACTATCTGCGACTTCAACGAACCAGAAGCATTAGCTCCTATCGCCATTGACGAGCCAACTATGTCTATGACATTCTGCATCAACGATAGCCCATTCTTCGGACAAGATGGTAAGTTCGTTACCAGTCGTCATATACAGGACCGCCTCAATAAGGAATTAGAGAAGAACCTTGCATTACGCGTAGAGAAAGGTGCAGAAGAGAGCAGTTGGCGCGTATTTGGACGCGGTGTACTACACCTCAGTGTGCTCATCGAGACCATGCGACGCGAAGGATATGAATTACAAGTGGGACAACCACAAGTGATTATCAAAGAGATAGATGGCGTTAAGTGCGAACCAGTAGAGATGCTGACCGTCAATACACCCGAAGAGTGCTCTGGTAAAATCATCGAATTTGTATCTACCCACAAAGGAGAGATGACCAAGATGGAAATGGTGAACGACCGCGTACACCTCGAGTTCACCATTCCAAGCCGCGGCATCATGGGTATGCGTACTTATGTAATGAATGTAAGTGCAGGCGAAGCTATCATGGCACACCGATTCCTTGAGTACCAACCATGGAAAGGCGAAATAATCAAGCGTAATAACGGTTCACTCATCGCTATGGAAGCAGGCACAGCATATGCTTATGCGCTCGATAAACTACAAGATAGAGGTAAATTCTTCATCGACCCACAAGAAGAAGTATATGCCGGTCAAGTGGTAGGCGAGAACGCCAAAGAGGGCGACATTGTTATCAATGTAACCAAGAGCAAAAAGTTAACCAACATGCGCTCTAAATCAGCAGACGATAAGGCAGTGCTACCTCCTCCTATTCGCATGAGCCTTGAAGAAGCATTGGAATATATCAAAGAAGACGAATATGTAGAAGTTACCCCACACGCTATGCGTATCCGCAAGATTATCCTTGACGAATTAGAGCGCAAACGCGCAGGAAGGTGAGCAGATTTTAGAATAACCTCGCAGTAAAATAACAAAAAATATATAATTATGCAAATTACACAATCAGAATTGAAAAACTTGACAGCAACGCTCACTATCACTATTGAGCCAGCTGATTATCAAGAAGAAGTACAAAAAGAGTTAAAGCAAGTGCGCCAAAAAGCACAAATGCCTGGTTTCCGTCCTGGTATGGTTCCTGCTGGTTTGGTTAAGAAAATGTACGGCAAAGGTATCCTTGCTGATGTACTCAACAAGAAAGTAGGCGAGAGCTTACAAAAGCATATTGAGGACAATAAACTCGCTATCCTTGGTGAACCATTGCCAAACAACGAACTCACTCCTGCTATCGACATGGATACACAGGATACTTTCACTTTCGCATTCGATATTGCTGTGACTCCAGAGTTCGACGCTAAACTGAACGGCAAGAACAAACTGACCGAGTACGAGATTGAGGTGACAGACGAGATGGTAGAGAACCAAGTGAAGTCTTATACCGAGCGCTTCGGTGAATACACCCAAGCAGAAGAAGTAGTAGAAGGTGACCTCGTAAAAGGATTATGCAAAGAGGTAGATGGCGAGATAGTAAAAGAAGGCGCTATCCTCAATCCTCAATACATGAAGCAAAAGACACAAGCTAAGAAATTCATCGGCGCAAAGAAAGGTGCTGTCATCACCTTCAATCCTACCAAAGCCTTTGGTAGCGAAGTAGAGGTTAGTTCACTCTTAGGCATCACCAAAGAGCAAGCAACTGAATTGAAGAGCGACTTCACTTTCGAAATACAAGAAATCACCCGCCACACAGCAGCTGCTATCGACGGTGAGTTGTTCGCTAAGGTATATGGCGAGAATAATGTGAAAGATGAAGCAGAGTTCCGCGCTAAAGTAAAAGCCGAAATCGTAGCTAACATGGCAGAAGATAGCAAATACAAATTTGGTATCGATGCAAAAGCTGCTATCATGAAGAAGATGGAGAAAGTAGAATTCCCTGTTGACTTCCTCAAGCGTTGGGTGCTCGCTACTAACGAGAAAATGACCGAGGAGCAACTCGAGAAAGACTTCCCACAGATGATTGAAGAACTCAAATGGCACCTTGCAAAAGACCAATTGATGAAGGAATTCAATGTGGATGTACAGAAAGAAGATGCAGAAGCATATGCTAAAGAAGTAGCCAAAATGCAATTCATGCAATATGGCTTGATGCACATCGACGATCAATACCTCACCTCGTATGCACAAGAGATGCTCAAGCAAGAGAACCAACTCCGTGGTATCGTAGAGCGCGTGGCTGAGAATAAGATCTACGACGCACTCAAGGGTGTGGCTAAGATTGAGAAGAAAGGCATTTCACATGCTGACTTTGGCAAACTATTCAACTAAAAAAGAGGAGCGTTAATGACGCATATACATTTTATAGCTATTGGCGGCGCGGCAATGCATAATTTGGCATTAGCCGTTGCCGGCAAAGCAGGATACAAGGTAACGGGGTCGGATGATGAAATCTTCGACCCCGCTTTGTCTCGCCTCAAAAAAGCAGGACTGCTACCAGACAAGATAG
The DNA here is from genome assembly GCA_045576595.1 of Paludibacteraceae bacterium. Classification (GTDB taxonomy): domain Bacteria; phylum Bacteroidota; class Bacteroidia; order Bacteroidales; family Paludibacteraceae; genus Colicola. The sequence goes on along the minus strand of JAZNGV010000002.1, from coordinate 140,055 downwards.
GATGGCACCCTGAGCGCATCACTTCTGACATAGATGCTATTATATTAGGAATGCACGCGCGCGAGGACAATCCCGAATTGGTACGAGCAAGAGAATTGGGACTGAAGATATATTCTTTCCCTGAATACCTATACGAGCAGACACAAGATAAGATTCGTATCGTAGTAGGTGGCAGTCATGGAAAGACTACCACTACCGCCATGATTCTCTATGTGCTCCAACGATTAGGGATTGAAGCCGATTATATGGTGGGCGCACAGATAGAAGGATTTGAGCGTATGGTACGACTGAGTGATACAGCTAAATATGCCGTTTTTGAAGGAGACGAATACCTCACTTCCCCACTCGACCTGCGGTCTAAATTCCTATGGTACCATCCACACATAGCCATTCTGACAGGTATCGCATGGGACCATATCAATGTATTCCCCACTTTTGACAAGTATGTGGACACCTTCCGCCAGTTTGTAGATAGTTTTGAACCACAAGGTAAGTTCATCTATTTCCAAGGCGACAACAATCTATGCCAGATAGCCGCACAAGCACGCCCAGACATCACATCTATTCCATATGATGCCTATGACGGAGAAGTGGCGATGCAGATATTTGGCAAACATAACATGCAGAACTTACAAGCCGCTTGTCTTGCATGCCAGCAGATTGGCATCGCACCAGCAGATTTCTATAGAGAGATTAGCACCTTCACAGGCGCAAGCAATCGATTAGAGAAGATAGGTGAGACAGAAACGAATGTAGCATATAAGGATTTCGCACACTCACCATCCAAACTCAAAGCAACCATCAATGCTGTCAAGGAGCATTATCCAACTAAAACCGTTGTGGCATGTATGGAACTGCACACCTTCAGTAGTCTAATGGCTGATTTCTTACCTCAATACAAGGATTGCATGGCAGAAGCAGACATCGCATATGTCTATTTCAATCCCAGCGTGATAGCACATAAAAGGCTCACACCTATCAGTGCAGAAGAAGTGGCTAACGCATTTGGCACGAAAAATGTAGTGGTATTCACAGAGAGCGAAGCACTACAAGAGCAATTGAGAGCAACCGTCGCTTCACTCACCACTAACAACAAAGAGATAGCACTGCTGATGATGTCATCTGGCACTTTTGATGGAGTGAATATAAAAGAATTTGCCAAAGAATTGATAGATTGCAGATTTTAGATTTTAGATTGCAGATTTTAATATAATACAACTATGGATAAAGAAACAAAACGCGACTACCTCTACATGCGCATGGCGCGTACTTGGTCTGAGAATAGTTACTGCCAACGACGCAAAGTGGGCGCTATCTTGGTAAAAGATCAGATGATCATCTCAGACGGATACAACGGTACTCCTTCCGGATTTGAGAACATATGCGAGGATGAAAATAATGTGAGTAAACCTTATGTGCTGCATGCAGAAGCTAATGCACTCACTAAAGTAGCACGCTCCAATAATAGTTCAGAAGGTGCAACCCTCTATGTCACAGCCAGTCCATGCCTCGAATGCTCCAAACTGATTATCCAATCAGGTATCAAGCGCGTAGTGTATGGCGAAGAATACCGCATCATGGATGGTGTGGAATTACTTAAACGCGCAGGGATAGAAGTGGTCTTTCTGAACGATAGTAATCAGTCATGAAAAAATACATTTTACCCACCCTAACTGTGATAATTTTCGCATTGGGTATATTTATCGGTTCTGTTCTTCATTCGTCAGCCACAGGACAGTCATTAGCCTATAATGCAGGCCAATGGCCTATGCCTTCATCCAAAGTAGACCAACTGCTTCAACTAATGGAATCTGCTTATGTGGATAGTTTGAATGTGGATAGCATCACCGATGAGGTAATGAGCGAACTGATTCAAAAATTAGACCCTCACTCCTCGTATATTCCTAAAGAAGATTTAGAAATAGTTTCCTCTGAATTATCTGGTTCTTTCTCTGGTATAGGTGTACAATTCACTATTCAACAAGACACTATTCGTATCGTAGCCGTTATAGCTGGTGGACCATGCGAAGGTGTGGGCGTATTGGCTGGTGATAAGATTATCACAGTAGATGACTCACTCTTCGTCGGAAAGAAAATCAATAATGAGAAAGTGATGCGCACGCTTCGCGGTGAGAAAGGCACGAAAGTCAAACTCGGCATCCTTCGCCCGGGCACTGCGGAAACACTCTATTACACGGTCACACGAGGAGACATACCTGTCACTTCTGTTGATGCTAAGTTTATCATTGAGAAAGCTCACCACAAAATTGGTTTTATCCGTGTGAATAAGTTCGGCGAGACCACCTATAAAGAGTTCATCTCTGCCTTAGCAGAACTTCGTGAGAAAGGCGCTACAGCTTATATCATTGACCTGCGTGAGAACTCAGGCGGTTACATGGACCAGGCTATTCGCATGGCCAATGAGTTTTTAGGTCATAATGATATGATTGTCTATGCAGAAGGGCGTGCTTATCCGCGTTATGAAGCCAGAGCCAATGGACAAGGACGATTCAAAGACACCCCTCTCACCGTTCTCATTGATGACTTCTCTGCTTCTGCCAGTGAGATTTTTGCTGGTGCGATGCAAGATAACGATCGTGCTCAAGTGATTGGCCGTCGTTCATTCGGAAAAGGATTGGTACAGCAGCAGATGCCTTTCGATGATGGTAGTGCAGTCCGCCTCACCGTAGCACGCTATTACACACCCAGCGGCAGATGTATCCAAAAACCATATGCTTTGGGAGAGCAGGAGAACTACATGCACGAACTGCTTGACCGCTATGAACATGGTGAGTTTTTCTCTGCTGACTCTGTTCATTTCGCAGATACAACAGTTTACTACACTAAGAGCGGACGCATTGTTCGCGGCGGTGGTGGTATCATGCCCGATATATTCGTAGGACGCGATACTACGCTCAATACGCCCTACTATAATCAATGTGTGAATATGGCATATACCTATCAGTTTGCATACCAATATACAGACGAGCACCGTGAAGAATTGAGTCAATACAAAGATTGGCAATCATTAGAGCGACACCTCATCAATACTAATATACTCCCTCATTTCGTTGCATATGCAAAGGAGAAGGGCATTGAACCGAATGAGGCAGAAATACAAAAGTCGAAGCCATTATTGCTCCGACTCTTGCATGCCTATATTGTTCGTAATATATTAGGTGACGAAGGATTCTTCCCTCTCTTTGAGCGCGATGATGAAATCACGCAAAAAGCAATAGAAGTTCTTACAAAGCCTTGAGTGCCGCCAAGATAAACTGGTAGAAATTAGCTACCGTAGCGATATTCACATGCTCATCTGGTGAGTGTGGATATTCGATGGTTGGTCCGAATGAGATCATCTCCATTCCCTCATACTTGCTACCTATAATTCCGCACTCTAATCCAGCGTGGATGGTAACGATGCGTGGTTCTGCGCCAAACTCTTGCATATATGTTTGTTTGAGCGTAGAGAGAAGTGTACTCTTGAAGTTAGGAGCCCAACCTGGGTATGCGCCAGAGAAGACCACCTCTGCACCTGCAAGTGAGAAAGCAGATTGAATAATGGATTGCAACTCTTCTTTGCGGCTATCTACAGACGAACGGGTGAGGCAGAAGCAAACGACTTTACCTTCTTGTGTAGAAACCATTGCCAGGTTATTACTTGTCTCTACGATGTCTGGCATTTCTGGTATCATGCGATATACGCCATGCGGACATAGAGTGATGGCATGTATCAAGAAATCCTGTACATCTTCTGGCATCTCTTTCTTTGGGCACTCTACCTCTGTGGTAGTGATTGTTATCATTGGATCTACACCATCGTATTCGCGTAGGAACAAGTCTTCGTAGTTAGCCACCATATCTGCCACTTCCTGGTAAGCCTCAGCAGGGATAGTGATGATAGCAGACGCTTCGCGTGGTATAGCATTACGGAGCGAACCTCCTTCTACATACGCAAGGCGTGCCTCGTAGTTCGCTACAGCATCCTTGAGGATACGGAATAGCAACTTAATGGCATTCGCACGCTGCAGATGTATATCACATCCAGAGTGTCCACCTTTGCACCCTTTCACAGCAATCTGCATAGCCACATCACCTTCCTCTGTCTCTACTGGCTCATATGTGAAGGTAGCAGTTGTGTCCACACCACCAGCACAACCTACATAAAGCTCTCCTTCTGCCTCTGAATCAAGGTTTAAGAGATATTTACCTTTGAGCCAACCTCCTTGGAGTGCATTAGCGCCGTACATTCCTGTCTCCTCATCAATAGTGAAGAAGGCCTCTAATGGAGGGTGTACCACATTTTTATCTGCCAAGATAGCCATTGCAGCAGCTACACCGATACCATTATCTGCACCGAGAGTAGTACCATTGGCTGTCACCCATTCGCCATTAGGTTCTATAACCGCCTCGATAGGGTCTTTCTCAAAATCAAACACTTTGTCTGAGTTCTTCTGAGGAACCATATCCATATGTGCTTGTAGGATGACACCCGGACGGTTCTCCATCCCTGCGCTGGCAGGTTTGCGGATGAGGACATTACCTATCTCATCTTGCTCTGTTTCCAGACCAAGTGACTTACCATAATTAACTAAAAAATCAGCAATTTCTTTGCGTTTACCGCTTGGGCGCGGAATTTGAGTGAGGAGATAGAAATTCTCCCATACACTTTTAGGATTTAAATTCTTCATACGCTTTTCTATTTTAGTTTTCATCAATCGTTACTTCACCACAGAGATTGGTCAATAATAACTGCTTGACCAACTCCGGGTTATCACTATTCTCACCCAATAAGTACATCATTTTTGTGAGCAAGGCCTCGGTGGTGATATCATATCCGGATAGCACACCAGCCTTCATTAGATTGAGTGAGACAGCATATAATCCCATCTCTACCGACCCTGTATTACATTGCGTTTTATTGACAATTATAATTCCTTTGTCCACAGCAGCTTTGAGTTCACGATATAACCACTTAGCAGAAGGTGCATTTCCTGCTCCGAAAGTCTCCAGTACCACGCCTTTCAGTCCTTTGGTACGCAGTATAGAGCGTACGATAGGCTGCTGAATGCCGGGGAAGAGTTTTAATATAGCTACATTCGTATCGCATTTTGTATGTAGTTTAAGTGTATCTTCCGGATTATTATAATGAATGAGATGAGGTCTATAGATGATATGCACTCCCGCCTTTGCCAATGAGGGATAGTTATAACTATTGAATGCCGAGAAATGCTCTGCATTTCGTTTTGTTGTTCTATTTGCGCGGAAAAGATGTGACTCGAAGAATACTGTCACTTCTGGTACGATAGCGTCTCCGTTCTCGTCCTGTGCAGCGGCTATTTCTATTGCCGTCAGTAAATTTTCCTTTGCATCCGAGCGCAACACACCAATTGGCAACTGCGAACCGGTGAAAACCACTGGTTTATTGAGTCCCTCCAACATAAATGAAAGTGCTGACGCAGAGTAAGACATTGTGTCTGTACCATGCAATACTACAAATCCATCATAGTCTTCATAGTTATCATAGACCATGTGTGCAATCTGTGCCCACCCTTTTGGGTCTATATCTGACGAATCGAATTGGTCATCAAATGCCTTAAAGTCCACATTCAGTTCGCCATCAAACAACTCTGGGATATATGCTTTGAAGGTATCTACATCCGCAGGGACGAGGGCGCCTGAGTGTTTATCACGAACCATCGTGATAGTTCCTCCGGTAGAGATTAATAGAACTTTATGTAATGTTTTACCCATAGTTTACCATATTTTCTGCGCAAAATTACAATATTTTTTGCATATATGCAAGATTTTTATGAAAATAATCAATCTAATCTTGCATGTTTAGACATTTTTTCGTAACTTTGCACCAAATTACAACTCCAATGGGGCACCGACTGCTTGTCATAGATAGCGATATTAGTTTAGCCACTGTACTAAGCGATTATTTGGATAGCAAAAGTTATCAGGCTCAGCATGTGCCTTCCGCAAAAGAAGCCCTGCAGTTATTGAATCAAACTCATTTTGATTTAGTACTCATGGAGTTACAAGGGTTACAGATGAATGGTTTTTCCTTGCTTCGCGAGATACGCCATCGTCATATGCTTCTGCCTATTATTATTCTGACAAGCAAAAACGACAGAGAGAGTCAGATGCGTGCTTTCCAGTTGGGCTGTGACGACTACCAGTTCAAGCCTTTCTCAATGGATATTCTCATTTGCCGTATAGAAGCTATTATGAGGCGTGTTCGGATACGAGAAGAGAGTAAACAACGCGTTTTTCATCTTGGCGAATACACTTTTGATGCTACTCATCAGACTTTTAATGAGCGGCATTTATCCTCCAAGGAGAGCGACTTGCTTCTCTTGTTATGCCGCCATATGGGGAATGTCGTGGACAAGCATCATATTCTGACTTCTATATGGAAAGAAGATAATGCCTTCACTGCCCGCTCTTTAAGCGTGTATATTAACCACTTACGGCATTTTATTACTCCTGCAGGATATACCATCATTGCTGCACGAGGAAAGGGATACAAACTAATTTGTAATAACTAATTCACACAGATATGAAACTTATTGCTCCTTCTGTCTTATCTGCTGATTTTGGTCATTTAGCCAAGGACCTGAATATGATCAATCAATCGGATGCCGATTGGCTCCATATTGATGTAATGGATGGAGTCTTTGTGCCGAATATATCGTTTGGCTTTCCGCTCATGAAATCCTTTAAGCAGCATTGTACCAAGCCATTGGATGTGCATCTCATGATTGTACATCCCGAGAAATATGTGGAGCGATTTTGTGATGCAGGTGCTTGGTCTGTTGGTTTTCATGTAGAAGCTGTAGAAGACCCGCTCCCTATCTTGGAGCTCATTAAAGCCAAAGGAGTGCGCACATGCCTGACTATCAACCCAGACATACCGGCCAAGCGATTAGTGCCCTACTTAGACAAAGTAGATATGGTGCTTATCATGTCTGTCTTTGCCGGTTTTGGCGGACAGAAATTTATTCCTGAGAGTTTGGATAAGATTCGTTTTATCAAAGAGGAGATTACTAAACGCGGATTGAATACACTCATCGAAGTGGATGGTGGTGTGAATACGAGTAATGCCGCATCTATCTTCGCTGCGGGAGCAGATGTGTTGGTAGCAGGTAGTGCTATCTTTGGTGCTGACAATCCGATGGAGGCTATCCGTTCCATGAAAGCGTAAGGTTATACCATGAAGCGATTACAAGCATATCCGATGGTTGTCATCTTGGTGGTTGTAATCGCTGCTTTATGTATATGCAAGCATTTTCAGTGGCCTGTCAACCTGCTCTATCAGAGCGAATGTAGTAGCATCGACAGCCTTCGCACCTACTCTTTTGTTCTTCAAAGCGCACCCAAGAATACCGCCAAGTGTTATCGATACGAAGCAGATGTATTAGCCATATGGGACTCGACAGAATGGGCACCATTATACCAAAAAGCGCTTCTATATATCCAGCGAGATTCGACACGCAGCATACCGCAAGTGGGAGACACTATCATTGCTCAAACACGATTACGCAGAGGTGGGCAAATAGGCAGTTTTGACTATGGTCAGTATCTTCGCATGCAAGGTTATATTGGTTCCGCCTATATCTATAGATATAGTATTCGCACAGCGTCCACTCATTCTATTCCATTACAGCAACGCTTGTACCACCGCTTAGAGCAAGCCGGACTGAGTGGAGATGAGTTAGCCACTACCGGCGCACTCACATTGGGATATAAGGAAGATTTAGACCCACAATTAAGACAGCATTTTCAGGCATCTGGCGCGGCGCATGTACTTGCTGTCAGCGGACTGCATACAGGTATTTTATATATCATCTTATTAAACATCTTAACGATAGGCAAACGCTTTCGCCCGCGCTATGAAAATAGATGGGGACGATGTGCATTAGGATGTATTATTATCGCCTTCATGTGGGGGTATGCATGGCTCACGGGGATGACACCCTCTGTGGTACGCTGTGTAGTGATGATTACATTAGTAGAAATTGGCAGAATGTTCTACCGAAATAGTCTCACTATCAACACCATAGCCGCAGCCGCTGTGCTCATATTATTAGTTAGACCGTTAGACTTATGGTCTATCAGTTTTCAACTAAGTTTTGCCGCCACGATTGCCATCGTTCTTTTCGCCAAAGGGATGGAAAAGATACTACCATTCCATTCTCAAAAGCAAGGGTTGAAAACATGGTGTATAAGATATATTTTGGGTACGATTATAGTCAGTATTGCCGCTCAATTAGGTACTATGCCTATCACGATGTACACATTTGGTCAGATGTCAAATTATTTCCTACTTACCAATTTGATTGTACTTCCTATAGCGTCCCTTTTGGTGCCTATTGGTTTGGCAACAGTTCTCTTTGGAGGCACAGCCATTGGTCAGTTCACGGGATATGTCACTTATGGTTTGGCATGGCTTATGAACCATTCTGTTGGCTGGATTGAGCAGTTACCCGGGAGTGTTACTCAAGTGCATATTAACGCATGGATGGTGCTTCTACTCTACGCTGCTATCGTAATGGGTTGGCTCACGATGCACAAGAGTCTATGGTGGTTGTTAGGAGTAGCGAGTACGATGATTGGATTTTGTATATTATTTACAGTATGAATACACATTATACATTAACGCAGTTGTGCGCACATATTGAAGAAGCGCTATCGGATAGTTTATTACCATCCTACTGGGTGCAAGCAGAGATAAGTAGCCTCAGCGAGAAAGGTGGACATCTATACCTTGAACTCATTGAGTCTGAAGATACTGCCGTACCCAAGAGAACAGCAGGTAGGTCTTTGATGGCAGCCAAGATGCGCGCCACTTGTTGGCAAGGCACCAAAGAACTATTACTCGCTTATTTTGAGAGTGAGACGGGTCAGCGTTTGCAAGTAGGTATGAAGATACTTGTAGAAGCCGAAGTGCAGTTCCATGCTGTATATGGTTTGAGTCTCTCTATCGTCAATATAGACCCCCATTTCACCGTTGGCGATATGGCTCGTCAACGGGCACAGACTATTGCGCAGTTAGAACAAGAAGGTATTATTGATATGCAGCAAATGCTCACGCTACCCACATTGGTCAAGCGTATCGCTGTTATATCCTCTGCTTCTGCCGCAGGTTTTGGCGATTTCCAACACCAATTAGAGCATAGCGGTTACCCATTCCAAATAGGTCTTTTTGGTGCCACTATGCAAGGCGAAGGAGCGGAGCGGTCTATCATCTCTGCATTGGATGCTATTGAAGCAGATAGCGAGTCATGGGATGCAGTGGTAATCATACGCGGCGGAGGTGCCACTACGGACCTCAGTTGTTTTGACCGTTATACCTTATGTGCGGTCTGCGCACAGTTCTCGCTACCTATATTGAGCGGTATTGGGCATACGCGCGATATCAGCATACTGGACATGGTGGCGCACAAAGCGCTCAAGACTCCTACTGCTGTAGCCGAATGGCTTATTCATCGTATGGACGAGCAGAAAGAACGCATCCAACAACTCACTATTGCACTCCAGCGCACAGCAGAGAGACAAATAATGATACGCAAGCATCGTGTGGAACTATTGGCACAGCGCTTAGCTGCTTGCAACCCCGAACGCATCTACCAAATGGGATATAGTTTGCTCACCAAAGATGGTCGTATAGTCCGTAGTATCAGCGATTTACAATCGGGCGATCGTATTATCACACACCTACAAGATGGACAAGTATCATCTATTATCGAATAGGTATGAAAAAGAACTATTCTCCTCTTAATCGCGAGCAATATATCGGCGCTGCTATACTATTTGTTATTACCGTGAGCGCATGGCTTTTTATAGCCTTATGGCCGCAAAAACCACTACCTGAACTGCCCGATGTGATAAGTACTAATAACGACTCTATTCGGCAGATGCGGTGGGAGCATAAGAAAGACTCTTTTCGTCGTGCCGATTCTGCCCGTTATGCCCAATGGGCAGCTGAACGCGAACAGCGCTATGACTCGTTTCGCCATGTGGACTCGCTGCGTTTCATCCAATGGAGTGCCGAACGCCAACTACGCTATGATTCATTCCGCCTCGCCGACTCATTATGGCGGGATTCTGTAGGCTGGAGATACCCCAAACATATCAAGAAAGATACTATTCTCAATCTCAACACCGCCGACACCACCGAACTGCAATACATACGAGGTATTGGGCGCTACACAGCCCGACAGATTATCGCTTATAGAGACCGATTAGGTGGATTCTATTCTGTGACGCAATTATCTGATTCCACATTAGCACGCTTTCATGTAGATACCCTACAAGCGCATTTCTTCGTATTGCCCAATGAGGTCAAACAGATACCTATCAACCATTGCTCGCTTAACACTCTCGCGCGACATCCTTATTTGCGATACGCGCAAGCGAAAGCTATCTATGAACTGCGCAGAAAACGCATCACACTACATAGTATTGACGAGTTATCTACTCTCCCCCAACTCTCCACCGAAGACCTCACCCGCCTCGCACCCTACTTCTGCTTTGAATAGCGCTTACTTCACTTCTTGTCCTTGCATGGTGTAGGTTTTACCATTGCGGAGAATGAGAACCTGACCATCGCGAAGAACTTTAGTACTTTGTACTTTGGTACCTTGTATTTGGTCTATGGCTTCTGTTTCTGCTATAGGGCGAATATCTGTAAACTCCGACCATTCTTCTGCCGACTTGTATAACTCAACACCAGCGGCATGCACATATAAGACACAAGATTCTTTATCGACTCCTGCAAATATTCCATAATAAAAGCCCAAACCAATAGTAAATCCAGTAGAGTATATTGTTTGTGGTGCATGGGAATAGTTGTAGATAGTTTTCAAAGAAGAACAATCTGCAAACGCATAATTTCCTATACTATCCACACTATTGGGAATCGTGATAGTAGTGAGAGATTTGTTTCCATAGAATGCACCTTCTCCAATATGTTTTATAGTAGTAGGAATAGAATACTCTTTTTGAGTATTTGTCATCAAATAGGCTACCAATTTGGTCTTAGTTTTATTAAACAAAACACCTTCCTCAAAACTATAGTAAGGGTGATTTTCTGCTATCTCAAATGATTTGAGTGCTGAGCAACCTACAAACGCATTAGAATTAATGTTTGTTACACTTGATGGTATATCTAAAGAGACTAAAGAAGAGCAATACATAAAAAGACCTTCCCCTATCGCAGTTAGATTTTGTGACATGCTTATTGATTTTAATTTATCGCAGCCATTGAACGCATAATCTCCAATACTTGTTACACTATTAGGGATAGTGATAGAGGTTAAAGAAGAGCAACGAGAGAAAGCCCTACCAGCGATTTGCTTAATACCTTCAGGTATTGTATATGCGCAGGAATAAGAAGAAGGCATATAAGCAAAACAATGTGCATTATACACAGGAGAAGTTAAAGAAGAGCAACCATCGAAAGCACCCTCTCCGATGCTTGTTACGCTATTAGGGATAGTAACAGATGTTAAAGATGAGCAACCAGAGAAAGCATAATCTCCAATACTTGTCACGCTATTAGGAATGGTCACAGAGGTCAAAGAAGAGCAACCAGAGAAAGCACCCTCTCCAATGCTTGTCACGCTATTAGGGATAGTGATAGAGGTTAAAGAAGAGCAAACAGCGAAAGCACTATATCCTATAGTCGTCACGCTATTAGGAATAGTCACAGAGGTTAAAGAAGTGCAATAATAGAAAGCCTGATTTCCAATGCTTTTCACGCTATTAGGTATAGTGATAGAGGTTAAAGAAGAGCAAACAGCGAAAGCACTATTGCCTATGCTTATCACAGTATTTGGGATAATAATTTCCCCTTGCGCAGAAGTAAAACAAGCCAGCAGAATTTTCTTCGTTTCATCTGCATATACGAGATTATTCTCCACATACCCATTAACACTTTTGGCACCCCATGGAGAGCCAGTAGCCGTTCCGTGATATATAATATTTGAAACATTATAAAACGCATACTCTCCGATGCTTGTTACGCTATTAGGGATAGTCACAGATGTTAAAGATGAGCAACCAGAGAAAGCACCCTCTCCAATACTTGTCACGCTATTAGGGATAGTTACAGAAGTTAAAGAAGTGCAATAAGCAAAAGTACTACTTCCAATACTTGTCACGCTATTAGGGATAGTCACAGAGGTTAAAGAAGAGCAATTAGAAAAAGCGCCTTCTCTAATATTTGTAACGGTATTGGGAATAATAATTTCTCCCTGCGCATGATTAGCACAAAAGAGTAATGTTGTTTTAGTAGAATCCTCATACACCAAATTTCCTTCTACATAACCATTCATCACTCGCGCTCCCCATGGCGCACCCGTAGCCGTTCCGTGGTATTCGATATTTAGAACATTGAAAAATGCATTATATCCAATGCTTGTAACGCTATTAGGGATAGTGATAGAGGTTAAAGAAGTGCAATAACAGAAAGCCTCATCTCCAATACTTGTTACGCTATTAGGGATAGTTACAGAGGTCAAAGAAGAGCAACTACGGAAAGTATAATTTTCAATGCTTGTCACGCTATTAGGAATAGTCACAGAGGTTAAAGAAGAGCAATCTTCGAAAGCACTCCACCCAATACTTGTTACGCTATTAGGGATAGTGATAGAGGTCAAAGAAGAGCAACCACGGAAAGCATAATATCCAATACTTGTCACGCTATTAGGAATAGTCACAGAGGTTAAAGAAGTGCAATTAGAGAAAGCACCATCTCCAATACTTGTCACGCTATCTCCGATAGTGATAGAGGTTAAAGATTTGCAATTAGAGAAAGCACCCCACCCAATACTTATTACACTATTAGGGATAGTGACAGAGGTTAAAGATGAGCATTCACGAAAAGCCCCATCTCCAATGCTTTTCACGCTATTAGGGATAGTGACAGAGGTTAAAGAAGAACAAGAAGCGAAAGCATCATCTCCAATGCTTTTCACGCTATTAGGGATAGTAATAGAAATCAAAGAAGAGCAACCATTGAAAGCATTCTCTCCAATGCTTGTCACGCTATTAGGGATAGTGACAGAGGTTAAAGAAGAGCAACCACGGAAAGCGCCCTCTCCAATACTTGTCACGCTATAGGTAGTTCCATTATAGGAAACTGAAGACGGGATAACCACCGAGCCGGCATACTCATTATCATAATCTCCACAATAAGTAACAGTAGCGGTATAATTAAAACTCATAGGAGGAACAAAAGATGTATGAAAATTATAGTAAATACCATCAATTTCTGCATCGTATGCAAAAGCGGTACTCATGCTGGCTACCAGCGCGAGGAAAAAAGTAAAAAGTTTTTTCATAATTTGCCTACCCCAACCCTCCCTAAAAGGAGGGAGAAGGATTTTTTTTAAAGATTAATATTGTTGTTTGTTTTAAAAGCAATAAGGTCTTTAAGGACAATAGGGATAACGACATACAAAGTGTGAGTCATTACGGCCGCAAAGGTAATAATAATTTTGCGATTGTGCAAATAAATACCTCTAAAAATTGCGTATATCAAAAAAAATCACTACCTTTGCGCACTTTTTGACACAATAAATGATTGACAAAGTTATGAAACGAGTTATTTTTATATTGCTATCATTCTGGTTCTGCGTTTCCATCCATGCTGCTTTGCCTGATATTAGTTTAAAAGATATTCATGGCAAGACCATTCAGATTGCTGATTTGAGTAAGGATGGGAAACCAGTGATTATTTCCTTTTTCGCCACATGGTGCAAACCCTGTGTGAGGGAGTTAAAAGCCATACACGATGTATATGCCGATTGGCAAGACGAGACTGGTGTGGAGGTATATATCGTTTCCACTAACCAAGGGCAGGACAGCAAGAAAGTGAAACCTTTTGTAGAAGGATTAGGATGGGATTACCATGTGCTATTAGATCCAAACTGGTCGCTCAAACGCGCCATGAATGTGCAAAACATCCCTCATATATTCGTTATTGATAGGAAAGGAAACATCGTTTACAACCACATGGGTTATACCGATGGCAGCGAAAAAGAAATACGCAAGTATTTGAAGTAGTCTCGGACTATCGCTTACACTAGCAGTCCTCGTTAATATTAGTAGGAAGTACAGAGTAGTGAGTAGAATGAAAAGAATGTTATTCATAGTACTATTGGTTCATTGCGTAGTGATGGCTACGCGTGGTGAGGTATATGTGAATGGCAGTATTCAGCATGATGGTTTATTTCCCACTACCGATGTATCAAGCCTACGCACAAAACCTCGTGGCGAATGGGCTAAGATTGACCATCTGAGCAACAACTACTTGGATTTATCCGTTCATTACATCCACAAAGAAGACTCCAATAAAATGGGTTTCCGTGGTGTTACGGCTCGTACTCGCGCAGAATTAACTCAATGGGCCTTACCCGGTTACGAAGCAGGATTTAATGGTTATGGTATAAGTCACCTTAGCGCCACTTTGGATTTCAACTGGGGACATATATCCGTGGGCGATGTATATGGTCAGTTTGGTTCCGGTCTGGTATTATGTTTATACGAAGATCGGGCGTTAGGTGTTGATAATGCACTTCGTGGTGCAAAGTTCGATATCAATCCATATAAGGGTTTGCGTATGACCTTGTTAGGCGGTAAACAACGCCGTTATTGGGACTGCTACACCGATGATGCTTGGGGATGGAATTATGAGCAAGACGCGGCCTTGGGCGGAAATATAGAACTGAGTATTGAAGAATGGTCCAAACGGATGCAAGAGAGCGAAGTTTATCTCACGATAGGTGGTAGTTATGTGAGTAAATACGAGCAAGACGACACCATTCTAACTATAATCAACAATGGTTTATACCGCTATAACTTGCCCCAATGGGTGGGTGCAGGCGATGTGCGCGTTAACCTTCAAGTAAAGGGTTTTGATTTATTAGCCGAGTACGCATATAAAGCTAATGACCCTTGTGCAGATAATCTATTCAGTTATCGTCATGGTGAGGCATTTCTTGTGTCTATGAGTTATTCTCGCAAAGGGATGTCTATCTTGGGTCAGATTAAGCGTTCTGAGAACATGTCCTTTCGCAGCGAGCGGCAGCGTAGAGGTTTGGCAGGACGGCTCAACCACATGCCAGCCTTCGCTCAACAGCACACCTACACTTTAGCTGCTTTATACCCTTACGCCACGCAATACGCAGATGGTGAATGGGCATTTCAAGCAGAGCTGCGTTATAACTGGCGCCGTAAGACTCCAATGGGCGGGCGTTATGGCACCACCATTAAAATAGGCGGAAGTCATATACGCGGATTAGCAGAAGAAGGCAGTTGGGCTGTGAACACAAAGAAAGATGGTGAGTATTACTCGGATGTAAATATCGAACTGAACAAACGCCTTACACAACGGTGGTGGTTGAATGCGATGATGATGTATCAGTCTTACAATCAGCAGATTGTGGAAGGAGAAGGCGAATTGATTCGTTCGGCTATTGCCGTCATAGATAGTAAGGTACAAATAACAGATAATATATCCATGCGTGGTGAATTGCAGTACTTATTCACCAAACAACACCAAGGGCAATGGTTGTTTGCATTGTGCGAACTAAATTTATGGAACCGTGTGTCTTTGAGTGGGCAATGGATGTATAATATAGGCGGTACGACTTTATCTACCCAAGAGCATTTCTATACTGCTTCTGCGACTTACACGCATGGTGCACATCGACTGATGGTAGGTTATACAAAGACACGAGACGGCTACAACTGCTCAGGCGGCATATGCCGTTATGTACCACGACAAGAAGGAGTTAGTATGAGTTATAATTTCACATGGTAAAACGATTAGGATACATAGTATTATTTGCTTTACTTCTCAGCAGTTGTGAGGTTATCCGCGAGGAGGACAGGTTCATTCCAGTTCCCACCCCACTCTCCGGTGAGCGTACACATGTACTGATTGAGTACACGGGTTTTCGTTGTGTGAATTGTCCAACCGCAGCTCTTCACGCTGCTCAATTAAAACAGATTTGTGGTGAGCAACTCATTATAGTAGCCATGCACCCTGCAAGTAACCCTTTTACGCAGGGAGTAGCGCAATACGACTACACTTGCCCAGAAGCAGATTTTTATTACCGTCATATGGGCGGCACAGCCTCTACTGCATTCCCCACGGGAAATATAAACATGGCTATGACAGAAGATGGGTATTTAAGCGATTATTTGCAATGGGGAGGTTTGATAGCGAAAGCCATGCAAGAGGAGTGCTATGCCTTCATCAGCGCGGAAGCTACGATTGACACCATCACTCGACAAGTAGAAATAACCACTACCGCTCATTCGGACATAGAAAAGGAATATCAGTTATTGGTTTGGTTGACCGAAGATAGTATTGTAGGTGCTCAAGCGCTGCCCGACGGCAGTGTTGACACCCATTATTATCACCACCATGTACTGCGTGCAACAAGCGAGGAAGCATGGGGTACGAAATGGCTATTAAGCCCCACTCCTACTCAGCAAACACATGTTATATCCATTCCTGAGAAATGCGAAATCAAGCATTGCCATGTTATCACATTGCTATTAGACAAAAAAACGAAAGAGATACTAAACGCCGCGCAAACGACATTAACACCCATATAGACATATGAGAATTAACAGATTATTTTTAGCATTCTTGCTCTTTGTATCACCATATGCTAACGCATTGATTGTGAGCATAGAAGGGCAAGGTGAAATTCCTGAAGAAGGAATGGAATTAACCATCACCGAAGGCGAAGAAGACATTCTATCCGGCGCATACACAATGGGCGTCAAAGGTAGCGTGTTATCCGATGGGCCAATGAGTGTAACCATCAGTCGTTCTGAAAGTGGTTTGAGAGACGAGTTTTGCTGTAGTGGTCAATGCGTTTCTGGTAATCAACAGACCAACGAGACACTTACTTATACGATGAGTGGTGTCGCCAATTGGTATGCGCATTACATGCCTATTCCGGGCACAAAAGTAGATATCGAATATACATTCTCTGACAGAAGTGAAAGTCGCAGATTATTAGTGCATTACATATATTCCACTGAAGGTATAGACCAGACGATTAGTCAGCCTAAAAACACGGGTATCTTCATGCTGAATGGCATGCGTATAGATACTCAGTCAATAGAGGAATTACCCACTGGTATCTATATTGTCAACGGAGAAAAGATAGTACAAACAAAATAAAAATCACACAACAATGAAAAAGAGTTTATTATTTGGTTTCGCAGGTATTTTAGCATTTATCTTCGCTGGTTGCGAACCTAATCTTCCTATTCCCGAGTCCTTTCCGAAGAAACATCTGATTGAAGAATTTACAGGTCAAGACTGTGGTTATTGTCCTTATGGTATGGACTGTATTAGTGCCTTTATAGAGAACGACACCAATTGGATTGTAGTTCTTCACCACTACGGTTATCAACCTGATAGACTGTCCGTTACAGGTAGTAAAAGTATTACCAGCCAACTCAAAGTAGGTGGTGCTCCCGCAATGACTATCAATCGTAGCAAGACCGCCACTTCTGATGGAAACGCTGTTGTCTTCCACCCTGGTTATTTATCGAAAACCATCAAAGCCAACCAAGCTTCTACTACATACGCCTCTATTGTATTGAACAATTCCTACGACCCAACGACACGCGAACTGAAAGTAAAAGTTTCGGGTGCCATATGCAAGGAGGATTATCCAGAACTCAAACTCACTTTGTTAGTTAAGGAGTCTGGCATTATTGATTACCAACAAGATTTCTATAATACTTTTGAAGGTTGGAATAAATTTATTCACACCAATGCTGTTCGTGCTTATATGACTGATGCTCTTGGTGACTTTATCACAGTTAATAGCAATCGCAAATATTCAACCGAATATAGTATTACTCTGAATGAGAAGTGGGTAGCAGAGAATTGTATGGTTGTGGCTTTCTTATCCGAAGATTTCAATCCTGTTATTCAAGCGGAGCAAAGTCCTGTAGTGACTAATACCGCTGGCGGTGCAGACATACAACATGGTGGTATTACCGCCGTTCCTGTACCTGATTACTATCCTGAGATAGATGCAAGCAGCGGTCCTGCTGATTTCTCACAACCAGTGGATAGCATGCCTGCATCCGTTGCACAGTACAAACCATATTACGAGTTAGGTTTCAACTACTGGAGTATCATGACCTACAATGCGAGCCGTACTGTCACCGTTAATAAGACTATATGTATTCCACTCGCATATATTTATCTATTTACCGAGTTAGATCAGAAAGAAATTCCTGTAGGCGTTTACCCTATTAACGGCAGCATGAAACCCGGTACTGTTTATGCAGGTTACCGCGATGATGAGAATGTAATCATTGACGGTTCTACATTCTATTTCACTTCAAAGTCTTACTATAATAAAGGCTATTTAGTCCCTGCTGCTCAATGGCTTATCACAAGTGGTACGATGACTATCACAGAAGAAGGTTGGGAATTAGAAGGTACCGCTCGTAATGGTTCTGCTATCCATTTAGTAGGTACTACAGCTATTCAAAACAAAGGCATGATGCAATCTCCTGCAAAGAATAAGGAGCAAGAACAGAGAGCCTTCGAAGGGGAGAAGCACCAAGTATCAAGGAACAAGGCCGAAATACAAGCGTTTCGGGGTATAAGAAAATAAAGTTTAGCGAAAGTAGAAAAAAGAATGGCATATGCTTGCGTATGTCATTTTTTTTTTGTAAATTTGCAGCCGATTTTGATTTATAATGCAGCAGAGTATCTTTACACCGGATGAAGAGGCGCTCATTCAACAGAAGTTTGATGATCTTTTAGACGCCTACGCTCATACTTCTCATAGTCAGAAAGTAGAGCTCATCAGTCATGCCTTTCGTTTTGCTCACCAAGCGCATTATGGTGTTCGTCGTTTGAGTGGCGAGCCTTATATTCTCCATCCTCTTGCGGTGGCGCATATATGTGTTAGTGAGATAGGTTTGGGCAGTACGAGTATATGTGCCGCCTTGCTTCATGATGTAGTAGAGGACACCGATTATACAGAGAGCGACATAGCGGGTTTGTTTGGGGATAAGATAGCCCAGATAGTGAGCGGTTTGACGAAGATTAGTGGTGGTGTTTTTGGTGAGCAGGCTTCGGAGCAAGCGGAGAACTTCCGCAAGTTGCTTTTGACTATCTCGGATGATATTCGCGTAGTGCTCATTAAGATAGCCGACCGCTTGCATAACATGCGCACGCTGGGTGCTCAGCCGAAGGACAAGCAATATAAGATTGCCGGCGAGACGCAATATATCTATGCTCCTTTGGCGCATCGTTTGGGTTTATTTCCTATCAAGACGGAGTTGGAGGATTTGAGTTTTAAGTACGAGCACCCTACTCAATGGCAGGAGATACATGATAAGTTATCGAAAGCTCGTGGTGCCCAATTAGCCAGTTTCGAGTCTTTTGCAGCTCCTATCCGCAGTCGTTTAGAGAGCATGGGGTATGCGTTCGAGCTCAAAGCGCGTATCAAGTCTGTTTATTCGATATGGAAGAAGATGACCAAGCAGCAGATTGCCTTTGAGGATGTATATGATTTATTGGCTGTTCGCATCATCTTCACGCCTAATGAGTCCATGAGTGAGAAAGACCAATGCTGGATGATTTACTCAGCGATTACGGAGTTCTACCGTCCTCATCCTGAGCGCATACGCGATTGGATCTCCACTCCGAAATCCAATGGTTATGAAGCGCTGCATGTGACTGTGATGGGTAAGGATGGCGATTGGATAGAGGTGCAGATTCGCACGAAGCGCATGCACGAGATTGCGGAGCGCGGATTAGCAGCGCATTGGAAATACAAGACAGGCGAGCAAGACGAGTCGGAGTTAGATAAGTGGCTTCGCGAGATTAAAGAGGTACTTGCTAATCCGATGGGTCGTGACGCTGTTGAGTTCTTAGGCACTTTCAAGTTGAATCTCTTTGCGCAGGAGGTATTTGTTTTCACGCCTAAGGGTGAGATTAAGACGATGCCTTTGGGTTCGACTGCCTTAGACTTTGCTTTCATGCTTCACTCGGAGTTAGGAGAGCATTGTATAGGTGCCAAAGTAAACCATTCGTTGGTTCCCCTTTCTTATCCCCTCAAGGGCGGTGACCAGATTGAGATCCTCACGAGTACGAGTCAACATCCTCAGCCCGAGTGGTTAGAGATGGTAACGACGGCGAAGGCCAAGAGCGGTTTGGAGCAGTATTTCCGTCGCGAGGAGCGCAAGCATATTAAGCATGGCGAGCGATTATTCAACGATGCGATAGCGATGGACAGTGATTTATCCGCTAATCGTGACATGGCTTTAGCCCGCATGCTCACACATCATGGTTTGAAGACTCCGAATGAATTGTATAAGCAAGTGGGGCAAGGACTTATTCGTTTGGATGATATGCGTTCTATTGTCTTTGCCAAACGCAGTAAATGGAATATAGGTCGTGTGGCTGAATTGGCATACCCTCTCACCCATTTTGGAAAGACCAAGCCCAAGAGCAAAGTGATTACCCTCACAGACGAAGGATTAGGCACTGAATATACCTTGAGTACTTGCTGCCGCCCTATTCCCGGCGATGAGGTGCTCGGCTATTTAGACAACGAGGGACAAATGCATATCCACAAAATAGATTGTCCTGAAGCTACTTTGCTCAAGTCCAGTTATGGTAAACAAATCTATTCAGCTAACTGGAATACTCATCGAGTACATACCTTTACGGAAACAATAGCCTTCAAAGGTATAGACAAATTCGGTGTATTCATCCAAGTACTACAAACGATAACTACTCAATTCCAAATCAACATATCCGCTATTCATGTATCAAGCGAAGATGGTATTTTCACCGGCAGTTTGGATATCTATGTATATGATAAAAGCGAATTGGATGAATTGCTCAAAGCCATCAAGAAGATAGAAGACATCAAGGAAGTATGGCGGGCGATTTAGATGTTGGATGTTAGATGTTAGATGTTAGATGTTAGATTTTAGATTTTAAATTTTAGGTATAATGAAACGATTTATTTACAGTTTGTGCATGGTGGTATTTTCAGTAGCCATGTATGGTCAACAACCAGTAATTACTTTAGACAAAACGAGTCATGACTTCGGTAAGATTAACGAAGCTGATGGTCGTGTTAGTACTGTTTTCACCGTTAAAAACGAAGGTATGTCTCCGCTTATTTTGAGCAATGTGCGTGCCAGTTGCGGTTGCACTACTCCTAAATGGCCTCGCGAACCGATTGAACCAGGTCAAACAGGCAGTATTACCGTTACATACAACCCTAACGGTCGTCCAGGACGGTTCCAAAAAACAGTGACTATTACATCTAATGCTACCGAACCAACCAAGCGAGTGACCATCAAGGGAGAAGTCATTCCTAAGCAAGCTAAACCTGTCAATAAATACACTATTGCCGTGGGTGCGCTTAATATGAAGAGCAAAGAAGTCAACTTCGGCAACCTGACAAAAGGAAGTACTAAAGTGATGGATTTAGAATACACCAATCTAAGTAGCACAACGCATGAAGTAGCATTGGCTGTGAATGCCAACGACAGTTGGTTGGAAAACCAAGTGACTCTTCCTACAGTCCAAGCAAAGGAAGTAGGTAAGTTCGTCTTTGCAGTGGACACCAAAGCCACTAATCTATATGGACCCGTAAAGGCATATGCTTATGTGGTGGTAGATGGTAAGAAAGAGTTGAGTGAGACCTATAAACTGACCATCAAAGCAAATATCGTAGAAGATTTCTCTTCCATGACCGTTGAGCAGAAACAACAATCACCTATGCTTGAGACCAAATCAGTAGTTGACTTAGGTACTATCGCTGCAGGTAAGCACCTCAAGGGTCAAATCAAAGTAAAGAACATAGGTGTTAACCCATTACACATTCGCCGTGCATATAGTGCAGACAAACAGATTGTACTCAAACCATGCAAGGCTGTCAAATCCGGTCGTACAGGTACTATCCAAGTGGATGTAAACACCCAAGGACGCAATCCGGGTAAATACAGTCGCGAAGTGGTCATCATCAGCAATGACTATGAGCACTCTATTCAGAAAGTAACATTAATGTGGACTATACAATAAGATGGTTCATCCTGAAAACGATGCAAAATACAAAGGCTTAACAGTTAACACTGGTGTGGATAATCTCCCCAGTGTTAACCCTTATGCCACTTTTCGCCGCAAAAAGCGTACGCTGACGCCTGAGGAGTATTTCGCTGGTATCCGCGCCGGAGATATCACTATCTTAAGCCAAGCAGTTACTTTAGTAGAGAGTAACCTACTATCCGACCAAGCTATTGCTCAGAAAGTGATAGAATTATGCTTGCCTTATGCCGGTAACTCTATTCGTTTAGGCATCACGGGTGTTCCAGGCGCAGGCAAATCAACATTTATTGAGGCATTAGGTGTAGAGTTATGTAATCGCGGAAAGCGTATAGCGGTATTGGCTATCGACCCATCGAGCGAGCGCAGTCGTGGTTCTATCTTGGGCGACAAGACGCGTATGAATGAGTTATCTGTTCGTTCCAACGCCTTTATTCGTCCCAGCCCATCGGCAGGTTCTTTGGGCGGTGTAGCTCGTAAGACCCGCGAGACCATCGTGCTCTGCGAAGCAGCAGGATACGACACAATAGTAGTGGAGACTGTAGGTGTAGGTCAGTCAGAGACCGCAGCACACTCTATGGTGGACTATTTTTTACTTCTCCAAGTAACAGGTACAGGTGACGAATTGCAAGGTATTAAGCGTGGTATTATGGAAATGGCAGATGGCATAGCTATCAATAAATGCGATGGAAATAATATTGAACGCGCACACGCCGCGCGCGTGAGTTTCAAGAATGCCTTGGCACTCTTTCCTCCTTCTGCATCCGGATGGAAACCTAATGCACTCTGCTGCTCCGCTATTGAGCATACAGGCATAGCAGAGGTGTGGGAAGAAGTGGAGCGTTATATTGCTTTTGTGCAAGAAAATGGATATTTCGAAACGCACCGTACCGAGCAAAGCAAATATTGGATGTATGAAACAATCAACCAAGCACTATTGGATGGTTTCTACAAGAATGAACAAATGACCCATTATATAGAAGTAGCAGAACGACAAGTACTGAATAATGAGATTAGCAGTTTTATAGCAGCAAATAGTTTATTAGACACATATGGCAGGAACAAACAGAAATAATAAGTCCAAACAAACCCCACAGACCAAAATCATCAAAGTGGGTGCCAATGAATACGGCAAACTTCCACCTCAAGCAGTTGAGTTGGAGGACTCGGTATTGGGTGCAATTATGTTAGCCAAAGAAGCTTTTGCCAGTGTTGCCGACTTGCTTCGACCAGAGGTTTTTTACAAAGACCAAAATCGACTTGTATATGAAGCCATTCGCACTTTATCCACCAAAGACAAACCAATAGATATCTTATCTGTTAGTGAACAATTAAAGAATAATGGTACTCTTGAGCAGGTAGGTGGTACCGTGTATCTCTCTGAGCTAACGCGTCGTGTGGCTTCCACCGCCCACTTGCGTTACCATGCAGAGATTGTCGCTCAGAAATCTGTTGCTCGTGATTTGATTGCGGTTGCAGCCGATATAGAAGAAAGGGGATTTGACGAGACGCAAGATGTAGAAGAACTAATGCAGTTAGCCGAGGCGAGCATCTTTGAGATTACGCAGCGCGCCCAGAAACGCGATGTGACACCTATTGAGTCAGTAGTTAAGGAGGCTTTTGAACGCATGGCCAAAGCAGCCAAGAACGAGGGGTCTATTTCTGGCATTCCTTCCGGATTTGATGCATTAGACAAGATTACTTCCGGTTGGCAAGAACCAGACTTGATTATCATTGCCGCTCGTCCTGCAATGGGTAAAACAGCCTTTGTACTATCTATGATTAAGAATATGGCTGTAGATAGGCACACACCCGTGGCTGTCTTCTCACTTGAGATGAGTAATGTGCAGTTGGTAAATCGTCTCATCATGAATGTATGCGAGATAGAAGGCGATAAGATTAAGACTGGTAAACTAACCAAGGCTGAGACCCAACGACTGAACGAAAGAATCAATGTTTTAGAGAAAGCACCCATCTACATGGATGACACGCCTCAGTTGTCTATCTATGAGTTACGCTCTAAAGCCCGTAAGTTAGTGCGTGAAAAAGGTGTTAAAATCATCATCATCGACTACTTACAATTGATGAATGCCCAAGGGTCAAGTTTCGGCAGCCGTGAACAAGAGGTTTCTATCATCTCTCGAGGGCTGAAAGGATTAGCCAAAGAGTTGGAGATACCTATCATTGCTCTATCACAGTTGAATCGTGGTGTAGAGTCGCGTCAAGGTATAGAAGGTAAGACTCCCCAGTTATCCGACTTGCGCGAATCGGGAGCCATTGAGCAAGATGCAGATATGGTTTGCTTCATACACAGACCAGATTATTACCGTATATATAATGACGAAAAAACAGGTAAAGACCTGCGCGGATTGGCACAAATCATCGTAGCTAAGCATCGTAATGGTGCGACAGATAGTATTTGGTTGCGCTTTAGACATAAGTTGGCTAAATTCCAGAATGAAAAAGATGCATACGACGAAAACGAGCTACCACCTCTCCCAGCAGAAGGAGAGAATAGTATGGCCATTCCATCTAAAATGAATAACCCAACGGGGGCAACACTTAATCCGCAGATGTCACCTGATGGATTTAATATAAATGCTTTAGGAGAAGATATAAATATACAACTTTAATATACATCAATATGCAAAGAACAGAAATAAAAGAAGCACTCTTGCGCACTGATTTCGGCAGCACCATCAAGGTATGCGGTTGGGTGCGCAGTAAACGAGGTAACAAGAATATAGCTTTTATCGCGTTGAACGATGGTTCTACCATAAAGAACATACAGATTGTTGCAGACTTGCAGCAATTTAGCGAAGAGCAACTCAAGCCAGTTACCACTGGGGCTTGTATATGCGCGATTGGTACGCTGGTAGAGAGCCAAGGCGCAGGTCAAGCAGTAGAGATTCAATTGACAGAATTAGAAGTATATGGAACTGCAGACCCAGAGAAATATCCACTACAAAAGAAAGGTTTATCGATGGAATACTTGCGCACAATAGCGCACCTTCG
Organism: Paludibacteraceae bacterium; assembly: GCA_045576595.1. Taxonomy (GTDB): domain Bacteria; phylum Bacteroidota; class Bacteroidia; order Bacteroidales; family Paludibacteraceae; genus Colicola. Next base: position 114,908 of record JAZNGV010000002.1, on the reverse strand, counting down.
TCCTCGTACGAACACTTTCGGAGCTGTATTCCGCATTCGCCACAATATGGCGATGGCTATTCATACTTATTTCCACGAGCACGGCTATTTCTACTTCCATACACCACTTATCACCGCTTCGGATTGCGAGGGAGCCGGACAGATGTTCCAAGTGACGACAAAAAACCTCTACAACTTAAAATATGACGAAGAGGGTAAAATCGATTATAGCGATGATTTCTTTGGCAAGCAAGCCTCTTTGACAGTAAGCGGTCAATTAGAGGGCGAGTTGGCTGCGATGGCATTGGGCAAGATATACACCTTCGGTCCTACTTTCCGCGCCGAGAACTCCAATACTCCTCGCCACTTAGCAGAGTTCTGGATGATAGAGCCAGAGGTTGCCTTCATTCAGAAGAAAGAGTTGATGGACCTTGAGGAAGATTTCATCAAATACTGCGTACGCTGGGCATTAGAGCATTGTATGGACGACTTAGAGTTCCTCAATCAGTTTGTGGACAAAGGTTTGATTGAGCGCTTGGAATCAGTAGTAAAGACTGACTTCGTTCGTTTGACCTACACCGAGGGTGTTGAGATTCTACAAGAAGCAATAAAGAACGGCAAGAAGTTTGAGTTCCCATGCACATGGGGTGATGATTTGGCTTCAGAGCACGAGCGCTACTTGGTAGAGGAGCATTTTGGTAAGCCTGTAATAATGACCGACTATCCCAAAGAGATCAAAGCATTCTACATGAAGATTAATGAGGATAACAAAACCGTACAGGGAACCGATGTGCTCTTCCCACAAATTGGAGAGATTATCGGTGGTTCTGTTCGTGAAGAGAGCCTTGATAAACTCAATGCAGAGATTGAGCGTCGTTCTATTCCAATGAAGGACATGTATTGGTATTTGGATACTCGCCGTTTCGGCTCTGCTCCACACGCTGGATTTGGATTAGGCTTTGAGCGCTTAATGCTCTTCGTGACAGGAATGCAGAATATACGCGATGTCATTCCATTCCCACGCACACCTAAAAATGCTGAATTCTAAATAAACACCATACAGAACATTAACAGACAATCGTATGAAAAGTGCAATTTATCAAGCCCTGCGGGCTAACAAGCGACTTTTTTTACTAATGTTCGTGCTATCAATGAGTATCATCTCTATGGCACAGACATCCCTAAAAGGTCGCGTTATTGATCAAGCCACTCAAGCGGCTGTTGTTGGCGCAAAAGTAACTTTAGCCAACCAAAACATCTCCACCACTACAAATAGTTTTGGTGAGTACATCCTATTCTACTTAGAGGCGATGGACGAGGAGATTATTGTTGAAGCTGATGGTTATATCGCTGCTATTGAATTGGTTAACCTCGTTGCAGATCGTATTAACCAAATGAGCGATATTCAGTTGCAGCAAGATATTATGGCGCAAGCACAGAGTGAAATCTTGCTTAATCTGACCGAAGAAGAAATGAGCGATGATGAAGGACGCTCTCAATCGCAAGCATCTTCCAGTTCGGCTTCCACAGATGTTTTCAACTCCACCACTTCCTATGGTTGGTCCACTGCGCGTTATCGTAGCAGAGGTTACGACTCACGCTTTGAAACCTATTACATAGAAGGATTGCATTTAAACTCCCAAGAACGCGGTAATTTCAACTACTCAGCCATGGGTGGTTTGAACGATGCAAGTCGTTACAAAGAGGTATTAAACTCCATGGAGGCCACAAACTTCTCCTTTGGAGGTGTAACACAATCAACGAACTACCTCATGAACGCTGCTCGTTATGCGCAGGGATGGAAAGTAGGCGTTGCCGGTACTAATCGTAACTATAAGGCGCGTGTGAATGCCACCTATGCCAGTGGATTAATGGAAAACGGTTGGGCAGTGATTGCACAATTAGCGTACCGTTTTTCACCATATATCGACAACAAAGGTATAATAGGCGAAGGTATTAAATATTATTCATTAGGTTATTTCTTATCCGCGGAGAAGCAATGGTCTAACTCACGCCTTAAACTGATTACCTTTGGTGCTCCTACAGAGCGTGGACAAAACGCAGCTGTGACCCAAGAAGTGTATGATTTGACAGGCACGAACAACTACAATCCATATTGGGGTTATCAGAATGGTCAAGTACGCAACTCGCGTATTGTGAAATCATACGATCCAACAGTCATCGCGGCATACGAGATAAACATAGACGAGACACAGAAATTGAAAGTAGCTGCAGGTTACCACTACTCATGGTATTCTAACTCTGCTATCAACTTCTACAACGCTCCAGATCCTCGTCCTGATTACTATCGTAATCTACCATCAGCCATGTGGGATGGACAGATTGCCAATCCAAACAACGAGAACTCTGCTTCTCAGTTATACGACGAGAATGGAAATCACTATCCTTGGGGATTATTCGTTGGTCATGATTTGAACGGCACATCGTTTGGTAGTGGTTTCATAGGTGACGATGGAAATGTGATTGGTCCGTCTATCAATAAAGAGCAATACAATAGTTTAGTGAACTTATGGCAGACCCGCGATAACAAGACCACACAGATCGACTGGGATAATATATATGCGGCGAATATTGCAAATAACTACAATAATCCTGATGGTTCTGCTCGTTATATCGTAGAGCGCCGCCATAATGATATCCAAGAAGCTATTGCGTCTATCAACTATACCAATACGCAATTTGACCACCTCAAGATGACTTTAGGATTGGAAGGCAAGTATGCGCAAGGTATTCATTACAAGACTATTGACGACCTATTAGGTGGTAACCAATGGTTGGATATTGACGCATTCGCAGACCGCGACATTAAGGAATTAGCCACAAACGGCGGTTTCACACAAGCGGACATTGCTAATGTGCGTAAGAATGAGATTGCAAGCGATTACGACAATCGCATTACCAATACAAGTCGTCGCTTTGGTTATGACTATCGCATCAATATGGCAAATGCTAAGGCATGGTTCCAAAACGAATGGTCATTCAACGAAGTGGACTTGTATTACGCACTGCAATTAGAGTATAACATGATGCAACGCAGCACTAATATGCTCAATGGTCGTGCTTGGTATTTGACCAAAGTGGCAGAAGAGCGTACAGGTGTCAACCCATGGAAATACTACGGACATGCGGCGTATGAGCAGATTAAAGCAGCAGAAGCCAATGGTACACTACATGCCGGAACAAACTACTTGGGCGACGCACACCATTTCTTAGACCCAGGATTTAAGTTTGGTGCTAAATACAAAATCAATGGCCGTAATAATATCAAACTGAATGCATTGGCCGAGACACGCACTCCTTATGCGCGTGACGCATATATCTCGCAGCGTGTACACGACAGAGCAGTAGATAATATTTATGTACACGACAATGCCCAGAACCTTAAGGAATTCTATGCAGCAAGTGAGAAAGTGGCAGCAGTGGACTTGACCTATGAGTTTAACTACCCTATCGTTCGTGGTCGCGTAACTGGTTTCTTCACACAAAGTTGGAATGGAACAGAGCTTAATGGCTATTACGACGACGAAGCGCGTACTTTTGTTAATCAAGCTATGACTGGCATAGATAAACGCCACATGGGTATTGAGGCAGCCATCGCTGTTAAATTAGGCACCTACTTCACTTTGACAGGTGTAGCCAGCATCGGTGACTATCGCTACACAAGCGATGCAATCGCTATCTCTTCAGCGGAGAACGGAATGCCAATGACACAAAACTTGGTAACTAAAGAATTAGTATTTGAGACCCAAGACAAGGTATTACTCAATGGTCTCAAACTCTCTACCGGTCCTCAAGCCAATGCAAGTCTTAAGTTGTCTTTCTTCCATCCAAAGATGTGGTTTGCTGATGTAACAGTAAACTACCATGATTGGAACTATCTCTCAGTTGCTCCAAGCCGCAGAATGCAAGGTCTATACACAGGTATTCGTTTGGACGGAACGGCTGTAAATGGTTGGTTTGGCGATAGTTATGCTAATGCTATAGAGACCACAGATGGAAAGGCACTGCAAGTAGAGATTGCGGAAGACGGAACGGCTATATATGGCAATGCTGTATTAGACGCGAATGGAGTACCTGTACTCAGATACCCATATAATATAATGACGATGCAAGAGAGTTTGGCGGCAGTAAACCCACTCAATCGCTTTATTATTGACGCATCTGTAGGTAAACTGATTTACTTACCAAACCGTCAATCTATCTCTATCAACCTCAGTGTAACCAACTTGACAAACAATACTCATTTCAAGACAGGCGGTTATCAGCAAGCGCGTTTGCCACGCGGTGTGCGTCAGGGCGAGAAAGATTACCAAAACTCTGTTATCACTGCCAATGCTTGGAAATACCCATCCAAGTATTACTATGCGTGGGGAGCTAACTTCTTCTTAAATGTAACATATAAATTCTAAGAACGATGAAAAAGTCACTATATACATACGCAATGTTATTGGCAATGCCAATCGTTGCTCTCATGAGTTCCTGTGAGCCAAGAGATCTTAACGAGAACGATGTTTTTACTTCCGAAGCTCAACTCAGTCAAATACTTGAAGCTGAGAATCCAGAAGGTTATAAGATATATAATCTCAATGATTTCCTGGATACATTCATGACAGAAGAAGGTAATTTCGCGAGTGATACTTGTCCATATCGTACTCGTTCTACCAATGGGAATGGTTTATTCCTATATGCGGTAGATACGCTTCCTACTTATGGAGAGGGTATTTATATTCGTGGTCGCGTAACAACAGATGACTATGCTGGTAATTTCTACAAAGCTATTGTTATTCAGCAGATTGTGAATGGAGAACAGCAAAACCTTCGTATCTCAGTAGATATGGGTTCGAGCGGTGGTATGTTCCAATTGGGTCAGGAGATTCTTATTCGTTGTAATGGATTGGCTGTTGGTCGTTATGCCAACCAACCACAGTTATGCGTTCCTTCGTACAATAATAACATCTATGCAATGAATGCGTCGCAGAAAGTGGGTTGGGCTCCTGGTCGTATATCCAGTGCTCGTTTCCGTAATGCAGTGCGCATGATTGGCGTTCCTGATCAGTCTAAACTGCAATACGACACTCTTACTCTCAAGCAGTTATACACAGAGATTCCATTGCGTCCTACTATTGACGCGGCTGGAATGGATAAGATTCGTAAAATGGATGGACGACTGATTGTTATTAAGAATGTAAGTTTTACTGGTCAAGCCAATGATGATGGTAGTATTGTTAATTGTGAATATGCACATCCAGACTCATCTGGTTTGGCGAATGTATTCGCACCTACAACCAACAATATTGGTTATCCACAAAATCGTATCCTCAAAGATTACGAAAATAAGACTATTTGCTGCTCTAATTCAGAGTATTGTAAGTTTGCGTCGTATTTCTTGCCTGGCGCAGGTCCAAGTGGTGTAACAAACTGCAAATACTGGGAAGGAACCGTTACAGGTATTCTCGGATGGTATTTGGACAAGGCTTCTGAATTAACTGCAACAGGTTTGACTGGTTATGAATGGTCCGTTACTCCTCGTGGTATTCCTGGAATAGGTGTTGAAGATATTAAGATGTACAATGACATGGAGGGCGGTATTGAATGGCAACCAATGGAGTTTGACCCCAAAGCCTACAATCAGCAATGACCGTTAATTGGTTAGATATCATATTACTCTTGCCTCTTTTAGTAGGTTTAGTAAGAGGACTGATGCGTGGTTTAGTATCCGAGATAATCGCCATATTGGCGGTTATTCTCGGTGTACTGAGCGCACGGTTATGGGCGGCTCCGTTCTCTGAATGGTTATACTGTCAGTTTCAATGGCCGGTAGAAGTGTGTAGCGTTGTAGCATATGTATTACTCTTCTTAGCCACAGCCGTAGCGCTATCAATCTTTGCGCGCTTATTCACTAAATTACTGCGCGCGATTCATTTGGGATGGGCTAATAGACTCTTCGGGGGAATATTTGGAATACTTAAATATGGTATTATAGTACTTGTATTGATTTTCGTAATGGATAGAACCAATCAGGCATTCCATTATTTAGATAAGTCACCTATTGTAAAAACATCGATTGTTTATCCCTATGGTGTCAAAGTTGTGAATAGCATCATACATGAGACAGAAACGATTACCACTACTACCACAACCACCACTACAACGACTATCACGCACTAAGCAATGATGACTTATTATCTATCGTTAGGGGCGAATATTGGCAATCGCGAACAAACAATTCGCCAAGCACTACAAATGATTGAGCAGCAAATTGGGCATGTCCTTCGCTGCTCTTCTTTTTATTACTCTGCTCCATGTGGATTTACAAGTGAACATGAATTCTGTAATATATGTTGCGCTTTAGAGACAAATATGGAGGCGGAAGAAGTTTTAGCATATACGCAGCAAATAGAAAAACAATTAGGGCGTAACTACAAGTCTGACCATCATTCAGCCCATCCTATTTATAGAGACAGAACGATAGACATAGACCTAATCCTTGTATTTGACGAGCAGCGCGAACTCATAATCAGTACCCCTACTCTCACCATTCCACATCCACATTATAAAGAGCGGGATTTTGTTACCATCCCGCTCTCTGAAATTTTAAATCATTCTTGATTAGTGGTTATATAGGAAACCACACAAAGACTGCCGCGTCCCACACGGCGTGACTAAGCAAGAGCGCAGGAAACCATTGCGGTTTCCACCAGTATAACCCACCCCATACTACGCCGCATACGCCAGCGGCTACAATGAGCATAAAGTTACACGAAGGAATATGAATAGCCGTGTAAAGCGCTATTCCTACTACTGCTCCTATCCAAGTCTTGGAAAAAGAGCGTTGCAGTTTTTCCTGCACATATCCGCGCCAGAAAATTTCCTCCGCAGGACCAATAAGTAACAACAAGAGTAGTCCTACCATATGGGGATTGAATCCATCTTTAATGCTATAAATACAATTCACTTGCGTGCGGGCAAAAGAAGGAAACATCCATTGACTGAGTTTATCTCCCAACCAAAATATGCCCCATAAGATGATTGCAAGTGCTATTCCTAATAGAATTTGCCCTATTATATATTTTAGCCCACCTATTCTATTTTGCCACCTTTGCTTCCAAATATCCCAACCAAAGACGAATGACAAAATTGATAATAATATAGCTGCGCCTACCATCATATGCCAAAATGGTAACGCTTTGGGCACAACAGGACAAAACATATATGTCCAGCACAAAAGGGCACTAATGATACTTAATATGATTCCTATTTGCTGTTTCATAGTTTATTAGAAAAGTTTCTCCACAAGCATAGTGATAGCAGTTGTTAGAATGATTAATCCGCTGCTGATGGTTTGTAATTGCGCTGTTTTCTCATCCAAGTGGTCAATAGCATGATTATCCTCAGAATAACGCTTCATGTCACGACAATTATTGATTACCATTTTAAGAGAGATAAGAACCAATAAGGCATATGGGGGCAAGACACCAACACATACACAAACAATAGTCCATATAGATGGAAGGAATACTTCTATATAGTATATTATTTGGCTTACTCTTTTACCCAATAACATTGGCATTGTTTTGATGTGCGCGCGCGAATCGGTAAAAGTATCACGCGTATTATTAGCATGCAATACCGCGTTCGTTATAGGGATGAATAACAACAAGAACCATAAACTATCCCATGTAAGCACGCCAGTTGCCACGATAGAAGTGCCTAATGCAGGTAATAGACCAAAATTAGCAAAGATAGCCAAATCTCCCAATGCATGAAACTTGAGCCAAGCATAGACCAATGCTATTATTGCTCCTACCCCGCCGATGAGCAGCAACTGGATATTCCAATCTGTAGCCCACCACAAAGCAACAGCATTAAGGAAAGCCAAAGCGATAAGCACATAGGCAAGATGTAACATTTCTGTAAGAGTCATCTGCTTGGTATTGAGCAGTACTTGCCCATATGTATCCTCCGCATCCACACCATGCTTGTAATCAAAATAGTCACTAAGCGTATTACCAGCCGCGTGGAATAAAACAATTCCTATACCAGCCCAAAAAGCCATCCACCAATTCACAGGATAACCCATATATGCCAAACCAACTGCAGTAATTAATACGGACACAAAAGATACCACGAACGACCAAGGTCGCATTGCCAAGAAAATTTTCTTCATAGTTGTAAAGATGTCATTGATTAAAGTATAAAAGTACTAATTATTGATTTCCTAATTGTATCAGGGCACAAAATTAGTAAAAAATAATTATACTACCAATTTTTCTTGAAATTAAATGAGTAAACACATGATTTTTTATGTCTCCAAAGGAAATAATGAGGTGTTTTTCTCTTTTTTAGCAAAAAAAATGGTAAAATTCTTGCATATGTCAAAAAAAAGCAGTACTTTTGCACTCGCTTTTGAAAAACAAGGCTACATGGTGGTTTTAGCTCAGTTGGTAGAGCATCGGATTGTGGTTCCGAGTGTCATGGGTTCGAGCCCCATATTCCACCCACAGACATCCTTCACGGATGTCTTTTTTTTGTGCAAAAATGGTGGATGTGAGGGCTCTTAAACCCAGGTTCTTGCTCGTTTCTCTCGCTGCGATCTGCGCTTCGCGCTGTGCGAGCCCCATATTCCATCCCCCAAAAAAAGTCCCTTGACGGGGCTTTTTTGTTTTGGGGAGTGTGTCCATTTTGTTGAAAAGATGTACACTATTTGCTTACTTTTGCGGTGCAAAGGCACAAATTTCTTTTGATATATGCAAGCGTATTAGTTTTTCCGATAATAGTTTTTGTTATGGTAGTTATGCGTTTTTACTTGAGTAGGATATATGCAAGACTGGCGGCGCTGATGATGATCCATAGCAGGATACCTTGCAGCAAGGGGCGGATACCTACGGATTTGATGACATCTACGGATAGGGAGGCACCGATAAAGAACATTGTGATAATGAGTCCTTTGCGTGCAATATCTGCAATGAACTTACCTACTTCGGGATAGTCTGCGAGAAGGTAGGTGTTGATGAGCATGGCGACGATAAAGAACAAGATAAACCATGGGATACTAATCTTCTTGCCGTCGCTGCGGAAAATGACCGAGGTAACCAATGCTAATGGGATGATCCACAAGGCACGAGTGAGTTTGATGGTAGTAGCCACTTGCAGGGCTTCTTCGCCATAAGCCGCTCCTGCTCCCACTACCGAACTAGTATCATGGATAGCAATAGCCGCCCATGTGCCGAACTCTTGTTGGCTTAGTTCCAACCAATGACCCAAAGCGGGAAAAAGGAAAAGACCTATAGCATTGAGGATAAACACTGTAGCTAATGCCATGGACATATCGGTGTCATTGGCCTTGATAATTGGTCCTACCGCAGCGATGGCACTACCGCCGCAGATGGCTGTGCCCGAACTAATAAGGTAGGATGTGTTGCGGTTGAGTTTCAATACTTTGCAGCCAATAAACATACCTATAAGCAAAGTGCCTATGACCGATATAATCGTAAAGAACATGCCTTCCTTACCTGATGCGAGTGAGGCTTGAAGGTTCATTCCAAAGCCCAAACCGATGACGGAGTATTGGAGGAGTTTCTTGGATATGTTCTTATTGAATGTGGGGTAAGCTTGTCCGCAAAGCAGGGCAAAGACTAAGCCAATAAACAGCACCACGGGTGGAGTTACCCACGTCGAAAGGAAACGGAGCGCAGGGATATAATCGCAAAGCAGACACAGCGTGATAATGGATAGCAGAGCGATATAAATATGTCGGTTGTATTTGCGGAGCATGGGGGGGGTAATTATGAATTAAATTAGCCAATCAAGATAATTATCGGGAGTAATGATAGCTGTTTCTTTGATGTCATAGGCTTTTAGAAATGATTCCGGGAGTTTGGTGGTACCTTTCTTCGGATTCCATTTCATCTCAAAAGCCGACATCATACCATCCGACTCCTCAATGTAATCTATTTCTTGCTGCGATGTTGTGCGCCAGAAATACATATTACAATGATACCCCATGTAATGATTGCGCTTGATACGCTCGGAGATAAAGAAGTTCTCCCACAATTGCCCCATGTCATTGCGTAATGATGCAGGTGCAAACTGCTGTATCACCGCATTGCGTACGCCATTGTCATAGAAATAAATCTTCTTTGCTTTCTTCAACTCGTTACGCAGATTGCGGCTTAGTCCGTTAAGCCGGAATATAATAAAGCACTTCTCCAGCAAATCTATATATTTTTCTACCGTCTTGCTATCTGTTCCTATGGTTTGCGCCAGTTCGTTATAGGACACTTCAGAGCCGACTTGAAAAGCCAATGCTTGCAGCAGCTTATTTAGCACTTCCGGTTTGCGCAAACTATCCATCGTCAATATGTCTTTATATAAATAACTGTCCGAAAGAGAAAGCAAAAGACTCTGTGCGTTGCCAATGTTGGAGAGGACATCCGGATAAGAGCCATAGATAAGACGTGTTTCCAATAAGCGTTTTACATCCAAATATCCTGTAGACTTGTAAATCTCGTTGGTGGAGATGGGGAACATCTGGTACTCAAACTTACGTCCGGTGAGAGGCTCGTTTAGGCGATTTCGCAATTCAAACGCCGATGAGCCGGTGGCGATTATTTGTACATCGGGTATGTTATCTACAATCAGTTTGAGCGTCAAACCGATGTTATTCACTTTCTGCGCTTCGTCAATAACAATAAACTTGGCACTACCCACCAGCAATTGCAGTTCGCGCAAGTTTCGGTTGGTGAGTGCTTCCACCACTTGCGGCTCGTCGCAGTTGAGATACTGCACTTCTGTTCGCTGCTCTTGGATAATTTGCTTGAGCAGTGTTGTCTTTCCGACCTGCCGTGCTCCAAGAAGGATGATCGCTTTCCCATGAAAACATTGGTCAACGATAATCTGATGTAAATCTCGCTTATACATACCCTATGCTAATTAAAATCGCTGCAAAGGTACAACTTTTTTATGAATTGTGCAATTTTTTTGGAGTATAATCCGAAAAATTATATTATTTTTTGGAATACAATCCACAAAATCCATGCTTTTTGTGATTATGTTTATCAAAATCACGGACAGGGCATGGTTAATCGTTTTGTTCTCCGCCGCTATGCTCTGTCGATCTGCTCACATGTTCGCTGTATGCTCCGCCACTTCGTTCTGTCGATTAGTTCTCCGACTGTTCGTAGTAATAGGAATAGTCTATTCCTTTCATGAACAATTCGCGGTCGTTGATTTGGTCGGTCAGTGCGTTACGGAGCAAGCGGCGGATGGCACTTGCGTCTACTGCGCTACGAATCATAGCGTCCAGATATTCATTCTTGGGAATACGGCTCCAATCGACACAACGCTGCAAGCGTTTCTTGAAAATCAGGTCCAACCATATACGCGTGCTGCGTCCGTTACCCTCGCGGAATGGATGAGCAATATTCATCTCCACATACTTATCTACAATCTCGTCAAAGGTATTCTCCGGCATGTATTCAATCTGCTCCAGTGTCTGCGGTAAATATTGTGCCATAGCAAACTGGAAACCGCCTTTCGCAATATTCACTTGGCGTATATTTCCCGCAAAATCATAAAGACCGCCGAATAAATATGCATGAATCTTTTGCAAGGCTTTTACCGTTCCCACTTCCGCATCGGAAATCATGTTGCTTTCCCATAACGTATAAGCTTTCTTGCGGCTTTGCCCGTCTATGGTATTATCTGAATAGGTAAACCAATCCAAGAAAGCCGCTGTGTTTTTAGCCGGGAGCGTTTTGACTACTTCGATGATATCTTCTTGCGCAAAACAGTCCGTGGCGTACCGTTTGCCGTCTAGTGCGGTTAATTTCAGTTGTATACATTTTGAATACAACTCACTATATTGGATTTTCTGGCGGTTTTTGACCGTACCCCAATAGACACGAGGACGCGGGCTTTCGGTAATAGCAGCCACGATATCCACGATGGAAAAGAACCATTTGTTCTGCTCGTCATTCCATATAGCCCGCACTTCGCGGTCCTTATAGAACCGTATGGATTGTTTGGTACTCATATGTTAGATAATCTGTTATCTGTTGTGTTTTGTGTTAATCGATTCGTGTTTATATATACCCCTCCATATATAAGTCAAAAAAGACCTGAAATCTATCACCTTAAAAGCAACTTTTTTATTTTTTTTTGCGTAAACTCTGCGGACAGGGCATGGTCGTTATTGTTTTAGTCATTCTCTTTGTCTTTATTCTTTTTCTTGTTGTAGTATTTCTGTCTCCACTCCTCATCTTCCCTATTCCACTTTCTGGTGAGCAGCCACATGATAATGCTGAATAGTGCGACACAGGCCAGGAATACGAGGCAAACGAGTCCCATGGTACATTCCACAAGCAGCACATGTATGTCTGTTCTCTCCACTTATAAAATATAATATCCACCTTTTTTGGGTGCTCCGCGAAATTCTATTCTGTTTGCATCAGATAGCGTTTTTAAGTACCGTTGTGTTGTTCGTAAACTCTTTTTTATTTGATCTGCAATTGCAGGAGCATTGATTCCTGGAGAATTTTGAATAGTTTCAAATATCAATACTTCTAAATTTACACCGCCATTTACACCGCCATTGTTTAGTAGGCGGAGTAAATCCATCTGTGTAGCAATGATTCGTTCTGCAATAAAATCCACAAAATCCATGCTTTTTGTAATTATGTTTATCAAAATCAGACTGAATTATATAAACTTGAAAATATTGATGTTCACATATATGTATGCAATTCCTCCCATTCAATTCCCCGTAAGCAGGCGGGGAGTTTGGTTCCGTGTGCACGGTGATGTGCAACGCACTCGCAGCACTTTCCGTGCCGCGGACATTCTTTCGGACAAGGGCATGATATGTTATTATGTGGACAGGGCATTGTGTTATTCCTTTCTTGCACGATTTTTCGTGCAAAGATACAACTTTTTTTGCAAATGTGCAATTTTTTTTGCAAATTTGTAGCAAAAACGATGATTTATGGTTATATCCGCGTAAGTTCTGACAAGCAGACTGTCGAGAACCAGCGGTTTGAGATTGAACGGTTCTGCAAAGTGAATAATCTGCACATTGACGGTTGGATTGAGGAAACAATCTCCGGCACGAAAGCTTACAACAAACGGCAGTTAGGTGTGTTGCTAAAGAAAGTAGAGAAAGAAGATGTGATCATCTGCTCAGAGTTGTCACGACTTGGGCGGTCGTTGTTTATGATTATGGAGATACTAAGTATCTGCATGAAGAAAGAGTGTCGTGTGTGGACGATCAAGGACAACTATCGGTTGGGTGATGATATACAAAGCAAAGTGTTGGCATTTGCGTTTGGATTATCGGCGGAAATAGAGAGAAATCTGATTAGTCAGCGGACAAAAGAGGCTTTAGCAAGGAAACGGGCAGAAGGTGTGCAATTGGGAAGACCGAAAGGAAAGCAATCACGGCAATGTACATACAAGTTACACAAGAAGGAAGAACTGATAAGCGGATTGCTTGCAGAGGGAGTTTCATTCAAGAAGATAGGGAATATATTGCATGTTAATAAAGATACGGTACGAAAGTACTATCACACGTTTATGGAGAGCTGATAGAAAGGGAGCGATTATGTTCAGTCGCATCGAATAGAATATCGCTTCCCGTCGAATGATAGTTGGGTTATTCTCTCTTCAATAGAGCAAAGTATTAAGAACAAGATTGAAACCGTAGGAACTCCATTGCATGATTGGGATATAAACATCTATCGAGGTGTCCTTACTGGTTACAATGACGCTTTCATTATTGATTCTGCCAAAAGAGAGAAAATACTAGCTAATTGTAAAACAGAAGATGAAAGCAAGCGTACGTCTGAGATTATACGACCTATTTTAAGAGGTCGCGACATAAAGAGATATGGTTATGATTGGGATGGCTTATGGTTAATCAATACACACAATGGCCTTAAAGAGAAATACCCGCCGATAAATATAGAAGATTATCCATCTATCAAGCAACACTTGGATTTGTATTGGGATAAAATAAGCAAGCGAGAGGATCAAGGTGTTACTCCGTACAATCTCAGGAACTGTGCGTATATGGACGATTTCAATAAGCCGAAAATCGTTTATGCAGAATTAGCACGAACAGGTAATGCATTTACTATAGACACGAATAAGATGCTAGTAGGCAATACAGGCTATATTATCACATTCGACTCTGAAGTTTCAGAAGAACGATTATATTGTCTAACTGGCTTTCTGAACTCAAAAGCCATACTATTTTATTTAGATAACTCATGCAGCAAGTTTGATGAGAATGGTTGGAGATGGTTGAGACAGTTTGTTGAGAACATACCAATACCTCAGAAAACGGACCATCAGTTATATTCTGAGGTTACAAAGGCAATAGAAGAACAATGTAATAACGATTGTCTTCAACGCATCAATTCTATTGTTTATGAAATACTGGGGCTAACCCTTGATGAGATTGCCTATTTGGAAAAGAAATATGCTAACTATTGAGTTAGTAATATTTTTCGATATAGTCAATCTCCTCTTCCGATAGGTTATAGAGGGCATATATTTGTGAGTTGATTTCTTTTTCAACATCAGTGTCACCAGATGTATATCTTTGAAGATAAGTTGCAAAGAGTGAACTGTCTTCTAATTTTGGAACCTTTATCGGTTCAACGGCTTGTACACTGATGAGCAAATCGCCTGTTCCTGTTTTCGGAGCGTCTTTCAAGAGAAAATGCCCCATTGGTGAATTGAGGACACAGCATAAATAGGCGATTTCTACACCAGTTGCAAAACAAGTGCTGTCTAATCCTAATTTACCAGTATCATCATAGGAGAACCTCAGTATAGATCCAACTCGTTTCCACATAATCTTCGGCTTATTGAAATCGTCCGAATAATTTGCACCCCAACGTTGCATAGCGTACCATTCATAACGAATACCCGTCTCAGCTTTATTGCGAGCTGACAAATCCTCTTTGTATGCTAATAAGTGTTGGTAAATCGTAGGATATCGGGTTTTGAAGGCTTCCTCTGCTTTTTCAGATGCTCCTTGTATAGAATCATCTTCGTGCAATGGAAAGTGCCACGGTATGTAGATGAGCCAAAGATCTGCCCAATCGTAGCTATACCGTTTTATATCTCTACCGCGTAAAATCGGTCGTATAATCTCGGATGTTCTTGCACATTCTTCATCATTTTGGCAGTTAGCTAATATCTCATCCCGCTTATCCGTTGTTATAACAAATGCATCATTATAGCCTGTTTTGATACCATAGTTGATTTGGATGTCCCAATCTCTAAGAGGGATACCAACTGCCTCTATTTTGCCTTTGATAGATTGCTCAATTTCAGACATGATTACCCAACTATCAGATGTGTTAAAGTCTATCTTATCACTATGCGACTGAACATAATCGCTCAAATTCTTTATGTCATCCATCTTGGCATCTTGACAAGATACAGCCGTACACTTCCGTTGTGCATTAACTGCTTTGGTGACCAATAAAATATTGGTATCAACCGTTGCATTCTCAAACACTTTAATACCGGCAAAATCAATTAGTATGTCCGGTGTCATTTGACTGCTTAAGAACTCACGTGTTTTCTCTCCATATCCAGCACGCATCCACTTATTGGATGTAATGAAGCAAAGAATGCCGTTTGGTTTGAGTAATTGATAACCTCGTTCATAGAACAAGCAGTAGATGTCGCCTGTCCGTGCGTAGGTCTTGTAATTATTACGCGAGTCACCTTTCTTGGTGGTGTTAGGCGCGTATAACGTAGCAAGTTTACCTCCATCTGCTTGTAATTGAATATACGGAGGATTGCCGATGATAATATCAAAACCTGCAAATTTACCTGCATCATCCAAAACTTCGGGATACTCAATCATCCATTCCAAAGAATGTGCAAAAAGAGAATCGTTTTGAGCAGTTTGGTTAACTTCTGTATCAAAGAAATTCAACTGTGAACCATCGTGTAGCATGTGGTACTTTATCTGCTCAATACTTTTTCTAACTTCTTGCTTCTGCGCTTTGTCACATGTTTGCTTATAGTCAAGAACTGCCTTTTTGTATGAGGCTACATACTTTTGCAAGAAAATGTCGTTGATAGATTCTCCTACGGCAACAGGATATTTGTTTTTGAGTGAATCACCACATTTGATGTTAATGTCGATGTTCGGCAAAGTCTCCAGTTCGTGTGTATCGTCTCGATAGTAAGCATTTTTAAGCAATTCTATCCACAATCGCAAACGACAAATATTGACGGAGTTATTATTGATGTCAGCTCCAAATAAGTTATTTTCAATAATATGTCGTTTGAGTTCAAAAAGCGTCTTCTGTACGCGCAGGCTTTCAGCACTATTCGGATTATAGTGGAAGATTTCGCCATCCTCATCCAACACTATCAGTTCATCGTTGTCAATCGAAAAGGTGTAGTCCTTTAGACGTTTTCCGTTTTCATCTTGAAGCAGCCCTAATTCAGCACGTATTGCAATAAGACAATTAAGTGCTGATACGAGGAAGTGCCCTGATCCGACTGCGGGGTCACAAAGTGTAATACTATCCAAGATAGCAATCGCTTCTGCTTTGTCAAAGTCCTGATTGTGAACATCGGTTAATGTTTTACAAGAATAACCGTAGTGGGCATTGAACTTTTGTATCACTATACGTTCAATTGCTTCGCGACACATATATTGCGTAATAAACGCAGGAGTGAAGAATGAACCATCCTTATAGCCATTAATTTTCTCAAAGATAAGACCCAATACAGACGCGTTGATAAGTGTTTTATTCTCGGCTTTAGTAATATCGTCAGATTGTTCACTACCGAAGTCATACGCATCCAAGAAACGGAACAAGTACTCCAACGTATCCATTTCCATCTTCATGTGATGACCGTTCTTGTCTTTAATAACGGTATGAGAGAATAAGGGAATCTGACCAAGTTTTAGCCCAGTGATTCGGAAGTATTTATCCTCGTTTTCAGTGAGTTCAAAGAGTGAACTATTAAGATACGGAATATTGTGGAACTTCTCCTTGACTTGTGCCGGACGTTCTTGCGTCGGAATAGCAAGCACTTTGAAGAAGAGTTCGTTAAGTTCATCGTAATCTTTGATAAAGTGTGGGGAAAGAAAGCGATATTCGTCTGAGTGTTGATTGCCGTGGTAACTGATGAGTTGGCTTTCCAATAGTTTTAGGAACAGTACTCGGTTAATCCATGTTATTATAAGATTTAAGGCAAGATCGAATTGTTCTTCTTCCGATGTGATACCATAATCTTCCAATTGGTATATCGTACTTTCTAAGAGCGAATATGTGTTTCTCTGAGCCGCCGGCTTACGTTCTATCACATTTTTACCGTCTTTTTTATGTTCCTCCAAACCAATTATGTACAGCAATTCATTATAGAATGCCGTATTAAGTTTGTTGGAGTCGGTAAACTTCATCGCTTTCAGCAAATGAGCAGGTTGTAATATACGATAGAACCATAACTTTGCCGCATCGCTTTTCAATGTGCGAATATCACGATAAGCAAAATCAATGTTCTGCTTCACCTTATCTATTTGAGGCTTTGCTATTTCGGTATAGAAATCCTTCGTGCCACTAAATAGCAACTCGTTGTTGTCGAACTCTTTATACAGTTTGACGAATTTCTTATCGTCGGCAAAATACTTCTCAAATTCGGAAGCGTCAATTATAAACCATTCGTAGCCGTTAGTAATGATGAGATGTTTGAGGCTGATATTGTTGCTTTTGAACCGCTCGCGCATAAAATACAGGACGAGTTCCTGCATCGCCTTGCAATTTAGATTGTGAATTGAAGGAAATTCGGACTGATTAGTAGGGGACTTAGCCTCAATTATCACCTCAATAGGACTATTTGCATCTTTTGTTTGGTATATTGCACAATCTATCTTGTCGGCTGTATTTACCAGATTTGTCTTGCCGTAAAAAGCATCCTTCAAGAATGTCTCAATATAACTCTTGTTGTGCTCTTCCGTCTCATTAGGTTGAATGCTTTCTTTCAGATTGCGAAAAGCCTCCGTAAAAGCGGAGAATTGCGCTTCTGTCGGTTTTTGACGCAACAACTGCTTATTGAGTATGTCCTTTATTTCCTTTAGCATGGTATGCGATTTTTATAAGTAAGCGTTATTAAATAAGTCCGCGTTCGCGGAGTTTCTTGATCATCTCAAGTTCCTCGGGTGTTGCCTCCGGTTGAGAGTGAACGGAGGGGGTCGGCTCGTAGTCAGCAACCCACATGAGGAAGAGTTGCTTGACTTGAGCAGCAATCTTGGAGTCATTCTCGACAATATTGTCTGGTGTCCACGAAGCGAGAGAAGAGTTACCCAACTTAGCACAGATAGCAATTTCGGATTTTTTGTATTTCTCTTTCTTTGTTGCGAAGTAGTTATTGCTAGCCGAGATATTGAGTTTCTTCTCAAGCGGTAGTTTGTTACCTAAGTGCTCCAGTTTCTCATTCGTGTCATCTTCATCAAGATTAAAGTATTTCGAATCCCAAGTCTGCGGGAAGATATGCTCGATCTCCCAATAAGCAGGCAATAGTTTCGTTTGTTCTTTGGATGTGTATGCTAATAATTTGAGTAGCATACGTTCTACACGTCTTTGCGGATTGATAATGAGTCCGTCGGTACGTTTTCCTTCTGCTTGCGCCTCATATTCATCAGCTACTTTTTTCTCTTCGAAGCCAGCATTGAAGACAGGGTGCTCAGTATCAATAATTTGTGCGTTGAGTTTGAGGATGTCACCTTTGACTGCACTGACGGTAGGTTGCTCCAAGAACTTAGCGAGTAACAATACGCAGAACTTACGGAGGAACTTGAGGAAGAGTTCTTCGAAGTTGTCTCTATCTTTGTACTGCATATAGTAGATGGATACTGGATATTTCCAGAACTCATTGGTGTACGAAGATAGGATATCGAGAGCCTTGCGAATCTCCATATTCTTGCTCCATGGTTCATCTATCTCGGTACGACCATTGATGACTTCCCACAAACGAAGATTCTTGGTCAATTCATCAATCACCTCAACCGTCAAGCGGTTCTTGTTCTTCTCCAAATAGTACTTGCGCACACCAGGAGTGGTTGTCTTAACATCTTGCTCCTGAGCACGAAGATAGAACATGTGATAGTAGAAGAGCGATTGTACACTCTCATTCACCTCTGCGGAATCTGCTTCTAACTCTTTCCATTTACGAATAAACGTTTTCTTCGTGTCATCATCCAGATATTTGTAGATATGAGACTTAAAAATGTCGGCATCAGAAAGCGGTAAACCGCGGTTATTTAGGGTATTGAAGATGGTAAGCGCCGTCTCTTGGTCGTCTGCGTCAATAGGTAGCAGGATCGTATAATTAAGCACAGCTAATATAAAATCATAGATTTGAAGAGGGCTATTCTGCGACTTGTCAAGATATAGTTCCATGAACTTATTGTAGTTCTTGGAATAGTTATCGGTTGCATCCTCTTTTGTCTTTCCCGTCTCAAGGATACAGCGTAATATCTCATTCCCTGAATCGGTTACAACCTCAGAAGTAAGCAGCATCTTGGTTCTATCTTCCTTTCCGGTCTTCTCATTTCGTTTCCACAATGCTGGCTTGATTTCTCCTATAAAATGCGTAGCTTCTTCTGTTTTTGCATCCTCACTCTCCAACATGGCGAATATGGCGCGCAAAAGTAAGAAGAGTGATGTGATACGCTGTTGACCATCAATAATCTGACGTTCTGAGTTTTCGTGATACGACACCACACATCCTAAAAAATAACTTTTTGCTCCGTCATCTTTCCCACGTTCGACAGAGAAATTCCATAGATCGTCGAATAGCGTGCATATCTCATCTTCGCCCCATGAATAAGGACGTTGATACTCAGGGATAACGAATGGAGTCTCTTGACCACTCGTTAATAACTGCAAGACTGTTTGCTTGTTTACGTTAATATTTGCTGCTGCCATATATGTGTTGTGTTTTTATCGTTCAATTTATGAAACGCCGTCTCTCAATTTTCAATTCGCCCACACGCTGTGGGTTTGGGTTGCCGGTGGGTGACGAATTTATTTTTCTTTGTCTTTCTTCTGCTTTTTCAGTCTGTCTTCGAGTATAGTGCGTTGGACGATTTGTTCGATTTGATAGGTAGCTACGCCCAACGGACGATCGAGACCGCGGAAAGCCCATTCAACAGTGGTCTTATCCGCTTCACGACAAATGAGCAGACCGATAGTCGGTTTGTCATCGTCTGCTTTGAGTAACTCATCTGCGGCAGAGACATAAAAATTGAGTTTACCCACATACTCAGGTATAAACTTAACCGATTTGAGTTCCACCACAACATAGCACTTGAGACGAGTATGGTAGAAAATCAAGTCCGGAACAAAGGTACTTCCGTCGGGCATTACCAGTTCCATTTGCCGACCAACATAGGCGAAACCTTGACCGAGTTCGAGTAAGAATTGGGTGATATTCTTCACTAAAGCCTCCTCTAAATCGTCCTCGCTATGATCTTGTTTGAGATTCAAGAATCCGAGTTGATACGGACTCTTCATCACCTCTTGTGCCAATTTCTGTTGCGGCAAAGTCATCGTATCGGAGAAGTTCGTGAGCGCACTACTATGACGCGAAAAGAGATCGATCTTTACTTCGTGCTCTAAATCTGCCAAACTCCAGTTATTAGCGATAGTCTGTTTTATATAGAAAAGAGCTTCGTCAATAGAGTTACTTTTGGAAACCAGATGAACATGATGTTTCCAAGGTACAAGTGCAAAAATATCGGGGAAGTCCAAGCCGTCACTATGTTGGTGACGATTTGATTCCTCTATTTTGGCACTATGTTCGTGCCAATTTAACAAAGCCATTTTGGCACTATGCTCGTGCCAATTTGTAATCCGCTGAGAATAAAACGAATACCACTGTCTCATATAACGGATATTCCGGTAAGAAAAGCCTTTTTCATTTGGGAACATCTTCTTGAGATCGAGGCTCAATTGTTGTAGCACACCGCTGCCCCATTGACTTTCTGCTTTGAGGGCAACGATATCGCGACCAAGCGACCAATAGAACTCCAACATGGAGTGGTTCACTTGCACGGCGGCCTTAATCTGGCTTCTCCGGTAACGTTGCTTGAGTTCACCAAGCCATTCCACATACTGGCCATCGGCGATGATGCCATCGCGTTTCACAAATTCCGGTTGGCTCTTTTCGATATCTTCCATATTGCTCTAATTATTCTTTTCATTTTGTGTATTACACAAAAACGCTGCGAAGATACACAAAATAATTGAGATATGCAAATTTATTTGCTTTTCTATCGTTAATTTGGGTTGCCGGTGGCTGGCGAATTTATTTTTTGTTTTCTTTTAGTGCGTTTTGCCAACTATTACATATAGAAGGAAGGTAATCATCATCCATTCTTCAGTTGTTTGGTTAATTGGGCGATGATGAAGCCACGGAGGGTGGAATAATACTTCTGTTTGGATTGCGGCGTGGAGTTCGGGTCAATACCGAAGAACTGCGCATTGGCACGAGAGAGACTACTATTAGCCAGCTTGGTGTATTGGGTGTACTGTTCTTGCCAAAAGGCGAGACGCTCGGGGTTGTTCATCTCCGCTTTGCAGAGTGTGACAGCCTTTCCGAACGCGTCACTCTGCGCTTGCTGCAGAGCTGTCACTTTCTTCGGATCACGATGCAAAGGGTAGTTGCTAACCACCGTCTTACCATACCGATGGGTAGTATAGAACTTGCTGTCGCCCGTCAGCCGGCCGCTCAGTTTATTCAGTAATATGTCTAATTCTGCTTGTGCCATCGCGTTCGGCAAATGGATCGCAAGAACGATACCGCTCGCTAAATCGTAAGTGCAACCATTGCCTCCGCTCTTCGGTCCGAGTGCACTTCGTTAGCGCTCGTCCCGAGGTTAGGAGGTTCCTCCTTGCCAAGAGGATATTATACATTCATTATAGTTTTCTTCCGTTGTTCTTCCGTGGATAGTACGGTCCGTTTCCGTGTCGTCTTCGTCTCGTTTTCGTCTCGTCTTCGTGTTTAACAGGAAGATTGAGGTTATTTATATGCTATTACATATAATATGTGCGTGGGTTCTTGTTTTTGTTCTTGTTGTGCATGTGCACAAAAGTGACTGCAAAGATACGCAATTTTTCCAACATAACAAAATAAATACCTAGAAATATGAAATTTTAAATAAATATATAGTGTTTAGACACATATACATTTGCATATCACTATAGTCTTTCACCGGAAGCAATTGCAACATCGCATGTATCTGCGCAGTTGCTTGGGCAGGGCGAACAAACGTAGCAGAAAGAGGCAGACCGTAGGTAAGCATACCATAGCTTCTTTGCAAAACAGCTCAACCGTTTCTTCAACACCAAGGCTCATAACTGGATTTGAAATGTTGAATGTGCCATCTGACAAACCAATGCCCGTCCGCAAGAACTTTATATACCTTCGAAAGGCAGCAAGGATTGGCTCTAAATACCCCGGCTCTTTAGGCATATTGTCAATATATTCCATAACGTGCTTTGTCAGGTTAAAGCCATGCTCGATAGCAAACCGCAGATCTGAGATTTTGATGTAAGTTTCAAGGCGGTCCTCAAAATCAGTTTCCCACACATTCAGTTCAAAATAGAACTTGTCGGGTCGGAAAAAGTATGTTTCGCCTTCCGAAAGATACGGTTTAATAGCGGCGATAAGTGGTTCCATAATGTAATAATTATTTAGCAGTTAATAAAGTTACAGCGTGACCCGCATTTCGAAATAATCGTTTGAGCGACTACGCGAAATAAGAATCACGCTGCAAAATTACTACATTATGCTTTCACAAGATGAAAGAGGGAGAAAATTATTTTAATTTTATTTGGGGATTGTTATTCAATAATTCTCTAAAAGGACTAATTACTTTCTCATAATGTATCCAATTGGCTCCTCTATCACAAGGATGATTTGATTTTATTACCACTTTATTTAGTGCCGGATAGTAAAATAGACAACATGTAAAATTATTGTTCTGATCATACTGTCTTTCTATGATAATTTTATTAGCCATGTCAAGTTTGTCAAATTCTCTTGTTATATAGTCAAATTGAGTATCTTCTCCATCAAAGCAGATTAATATATTGGGATCTAGAATTCTTATTTCTTCCATTAATAAATCTATATCGCGAATTAAAACATCCACCATTTCTTCTTTCGTAACACTACTTCCCCCTGCAATTTTCTTAGCTTCTATGTAAGCAAAAGGAATGGTTGCCCAAGTCTTTTTTATCTCGGAATTTTCCAATTGGTTGAAACCAATATGCCTAGTTGTTAAACCATATAACAAACTTGCGAGACGACGCATAATTTTTGTTCGTAAATAACGATTTTTCTTGCCGTCTTCATTATTAAGTATAAGCCATTTACGAGTATCGTCACCATATGGAGAATTTTTATCTTTTAATACGAAAGCCACTCGTACGGGAGATTCCAACCATAACTTATTGATAAAAATATCGGCTTCTTTACCTGCCTGTGTAGGCGACTCTGTGGAAATAGTCCATTCTTCTTTTCGTAGCTGATACACTAATCCATCATAAACAAACTTTTTCTGTTCTTCTTTTGAGTAGCGACAAAGCCACTTTTTATTAAACAACTCATCCAATTGTTGATTAATTGTCTTTTCCATTACTTAATATGTTAAGGGTTAAAATTCAATTTCTGTTTGGCGACCGAAAATGCGATCGTGTTCCTCTTGGGAGAGTGGACACCAATCAGACGACGCTTCCTCATCCTCTGCATCTTGATATTTTGAAAGTTGATATGCTAAATCTTTGCGAAACTCGTCGCGCAACCATTGAGGTTTTAAGACCTCTAAAACCGAGCCATGCTTGCGCAGTTCCTGCTTGAACTCAAATGCCGGTACAAGGTTATATCTGAAGACAGAGTATTGTTCTTGGCGCTCAATCTCCGTTTGTGAAGCATGCAAAGGCAGCGTGCGCAAGAAATTAGCTTGATATGCCTCTATCTTGATTTCAACCTCTTGCGGCTGATCTTCCATGCCGCTTACTCCATACACATTGCGGAAATAGAAATCGGCATCAAAGTCCTTTGGCAGTTGGAATTTCTGCGTGGTAGGCTCCAAGGCGTGAATACGGTCAAGCGAATAGATAAGCGTCTTATCCTTCCCAACGGAATGAGCCAACATATACCAACGCTGCTTGAACATCTTCAAGCAATATGGCTCGACCTTAAACGTGGATGGCTCTGTTTTGGCGAAGCCTTGGTAGGTCATTTCCAAGACGCAGCCATCTCGCATGGCTTCTACAACCATTGTGAGGTACTTCTCGCCGGAAGGAACATGTTCATGCAAAATGCGATGACGCAGTTCCTTACTGTCTTTGATGAGCGAGTTCATGGCAAAGAGTTGGAACATGCGATTACGCCAATCGTCGCTGTGCAAGTTGTTTCCATCTTCAATGTAGTACTCACCGCGCGTATTGCATTTGATGGTGACATCGAAGAGCAGTTCTACATTATTGCGCCAGCGATGGAATGTACATTCCGGAATAGAATCCGTCTTGTAGTCATTCACGGATGCACGCGCCCACTTATCATCTATAGCGGCGCGGGTGATTGGTCCGCGTGCAATAGTGTTTACAAGCCAGATGTAACACTCAAAGAGATACGATGTTGATGATTTCAGTTTTTTCTTCGTTTCCATGTGCGTTAAATTTTTCATGGTGCAAAATTACTGCTTCATACTCCCACAAACTGAAAGAGTATGCAAATATATAGATTTTTTTTCAAATATGCAAGTTTTTCTTCTCAATTCGTCCAGAATTCTGTATTTTGAAACAAACTCCCGCGTTAGGGATTGGAAGGGCTGTAAGGACTATAAGGTCATTAAGGACAGTAAGGTCATTAAGGACTATAAGGTCATTAAGGTCTCTAAGGACTGTAAGGACGATGTACGAAATACCGCTAATCGCTAATCCCCTAACCCCTAACCGCTAATCGCTGCGCGGGTGTAGGGTGTAGGGTGGATGGAAGGACAATGTACCATGTACGATGTACGAAGGACGATGTAGGGTGTGGGATATTTGGCATGGTAATTGTACAACAAGAGCGTAGCGAAAGAAATCAAAGCGTAGTGAAAGAAATCAAAGCGTGGTGAAGAAAATAATACTTATATTAACAATACTTCTTATGGCTGTGATGCCTGTGTGGGCGCGGCGGAAGAAACCAATCGTTCCCGACTCCCTGCAACGGATTGATATAAAGATTCATATAGCCGGGAGAGATAGTTCTGCCGGGAAAGATTTGTATCTTACCATGCAACGGGTGGAAGGCGGTTCGTTCATGATGGGCGCAACAGCAGAGCAATACGACCCTGATATTTACACCGATAAACCAGCACATTTAGTATTTCTTTCCCCTTATTATATAGCCACCACAGAAGTGACGGTTGCATTATGGCGGGCAATAATGCCTGAGCGGGAAGTAATAGACCCTAATGGTTATCCCAATGTACCTATTTCGTATATTTCATGGGCTGATTGTCAGGAGTTTGTGCGGCGATTGGATAGTATAACGGGTATTCCATTTCGCTTGCCCACTGAAGCCGAATGGGAGTACGCGGCACGCGGCGGGAAGAAAAGTAAGGCGTATCGTTTTGCTGGCGGTAATGAGACGGACAGTGTAGGTTGGACATACACCAACTCTGGTAACTGGAAACACACGGTGGGTCAAAAGCAAGCGAATGAGTTGGGTTTATACGACATGACGGGTAATGTGTCAGAATGGTGTCAGGACCGCTATGGGACATATCAGTTAAGCACTCTCCCCGACCCTTGCGGACCGGACACAGGCGCTTATCGAGTTGTGCGAGGCGGTAGTTACGATGCGTGTATTGCTAATAGTCATCTCTCTGTACGCAATTGGTATTTACCAGAGACATCCGCCGGGTATATTGGATTGCGAGTGGCATTTACTCTTCCTAATGACCCCATGATGCAAGTTCAGGAAGACGAAGAACCTCCATTGAGACAGTCTATTCGTATTAGGGGCAAGAGGATTCGCTTTGATTATGTACCGGCAGAGCAACCTTATTATATATCCGAGGAAATAGAGTGTAGGTTATGGAAAAAAATCATGCAGAAAGAAGCGCCGGATAGAATAAAAAGCGTTGCTATTGGTATGAGTAAGGCCGACCGAATACGCTTTGCTGAATATTGTAGTCGTAAGGTTGATAAGGCATTGTTTGTGGCGTCTGCAGAGCAGATAGTAGCCGCTGAGCAGCACGGGATTATAGAACCATTCCAAGCAGAAGAAGAAAATCATCGAAAAAAGAAGCAAAGTATTCGCCAGATACAAAGGAAAAGGAAGATAGCGAAGAAGTTATCACCTTGGACTGAGTTGATTGGTATTCGTTTGCCTGCGCCTGATGATCCAATACTGCTGCAGTATAAGAAAGCGGATGATGAGTCTCGTCCTCTGAGATTAGTGATTTATCCATAACAAAGGGCTGTCGTGTGACAGCCCTTTGAGATAGATATTTATTTTGAAGTGCTATTACTTCTTAGCCACAAGGGCACGATTATTTTTTCATTGCTTTGATAGCATTGAATTTCTTCTCTACATTCTTCATCTTCTTGAAGTTAGCGATAGTCTCTTTAGCAATCTTCTTAGCAGGTGCGCCTGCGGCTGTTGGTACATTGAATTGATACTCTGCTACCTCAGATGTAATACCTGTTTCGTCACAAGCATATGCAAGAAGAGTCAGATCACCTGTTAATTCCGCTGCTTGCAACTCTGCGAAATCAAATTCTGCCATACCAGGTTGTGCATATTCTGTTCCATAGTATGCATAAGAATCTTCTGCAGCCGCCTTCTTATCTGAATTGTAATATTCCTGATAGTCGGCAGTTGGCAGCAAGTAATAATCCCATGGCTCGTAATCATTAGATGGAGTTACGATAACGGAAACACCTGTATTCTCGAATGTGAAAGTCAATTGTCCCATAACAGCCTCCAATGTAGTGAAGTTCTTTCTTGCCATTTTGCCGAGCACATTACCTTGTGCATCCATCTTTGCAGCAATAACAGTATAGTCAGTAGCAGGAGTAAGCTTTGTTATTTGATCTTCTAATTTACCTGTAAACAACAGTTCTGGTAGAAGTTCTTCTAAAGTAATCTCATATCCCATCATAGCAAAGAGTTCAAGGTAATAATTAAACTCCATATCAATGATAGAAGCGATAGAGTCATCTGAGAGTGCAACTACATCTTCCGACTTATAAACATTTAAATAATACATTGCTGTAGTGTCAGCTGGCTCTACAAGCAAATCTGCTTTTGATTCAGTCACATTACTAACTGTGATTTTGAAATCTTTTGAGTCTGGTCCGTCGCATGAAGCAAAGCCCATTGCGAGTACTGCCATGATGGCAAATAAGGATAAAATCTTTTTCATAATTTTGTTGATTTTAGTTGATTTATAAATTAAACGATTGTAATTTTGTCATTGTAGATTTTAAAATTGCGACAAAGATACTACTTTTTTATCAGAAACACAAACAAAACGCAATAAAAAAGATGTTTATCTTCATTTTGCAAAGTAAAGTTGCCATTTTAGGCATATATGACAGTAAAAAAGCATTAGCAATGCGGTGAAAAGTAATTAACCACTCCGTAGAGTGTCTATTTGCGTATTGCTCTTGAGGTAATTATATATCTCTCTTTAGATATTTTTGTGCAAAGGAACAAACCGGTACTATTGTGTAGTGCCGTTCCTTTGCCCATGACACGGCATTTTGCATGAGTATTGTCCCTATGCCTCTCCCGCTTTCATAGGCATAAGTATGCAAGATGGTCATTGTATTGTCTGACAGGGAAAATTCTATCTTTCCTAATAGTTTTCCTTCTTCTGTAAGTAGGAGTTCTGTGTCTGTAAAGGCGACTTGCATCATAATAATCTATATTTGGGTATGCTTTGATACTTAGTACAGCAAAAATCGCGCCACTACATGGATGAGATCAATATATTTATTACTTTTTCTTGTTGTAGTATTTCTTTCTCCATTCCTCATCTTCCCTATCCCATTTTCTTGTGATTAGCCACATGATAATGCTGAATAGTGCGACTATGATTAGGAATACGAGCCACACTAATCCCATGGTGCATTCCACGAGCAACACATCACAGAACATTTCCACAACAAACCATACAGCCAAGAATATGCCACCAATAATGATTAGTATTGAGATTAATGATTCCATTTTTTTGTTGTTTTTCAAATTCTGCGAGGGTTGTATATTTAAAGGTATTGTTAATGATATTAACCTAAATTCAATTCATAGCCAAAAGCAAGTAAAAATTGAATTAGTTCATCAAAGTATATTTTTCTTGCATCGTTAAAGGTTGAGTATCTTTCGCAAGATTTTTTGAACCAAGTATATAACATTCGATCTTCGTGATAAGAAATAAGTTTTCCAGTTCGCATCACTCTTGACTTATATTCTTTGCATTTTTGTCTAAATTCAAATTGCTCAACATTTTGAGGAATACCAGATGCATCTATTTCTTGTCTGAAGTTGTAAAATGCCACCATCTGCTGTGTAGTAAGGTTTGTGTTTTGAATTGTCCTATTAAACCAAACAGCAAGAGATGTTTCCGATTGTGGTCCATTTGTAAATGGCAATCTATGGTTTAAGGCTACAAACTCTTTTACTTCTTTCAATTTATCTTCAAATGTTTGTCTTGCTTGGTACTTTGTACATTTAAATGATTTATGATATCTAATCGTGTTTAAACCTATATAGTTTTCGTTAAAAAGAAAAATTTTATTCGACTTGAGCATAGATGTTACTACCGATTGAACGCTTCTGGGGTTTGAATCCGGACGCAGTTCTAACACTCCATTCACTAATTCTTCCATCAAGAAGGGCTTGCTTTTCGAATGCAAAACTTTACTTACTGCTTCGTATAAAGAACCAACAAATATATTTTTACTTTTGCCTTTAACCACATAAAGAGATTTCTTGCCAAAATTTGTAAATGTCTTCGATTTGAGGCACTTTCTAAATATAAAATCTTTTATGGATGCGTCGGGATGAAGATTTCTATATTGAGAAACAATTTCATCAAAGGTTAGTGGCTTTCCTGCTTTCAGCAAAATCGCTTTTACATCTTTCTTAATCTTATCTATTAACTCCTGCTGGATATGTTTTCTTTCTTCAGTATGTTCCTCCTCATTATACTTATCTTTCTCACTTAAATCATCATCACCTGTAACCCAAACTTCTGCGTCTTCTGGTGGTTGATAATCCTTCAAGTAGTCAGAAAATGCATATAATTCTGCTAATTCATTTTTTGAAAGAGATGTCTTTTCTAATTGCGAGGAATTTTCTTCTAAAGCTTGAAATAGTGCATCATAGTTACAATATTGATTTTGCACAATATTCAAGACTGCCGGACTTAAAAATGCTCGACACAAGACTTTATATATAGCTTGATCTATCATTATTTAGCACGTCGGAGTTCGATAGTCGGATTTTGATCATATTCGGTTTTGTACTTATACAATAGAGTTCCCGGTGTAACAATGTCTTTTCTATAATTAGTATACATTTCCAATAGTTTGTGACCAATAGGAGATGATATGCTATTTTTTTCTTCAGATGAAAACATATTATGATGAATAATATTGAGTATTTTCTGCTTCTCTTCATTATCAACAGTATTCATACATTCAGCCCAACAATCGCGCCAATGCTGTGTACCTATTCCGTATTTTTCATCTAACCATTTGAAGAAGAAACGGTACAAGATAAACGTTTCTGGCATTTCAAGCAATTCCATATATTCATTTTCGTTGTGCCCGAAAGCCTCAAAGAAAAATGACTGTCCACGACCAACTTTCCCCTTTGTGCTATTAAGGATTGCTTGAATAGCACGTACATATTTTCTATTCCAATTAACACCTATATAGTCTCTATTGTGCGAATAGTCTGTGCCATCAGATTCTTTACGGAGAGGATGGTATTTCATTGGGAAAGAATAGATGTTTACATTTAGTTCATCACATAATTCCACATTTATGCGAAGGCGTTGGTATAAATCAATAGGTTTATCCTTGAAGTTGTATAACAAGTAATTAGAAAAATCTTTGATTCCAGCAGCAACACTCATTCGAATTGCTCGATCATAAGCTTTAAATGTATGTATGTCATCAAAAGCCACTCGCAAAGGCTTAATAGCTATAGATGACAATAAATGTACATTTTCTTCAGTAAACAAACGAGCATCAAGACCTTGATTGAAATCAACAAATCGTCCTTTAGATGATGGCTTATGATGTTTATTATAATACGGGGCTATCAATTCATAAGATGCTATGAGATTTTCCTTAGTCGTAGTATGTAATTTTAATAGGTGATATTGCGTAAGGATATTATAGAACTCATAAGATTCTTCCTTGTTAGAAATCTTCTCGTAGAGTTCGATTATCAATGACTGAGCCTTGCGAATATATGCTCTGTCATTAACACCATTCCGCAAATTACGTATGGCTATTTCGTACAAATTAGGTTGAACAAATTTAGCACCTTTCTGGAATCCGCAAGCGATAATCTCTTCAATAATATCTGGAAAATTGGCGGAAGCAAGCACATTATTATCCATCAAGAGCATATCTTTCTGATCACCATATAATTCTCGAATCCCTCTTACTCGTTCTCTCAAAGGTATGAATGCAGTATAAACAGGTTCCAATGTTGGAACTGCGCAGAAAGCACAATGGCGGATGCATCCACGAGACGTATATCCGTAGAAAGCATTTGACATCGGGTACTTGTAATCTATCTCGTCTAAGATAGAATAGTCTAGCGGAAGTTCATCAATAATTTGAGTATCACCTTTATCTAATTGTCCGGGAATATTTAGAATGCCGACAAAAGGTTTTATTCCTGTAGCAGCCTCTAATTCTTTTGGCTGAATAGAAGCTAAAACTCCACCGACCATTAGATCTTTCTGATTCTTTACAAGCAACTTTGCAAACTCTATTGTTTCTACGGTTATATCCCAATAAAATGTAAACAAAGTTGTGACCCCTACGCGATCCCATTCGGGTTCATGTTTCCATGTTCCTTTACGGTAATTATCTTTGTACTTCTGTACAATACCGATAAGAAGTAACTGAAATTCGGATTTTTCAAGTTCAAGTTCTTCCTCGTGTTGTTTTGTTCGATTCCTTATTACTTCAACAAGAATATCTTTTTTTACTCGCCAATTAATAGAGTTATCAACCATTGACAATTCTTCGATGCAACGGTCTGCTAATCTTTCTAATACAAGGAGCTTTAAATCTCCTTTATAAAAGACCACCTCCCATCCGCGATTTTTATAGTATGTGGACAGTTTCATCAACCCTATGGGAGGATATTTATTGCTATAATTAGGTTCTATTAAAAGAACTTTCTTTTTTGTCATATTCGATTCGTAATCAATAAGTCGATTGTCTTTTCTTTCAATTGTTCCATAAGTGTTTTATTTGCTGGCGGACAAAGGATATTCATGTAACCGAATATCTTGCGAGTCATGGCTACATCATTGGCACTATATCCAGCATCTTGCAGTCTTTGAAAAGCATCTTTTTTTACGCTACTATTTGTTGTTTGTTCTGGAACAAAGATGCTTGGTTGGGGCTTTGTATTTCCTGAAGGATGTTCAACCGTTTTGGCGGTATTGGGTTGTGGTTGAATAGTAGGTTGCGAGTTTTGTGGCTTATTCTGCGACTTTGTATTAGGTGTATTGGATGTTGTCGTGGTTACTACAGGAATTGATTGTGGATTAGGCTTCGGAGCATATAATTCCTGTATCTTTTCTACCAATTCTTCCTTATACATCAATGTGTAAATTTCACAAATGTCTTTTACCTCATCCGAATAACGAGGGTTTTCTACTGCCTCTTTAAATTTTTGTACATCATCTCGTAAATACTCAAGGAAAATATCGGATTCTGATTGGCTTAATGAAGATTTTTTTGAAATATAATCAGAATAACGAGTTTTTATTGCTTTTAGTTTGTTTTTTATAGTGTTTGCTTTAGAATAAACTTTGTGCAATTCTTTAAAATAATCTTTAAGACTGGCAATTAAAGCTTCTGATTCATCTCCAGAAGACAATCCCTGACGTCCGCTATTAGGCTTAATATTATCATTGTCTATAAATATCTCTCCATAAAAATATTGATTCCCTCGTTCCTCACGAAAGTATCCATTAAGAAGTTCTTTATCCAACGATATATTCAGTTTGCGCAATCGAATACCTGCGTTCTTATCGGAAGATGGAATCTGAACAGTGAAAGGTGTGACTGCATACCATCCCCAAGCAAGCGAACCATAATTGGCAGAAGAAAGAGTGAAGAAACGTAATTTCTTTATTTCGTCACCTGTTCCCTCTATATTCAACCCATAACGTTTCTTAAGGTCATTATTGTTATTAACAGTTACATGGATATGACGAATATCTTCATAACGCTCTTGATATTCTTGCGGTAGGTTATTATTTATAAGCTGCTTAAATGGAACTTGGTAGTCTATTGGAGCAATGTCGCGAATATATTCAGTGATACCATCCTCATCAAGTAGAATGTCTCTTGAATTTGTTACGTCTTTCAAACAAACAATCATATAGTGATCCTCTTCATGCGCAGAAGGATAAGTTACATTACAAATATGCTGCATGACTTGTTCTGCACTACGATCATCAGTAGAATCATTCAATATCTTTTTTAATAATTGGATGTCAACAGTCAATTGTGTCTCAACATTTTCTCCTTTTGAAGTTGTTCGGAAAATCAGCTCCTTACAATAGCCACCACCTGCCAAACGTCCAATACCATACTGACCAGCATATCCAACACCATCTTTTCCGCTGTGGAAAATATCCATCAAAGCAGCCAAAGCCATGTCTTTCGGGATGCCAGTTCCATTATCTTGGACTTGAATGCATTTCTTTGCTGCGTTAATGTCTATAACAACATGCCCTTCGTCTAAAGAAGAAAGGACACCACTTTTTACAGCATCATAGATAGAGTCACATGCATTTTGCACATACTCACGAAATATGGTACGTGGGTCACTATACAAGCGTATAATAAGACTTTCCAATAGGTCTTTACCTACTACTGTTGAATAATCTAAAACTGCCATAATTGTTTATCCATTAGGGTATTGTTTATATGTAGGACGCGGGAAGCGCACATTAACCAAAGATCTAAGAGCGGGATTAGAAATAATATACTCACCCGGACTTAAACGGGTCATCATATTCTGATATTGTTTCGGGATATAACGATAATCAGATTTTGAGACCTCTATTGCATTTGTCCTTCCATAAGCCTGTGTCGCGCAGTTTCCCTTAACGCGATCATGAATAGCACTACGGAACTGTTCTACTGAGAAGAGAATAATTCCTAACGAACGTCCACGTTCCGCTATATCTAAAAGTTGCTTCAAGATAGGAGAATTCTTAGGGACATCATTTGAGGCATACTTATTCAACTCGTCAACGAAAAGGATTACTTTATTAGGAATATCACTACGTTCTGAACCTAATTTCATATCATATATTGCTCGCGCCACAGAACCAAATATGAAACTTTGCGTGCCTTCGTCGAGACGGGCAATGTCTATAACCATTACTTGACCATTACGTAAGTTGTTAGTTATTTCATCAGTAACATCTACTTCACCAAGTTCTTCATTTATTGTATCGCAGAAAACAGGATTCTTAATTGCTTTATTGACACATCGTTTAAACTTTCGCCAGCTCGTCACTTGAATTTCATTCTTTGCGCCGCCATTTGCAGCAGATTGAGTACATTCATGTAACTTTTCAACCAGCGTATCCCACCGGTTCACCGTTCCAAAAGGCGCTTGGTGAGATAAAATGTGGTTTACGCAACTTTCCATCGTACCAGAAGCATCATCTTCATTTGCCAGCAGCAAATCTAAACGTTCCTCGCAATTCTCGTAAACAAACTTATATATCGATGCTTTCGATGCTAACATTTGGTTTTTAACATCAGTAGGCTGCGCATAGGTTTGTACATTACCATCCATCTTATTGTCACCATAAGGATAGTAATAATGCACATTGTCAAAAGGTAATCCCGATAATCCTAAGTCAGAATAGATAGCTTTGTCTTCAGCCGACAAATCAACATTAGACTCATCTATTGCCATCAAGTCACGACCTTTAACATTAAAGAACACGAATGCTACAGACTCATTACCCTCCGCCACAAATTTCTCTTGTATGGCTTTAAGTAGGAACATGGAGTAAGATGTTTTTGCTGCCAAACCGGAAATACCCGAAATATTTATATGTGCACCATCAGGACCGATAAGGAAATGTGCATCTAATACCACTTTTACTTTCAATGCCGCCTCTCCTTTGTACATGTGCAGATAGCCACACACTAACGGGTCTTTAACATCTTCTTCTCTAAGGCCTAATGCACGACGCACATCTTCTTCATCACATAAGAATACTTGTCGCCCATCAAGCACGGGAGTGTAGATGTCTTCCGTGTTGCATGTTACAGCTACTTTTACATAGTTCATGCCAAGGCGATTCATATTCCCAATATTATCGTTAGTATCTCCAAAATCGCTAGAAATATAACTGGTAAAGTGACTGGGTGAGTCGGTAACATGGCTGATAGACTCTACAACACCATAAGTTACCGAAGTTTCTCCGGGGAGTTTTCCTTCGTGTATTACCTTTACTACATCAAATGGACTAAGGATTTGCTTTTTGTCAGTCCAGAAGTAAAACTCATCAATGGTTGAAGGGCAAGATTCGGTGGCAGAAACCTTACCTATTGCTTTTGATGTTTGCATATTAGAATAGATTTAATAGTATGTCTTGACTAATATAATTTGCTTTACAGAACGATTCTGTAAGGAAAACAGGATACAAATGATTTCCCCAACGACTATCTTTTCCATGACATGTTGGGTAAGCTTCACGAATAAGGTTGGCACTAATTATATTTACCAAATCAGTTTCGATGACACCACCTTGTTGAGATAGCATCATCTCGCATTTTACCACATCCGAAAAGTTAGTTTCGCGAAAATCGGTATTTCGCAAACGCAGATACCATACCGCAAATTCAAGTGTCCCTTGTTTATAACGATATACTTTTGTTCGAGTATAAGGTGGTAGTGTAGCTATCGTTTTTGATAGTTTCTTTTTTTCATAATCCAACATTAAATCCGGATTAAACATTTTAGAAACTCCAACTACGTGTTGAAAATTAGTTTTCATTTGTGCTGCAGCAGGACTTTTCATATCAACACCATAAAACTCTCTATACTCTAAAGATCCGTCTTTTATTAGATAGTGCGAATCATCCAAATAATGTTGTTGGCAGAGAAAAGCGACCATGTTTTGTTCGTTCTTCACCATTTCATCTTGAATCTTTGCAGTTCCACTATCTTTAAGAGCATTCTTATCAGTTAAGAATTTCTCATCACCGTCAACCTTGTACAACAAGATAGAATCTATTAGAATGCCGCTATCTTTTATGTAAGGAATACTTGCTAAACGTTGATTAATATGGTCACAATAATTCTTGCATAGGTCATTTTCTTTTGCTCCAGTTCCATCCTTTATTGTTATAGGGAGGCATAAAACAATCCTTCGGTCTATTTTGCATTTCTTAAACGTATCCCTATCTTCGCGCTTGCAGCATCCGACAATTATTTGACCAGCCATTACAGGATAAATCTTATTGCCTATTGCCATATCGTCAACTTTGTAAATATGGCGTGAACCATCAAGAAAATAGGCAAATAGAGGTGTTTTACACATCTCTATCATTCTCTTTGAGATTGTTACGGTCTTGACGCGTGTTTGGTCGGACTCTGCGAAACGGCTATCATGGGTCTGAACAACAGGCTTATCATCATAGTCAAGTATGTCTTGGTCATTGACATCAAGCGATACCTTGCGAGTTTTATAACAAACATATTTCCCCTCGCCAAGATCTTCAATACATTTTAAGATTTTATCCATTTCCTTAGTATGATTCGTTTCTCGTTTTCATACCCACAAAAAAAGCGGGCTTCAATGTTACTTGTCCCGCATCTTTAGGCTCCGGAAATTGCCCGATATAGTAGGTCAAGCAACATTGAAGCCACGCCGTATATGGATACAACACACCCTGAGTGTGCGTACGAATATACAGGCAGACATCTACAGTTGCATTGCCTTGACTATATCATTTATTGAATTTTCCGGATTCAAAGATGCCAAGAACAAAGCGTTGTAAACGCTGTTAATATGTCAATATGTACTCACTTTTTTTACGCTGCTGAGCTCAGCGGGCAGTTTAATGTCATGGCGGACGATATATTGGGCACATATTCCATTTTGGAACATATGCTATTTTACATTTTACTCAGTAATTCATCAGTGGGTTGCTCCAATTTGACAAAGCCAAACCACTTCTTGCCGAGATCTTTGAGACTTGCGCCGATAAGATAAACGGTGTCGTCAACACACAAAAATCGGTCATGAGCACGGTCAAACTGCTTTACTTCGATGGGTGCATATTGCGCGTTGTGCTTCTCACAATCAAGCGACAACTGACGCGAGATACTCTTTGTGTAAACAATCGCATCCACATTTTTGTTCCGCTTATCCAACATGGTCAGCACGCTATCGTCCACATAATTGTCAATCAGCACAATGCGTTTCTTTGCTTCGCGGATACGCTCGTTAATAAAGGTATAGGCATCAAAGATCTGACCGTCATAGAAGATACCCTTTTCAGGTTTCTCGGAACGATCATCTAAGCGACGAAAGACCTCTTCCAATTTCTTGTCGGTGACTTCTTGATGAGCGACAAGACTCAATTGTGTATGCTCGATTACCTCCAACCGTTGGAACACCTGAGCCTGCGAACCTATAAAATGACGTATGGCATTGAACGCGCGCATAATGTGGATGTTAGTAGCAATAGCTACCGGCGAACGAAGGACGCCACTAAGCATAGCTATTCCGTTTTCGGTAAAGGCGTAAGGAAGGTACTTTAGGTGGCGACCACGCATGTCTATGGTCACATTTTGTGACCTTAAAAAGTCCTCCTCATTTTCTATGGTCACATTTTGTGACCTTAAATATTCCGCATTTGCTATCGCGATTTGCGACTTCAAGATTCCATACTCCTCTTTTGTTAACCGGAAAAGGAAGTCTTCTGGAAAACGCTCAATATTACGCTTTACTGCTTGATTGAGAACTTTTGTCTCCACCCCGTACAACCGCGCCAAGTCGCGGTCAAGGATTACCTGCTTGCCACGGATTGTAAGAATAAGGCTCTCTATCTGCTCTACTGATTGAATGGCTGCTGTCTCTGCTTTTACTATATCGTTTTTCTTTGCCATAGTTGCTCTAATTGTTCTGTCCTTATTTTGTGTTTAGACACAAAACACGCTGCAAAGGTACATAAAATTTTTGATATATGCAATTTTTTTTATTGTTAAATGTGGAATGTGGAATGTTTAAGGATTTTTTTGTCACTGAAAAACAAAAACTTGCAAAGAAAGTGATAAAAAAGATACACCGACACTTGCACAATTGAAAAAATTATACTACTTTTGTAGCGAAATTATTCCCATTCATCATAACACCAAAACACAATACACCAACCTTATACATGACACGCAGCGATTATACATATGCGGCTGATAGTCAGCTCTTTCAACGCAACCCCGTGTGTGGTGTGTGCTGGCGTATATGTATGGCTATGTGCGAGGAATGGGGAGGACAAATAAACTTCGATTTATTGGCGTCCATGGAGGTGGCAGACCGACTATGCAGACGGCTCATCAACAACACCTGGACACTCTGCGGTATAGAGTATTACTACCACTGGTTGGAAAGCGAACTGGGTTATTCACGCCCCGCCATCACTTGCGCAACTGCCACCGTTTGCCTCACTCTCCAACTGATGGAAGATGCACCGCCACCACTCCTGCAATTAGGAGCCGACATGTACGGATTGCTATGGGGTGAAGGAGGCGAGTTATACGCCAATATGCGCTCCGCAGCAAGGCAAGAAGATATATACCTCTCTGCCAACCATTACGGAGAGATACCACCCGACCCATACGCCGAAATCAAAGAAGAAAACCAACTACTCAAACTACAAAATAAACAACTAAAAGAACAAATAACAACTATGAAAAAAGAAAGCACACCGCAAACAGTTATCAATGTAGCAGGAAACTACATTGCAGAACAAAACATTGATATTCACGATAATACCCATTGCACCATCTACGCCACCGAAGCGCCACAAAAAACGCCACCAACAGAGACAGATAAAGCAGCTTTACTGCCGCAGGAAGGCGATTACCAGGCTGTAGTAAAATGGCTGCAAGTAGAAAAAGAAAAGGGCGAGGACTATTACGCACAAGCACAGTTCAACCGCAGCAAAATGTGCCGACAACTATCCAATATATTTGGATGGATAGTGAACGAAAACAGCCTTAGAAAAGCGCAGAATTAAAATTAGGAAAAATTAGGACAAAATTAGGACAACTTTCCTAATCATTCCCAAAAATAAGCAGTACCTTTGCACCGTCATTCAGAAATGAGTGGCGGTGTTTTCGCGTTCTTAGCCACAAGGGCACGATTATTACGGCAAATGGGTTGCATAAGGTCCATAAGGTCTCTAAAGTTTCTAAGGTCCGTAGGGACTATAGACAAGCTAGCCCAACTAGCCGAAATAGATAAACTAGAAAAGAACGCTGCGCTACAGGACGGCGACATGCACCTACAGGACGGGCAGAGCCCTACAGGACGCGGAGCTACAGGACGGGCAGAGCCCTACAGGATTGATAGTATTTCTAGCCCAAATAGATAAAATAGACAAACAAGATAAAACTCACCCACAGGCTGTGGGGAAATAACAACATTATTAACTGCGAAAGTTGAGTGTGAATCCGCACGTGCATTGAGTGGCCACTCGCATACGAGACCAAGCACAAAACTTTCACAATCATGACAACAAATTTTGAAGTAATTGACCAATTTTTCGCTGCGCAAGTAGCATGTAACGAATCCAAAACAACTATCGACGCACTCCGTCCACAAGTAGAAAAAGCCGTTCAAGCACTCATCGCTGAACGAGGACTGTCACGCACTTTCACCGGTACTATCGAGTACCACGGCATCAAAATCATCGTCAGCCGACCCAAATCGTTTACATGGGAGAAGAACACCAACCCAGCCATCACATCCGACCCCAACCACGCTATTTACATGCAGCAGCTGGCGTTGCAAGAGAAGATGGCGGCAGAGTTGAAGGACATGCGGGCTGACCTCAAACGCACGGCGGAGAAGCTTGAGAAAGCCCATCCCGAAAGCGAGAGTATCAAGCATGCGTTCCGCATCGCTTTCGTGGGATAAAAGAAAGCCGGTAAAAAGAAAAAGTTTGGCAAAAAGAAAAATTAACAAAGAAAAGCCTTGCCTTGCCACGCCAATAAACACGCGTGTGAGTAAAGGGATAGATTTCTAGACCTCTAGACTACTAGGAAAAGGCATGGCATGGCAAGGCTAAATTAAATTAAAAATTATGAAGACAATAGAAGATATATGGGCTCTACTTAATCCGCAGGGCGAATACAAAAGGCGGCGAGGCGCTTGTGAAAGATTGTGGCATGGCTACGATATGGCAAGGCAAGAGGCAATCTATATGCAAATAAAAAAGAAATTAGAGCATGGCGAGTTTGTACACGAAAATCCATACTTTGCCATCGAAGATAATGCGCGGCATATACAAGCAAAGCAATCCCGCACACAAACACTCACCTTCAAAGAGTATTATGCGCGATTTGGTACCACTGCCGAACAAGACGGATGGAAGATGGCAAATCCGACAGGACAGAAAGTAATTTATGTTAAAAACTAAGAACTATGGCACAAGTGATTGAAATAAAGACAGTTCGCGGAGCGGAAATCATGCTACGCGGTAAATTAGGAAACCAAGTATTCCAAGTAAGAAACGGCAAACAAATAGTGATTACCAAGCCACGACAACGCACTACACCACCAAGCGACAAAGAAATCGAACACAGACGACAGTTTGCAGTGCTTAGCAAAGCCATCAACCTACTCACACCCGAACAATGGGACTATTTATGCAAGGAATGGCAAGCCGCAGGGCGTAAGTTCAGAGGAAAGACATATTCCACCCTGCGCGGCTATGCCTTTGCACGACTACATCATGAATATTTCTAAAACTGACAACTATGGATTATCCTTTATACGATGTACCCTATTTAGTACGCGACCCGAATGAGTTTCGCATGTCGGAGAAAAGACATGCCATCGAAGTGCGCAACCAAGCCGTAGTAGATGATTATTTTGTGGCTCGCGCAAATGGTGCTTCCGCACACGACGCACGCAAACAAGTAGCCGAGAAACACGGAATAACTGAAATTGAAGTGGAACGCAAGCGTATATGGTTCTATCAAGAAGCCAGAAGACGAAAAAAGTACGATTTTCTGCAAAAATTTCCATTTCGGTGATACACATTGTTTACTATCACACTATCTTTGCACTCGCTTAAGTTAAGGCTCGTGTGAGTCGCTACTCGTAGCTCCTATAACACTACGCCTTACTCTACGCTCTCCCCACGAATTAAAATTCGTCGGGGGCCCTGAGAGGGAAAGGGTCTCTAAGGTCTCTAAGGTCCATAAGGACTTTAGGGACCGGAGGAGAGGGAGGACAAGAGTGGCGCGAGAGTGGCGCGAGAGTGGCTGACAGGAGAAAAGCCTTACCCCGGCCCTCCCCTGAAGGGAAGGGAGGGAGACGATGAGGCGAATGAGACTAATAAGGCGAATGAGCAAAATGGTCGCAATAATTCGACCGAAGTAAACAATATTATTAACCATTAAACCTAAACTTTAACAATTATGGCAAAGTACAAACCAATCGACATGGTAAAAGAGTACCGTGGCAAAATCTGTGAACATTCAGACACCTATTTCCAAAAACGAGGCAAGACCTTATGTACCGGTCGCATCTGCGAACCACGCGACTTGGAAAAGAAACCGTATTCCGAAAAAGAGGTGGCTGTTCGCGAGAAATTCAAACAGGCTCGCACGGCAGTAAAGGCTCTGACCGAGGAACAGAAAGCAGAGTATGCAAGCGCATTCAAGAACCAAAAGAAATATTCCTCGTTGCAGGGGTATATCTTCGCGATGGAATATGCGAAACTTGATAATTAATAATGAATAATTAACATTAACCTTAAAAACCTTAATTATTATGGGATTAGTAGTATTCGAAGACCCGATTGAGCATATCTCGGGCAAAATCAGTAAGAAATTCCGCACCTGCTACAACTTCCGCAGGGCATCCAAACGCAAGTATACCTCCGTGCGCGGAGACCGCACCACTCCTGTAAGCGCAGACGAGACCAACCAACGAATCAAGTTCAAAATGGCAAGCTTGGCTGCACTCGACCGCTCTATGGACCTGAGCAAAGTGAGTGCCGACCAAGAAGTGTTCTTAGCAGAACGCGCAAAACAAGGCTCCAG
The DNA here is from genome assembly GCA_045576595.1 of Paludibacteraceae bacterium. Classification (GTDB taxonomy): domain Bacteria; phylum Bacteroidota; class Bacteroidia; order Bacteroidales; family Paludibacteraceae; genus Colicola. The sequence continues at coordinate 73,295 of JAZNGV010000002.1, read as the reverse complement.
CTTCAAGTACACCACCTACAAAGGTTGGTTGTTCGCCAAGGCGTACAAGCACTATGACGAGGAGACCGGACAGGTCAAGTGGCCGGATAGTTTAGCAGAATGACCCTCTTAGGCGGAGGCCGCTTCTCCCGTTCCGTCGGGAGAACGCTCCGGGCCCGACTCATTGGAGGAATAAGCCTCACCCCAGCCCTCCCCTGAAGGGAAGGGAGGGAAGGCGATAGGGCGATAGGGCGACTCAATACTCACTACTCAATACTAATTATTATGGACAAGAAAAAGATTATCAAAGCCATTATCATGGCTCTTATCGCCGCACTGACGGCGTTGGCGACGGGATTGGGGCTTACCTCATGCAATGTGACGCGGGTCATTACCAACGAGTCGCAGTACCTGCAACGAGGTGACACCTCAGTCATCATTCAAACCAAGACCGTAGAGACCTACGACGCCAAGAAAAAGTGACGATGTTAGATGTTAGATGTTAGATGTTAGATGTACTCACTACTAAAAGAGAACCACCCGAAGGTGGTTCTCTCTATCATATACACGCGTACGCGCGTACCTTATTACCATTCGGTAACTCTTATTACCATTCAGTACCGAGCATGCGGAGGTAAGACTTGTAACGCCATTGTGCATTCTCCTGAGCAGCTTGGAAGAGTTCCTCTGCCTCCTTTGGATACTGCTTAGCCACAGATGCGAAGCGTACCTCACCCTTGAGGTAGTCTTGGAAGAGTTCCCACTTAGGTTCTTTCGAATCGAGTGAGAATGGGTTCTTTCCTTCTGCCTCCATCATTGGGTTGTAACGCCACAAGTGCCAGTAACCACATTCAACAGCCTTTGCTTCCTCAGCTTGGCTCTTACCCATACCTGCTTTCAGACCATGGTTGATACATGGTGCGTAAGCGATGACGAGTGATGGTCCTGGATACGCCTCTGCCTCGCGGATAGCTTTGAGTGTCTGTGCTTGATCAGCACCCATAGCTATTTGTGCTACATAAACATATCCGTATGTGGTAGCAATCATACCGAGGTCTTTCTTGCGTACACGCTTACCAGCCGCAGCGAACTTAGCGATAGCACCGAGAGGAGTAGATTTAGATGCTTGTCCACCGGTGTTAGAGTACACCTCAGTATCGAGCACGAGGATATTCACATCTTCGCCGGAAGCGATAACATGGTCAAGTCCTCCGTAACCGATGTCATAAGAAGCACCGTCACCACCTACAATCCATTGGCTGCGTTTAACGATATGGTCTTTGTAGTTGAGTATCTCTTTACAGGTATCGCAACCACAAGCCTCGCAAGCAGCCACAATCTTATCATAGAGTGCGTTAGTAGCTTGTGCATCGTTCTGCTTCTCGATCCACTCAGCAGCAAGTGCTTTGAGTTCGTCGTTGCATTTCTCACACTCTTGTACCTTCGCCATGAGGTTAGCAAGACGCTCGCGTATCTTACGGTGCGCAATCTGCATACCAAGACCGTACTCGCAGAAGTCCTCGAAGAGAGAGTTAGACCAAGCAGGTCCATGTCCCTTTGCGTTAGTAGTATAAGGAGTAGAAGGTACAGAACCAGAGTAGATAGAAGTACAACCTGTAGCGTTTGCTACTATCTCACGGTCACCAAAGAGTTGGCTGATGAGTTTGAGGTATGGTGTCTCACCGCAACCAGAGCATGCTCCAGAGAACTCAAAGAGCGGAGTAGCGAACTGGCTATTCTTCACATTAGCCGCGATATCCACTTTATCTTGCTTGCTGGTTACTTTCTCTGCGCAGTAGTTCCAGTTGTCCGCCTCAGCGAGTTGTGACTCGAGTGCCACCATCTGCAATGCTTTACCTTGTTTTGGATTACCCGGACATACATCTACACAGTTACCACAACCGAGGCAGTCCATCACACCCACTTGAATGCGGAAGTGCATACCTTTGAGTGCTGCTGGTGCTTTCATCTCGCGTGTAGCGGCACCGTTCAGTCCCTTCACTTCCTCTTCGTCCATTACGAATGGGCGGATACAAGCGTGAGGACATACATATGCACACTTGTTACACTCGATACAGTTGTCTGCCGTCCATACCGGTACGAAAGCGGACACACCGCGCTTCTCGTACTTAGCAGTACCCGCAGGCCATGTACCATCTTCGATGCCTTTGAATGCGCTTACTGGGAGCAAGTCGCCATCTTGTCCATTGATAGGACGAACGACCTTGGTGATGAATTCTGGTTCATTCTCAGTATTGAGTGTGGAATCTTCAGTAGTGAGATTAGACCAAGCAGGGTCGATTTCGAGTTTCTGATACTCTCCACCGCGGTCCACAGCAGCGTAGTTCTTATTGACGATATCTTCACCCTTCTTGCCATAAGACTTCACGATGAAGTGCTTCATCTCTTCTACTGCTTTCTCTACAGGGATAACCTCGGTAATACGGAAGAAAGCAGACTGAAGAATGGTATTGGTACGGTTGCCCAAACCAATCTCTTGTGCAATCTTGGTAGCGTTGATATAATATACATTGATATTATTATCGGCGAAGTATTTCTTCACCTTGTTAGGTAAGTTCTTTGCGAGTTCCTCTCCCTCCCAGATTGTATTGAGGAGGAAAGTACCATTCTTCTGCAATCCGCGTGTTACATCATACATCTGCAAGTATGCCTGTACATGGCATGCCACGAAGTTAGGTGTGGTAACGAGGTAAGTAGAATGGATAGGTTCGTCACCGAAACGGAGGTGTGAACAAGTGAATCCGCCAGATTTCTTAGAGTCGTATGAGAAGTATGCTTGGCAGTATTTATTGGTGGTGTCACCGATGATTTTCACAGAGTTCTTATTAGCACCTACTGTACCGTCAGCACCGAGTCCGTAGAACTTAGCTTGGAAGAGTGAAGCGTCACCCATTGCTATCTCTTCTCCTACAGGGAGTGAGGTGAAGGTGATATCATCGTTGATACCCACGGTGAAGTGGTTCTTAGGTTGTGGCAAAGCGAGGTTCTCGAATACAGCGAGCATTTGTGCAGGCGTAGTATCGTTTGAACCGAGTCCATAGCGTCCTCCGACTACGAGGATATCCTTCATTCCGAGTTCGTCGAGTGCATCTTTTACATCGAGGTATAATGGTTCTCCGTTAGCACCTGGTTCTTTGGTACGGTCAAGCACACAGATACGCTTTACAGAAGCAGGTATCGCTTCTTTGAGGTATTTGAGGCTGAATGGGCGATAGAGGTGCACATTGATCATACCGAGCTTTTTGCCCTTTGCCATTTCGTAGTCCACTGTTTCGCGGATAGCCTCGCAAGCAGAGCCCATACAGATGATGATATTCTCTGCGTCAGCAGCACCGTAGTAGTTGAATGGGCGGTACTCGCGGCCGGTGATTTTAGATATTTCCTTCATGTAATCGCTCACGATATCTGCTACCTCGTTGTAATATGGGTTGCAGCTTTCGCGGTGTGCAAAGAAGACATCTGGGTTCTCCGCCATACCTTTCATAACAGGTTTCATAGGCGTGAGTGCTCTCTCGCGGAACTCTTGCAAAGCTTTGTAGTCCACGAGTGGGCGCAAGTCTTCCATATCGATTGCTTCCACTTTCTGGTACTCGTGAGAAGTACGGAAACCATCGAAGAAGTTGAGGAAAGGTACGCGACTCTTAATAGTAGCGAGGTGTGCTACACCAGAAAGGTCCATCACTTCTTGTACCGACGCCTCAGCCAACATTGCAAATCCTGTTTGACGGCATGCCATGACATCTTGGTGGTCACCGAAGATACAGAGGACATGGCTTGCGAGCGTACGCGCAGAAACATGGAAAACAGATGGGATTAACTCACCTGCTATTTTATACATATTAGGGATCATGAGCAATAATCCCTGTGAAGCGGTGAAGGTAGTAGTGAGTGCTCCAGCGTTGAGTGCTCCGTGCACAGCGCCAGCCGCACCTGCTTCAGACTGCATTTCTTGTACTAATACCGTTTCTCCAAATAAGTTCTTACGCCCTGCAGCAGCCCATTCGTCCACATTCTCTGCCATAGGAGAAGATGGCGTGATAGGATAGATGGCAGCGACTTCGGTGAACATGTAGGCTACATGTGCCGCAGCAGCATTACCATCACAAGTGATAAACTTTTTTTCTTTCATCTTTTTTGTAAATTAAAATTGTACTTATGTTAGTATTGTTAAATCAATATAGGAATCCTAATAACCAAAGTGGAATCATATTTCCCCTACCCGTTTCAAGTGTACCGATAGCCGTTGGACGGATAGTATCGCGTTGTGGTGTTGTCTCGCGCACATCGAAATAGTACTTTCCATCTACGATGAACATCGCGCTACGCTCGGTAGCATTGAGTTTATGCGATCCGTGTATGCTGGCATAAAAACAAGTCTCATATAATTCCTGCTTGCTCAATTCTCTGGTAGTCAGCATTTGTGCCAAGTTGGTATTTTGCATGAATACTTTCGATGGCTTCATTGGGAAGTTTTTATTCTCCAAATAGAGCAAGTTGATAAGTCTTGAGTCTTTGAGATACTTGATATAGTTCATTGTGGTAGCTCGGCTGAGTTTGATTTCCTCTGCTATACTACTTACATTGAGCGCGCATGGTGTTTCTCTCATTAAGATATATAGTAGTTTACGCAGTTTATGCAGGCATGCCACATCAATTTGCTTAATCATGAGCACATCCACTTCCAACTGTGTATTCATTGTTTTGAGCAGCTCCACTTCGAAGCTATTGCTTTCCAAGTAGCTTGGATAATACCCATGGTGCAGATACGCATCGAAATAATCAAGCGGTTTCACTTGCTCGCATATATCTCGTGAGATAGAAGCATGGTGTTGTATTATTTCCTCCAGTGTATAGGAGCGGAACTGGCGTTTGGTCTGAATAGACAGATATTCTCTGAATGAGAATCCACGCAAGTTATATGTTTTGATAATCTCTCCAATGTCATGGTTGTCATCCTCAAGTGGCATAACAGGTGTAGCGCAGAAGATGATATGCAGTTTTTTATACTTGGTATGGCATCTTCTGAGTTCTTTAGACCAGTTAGGATATTTGAACAACTTGTCCAAGAAGAGATATTCTCCTCCAGCCTTTACGAACTTTCCTGCAAATTCCACCAGTGTATGCTCTGCGAAATAAAAATCATTCATACTTACATACAGACAAGGGCGTATTGGTTTGGAAGGTCTTCTTTTCCGCTTCGCTTCTATATCTGCAGCCAAGCATTTCTCCCATTCTTGCTCCAACTCCTTCGCACAAGTCAATAGGAAGTCCGTTTTTCCGACTCCTCGTCCACCCTTGATAGCGATGAGACGGTCATTCCAGTCCACTTCGTCCATCAACTGCCTGCGTATAGGCATAAAAGAGTGTTCTACTAAAAAATCATGAATCTTAAAAAAAGCGTCCAACATGGTTTTATATGTATTTTAAGTATTTTTCCTTTTCAGCGTGCAAAGGTACAACTTTTTTTTGGATTTTGCAACATTTGGTTTACATTTTTTATAAAAAAAATGAGGGGCTACGCAAATAGTCCCTCAAAAAGATGCATTTTTGTGTATTCCTTAGAGGCTAATAGCGCCACTTGGGCATACATCTGCACATGTTCCGCACTCGGTGCATACATCTGGGTCAATAGAATAGATTTCACCCTCTGAGATAGCACCCATTGGACATTCATCGATACAAGTACCGCAAGCGATACAATCTGTAGAAATTTTATAAGCCATAGTTGTAATATTTAAATGTGAGTGCAAAAGTACTGCTTTTTTTTTGTATATGCAAGAAAGAAATGTATTTTTTATCATTTTTTCTTTTTTGCTGAGGCTAAAGCTGCCATTAATTTGGCATTAGGGCTTGTAGCACTTTTGTCTGTTAGTCCTTTTCGTTTTGCGTAAGTAGTCCAGTCTTTCGCTCCTGCTGCAGGCGAGAGAGGCAGTCCTAACTGCAAGAAATGGCAGTATGCTATAGCGAGCGCGTCGGTAGCATCTAATTTCTTGGGCATCTGCTCATCGGGTATATGCAAGAATCGCTGTAGCATATCTGCTACTTGCTCTTTGGTGCTATGTCCATTCCCTGTGATAGCCATTTTGATTTTCATAGGCGAATACTCGTATATTGGCACATCTTTGCTCAGCGCAGCTGCTATTGCCACTCCTTGTGCATGTACGATTTTAATCATCGTTTGCGGGTTTTTATCCACGAATTGCGTCTCTATACTCAGGCAAGACGGATGGTATTTATCAATGAGTTCTTGCAAGAAAAAGAATTCCTTTTGCAGTCGTGGATACTGTCCTTCCATTTTATGCACATCGAGCACGCCAAAATCCAGTATATCAACCTGTTGTCCCTTCGTATGCAGCACAGCATATCCCATTAAAAGAGTACCCGGGTCAACACCTAAAATGATATGTTCATTACGCACTTTATCTTGCATAAAAACGGCTGTTCTTATTCTTTATTTTGGTCGTCTTTCTCGTGTGTTCGCACAAACCCACGCGCAATAATAACAATAGCCCCTATTATGAGTACATAATCGGCATATGGTTCTACTTTGCACACACTCATTATAGCTCCTGCTATAAGAATAGCCATGCCGGCCATTAATATATAATTTGATTTTCTCATATCAATAATGATTACTCTTCGTCCACTAAAAAAATATCTTCGTTCGCATTATGCATGTAATATTGTTCGCGCGCGAAGCGCTCCAAACTATCGGGATGAGTGAGCGATTGAATTTCTCTACGCACTTTTTCCGTTTCCTCCATGTATCTATCGCGCTGCTCCTCCAAGTGACGGATTTCCCTTCCGCGCTGCACAAAACGAATCATGCTTTGGTCTCCGACAAAGACATAAATCACTCCAAAGACAAGTATCGTAATGATATATTTGCCCCATCTTTTTAATTGTATTTTCTCCCAAATTTTAGAAAATTCCATTGGTTTAGTGCTCATTTTATAAAATCGAGTGCAAAGTTACACTTTTTTTTGGAAGAATGCAAATTTTTTTGTACTTTTGTAGCCGATTTTATCATTTCGGTATGAAAGGACGAATTATTCTATACCTCTTGCTGTTTATTGCGCCTTATAGCATCGGTGCTACTCAGATTCATATCAGCGACCCATCGACATGGAGTGCGCAAGAATTAGCGCCCTATATTGGTCAAACGGTTGTTTTTGATGTGCCGATGGTGGTATGCTCCAATGCGAATGGTAGTTATACTATTTCTCCACGGCGCTTATTCACTCCCACTAATCAAGCTTATCCTCGTTCAAGCGCCTATACATCTATTGCGGCTTTAAACTCCACCGCATCGATGCTATTAGAGGGGGTGAGTGGTTATCACCGATGTGGCGAAAAGATTTACAATTTGCGTGTGCGTGTGAATAGCACTTCTAAATTAACATGGGTGAGCGGAGAATGGAGGGGTAATAGCAGAAAAGATTTAGAGCAAGCAAGTGTGCGTCAGATGGTTAATATTGCGGACTGCGAGGACTGTTTATTAGTATGCACCTCCAATTTGGAGTATTACCTTGCAGCAAACACCGGTTCGGGCAGCATGGGTCCCAGCAGTTATAGCGAGCATCAGATACAGCGCACCAAAGTAAACAAAGCACTGACATTCATCAATGCCGATATATATGCCTTAGTGGAAATAGAGAGTGGACAAGTAGCGCTTGAGGAGATAGCCGACGACCTCAATACCAAACTGCCCCAACGCAATTACACCTATATCAACGACAATACCAGTCCGAATGGTACTTATACCAAAGCTGGTTTTATATATGATGCCAATACAGTAGAACCTATCGGCAAACTGCAAGAGAACGACACCAAGGTGGAGAATCGCAAGAAGATGATTTGCTTCCGCGAAAAAGCTACAGGTGAGCGTTTTATCTTGTCCGTCAATCACTTCAAAGCCAAATCAGGAGTCGGTGGTGGTCTTGATTCCAATCAAGGCGATGGTCAAGGTTCATTCAATGCAACACGCGTAGAAGAAGCGCAGTCTGTAGTGGATCAATACAAACGCTATTCATCTGCTCTCAAAGAGAAAGACCTACTCATTGTGGGTGACTTGAATGCTTATGCCAAAGAAGACCCTATCACTCGCCTTGCCAGCGCAGGAATGATTGATTTGCACCGCGCTTTTCATGCTGATAGCAGTTATAGTTACATGTTTGGCGGTTTAGCCGGTTATTTAGACCATGCCATCAGTAATAGCACCTTATTCCCTCAAGTGACAGGTGCCGCTGGAGTACATATCAATTCCGATGAAGACGATTATTACACTTATGATAGGTCCGGTGACCGCTCTATGTTCCGCTATTCAGACCACGATCCTGTGGTAGTTGGTTTGCGATTAGATAGCACACTCAATTATGACCCATCCCCAAGCATCAACGCCAACGAATTACTCACCGGCGAAAGCAATACACTCACTATTTACAATGCCGTACAAGGTGACAAGAAAGGGTTCTACGCTATTTACAACACCAGCGGGTGGCTCATCGAACGCAAAGAGATAATTGACACACAACAACAAGTAGAAACACCACTGACACCCGGTATATACATTATTCACATCTACTACGACACACAAATTTACACCCGAAAAGTGATTATACGATAGATGGATTTATTTTCTCAAATAGAAGCCCCTGAACGGGAAGAGTTACTACAATTGCGCAAAGAATTGGAGGAGAATAACTATAAGTACTATGTACTTAATCAGCCTTCCATATCGGACCAAGAGTTCGATGCTAAAATGCGCCGTTTGCAAGAATTAGAAACTCGCTTCCCAGATATGTTTGACCCCAAGTCTCCAACACAACATGTAGGCTCGGATTTAGCCAATAGTGGAAAATCAAAAGCAGAAAATGGAAAGGGGTTTGAAACTGTCAAACATAAATACCCTATGCTATCTCTTGCTAATAGTTATTCGCGCGAAGAGATTGAGAACTGGGTGCGCAAACTACCTGCTGGCGTAGAGATTGTCTGCGAACTCAAATACGACGGATTGAGTATCTCCTTATGGTACGAGAACGGGCAACTCACCAAAGCACTCACACGAGGCGATGGACTACAAGGAGATAATGTGATTGACAATATAAAAACAATCCCTTCTATTCCATGGCAAATTAGCGGAGAGAATATACCTACTGCATTTGAATTGCGAGGCGAAGTATTGCTCTCTTGGGAGCGTTTTGAACAACTTAACAAAGAGCGAGAGGCACAAGAAGAACCACTCTTTGCCAACCCACGCAACGCAGCCAGTGGTACGCTCAAACTACAAGACCCACGCGAAGTGGCAAGACGGGGATTAGACGCTTACTTATACTATATGTTAGGCGAGCAACTGCCAGGAACTACGCATTATGAGCGCCTGAAAGCAGCCAAGCAATGGGGATTTCAAATAAGTGATGCCGTGAAAATATGCCACAATGTGGACGAAGTGATGGAGTATATTACTTATTGGGATACTGCACGCAAAAACTTACCCGTTGCCACCGATGGTATTGTACTCAAAGTCAACGACATACAGCAGCAGAATGAATTAGGATACACCGCCAAGACACCAAGATGGGCGATTGCCTATAAGTTCCCTGCCGAACGACAACTCACTACGCTCAAAGAGATCACTTACCAAGTGGGACGCACAGGCGTCGTGACTCCTGTAGCAAATTTAGAACCTATTCAACTGAGTGGAACTATCGTACAGCGAGCTACATTGCACAACGAAGATTTCATCCGGCAACTGGATATTCGTCCAGGAGACAAAGTTTGGGTAGAAAAAGGTGGAGAGATTATTCCTAAGATTACAGCTCGTGCTTCACGGGAAGATTTTAGCCACTCTCGCGCCACTCTCGCGCCACTACCAAACTATGAATTTCCAAGCACTTGTCCCGAATGTGGCACACCATTAGTACGCGTAGAAGGAGAAGCTGCATGGCGTTGCCCCAACGAGAGCGGTTGCCCACCACAAATAAAAGGAAAGATAATACATTTCGTTAGCCGAAAAGCAATGAATATAGACGGTTTAGGCGAGGAGACCATCGACTTGCTATACCGACAAGGACTACTGACCAATATAGCAGATATCTATAGTCTTCGCTTAGAAGATATAGCCGCACAAGAACGCTTAGGAGAGAAATCTGCACAGAATATTTTAGATGGTATAGAGCAGTCAAAGTCCATTCCTTGGCACCGCGTACTCTTTGCTTTAGGCATCCGTATGGTGGGCGAAACAACCGCTAAAAAGATTGCACGGCGTTTCCACACTGTAGATACACTCCAATGGGCTACAGCAGAACAGTTATGTGCTATTGAAGATGTAGGACCACAGATTGCAGAAAATATAGTAAGGTATTTCGAGGATATACATAATTTAGAACTCTTAGCGCGCTTGCGACTTGCAGGATTACAGATGGAAGGTGAAGCAGCACCTGAACCCGTCGGTGACACTTTGGCTGGTATGTCCATCGTCATATCAGGCACTTTCAGCCAACACACACGCGATGAGTACAAAGCACTCATTGAGCGACATGGCGGAAAGAATGTGGGGTCAGTAAGCAAGAAAACATCCTTCATCCTCGCAGGCGACAACATGGGACCCGAGAAACTCAAAAAAGCAGAAACATTAGGTATTCCTCTCGTAACGGAAGAAGAGTTTTTACAACGCATAAACGAACAATGAGACCTATGAATATCAAAGAGTATATATTTAATTATTTGCTTGGCAAACAACCCAAACGCGAGAATCGCTTTCCGCATTTTGACAAACCACTCAAAGTGATGCTTATCTACGAAAGCGACTACTTAGAGCGTAACGATGCTATCAAAGCCATCCGTTTAGACTTACTCAAACGACAGATGGATGTTACTATGTGGGGATACGCACCTAAAAAAGAAATCAGCACGCTCATTCTACCACAAAGTAGAATACTGGGGACAACCGATTTCAACCTATTTGGCAAACTCAAACAAGAAAGCATCACCGACTTACAAGCAGAGCAATACGATTTACTAATCGACCTCACTACACGCCCTTGTTTACCGCTACGCTACATAGCACTTTACACACAAGCAGCATTCAAAGTGGGACTTAACTTGGGCGAGGGCATACACGATATGCTCATCTCACCACCCGATTTAGATACCGAGCATGCAGAACCAGAAGCAACTTGGTTATATAACCTGATTGTACAATACTTATCCACTATACGCAGCAATGACTAAACATCTTTTATACGGCTTAGGCACAGCATTGATTACTCCTTTCAAAGCAGATCAATCAGTTGATTACGAAACATTAGACCGTCTCTTAGACACACAACTAACAGGATATGTAGATTACTTAGTGGTATTAGGTACTACAGGCGAAGCAGTAACACTCACAGCCGAAGAGAAACGCGAAGTGAGACAGCATATCGTTGCCTATACCAAACAATGGGCAGCCACACATGATACCACTCCATTACCACTCGTCTTAGGCGTTGGAGGTAACAACACGGCGCAAGTCATTAGTGACCTCAAGAATATGAAAGATGAACTCACCAGTGACTTTACAGCCATCTTGAGTGTATGCCCGTATTATAACAAACCTAACCAAGAAGGATTATTCCAGCATTTCTGCGCCGTTGCAGCGGCAAGTCCTATACCTATTATTTTATATAATGTACCCGGGCGCACAGGCGTGAATATGCTACCTGATACAGTCATGCGAATCCATAAGGCATACCCAGATAAGATTATGGGTATCAAAGAAGCAAGTGGCAATGTGGAGCAAATCAAGCAACTGATTGCATTAAGCAAGCAACAAGCAACAACAGCCGAATATGCACTCTTAGTCATCAGCGGCGATGATGGTATTGCCTGCGAAATAATGAAGGCAGGCGGTGCAGGACTTATCTCTGTAGCAAGCAATGCCTTCCCTAATGATTTTAACCGTATTGTACACAATCAAGACGAAGCATTACAAGCACAATATGACGAAATGGTCAAGTTACTTTTTGCAGAAGGGAATCCTGTTGGAATCAAAGCAGTACTCACACAAAAAGGCATTATTACGAACCATCTCCGCCTCCCGCTTGTTCCTGCCAGCCTAGAACTCCAAGCAAAAATTCTCAGATTACTCCGATTAGAACCATGAGAAGAATACTATCTATATTATTCACATTATGCCTTTCTCTCTCCTGTCTGGCTATCACGCAGGAGGGTACCGTGCGGACTATTGCCCGCAAAGGACAGGCAGGTCAGCCCATAGAAGGAGCCGTCATCCGTCTGCAAGGCTCACATAACAAAGTAGCAAGCCGAGAAAATGGTGATTTTTCGTTGCTATTGCATGACCTACAAAACGGCGAGGCATACGCTTTCGCCAGTATTTATAAATCCGGTTACGAACCAGCTGAACAAGAACTCATCGGAAAGCGCATACCTTGTTCTGACCAAGTGCCTGTGGAGATTCTACTTGTCAGCAAGGTGCAACTGATGCAAGAGCGCGAAGCGATAGAGACGAAAGCGCGTGAGAATGTGGAGATATACTATCAGGCGAGATTGGACAGCCTCGAGCAATTACTGGCTACCAAGCAGATCAACGAGGCGGAAATGGCGAAGCAGAAGCAGCAGTTGGAGAGCCAGTATGAGAATTTCGAACCGCTCTTGCAGGCTATGTCGAATGTCCTGGCGCGGACGGATTATGCACGGATGGATTCATTAACTACCCTTATGCAACAAGCCGTAGAGAACGGCAACCCCGAGGAAGCCGAACGGCTCTTGCGGGAGAAAGGCAGCATGGAGCAACGCGAGGCGGTTTTACGGGAATGGGGAAAGAACATACAGGCTTTGCAGCAAGAGGTCGATCGAAACCAAGCGGAATATAAGAAACAAAAACGGGATTTGGAAGATGACTGCTTCCGGTTCTATTCAGCTTGTTTGACAAGGTTTCAGAACGACAGCGCCAACTATTATATTCAGAAACGCGCAGCACTGGATACGCTCAATGTGGATTATCAGCTGCAAGCCGGGCAGTTTGTAATGAAGATCATGGCTGATTATCCTTTGGCAAAGATGTACTTTGAGCGCGCCTATAGGATCTGCGAAACGCAGTATGGCGAGATGACAGGGCAGATGGCAACAACCTGCAATGAGTTGGGATTGATAGCCAAGAAACAAGGTGATCTGGAGAGTGCTATGACTTGGTACAACCGTTCTTTGAGTATCCGCGAAAAGAAATACGGAAAGAATTCCCCTATCGTAGCGGAGGCGCTGAATAACTTAGGCGAACTCTACCGCGCAAAGAAAGATCTCAAGAAAGCTATGGACTGTCACAAACGCGCACTCAAGATCCGCGAGAAACAAGATAATTCTCTCGACATTGCCGAGAGCAAAAATAACATAGCCGGGGTGTGTTTTCAACAAGGTCAGATCGATAAGGCGGCGGAGCTTTGGGAAGAAGTACGAGATACATTTGCCAATAATCCTAAAGTGCCCCTACGAAGAGTAGCAGCCGTTTCGTTAAATATAGGCGGCATTTATTTCAAAAAAGGCGATTATCGGCAAGCAGAGTTGCAATTTGAGAAAGCAGTTGAGATATATTTGAAGGTTCTTGGCTCTCAACATCCTGACACCAAAAACGCTATTAGAATACTCAACTTCTGCAAACAAAAGATACAAACTCAAAATCAATAAATAGAATGAGAAAGTTCTACTTACTTGCATTATTATGCACATGCTTCTCTCTATCTCTCTTTGCCAATGGTGTAGAGATAGACGGGATTTACTATTTACTGGACGACGCTACGCATACAGCAACAGTTACTTATCCGAATGAGACAACACCGGTTTGGCGAAGTGAGCCGAGTACTTATTCTGGCTCTATCAACATACCAGAACTTGTTACATTTGAAAATACGACGTATACAGTCACATCTATTGGAGAAAAGGCTTTTTTAGGTACTTATCTTTCTTCCATCACCATGCCCAACACAATTACAAGCATAAGGAATGCTGCTTTTTTTAATTGCAGTGGCATTACTGAGCTTGCACTTCCAAATCTTCAATCTATTGGGTATGAGGCATTTAGATACTGTGCTACACTCCAAAGAGTGATACTACCCGAGTGTATCCAACACTTAGGATCTGTAGTTTTCCAGCGATGTATCGGACTAAGAGAGATACAATTCCCGCGATCTATGACATCTATACCCCCATATACGCTCTATGCTTGTACAAGTTTGGAACATCTTGATTTGCCACCTGCTTTGACTAACATTAGTCTTGAATGCTTTTATGCTTGCTTTTCTTTGAAGAGTATTTCCATCCCGGAGACAGTTACTTCAATTGGCACATTGGCATTTCGCGGAAATATCGCGATGGAAAAGTTTTTCATTCCTAAAAATGTCGCACAACTCGGGGATGAGATTATATGTGGAAATCCATTGGATCCACATACCGGAGATTGTTTTAGAGTGGATGGAGTGCGCCAAACTGCAGAAATGAGTAAAATGAAATCTGTCTTTATTGACAGAGAAACCCCACCTGATTGTACCGGTTCCAATAAGAGCCCATTCATGCGTGTAATAAAAAATAATGTATGCCTTTTTGTCCCTATCGGAGCTGTCGATGCCTATAAAGCCATCCCTGCATACGCAGACTATTTCAAAGGTATTTATGAGTTTGGGACAGAGGCCTCGAATGTGATGGATATCACAGACACCAGTGCCTTGCTCACGTGGTTTCCGGATGTACGTGTTTGGCATTACGAGGTAAAGTTATACAAAAATAGCATACTGGAGCAACAATTCCTCGTGGACGAAAACGGAAAGATCATCTCCTCCCAACAGTTTGCACCCTCTATCTACAGGCAAAAGATGGATACCACCAATAGTTCCACCGATTATTTTGTCATTTCTTTGGGCAATCTCACCCCATCTTCCGAATATGAATATACCATTGAAGGAGTTGATACGCAAAACGCCCCCATATACCAAAGCAATGGCACGTTTACTACATTAAGTGGCGAAGAGGGGCTGTTTGATATTATATCTGATGATCCACGCAAGCAGGCAAGGAAGATTCTCTATAACGGTCAAATCTATATCCTCCGCGGGGAGAAGGTATATACCGTGACGGGAGAGGAAGTGAGATAAGGCTCGCGCAAGGATGTGCGTGAAGGTAACAAAGTCAAGTGGGATAGAATCCCGCGATACTACCCCAAAAGACATAATGAACGTAGTATGAACGGGGTAGTGATAGTATTTATATCGTCTATATATAGTCTAGGTATTGTCTAGCTCACACTGCATTGAGAAAAGCAATTATAAGCACCTATACACAAATAAAAGAGCCCGCACTTGCGAGCTCTTTTGTGTAAGATGTAAGAACTATTGTTCGTTATTTCGCTGCTTTTTTCTTCGCTTGGTCAACGATTGCTTTGAAAGCTTTCGGTTGATTCATAGCGAGGTCAGCAAGTACTTTACGGTTAATAACGATACCCGCTTTCTTGAGAGTACCCATCAACTGACTGTAACTCAATCCCTCAAGACGAGCTGCAGCATTGATACGCTGAATCCACAATGCACGGAATGTGCGTTTTTTGTTCTTACGATCGCGGTAAGCATACTGCAAACCTTTCTCCCATGTGTTTTTAGCGACTGTCCATACATTAGCACGGCCACCAAAGTTACCACGGGTAAGCGACATGATCTTTTTACGACGGTTGCGCGAAGCAACGTGATTTACTGATCTTGGCATTTTTCTTTCCTTTCAATTTGGTGGTTAATACTTAACGAATAGAGAGCAACTCTTTAACAGAGCGCAAATTCGTTTGATCTACTAAAGCAACATGTGTCAGGTTGCGTTTTTGTTTTTTAGTCTTCTTCGTAAGAATGTGACTCTTGTACGCATGCTTACGCTTGATTTTACCGGTTCCGGTAAGCGTAAAACGCTTTTTAGCACCGGAATTAGTCTTTACCTTTGGCATTTTGTAAAATATTTAAATTGTTAATAATTCGTCCGTTAGGCAGCACATAAACAAGGTAGGCCTACGGGCGTTTGTTTGATTCGCTATTTATTACTTTTAGGGCTGAAGTTGAGTATCATTCTCTTTCCCTCTAAGTTTGGCATATTTTCTGGTTTGCCATACTCAGCCAAGTCATTGGCAAAACGGGCGAGCAATAATTCACCTTGCTCCTTAAACACGATAGAACGACCACGGAAGAACACATATGCCTTCACTTTGTTTCCATCCTTGAGGAATTCAATAGCATGCTTCAGCTTGAAGTTGTAATCGTGGTCATCTGTCTGAGGACCGAAACGAATCTCCTTCACTTCCATCTTTTTCGCATTGGCTTTCGCTTCCTTCTGCTTTTTCTTTTGCGCATAGAGGAACTTCTGATAGTCGATGATTCGACACACAGGTGGATTCGCATTTGCTGCTATTTCCACAAGATCGAGATTCATCTCATCAGCCATCTGCATAGCTTGTTGATACGAGTAGATGCCTTGCTCTACATTATCGCCAATAAGGCGTACTTGTTGAACTCCGCGTATCTTATCATTGATACGGTTAGGGTCCTCTTTGATAACACGACCACCGCGTGGTCTGTTAGGGATTGTTGCTATAGTTTTATCCTCCTAAATGTTAATTGAAAGCGAGTGCTCCTACGCACTCTCGCCCTCGTTGTTTGTTATTAAAAAATGCTTTTGAAAAGGGCACACTATACCCTACAATCGAAAAAGCGGACAAAATTACAACTTTTTTTTGACACTCGCAAGAATTTTGTGTTTTTTTTCACTTTTTTCTTTATTTATTTGCGCACGCGAAATATTTTTAGTATCTTTGCACGCTTTTTTGATAGTATTGTGCATTATGTGCATATCTTTTGCAGAAAGGCTTAAATTTTGTAGTTATGAAGAAATACACTTTTATTCCTGTTGTAGTAGCCGCATTCGCGCTATTTAGTTGCTCAGAACCTGCATATATCAATGGTCCTGGTAATAACGATAACAATTTGGATACTATTCCTGTGGTAGTTGACCCAGATCCTACTCCAGACCCAGAAGGTTTTAGTGTTCCTGAGGGAACGCTCACCGTGAACGAAGCTGTTAATATTGCCAAAAAGCTTAAACCGGGAGAAGTATCTGAGAAAAAATACTTCATCAAGGGATGGGTGACCAGTTTCAACCGTAACGAGAGTTTCAACACTGATTTCCCCAAGTATGGTAATGACTTTGTTTATCTCAGTTCGCGCGAAGATGGAGAGGGAACGAAGACTTTCTATGCTTATCGTCTATTGGGTAAGTTTGGTGCCAAGTTGCCTGATTTGGAGTGTGTCAAGATAGGCGATTTCGTAGTGATTAGTTGCTACATGACCAACTACAATGGTATCTATGAGTCATCGGGTGCGTGCTTTGTATATCAATCGAACAATGCGCATTTCAATGAGATTTTCCCTGCTTTCCCTGGTTGCCCAGCGCCAAAGGAAAATGAAATCAGCGTTACAGAAGCAGAGAATATAGCTCGCGCATTAGCGTCTAAGGCCATGACTCCCGAAGCATACCGCGTCCGTGGTGTAGTAACCAGCGTAGAGACAACATCATTGGGGTCGTATGGCAACATCACCTTTAATATCTCCGACGGAATGTCTTATGCTACTTGCTACCAGACTTACTGCAAAACCGCTTCTGGGAAATTCACACACATCAACCAAGTAGCTGTAGGTGACACAGTATTGGTAAATGGTAGAATTCAAAATTACAATGGTACATGCGAGCCATATCGCGCTTACCTTGAGGAATCTACTAATCCTAATTTCTAAGGCATATTTCATATTGTAACATAATAAAATAACATACAAAAATGACAAGTTTACAAAAAATTAGAAATCATGGCGCCCTGTTAATCGCAGTGGTAGGTATTGCCATGTTAGCATTTATTTTGGGTGACTTCCTTAACTCAGGTAGTAGTTTCTTCCATCGCAGCCGCGAGAATGTTGCCGTTATTGAGGGTAACAAAGTACACTATACCGAGTACGAAGCAGCCAATGAGCAGTTAACCGAAGTATATAAATTAGAGACAGGTCGCTCTGACTTTGACGAAGAGATGACTACTCAGTTGCGCAATCAAGTATGGAGTATGTTGGTAATGGACTACACCATGCGTGCACAGGCAGAGAAAATCGGTATGGCTATCACTGCAGATGAGTTAAAAGAATTGTGCATTGGCGAGAATCCACACCAAATCATTGCAAGTCGTCGTACATTCATGGATGAGAATGGTCAATTCAACCGTGACGCAGTCATCAACCTTTTGCAAGCCATTAACCAAGAAGGCGAAGAGGCTGAAGATGCTAATCTACAGCAAGCAAAAAACTATTGGATGTATTGGGAGAAAGCACTTCGTATCACCTATATGCAAGAGAAATATACAGCCCTTTTGCAGCACTTGCTTAAAGTCAACTCCTTAGAGGCACAGTATGCTTTCGACGCACGCCAAAAAGGAGTATCCATCGAATATGTAATGCAGCCATACTTCGCGATAGCAGATAGTTTGGTGAGCGTGAATGAAAAAGACATTAAAGCGCTTTACAAAAAACACAAAGAGCAATACAAACAAACACCTAATCGTGCTATCAAATATATAGCATACGACATTGTACCATCAGAGGATGATTTCAAGGCTGAAGAAGCATTGATGAATAATCTCAAAGAGGATTTCCAAACAGCAGAAGACATCACATTGGTTGTAAATACCAATTCAGATATCATGTATGATGGCTTTGATTATTCGGAATCTACCGTTCCTGCACAATTTAAAGAATTTGCTTTTGCGAAGGGTGCCAAGGTTGGTGATTGTACCGATATTCTTTTTGAGAACAACACCTATGCAATGGCTCGCATTATGCAATGTGGTTATAGCATGCCCGATTCTATCGAGTTAAAAGCCATCATTCCTGAAGGCGAAGACCAAGAATTAGGTTGGTTCACCGCTAATGAGTTGCCTAAAAACATCGCCGAGAAAGCTTTTGCAACCAAGCGTGGTGGACAATTCACCATCGCACAGGGCATGGGCGAATTAACATATGAGGTAATGGAAGTGAGTGCTGCTACGCCAAAAGTAAAATTGGCTATCCTCTCACGCAGCGTTACACCATCCAGCAAAACCTATTCTACTATCTATAATAATGCTAAGCAGTTTATTGTAGCTAATCCTACATTAGAAGCAATGGAAACCGCTGCACAAGAGGCAGGTATGGCTGTTATACCACAATACAACCTCACTGCTACCACAGACAAAGTAGGACAACTCAAATCAAGCCGTCCTATCGTTCGTTGGGCATTCGAAGCCAAAGAAGGTCAAGTATCAGATGTATTCGAGTGCGGTCAACAATTCATCATCGCTGCTCTCGCAGAGGTAAACGATAGTGAATATCGCTCATTGGAGTCTGTTCGTGCTGAATTAACTTACGAAGCAACAAACAATGCTAAAGCTGCTTATATCAAGGAACAACTCAATGGTGTAGAGACACTTGCTGCAGCAGCAGAAGTATTAGGTCAGTCTATTCAGTCTGTAGAGCGCGTTTCATTAGCTGACACTCGTTTGGGTAATGCAGGTATGGAACCAAGTGTAATCGGAACAGCTATTGCATTGGGCGAGAATAAACTCAGTCAACCTATTCAAGGCAATATGGGTGTATTCCTCATACAAACAGGTATGGCAATGAACACTAATGAGGAGTTCAATGTAGAGGCAGAGAAAGCACAGTTAGCAGCACGCTTTGCATACCTTCCATATCAAGCCATGCAGATTATGGAAGACAAGGCAGATATAGAGGATAACCGCGCTAATTTCCAGTAATCGCGCGCGCACGCAATATATTTAAGGAGAGTACTCATTATGGGTTACTCTCCTTTCCAATAAATACAGAATGGTCATAAAGAACAAATCCCCATGGTGGTGGGTGCCTACATTATATTTTACAGAAGGCATCCCTTATTTCTTGGTAAATAGCATTTCTGTCATGCTTTTTGCCAAGATGGGTGTTCCGAATGATCAATTAGCTTTTTTCACCACATTACTCTATTTCCCTTGGTTTCTCAAGGGGTTATGGAGTCCATTTGTGGACATCATCCGTACTAAACGCTGGTGGATAATCGCCATGCAAATACTGCTCACGGCATTGTGTATCTTACTCACAATCAGCCTACCCCACCCAGAAGCGGAGGCTATTGCCACCAAAGCTACAGAAGTGAGTACATTTAGGTTTACACTTATCCTATTTATCATTGCCGCTTTTGCATCTGCTACGCATGATATTGCTGCAGATGGGTATTATATGTTGGCGCATGACGAGAAAAGCCAAGCAGCTTTTGTGGGTATTCGTTCTACATTCTACCGTATCGCATCTGTCTTTGCACAAGGCGTGTTGGTTTATATAGCAGGACGTATTGAGTTTTATACGGGCAATATACCTCTCTCATGGCAAATCACTTTAGGCATCACCAGCATACTGATGCTCGTTATTACGCTATATCATACTTTCCTCTTACCGCACTCAGAAGATGACCTTCCGCGTACTACCACTAACGCAAAAAACATATGGCGGGAATTGGGCGAGTCATTTTCCACCTTCTTCACCAAAAAAGGATGTGGATTAGCTATCGCTTTTATGCTCTTATATCGCTTAAGTGAAGGATTTCTCATCAAACTATGCCAACCTTTCTTAGTGGACTCGCGTGCAGTCACTTATCGCATTGGTACCTTTCTTGGGTTTGATTATCAACAGATTATCGGAGGTGGGTTAGGTCTAAACACCGATACCGTAGGTCTTATTTACGGGACAATAGGTGTCATCTGCCTTTTAGTAGGTGGTATTCTCGGTGGTATTTATATCTCTCGCCGTGGGTTAAAACGCTCACTATGGTTAATGGCAGCTGCGCTAACGCTCCCCAGTTTTGTATATATCTACCTCAGTATTGTTCAACCTACTTCTCTGTGGATTATTGGCACTGCTGTTTGCTTTGAGCAGTTTGGATATGGTTTTGGGTTTACAGCATACATGTTGTTTATGATGTACTTCTCAGAAGGTTCCTATAAAACATCGCATTATGCCATTTGTACTGCTTTCATGGCGCTCTCAATGATGATACCTGGTTTTATAGCAGGTACGCTGGAGATGATGGTTGGTTATTCCACTTTCTTTTGGATTGCTAATAGCTGTAGTATCACTACATTTATCATTACTTATTTTGTGTATAAACAATTAGAAAAATAAAACATTATGAATATCAAGCGATTAGTTCCTAATTCAATCACATGCTGCAATCTTCTATGCGGTGGTATTGCTGTATATTTGGCAACTCAAGGTGCTTTCATTTGGGCATTTCTTTTTATTCTGGGTGGCGCCTTCTTTGATTTTTTTGACGGCTTGTCTGCTCGCTTACTAAAAGCACCTAGTCCAATAGGAATTGAGTTAGACTCCTTAGCAGATGTCATCACATTCGGTTTGGCACCCGCGATGCTACTCTTCTGCTATCTCAAACCGCTATTAGGTTGGTGGGCCGGACTGGCTCTCTTAATGGCTGCTTTCTCGGCTCTCCGATTGGCAAAGTTCAATATAGACGAACGCCAACATGACTCGTTTATTGGTTTGGCTACACCTGCCAATGCCATCTTCTGGGGAGGTATATGCTGCATGCCATATGCTGCACTCGCCTTTGATTGGATGGGTTGGGCACTGATTGGGATTTCATTTATCAGTTGCTATCTACTGAATGCAGAAATTCCATTCTTTAGCTTCAAATCATTCGCCAAACAGAGACTTGTCATCATTCTTTTCCTAATTGGTTGCGTCATCCTGATTGCTTACTGTATCACGAAAGCTATTATTACAAAGCATATAGAGTTTGCCTTATTCGCAGGCACAATTTGCATCGTATGGTATGTGCTTATCAATCTATTACTGGCTGTCGTTAAAAAACAATAACTACTTATTGACCACCATGAAAAAGCGACATTATTTATTCTTCATATTGCTTACTATCAGTACATTCATTGGGGCTGAAACATACACTATTGTTTTTAATAGCGGCAATGCTGACTCAAGTAGCAAAACAACCGAACTAACCAATATTGTTCAAAGTGCAACGAGTAACTGTGTCAACGAGATAGTGCTTGCCAATAATATATATCGTGCCAAACCTGGTTTTGGTATCAAAGGCGGTACAGCCTCTGCAAAAGGCGAACTCACATTAGGACTGAATACCACATATTCAATCTCCACACTTACCGTTTATGCGGCTTGCTATGCTAACAAAACAGACTCAACCAAAGATTATGGCATCACCGTATGTGACCAACAGGTGGACTGGATACCTAATCATCGCACCGATATAATGCCTTACACACTCACACTCAATCGCGATATCAATACTATCACTATCAGTGCTAACAATACTAAAAACAACCGATGGTATGTAGCTAAGATTGAGTTTGAATTAGCCACGCCACAAACGCAACAAGCAAGTTTTGAAATGCCCTATGTATTGGATTTAGGTAGTCAAGCACTTATCGATGGCGAACCTATAAACGACATTACTAACATACAAATAGTTGGTAAAAACACCGTCGGAGACATTCAATTCTCTTTATTCAAAGGCACTAATTTCGCCATTTCACCCACTACGCTACCTCCACATGGTGGTGAATTAAACTTATCCTATTTCCTCAAAAGTATGACTTCTGTGACCGACACATTGTATGTGCGCGCAAAGGGAAATAATGGATTATATACCACACAGAAAATGCCAATCAAACTGACAGGATACATCTATACACCACCCGTTTTTGATGTGGATTCCAGTTGTATGGCGATAGGTCCTATGCCTGCATTCTACTACGAAGATGCGCAAGGATTGAAAGACGAAGCACTCAAATCAACATTAGGTGCCATCATACATTGCGGCGTAAGGTATAAATACGGTAGCGGAAATAAGAAAACATGGGATGGCTTTTACCACACCGACCGCGACACCACCAATAACATCGTTTTAGATATGTATTCCAATGAAACGCGCTATTTTAACCCTGCAAACCCGACGGCGAGCGTATTGGAGTTAGATATCGAACATATGTTCCCGAAATCATGGTGGGGAGGAGATGTAAACGAAGCATATTGCGATCTTTTCCACTTGGTTCCGGCAGATTACTCTGCTAATCGCAGCAAGTCCAACCATGCGCCCGGCATACCCTCCGACACCACTTTCTGGAATGGAAGTTTTGCTACTGGTAATGGTAGTGCATATGGGTTACAGAAAGTATTCTGCCCTGCAGACGAATACAAAGGAGATTTCGCGCGTGCATACTTCTATATTGCCACTTGCTATGGTGATTCGCTACAATGGGAGCAAAGCGGCGATGCGGCAAAAGCAATGACTAACATACACTGGCAGGAATTCCAACCATGGCTGCGCGATTTACTACTTGAATGGCACAAGATGGACCCTGTCAGCAACAAAGAAAAACAACGCGCTATTGAGGTCAATAAAATTCAAGGCAACCGTAATCCTTTCATCGATTATCCTCAATTAGCGGACTACATTTGGGGAGACAAACAAGGACAATCAGTCGATTTTATTCTCCTTGAGCAGACCTTTGGGAATGCCTATGGAGACCTCACAACAGATATTCCACTCTCCACACAATCTTCGACTACAATATACAAACGAATACGCAGTAATCAGGTAATTATAGTTCGAAATGGGGAGGAATATACCCTTTTAGGAACAAAAATAGAGTAAAGTGTCAATTTTTACACATTTTTCGTGAAAATATACACGCGCACGCGAGAAAAATTGTGTATCTTTGCAGCGTGAAATTATATGCATATCTAACACAATTTATCAATATGAAAAAACATCTATTTTTTGGAATTCTTTTCTGCCTTTCGGCAATGCCGTTCATGGGCACCATGGCGGAAACAGTTGTTGATGGTCAATCAACAGAAGGTAAGGACTTTTGGGTTACCTTCATGCAAGCAGACCAAGACCCGAACAACGATTTAACTCTTTCTTTATCGATTTCTTCGCGTGAGGATTGCCAAGTAACGATTAGCAATCCATTTACTGGTTATTCAGAGACAATAGCAGTAACCGCTAATCAAATGCAATTGATAGAATTATACTCGGGCAATGTATTGGTAAGCAATGCGCGCAGTGCAATGGAAACAAGCGGTAAGGTTTGTTACTCTACAAATTCTGAGAAAGTAGATACATGTGCATTGCATGTTACATCTACGGCAAATATTTCCCTTTTTGCTACAAACTACAAGAGAGCCACTTTTGATGCCACTAATGTGCTACCTACTGCATCATTATTGGATGAATACATCATTCAGACCTACACTCCATCTGACCATGGTGGCGCGAGCGCTACACAAGGTTCTCACTTTGCTGTAATCGCAGCAGAGGATAATACTATCATTGACTACTGCCCATCCGTGAATACAGAAGCAATCAACGAGGCATTAGGTGTGCTTAATTTCACGAACGACTCCTCACTACTAACACCAGAACAATTAGAATTAGTAAAATACAAATATGGCCGCGATACGCTTCACTCACCTGTACTAATGAAGGGACAAGTATGGTATGTTTGGACTGGCAAGAAAGATAATCACGCAGGTGACCTTTCTGGTACATTCGTTAGAGCACGAGATGGAAAGAAGATTGCTGTATTCCAAGGATGCCCACACACCAATATCCCATACCAAACAAAAGAGCGTGACCATATCTTCTCACAAGCAATGCCTACCAAATACTGGGGAAATACATTTGTCCTATCTACTTCAGCAGGAAGACATGTAGATTTCATCCGCATATTGGCACTAAATGATGGAACTGAAGTACGCATCAATGGTACAGTAGTTCATACTTTTGATTTTACAAAAGATACAAAAAAATATTGGGAATGTAAGATTGGCGAACAAGGAGAATACGCAAAGGATGGTAGCTGCGTAATAACCACCTCATGCCCATGCGCTACACACCTATTCATGGCTTCAAAAAAAGCTGATAATGTAGAAGATGGAGACCCTGCTATGATTTGGGTAAACCCTATTGAGCAGCAGATTGACCAAGTTACATTTGCTACTTACGCAAGTAAGAATGGTACCACCAGCCACTATGTAAATGTAGTAACGGACCAACCGGACCTCATGACACTCGATAGCCTATCTATTGCTGCTAACTTCAAGCCAGTAAGCGGCTCTAATAGATACTACTATGCGCAAATTAGTTTAGGTAATGCTGCTGCCACACATACACTCAAGAGCAATGGTTCTAACTTCATCGCCCATGTGTACGGTTTTACTAAAAATGAGTCATACGGCTACTCTGCCGGCGGTGCCACCAAACCACTTACACAATACATTACTATCAATGGACAAATATTCTCTGCCGATACAGAGAATAACCTTTGTGGTGAAGATACTGTGCATTTTGCTTGCCACCCAGATTATGAATACGAGAAGATTGAATGGTACTTCGGCGACGGAAAAAGTGACCTCACTAATAAAGACTCCGTACCTCACTACTATGAGAAATCAGGCGTTTATAGTGCATATGTACTCATCTATCGTAATAGTAGCAACCTTTGCGTAGGACAATCTGCCGTAGATAGTATACCTATCAGGGTAACCATCGGACGATATGTATTCTCTATCGACGGAATTGAGATTCCTTGTCCTGAAGACGGGAAAGAGTATGTAGGTAAAGTATTCTACACCAACGAGGGCAATGTGAACCTCCACGGAGATAATGTTACTATCGAATTTGATGATGCAGCGCTCGCTGCCGGATTTAAAAACGAGCAACTTGTAATAACTGACGAGTACTTCAAAATCACTATCCCAAAGACAGCTAAACCAGAAACAACATATGGTATCCATCTGGTTATCAAATCGGATTGTGGTGGCGCAGACACAACAATGAACTTCATGATTAATTATGACAACGATGTCATTACACAGCGCTATGATAATGTGCTTGGACTACTCGCAAGTAGCTTTGAGGGTAAGGAACTGAGCGACTTCCAATGGTACCGCACATCCGATAGTACGGCTGTAGAAGGACAAGTTTCTTCTAATCTTAACTTCTATGACCTGCCAAATGGCGAGTATGAGAATGACGCATACTATGTATGCTTCACCATCAATAAAGGAAAAGCAGACGAAGTAACCACTTGCGCATGCGCAAAAGCATTCGACAAAAATAACAAGACACATAACTTCGCGCCTGACGCACTTAACATCACAGCTACCTACTCTACCTTGGCGGGAGACAAAGTGTTTGTTAATGCTGACTTCGAAGGAGAAAAAGATATAGAATGCTATGCACAATGGATCAATGCAAGCGGAAAAGTGGTAGAAGGAATGCAATTCCAAATACCAGATGGCGGTTGCACTATTCCTACTCCAGAAGAAGATGGACTTTATCTCTTGCGTGTTATAACAGACAAGAAATCACGCAGTTTCAAATTTATCATTAACAAGTAATCAAGAAAATAGGAGAACACAGATATGACAAACTTATTTCGTAATATACTGATTGCAAGTGTTATTCTCAGTTTGAACTGCGCAGACGCTATCGCTGCCGCAATGCCTAATCCTGCACCTGTCGCACAGACTGCTGCAGAAAAGAAAAAGAAAGAGGCAGAGAAAAAGAAAAAAGAAGCTGCAAAGAAAAAAGCAGCAGCGGCAAAAGCAAAACAAAAAGCAGCGGCTAAGAAGAAAAAAGAAGCTGATAAGAAAAAAGCAGCTGCACAGAAAGAGCGTGACGCTAAAGCTGCGGAACGCGCTAAAGTGGCAGCAGAACGCGCTAAAATAGCCGAAGAAAGAGAAGAGGCTAAACTCAAAAAAGAAGCCGAAATACAAGCAAAAGAAGAGAAAGCACTACGAGATTGGGAAAAATACCAAGAGCAACTTGAGAACCCAAAGACAGAAGTAATCTCGCTCTTTAACCTCGGTTTCCGTACGGGTTATGCAGCAATGATGGATAAAATAACACCGGGTAATGACAACCTGCTATGGGGCGCTGGAACGCTCAATCAAAACAATCTTCTGCAGCAACTCAAAGGAGGTATCGGTGCCGGATTGGATTTCACATATAACTTATCATACAAGAAATTCCTCTTTGAGGTAGGTGTGGACTTCCGTTATCTCAACTCCACCTCTACATATGGATTCCAAGCAACCAGAAAAGACCTCACATATGGCGCTACCTATAACTACCTCTTTGATAATATGCGCGAAACGCGTAATATGATGCAAGTGGGAGTTCCTATTATGTTCGGTGCGCAATTTGATAGATATTACTTTATGGTAGGTGCGAAGGTCGGATACTCTGTATTCGGTAACTATTCGCACAAAGGAAAATACGACATCACCGTTAATGACCCTGCACTCTTAGAACCATACGGCATGGGCATACATGCTATCAATGGACAAACAAATACACCTATCACTTTTGCACAACCAGAAGTAAGTGTAGCTGCTGAAATAGGTATTGACTTGGACGAGTGGTTACAAGCACAGCCATACCAAAAGCAACCTAAAGTAAAACCAGGCGAGCGTCTGCCTTTTGGACCTGAACATGTACACTACCGTGTATCACTCTTTGCTGAATATGGCGTGCTCAATACCAATAAGACAGCAGCCGCACTACCTGTTGAGTTTGCTGCTAATGATGTATTATTGCAAAAAACAAACACCATGCTCGCAATGAACGGAAACACCATACTCAATAACTTGTTTATCGGTGCCAAGTTCACCATACAGTTTGAAGTGCCAGGTAAGACTGCACGCCCTGTACCACCACCTCCTGCATACACATTCTATAGCGTAGTGGACGAAGACACCAACTCTCCTCTACAGATGGCACGCATACAAACGACTGCCGACAAGAATGGAAAAGTGGCTTTGCGTGAGAAACAAATCACACCTAAGGGGCTTAAACAGAAACACCCACTCGGAGCATACACTGTCGTAGCGAAAGCAGACAACTACTACGATGCTACAGAGCATTTCGAAATAGACCAACCGGGCTCGAAATCGTATGTAACTATCAAGATGAAGCACAGACCTGTCTTCCGCGTGCGCGTAACTAATAAGGAGACAGGAGAGGTTATTCCTGCAATGGTACAGATTCGAAAGCGTGGACTCACAGAAAACGCATACAGCTTACAAACTGACTCCACAACAGGAAGTACAAAGCATATGCTCGAAGAAGGACCTCAATACATGCTACATATAGCACAAATAGGTTACGATACACTTGATATGGATATCGCATATGTAGGAGATAGCATGAATGTCCAACTAACTCCTGTCAAGAAAGGTGAGATCTTCGTTATCAAGAACCTCTTCTTCGCGACGAACAAGACACGCATCCTACCTACATCGGAGCAAGCACTCAATGACCTATACATGTACTTAGCACGCAATCCACAAGTCACCATCCGTATCATAGGACACACAGATAGCGTAGGTAAAGATGCTGCCAACCAAAAACTATCGGACGGACGTGCTAATGCCGTTATGAACGACCTCATAGAACGTGGTATCGCAGCTGAGCGTATGCAAGCAGAAGGACGAGGAGAAACACAACCTATTGACACCAACGATACAGACGAAGGCCGTCAGAACAACCGTCGCGTAGAGATCGAAATCCTATCGAAATAAATAAATAAATAACATACCATATGAAAAAACTAAGTAAAATCGCACTACTCGTAGTCTTACTTATCAGTATGACTACACCGGCATGGGGACAAGCTTCCACGCAGGGTAAAGAGTTCTGGGTTAGTTCAACCATCGTATGCTCACCTGGCGGATCAGGTAACAAAGCAGAGCCATACATCGCCATCTCAGCAGAGAAAGCATGTACGGTCACTATCACCAATGCTGCTGGTGATGTCAACATCACTCAGCAATTGGCGGCCGGCTCATGGAGTGAGTTCGGACATAATAGCGAACCTACACAGACCAACCCAAATGCAGGTCCTGTTAAGGTTCCACTAGATCCAGCTAAGTGGTATCCTATTAATATGTCTGATGCAAGTAATGTACGCTCATTGGCCGGACAAATCAACAACTACGGCTTGCACATCAAAGCCACAGAGAATATATCTGTCTATGTCATCTTGAGTAGTCTTAACTCTATGGACGCAAGTAATATACTGCCTATCAGCGCTTTAGGAGCAGAGTACTACACTCAGGACTACTGGCCTATCGTCAAGAGCGACTTCAATAATACCGTAACGATGGCAACCATTCTCGCTACCGAAGATAACACAAAAGTGGATATTATACCGAATGGTAATACTGCGGATGGACATGCAAGCGGACAGTTATATACTATTAGTTTGAAAAAAGGTCAGACTTATTACCTCATGAGCGCACCGTTACAGCAATTAACAGGAACGCACATCCAAGCTAAAGATGGCCGTAAGATAGCTGTCTTCAATGGTGTACCATTAACCAACCTACCAACAGGTATTGCTGCGCGTGACTGCCTCTTTGAGCAGTCCATGCCAGTTGAATATTGGGGCACACAATTCATCGTTACGCGTTCATTAGAGAAAAACGGTAACCTCATCGGTATAACTGCTACGCAACGAGGAACAGAGATAAAGGTGGATGGCTATACACAAGCCTATATTAACGAAGGCGAGACCTACTATATCATGCTTCAGAGTGCGTTTGACCCAAATGGTAATAAACCAGGAGAAAAACCTATCGATTTAGTTATCACAGCGGATGCTGCATATATAGAGACTTCATGTCCTTGTGCCGTTTATAACTATGATACAGGTAACTCATATAAGGGAAAACAAGGCGACGAAATCGTTAATAGCCAAGGTGACCCAGCTTCTGTTTGGGTTTCTCCTATCCAACAGAAAATCAATAAAATCACCTTCGGTACTTGCTATACCGTGAAGACTGAAGAACACTTCTTGAATATAGTTGCCGAAACAGCTACCTGTCAAAATACGCGTCTTACTGCCCTATATGGCGCCACTCGCTTGGATAAAACAAACTTGCTTATTTGGACACCTGTACCTGGTAACCCAACTTATTCCTACGCACGCGCAAAGATAGGCGACGCAAGCACAAGCAATTTCAGTGTCTTCAACCTCGAGAATGCCAAAGGATTCATAGCGCATATATATGGTAATGGTGAGGACGAGAGTTATGCCTACTCCGCGGGCTCTGCTGCAGTAGAACAAGGTGTGAATGTGAATGGAGAAACATTCACAAATGGCTACATCAGCGAAACTAAGTTCTGCTTCGGCGAACCTGTCGAATTTGATGCACAAATAGGTACAGACGAAATCAGTCGCGTGGATTGGGATTTCGGTGATGGTATCACACTCAAACGAGGCGAAGCAAAAACGACACACGACTACACAGTACCAGGATGGTATGATGTGACAGCCGAATTGTATGGACACCAAGTGTGTACCGACGAAAGTGAACAATACCTCGGTTCTGTACAATTTACCTTCCGCATTGTACGCCCAGACACTGTCTTCTACTACGAGCACGACTGCTTGGAAGAGGATTATACCGGCGAGATAAAAAACGACACAATATGGCCAACGAATATCATAGATTGCGATACCGTCAAAGTAACAGTGAGAATGTATGGTCAGAACTCCAGCTCAATGGATATAGTTTATGCTGAAGATAGTTACTACGAACCAATGAATGGTATCACATACCCACAAGATCCGAATAATCCATTAGAGTACGAGCAAACTATCCCGCTCAACTTAACTGAATTATTTGGAACGAAAAACGCAAGCGATTGTGACACAATCATCTATCGCCACATCAAGATTACCACATGCTTGGATATGAGTATCGTGAATGATCCTGCCACACAGCATTTCTGCCCAGGCGAGACATTTGATGTACCATACACCTTCCGCAAAGGAACCATCGGAGACGCCTACTTCATCATGGGTAATGAGACAACGCCTGTCACACCAAACGGCGGATTCATCACCATACCTGTTGAGTCTCTCAAACCAGGTACATACCAATCACTCATCACCGTTGACGACCCGAACTGCGAACGCACTCTGCAGTTCCCATTGGACTTAACCGTATTCTTCCCTAAAGATATATTCGCATACAAGTTCAATAATGTACTCGCTGTATACAAGAATGGATACGGAGGAAATACAGGTTATGACTTTGTTGCATACCAATGGTTTAAGAATGGAACTCCTATCGAAGGCGCAACACAGTCTATCTATCACACTGCCGAACCATTCACACTTGGTGACGAGTACTTCGTAGTGCTGACAGATAAGAATGGAATGACCTTACCTTCATGCTCACAGACTATCAATGATGTGCCTGATTTTAACCAACCAAACGCAGCACCTGCAAAGAAAGTACTTTCTAATCAACACATGTACATCGTACGCGAAGGCCAAACATATACTATCTATGGTCACCGAGTACAATAAACGCGTATTGATAGCACATGAAGTCATTCATTCATAATAATGCTATATTTATTCTGCTAAGTCTAACACTCTGCATAGTGTTAGGCTTAGCGCTTTTATTGATTCCCACAGCCGATCTACACCTTCTGCTATGCAATCGACACACACCCGCGCGCGATGTATTTTATAGGTATTATACACAGGTAGCAGAGTGGTTCCCGTATGTTGTTTGCATTGCACTTTTGCTCTTTGGAAAAATAGGTAACGGAGTCTTTGCTTCGTCATGCCTCATCATCTCTGCACTCACTACACAACTGCTCAAACGCATTATCAATGCTCCTCGCCCAATCACTTGGTTTGCAGAGAACATGCCTGATATTTCACTTCCTTTAGTAGAGGGAGTAGAAGTACATCATTGGAATTCATTTCCAAGCGGACACACAACCAGTTTCTTTGCACTCCTATTCGTCATCGCTATCCTATCATCACAATACACCCACAAAACCACCGCATACCTCATACAAACACTCTGCTTCACATTAGCTGCATTAGGAGGATATAGCCGTATCTACCTAAACCAACATTTTGCATTGGATGTCTTAGGAGGAATAGTTATAGGAATAGGAATTAGTATCGCATGTTATGCTATTTTTGCACGCTATGAAAGGCAAAAATGGTATCAATATTGTGTTTTTTCAAAAAAAAGCACCTAAAAACAAAAAAAAATGCAAAAATATTTGCGTATATAAAAAAAAAGCAGTACCTTTGCACTCGCTTTTGAAAAGAAGTAAGAGGGCGTTTAGCTCAGCTGGTTTAGAGCATCTGCCTTACAAGCAGAGGGTCGGCGGTTCGAATCCGTCAACGCCCACCACAGGAAGAGACTCGGCGGTTCGAATCCGTCAACGCCCACAAAGATTGGTTATCAAGGAGATAGCCAATCTTTACTTTTAAAACCCTGTCAGATTTCCGACCGATTTTTTTTCGGACTTATGGTAAACTTCTCCTGTTGTTCCAAAAAACGACAGAAGAAAAAAAATGCCCAATCTTCAACAACTCTCACCCGCGTATAACAAGTATATACCCGCCGTACTTCGACACAATAGCGAAGGCTGGCAGGTAAATTACTATGTTTACAATCCCATTACAGACAAAATGGAACGCAAGCGCATGTTGCTCAACACACTACGCAAGCGATATCGTACCATCGCCGAATTTAAGGTGGCTGCAAACGAGATCATCTGCACCATTAACGCAAAACTCGCTGGTGGTTGGACACCTTTCGGCGAAAGCGAAAACGCAAGGTACTACACTACCATTGACGAGATGATAAAACTCTACCTATCCGAAAAGAGCAAAGAACTAAAGCCTGACACCATGCGCAGCTACAGAAGTTTCTGCAACATCTTTAGTAACTGGTGTGCCGAATCGGCACCAAATTGCAAGAGCATACAATTCAATAAGACGCTGGCTGTGCAATATATGGACTACATCTATATGGAGCGCGAGGTTGCTGCACGCGCATACAATAATCAGCTCAAAATGGCAAGAGCCCTATTCTCGTGGGCTCTACAGAAATGCTACTGCAAAGAGAATCCATTTGAGCATATAAAAACCAAACGACAAGATGAGAAGAAGCGCATTATCATACCACCAAACACGCGACAGAAGATTAAAGACTACCTACTGGAGAACAACCCTATTTTTTTGATCATTCTTGAACTGGTGTTTACTTCCCTACTCCGTCCCGCTGAAATAGCGCGCATACAGATAAAGCAAATCCATCTGAAAGAGCAGTATATATTCATGCCTGCGGACAAGACGAAAAACGGTCATAATCGCCACGCCTTCCTGAGCAAAGAGTTAGTAATGATGATTGCACCCTTACTAAATAACACAGCAGATGATTGGTATTTAATCGGTGCTGACTTTAGACCAGGCAAATCCCCTATGCCTGTTACCAAATACACTAAGACATGGGACAAAATGCGCAAAGCATTGCACTTGCCTGATGAGATGCAGCTATATAGTTTACGAGATACAGGCATAAACAACATGCTGAAATCAGGTATTGACCCACTAACCGTTATGCAGGCAGCCGATCATCACGATTTGGCTATGACTACGCGCTATGCTAATCACACAGACCCAAACCTTATACA
This sequence comes from Paludibacteraceae bacterium, assembly GCA_045576595.1. Taxonomy (GTDB): domain Bacteria; phylum Bacteroidota; class Bacteroidia; order Bacteroidales; family Paludibacteraceae; genus Colicola. The sequence continues at coordinate 39,629 of JAZNGV010000002.1, read as the reverse complement.
AACCCTCGAAAAACACGCGCCTAAATTCTAAAGTTTATTCATACACACATAGTAGCGCTTCAATGTACCGAAAAAGTTGTACCATGTACCAATTTTTGAAAAAAGAACGCGCAAACCGCTGACATTTAGCATGTTTGCGCGTGGTACAAAATGTGTTACAACTTGCGTACAAATCGGGTTGGTACAACTTTTCTTTAGGCTATTGTAGTTTGCCAGTTAGATTGGATATTGGTATATCCACCACTGGTGTTCTGTGCGAGGATTGCACCACGATTGGCGGTTGCACTGTATGATACATGAATCCATTTGCCGTTGCCTTCCCAAATGAGTTGGTCGAAGTTGCCCTGTCGGACAAGGATAGCAAAGAGTTGCTGATTGCGTTTGCGGGATTTAGTGGTAATATCAGCAGCTTGTCCTGTTTGGTGTTGGCTGGTAGCTGTTCCACCTACAGCAGCGTTGAGCTGTGGGCTACGATATCCGCTATTCACATAGATAGTTGAGCCCAATGCCTCGCGTGCGGGGTTGAGGACGCGGTCGCGTAATAGCATGAGATTAGCCTCTGCGTCAGGTGTAGGGGTGTTGTCTATACCACGCTTGCGTGCTGTATCGGAAGCACAAAGTTCGTCAATAGTGAAGTAGTTGTTTGTGAGCATACCTAATGCAAATTGTTTGAGTTGGCGAAGAAAAATGATAAGGATAATAATGATGATCATGCAGGCGATAATAAGCGTGATCGAGACTTTATTTAGTTTCATATCAGAAAGAATTTTTTGAGGATAAACAGTATAGTGCATACCAAAAATAATATCCACAGTCCTATACCTGATATACGAAAGAAGGAGTTGATCGGTTTTTCGGGCTTCTCAATCTCTCGTGGCACATACTCGATTACTGGTATATCTACATAGATAGTATCGTGGATAGTGTCGGGTAATTGTTCGGCTTGTAGCATTACCTGTTCCTTCTCGTCGATAACTAACGAAGCCCTTGCGCTGCCTGCTGTTGTTGAAGCGCCATTATTCCTGATTGCGGCACGGATCAACGAATCGCAGTCGGGGCAAGGGTCGTTAGTAGTCGGCAACTGAAAGGGTGTAGCGTTGCATTGATAGTCGGTGATTTTGTCAATGGCGACAGCCTTAGTAGTGTCAGCTGCTTTGAGGTATGGGTGACGGTTGATAATACGCGATAGTCGCTGCTGTGGTGTGCATGCAAGGCACAGCCCCATAAAGAGGCTGAGCCATAGTGCGAGTTTGGAGACGGTTTGTGCCATATTACTTTTTGCTTTTGTTGGTCTTTTTTGACTTAGCAGCTGCTTTTGTTCCTGTTGGCGTAGATTGGGTAGTTTTCGCAGCTGGCTTTTGCTTGGGTGCAATGAGTGGTTTTTTGTAGGCAGTAGCACGTAATGTTACCGATCGTTTGCTTGCCATATACGCACCCATAATGCTGATAAGTTGATCCATGATAGGCTTGATAATCATAAAATCTTTTTCAGTAACATACTCGCAGTTTGTAGTGTAGTACACCCATGTCTTTGTGAGCAGGCGATTGGAAATACCTTTTTCTTTTAGTCGGTAACAAATATATTGCTCAAAGAAGCGTGCAAAAATCTCACAGCGTCTAAACCAATACTCCGAACCAGGATGTGCCTCGTGTATTTTCGGAAAATTTTCTCCATTGCAAATAGAATCTACTACTTGATTTGTCAAAGCTCGAAGTTGTGTCCCTATATTATCTGATAGAGGGTGCATAATACTATGCCCACCGCTAAGTGAAGTATAGCTCTTATGCTGATCTACGAAAGCACCAAAACAATAATCAAGCGCGTGTCCGTACTCGTGAGCCAAAGAGCCTGCACCTTTTTGTCGGGTAAGGTTAATCATGTTAAGGATTGGTTCATAATGAGCCAGTGCACCTCGTTTGCCTCGTGCACCGAATGCAATACCAATTTGCACATTAAAACCGATATTGTCGGTTTTAAGAATATCCTTGAGTTGCTCCAGTGTGGTTTTGATACTTGTAGCATACTCATTGCGTTCTTCTTGTGTTACCCAGTTGCCAAACTCAAACCCTTTGAGATGATACTTCACCATAAGCGCGTATAGGTCTGGTGTTCTACTGTCGGACTGATCCGTATATTTCTTAGGATTGTGTAACATGCGAGGCGCATTGTACATATCGCTACGACCGCCATAAGATATAGGCACTTTGTCAAAGCTTTTGTTGTGCTTCAACAGGAACATACCAACATCAGTAATCTTTTTCATTAGAATAGTGTCATTTTGAATGTTTGTTTTTTGGTTTTCTTAGCGGTCTTTTTGCCACTATTTTTTGCTTTGCGCTTAATACATGCGCGTCCGCCAGCAATCCTTAGTTCAGATGGATGCAGGGTTGCGATAGGTTGTTTGAGTTTCATACTACTTAAATTTGAGTGTTGTTTGAGTACTCTTATTCACATGTTTTGCGTCTTTTAACGCCTTTTTCCAGCGCGCTTTAGGTGTTGCACCATACTTCTTGTGGTACTCTTTTGCAGCTGCTTTGACTTTTTTTGTGTCACCATGACACGCCTTGAAAGAGCGTTGCCACTCTGCTTGGCGTTGCTTCAATAATACAGAAGCTCGTTTTGAGTTGTTAGGTTTTGTTGCCATAGTTGTATTGATTTGTAAATTATAAATTAGTAACTATAATCGTGAGCTTTACCTGCAAGTTTCCAGCATCCATAACGCTTAGAGAAATAACAGTTACGATATACAGTAGTATAACTAATACGCTCGTATGAACGTGCAATATCATACAAGGCTTTCGCAGCTGCTTTTCTATTTTTCTCGTAAGGACGATCGATTACTTTTTTTGTTGCCATAATCTTAAATGTGTGATAGGTTATACTTTACTACTTCCATAGCCCTACGAGCAGCTTCGAGGAAATCGCGCTCGTAGCTATTGGTGATTGATTCGCGCTTCTTAGCAATCTTGGTCATAAGTTTGTTAGCGTCCTCTACGAGACTAACCTTCTCTTTTGAGGTGAGATAAACCTTCTTTTTTGTTGCCATAGTGTGTAAATTTTATGATTTTTTTTCTTCTTCAAACATTTCTTTTGCCTTTTCTTCTGATAGTTTCATTTTTCGAGCAATTTCGCCTATCAAAGTAGGCTTTAATAAACGGAAAAATATCGCATTGGGGTATATTATCAGGATATTTCCACAAATAGACCAAAACTCGACTGCAGCAATTAGCGTTGCTACAATATCCACGATAAAGCGCGTATTTGCTCCCTCGTTACTAATTATCTGATGACTACCAAAAGCAAGGTTTTCAATCATCATAACCATAACTAACGCAGTTCCATAGGCTCCTATTTTTTTTAGAGTGTCTTTACCTAATTCACTAAGAATAAATTTACCACTTTTACGCGCTGCTGCTACTCCCCAAATACCATCAAAAATGATAGCTGCGAGTACCACACCAAGTGCTACTTTGTAGCCTGCAAAGAAATTAAATATTCCAAGTGCCATTGTAATCAATAAGCCTGAAATAGTATTAAACATATTATCCAACCTGTGAATAACAGTGATCAAGATTTGTGGTATAAAACTCATTTGGTCTTTTTTGTTTGTCTTGGTAATAAATACTGATGATATGCATCAAGTCTTTGCTCATCAGAAAGTACGAAAGCATTATTTTGAATATAAGCATTAAATATCAATGCCTGATATTTATGTTTCTCATCTAATTTTGGAAGCAATACTTTGAGAGGTAATATATCTTCTATTTGAGCTCCCAAAAACTCTAACACAGCAGGAACAAGAAATTTGCCTAATAATAATGCATCTCCGTTTTGAATAGTACGCATTACCATATTTTCTATAGATTCTTTTTTATAAACAAATGTGCATATTCCTCGCATATTTGTTTCTCGTCTCCACAGAAAATCAGACGCTTCGTCCACTAATATCAGATAATCACTGTCTTTACTATGAAATCCCTCCATAGTATTAAAGAATGCTCGACTTCCTACTAAAATTCTTTTCATTTTTTGTGTTTTTTTATATCGTTTTTAATCGTCTTCCTATCAACCTCACTATATATTTGTGTGGTTTGTAACTTCTGATGTCCTAATAATTTTTGTATCGTAGTAATCTGCACTCCATTTTGCGAAAGATGAGTAGCGAAGGTATGTCTGCTGCTATGAAATGTTATTTTAGCATCTACACCTATTCTATCTAACAATATTCTAAGCGTTCTATTTACACTACAATTACTTGTTAATGTCTTTGTCAGTTTTTCTATACGACCATTGTATTTGCTGAGTAATTGCAACATTCTTCCTCCAAATAAATCGGCAATAGGAATTTCAACAATAAAACCAGTTTTTGCCATTTTCTTTGTCAGCCATCCATTGTTAATATGATCATCTCGCAAAGTAACAATATCAGAAAATCGTAATCCTGTATAACATCCAATAAGAAATGCATCCCTAACTCTATCTTCTATACCCTTTAAGTTTAACCGTTCTATTTTACGCAACTGTTCAATTGTTAAAAACCCTTTTTTTGATATCATTTGTTGTATCTTAAACTTATTAAATGGATTTACCGCTATGATATCTCTTTTCTGAGCCTCATTCAACAATGCTCGTAATAAACGAAGTCTGCTAATTCGTGTATTATGTGCAATACAGCTATCACGTAGCCATTTATCATAACTTACTAAAAACTGATAATCAATATCAGTTATCAAAACCCCTCTACGAAACTTCTCTATATTGTTCAATAAAGTTTGATAATTAAGTTTCGTAAGTTTTTTTCTCTCGCTTTGTGCCACAACTTGTGTTCCAAAATCAGACAATTTTGCACCAGGGGAAATATGTGCTTTAATAGCTTCTTTTAACATAGGCAAATTCACATCTACTCCTTTTTTGATATATTCAAGTTCTACACGCTCTATTTCTTGAATCATCAAATAAAGTGCATAATTTAATCCATCTGCATTTTCAACTCCTATAATAGAGCCGTTTGCAAAATTTTGAGGGAACGCATAAGTGTGTGTCGTAAAATAAATTCTACGACCATTTTGGGTACATTCAATCTCAACAAGTCCCTCACCTCGCTTGTTAAGTCGTCGGCTTCGATTAAACACCAACTTGTAACGAATTTTTGTAAGCATAAAGTATTATAGTTTTGTAGGTTAATTTGTAAATTATTTGCAAATATATGAAAAATAATTCGGACAAAATTAACGCACTACTATTTATATTTTTACTTTAACATGCTTATATGATGAGATTTAGTACATCAGAATTTCAAAGATCACTAAAAAATATTTACTTATTATTGCACATATATCGCAACAATACGAAAACACTACATTGTTTTAGGCAACATCAGCAGGATTCCAAATGCGTACACTTCCGTCTGATTTCATAGCGACAAATTGTGTATATTCAACATTGTACGCAAGGTTGATTACTAATTTATTTACTGAGTCATTTCCATGTACTCCATTGAAAATATGCGCATTTTGGATATAGCAACTGTCCTCATTATTAGGAATTTCTATGTTATATATATTATTGTCAAAAATAATATATCTTACATTTTGTCCGAATGTGAGCCATCTACAATCTTGTCCGAATTGCATACCGCCACAACCTTGTCCGAATTGCATATCATAGCAATTTTGTCCGAACGTGAGCCATCCACAATTTTGTCCGAATTGCATATTGTTGCAGTATTGTCCGAACTGCATCTCATAACAACCTTGTCCGAATTGCATATCATGGCAGTATTGTCCGAATGTGAGATAGCAGCAATCCGATTTTAATGTGTTCTTGTATCCATCCATTATATTATTATAGCATCCTTGTTCAAAATAATTGTTTTCTGGAAAACCATATAATGTGATATTCATACAATCTACATCAAATTTATTATTGCGCAATTCGCCTGATTTTGGATCTCCAAAATTCATATCGTATTCTGTTATACATACGATATTATTTAATGTCCTCGAAACGAAGCGCATATCGTCTATAGTGGAATAAGCATAACATTGTCTAATTGTGTTAAGCTCGCATTTTTTTGTTAAATTATAATTACCCTCCTCTTGTGGTATAGTTTCAATAATATTTGACCGATCTACAACTTTATCATTATAAATTTGACTAAATGTATAAGCCCATATAAAACTCTCCAAATCTTCAACAATTAACCCGTGCATATAACTATTGAATCCTATATATTTACCATTCAAGTGTTCTAATTCGCCGTTGGCAGAATCATCAGAAACAACATAGCGTTTGAACTGTACATTCTTGAAATCATACGGACAGTCATTCCCCCATTCATCAATCATTCGATATATCACACCTGTTCCTAATTGAATATCTGCCCATGTAAAACGGTATATATCATTATCAAGACAATACCATATTTTCCATGCAGACAAATTTGCATTGCTAAAATACCCATCGGTATCACGAATGCTTTTAACTGCTAAAGCTTCCTCTGACAACACATTAGAAGATATCGCCAACACAACAATATCAAACAAGTGTCCCGCACTTCGAGCTTCAGAATCATTTGCAACAGTTGTGGTGTAATCTACTATACGATAAAATACACCTGGAGTCAAATTATTATTATCGCGTAGAGTTTTCAATTCGGAATAGGTCGTAGATATGACCAAATTCAGAGTTCCCACGCTATTTTGTTGCTCTAATTTTTCCGATAAACCTTGTATATCATTTATTTTATGTCGGTGATCTATCGGTCTATTAAGTAAATAATCAAATACCATATATGAATTATTTATAAAATTTACTATCTTTTATCTTGTTTAACAACTTTTGATTCAACTCCCCAAGCATACACTCAATCTCTTGTTGCATTTCATACTTTATAGCTGTGCAAAGGTGTGTATATCCCTTACTAATTGCATCTGTGCGAATATCGCCAGTCAAGATTGTGTTGGTTGTAAATTCCTGCGCAATCTCATGCAAGAATTGTTGTTCTGTGATAATATCAGGAATAATACTCCCCTTATCTCCAAAACTATCTATAATCTTAGCAGCGCGATCTTCGTATGTTGAATCCAAAAGCGATAGTTTGACTGCCTTAAAATATGTATCAAGGTAGCGTTTCTTTAACTCCGCGTTATTAAGCTGCACAACTCCGCAATTATACGACTTAGGATAATGTAGGTGCATACCATTTGGCAAATCCTCTATTCTTATTGCGTATTGTGATAATTCATACGTGTAATCAGTACGCCAATCATCACCTTCTTCGCTCTGTACAATCAGATCACAGTCGGTTTTGAAATAGTTAGCGAGTTGTGGGTTTTTCAGAAACACATCACCATCGATATGTACGCTTCCTAACGGCTCTCGTTGCGTTGCATATAGTTTTCCGTATGCCCAAAAACGAGTAATGTTATCTGGTATATCGTCCAAATCAATATACACTTCGTCATAAGGAAGGAACGATAACATTTCTGCGCCTAAACTATCTGTATGTAAAACAACTTCTGCACCCATCTGTTTTGCATAGTGGAAACTAATTGCATAACAGAGGAGTGTTACAGTTGTTCTTTCTTCTTTAAGCGGCTTAGTCCAAAGAGTATGGAATATGCGTATAGGAGACATCATTTGCATAGTTTTACCCTTTCTTTGCTTTATACACGCGATATCCAATAAACGCCAAAATGGCTGCAACCACTGCAAATACTACTGGATTTGCCTTGATACGATCTAAGAGACTTTTCTTCCCTTGTGGCTGATCTTGTATGACTGGTTGTTGTGGACTGTGTGTGAATGGTTGGTTTATCGGTGTGCGTTCTTTTGCTGGTTCTTGCAATAAACCTGCTTCAAGAGCAGCTTCTGTCTCTAATTCTGTACTTGTAGTACCAATTAGAGGTGCGTAACCACCGCCTACTGGATTGGTATAACCTACTGGTTTGGTATAGCCTACAGTGTTGGTGTAGCCATTTGCGGACGCCCTCTGTCCGCTTTCGATAATTGCTGCGAGTTGCAGCATTTGTAAATCTTCTTTCATATTGCTATCTACTTTGGTTGAGTGATTATTATCTTTTATTGAAGCTGCTTGCATAATCGCATTTGCCTCTGAGCTTTGAGAAGTTTGCGCTTCTTGTTTACTTGCTGCGCTTTCCACTTCATTGTGAATACTTTGCGTAGTTTGTACCACGCCAATAATCTGCGTGTATTGACTCATTGAGCCAACGGTTTGTGTGTATGCCATAATTATAGTGCGTATTTATAGTGATACGAATTTCTTTCATCCCAAATATATTTGGACTGCTTGGATCCTTCTGGGTACAATGTTTGTGTGATCGCTTCGCTTGGTGTAGCTATAAATCGAATACTCCATATAGGCTGCTCCTCAGCTGGTTTGCTTGGATCGAATTTTCCACGATCGTATTTTCCGATATATGTACCTGCATCAGTTGAGTCGATAATATCGGCTGGCTCTGCATCTGTAAACAGAGTTGGTAAAAAATGTTCCCTATACATAGTTTTTAGAATTTATCAGTACTAATTATTGTTGTGCCAAAATACCATTTTACTACTGCTTGTGTTTCATCTCCAAAAATGCCATCTACAGACAGTTTTGTAATCTGTTTCCCATTTACTGTAGGAAGTCCTTTCCATATAAGCAATGCAAGTTGCTCATTCAAGAATTTCTGCAGTCGTTTCACATCTTCTCCGCGTGATCCATATTGCAAAATCTTTGTCGTTGATGAAGATATGGGGAGCGTATCTTCACTTACAATTGGTAAAATTGGTTGTTTGCTATTTTTTTTTCGCATTACCACATACGCTATTACAATCGCTGCTATAATAACAGCGGTCACAGCCAAAATGATGATTATTTGTTTATTGCTTTTTTTCATATTAAACAATGAATTTTTTGCAAACAAAAAACGCTACAGATCCTAACGCAATAACAGCAAGTAAATAAATTGCCGATCTTGTTGTAAGATCTACATTTACATTTAAGCCTATATTTGCAAGATTATTTTGTTGCTCCATATTTTTTTTAGTTTATGCCATGCTGAGCAAGGCGATTGATAATAGCTTGAGCCACACCGTCAGTTTGGAAAGAGCTCCACGAGTAAACTTCGCTTTTCATCCATTGAGCAAGGTTTTCGCCATTTCCGTATGCCTGTGCGAAATAGTTAGCTACGCCCACAAAAATACGATCATTAGTTGCGTTATACTCATCGTATATAGCCTTGTTTCTACTGAACCAGTTTAGACCCTTCATTTCATCGTAAAGCCCTTTGGCGATACGCTCAATTGTTGCTGATTCGCTTTCTGTAAGTGTTTTTCCCCAGTCTGTTTCTTGTGGCAAAACAGCTGTTTCTACTTTTCTTTTACGATTCAAAACAACAATAACAATGATTAGTACTGCAATCACTGCGATTAGTACTGCCGATCCAATCAAAATGCCTTTAATATCAACGGTGCGTTTCATTAGTTATGAATGATTATTAAGACAAACAAAAAGAACGCAATAATACACAAGAGAAGATCTGTTATAGTAAAACTGTCACGCAAAATCACTCTCGATTGACGAAAGATATCCGTGTGTGCTGTTCGAGTGTCAGTGTGCACTGTTTGTTGTGGCGTCGCACTATCTGTTGTTGTCCCAGTTTGTAAACCATTGATAACTGGAGCTGCGACAGATCCTTCTATAATAGAGTTAATCTGTCGATTTACAGCCTTCTCTTGTTCTTTGAAGTAGGCAAGTATTTCGTACTTTTCAGCTTCTTTGTCTGGAAAGTCAAATACCTTCTCCATTTTTAATGCCAATTCTTTGTTATTTGCCATAGTTACTTAATTCGTTTAATCATTTCGTCACGGAATGTTTTTGCTGCTGAAGCTCCAGTACGATAGGTGCGCATTGTACCTGTTGGTATAGCATCTGCTAAGGAGCTACGTTTTCTCCAGTACGATTTTAATGCAGAGTAATTTTCGGGGTAATACAACTCATCTTTACGAGTTCCTACCATGTTGTTTAATTTTTTGAGATTAGTGCTTGATAAGTTCAAAATCTCGTTAAACACAGTTTTATCCCAAGCTTTGTTTTTTGCGCCTGCTGGATTATAAACGCTACCAAAATTCAAGCAAGTTGCCACAAAACGATCAAGCAACTTTTTTAGATTTGCCTCATCTACCCTCTCCTGTTCCTTTTGTATCTCTCGTTGAATTTCTTGCAAACTCATATTTGACAGGTCATCTTCTGTTTTAGACTGTTCGCCCTCAATTGCGTAATACTGATTTATGGTTTTATTGATTTCGTCATATTCTGCAATACGCTTTTTTAACTGTGAAATAGTCCAAGATGGTTCAGGTGATCTGCGATACTTTTGTTTGTATTCGTTTACAAGCTCGTTATATTCCAAATCTTCTGGCGAAATAGAATCGTCAGTTACGGCTACTTGATTTGCACCCGTAAGATTACTTAATTTTCCTGCATTGCCATTGATAGTATCTTGTACAGGGTTTCCGGTTCCTTTGTTTTTAGTCAGTAGGTAGTAGGCAACCACAATTACGATTACTACACCTATTATAATATACTTCTTATTCATATCTTTTTGATTTGTGCGATAAATAATACTATTCCTATCAGTCCGACCAACAGGAGTGTCCATAACCATCTATTACTTGGCTGTAAACCATTTTCTCCGTCAGCTGCTGCCATATGTTCAGATAGTATTTTTTTTGCTTCTTTACTACCATTTGCAGCTGCAATCTTTAATGTATCAAATTGAGCAGTAGAGACGCGCATTGGATTACGATAACTAATCCTATCGACTGCATTTACATAGTTGATTAAAGAATATGGTTTTTGTAGCGCAAGTCGCTGTAGCGCATATCGATCAGCTGCAACCTCATCAAAAGTTTGTAGCTTGTAATGTCCTATTTCATGCTGCAACACAAATTCCCGCTCCTCTGCTGAAAGCTCGTTCCAGCGGGCGCGGTTAATTTCGATGTCTCCTGTTAAAATGTTCACGCGAGCTGGATTGCTCGGACGATCAGGAAAGGTAGGCAGGAATTGTATTGATGGCATAGGTATTGTATTATTTACGGCGGTTTGACCATACAAACAAGCCAAAGAGCACGATAGCACCCAAAACGACACCACCAATAATAAGTGTGCGAACTGTTTTGCTATTTTGGCTTTTTGTTGTTTGTTCGATATTTGCGCCAGCTTCAATTTCTGTGCGTTTATTTTTACCACTAATAACTGTCTCAGTGATACCGCCTGCGGTGGTAGCAAGAGTACCTACAAGCGTGCCAATCCAACTGTAATCTTCCATATTATCGCCTGTTTTTGAAAATCAGCACACCAGCTACAGTAATCACGAGGAAGCCAACACACACAATAATGATTGTTGTGCGCATTTGTTTCTTCTCCTTCTCTGCGGATTGTTGTTGTGCCATATAGTTTAACATTTCTGCCTGCGCCTTAGCATCTGCACTTCCGTTGATATTCAGACCGCCCAGAATACCAACAGCACCGTTAAGCACTGTACCTACCATGCCTGTCCAGTCGCCTGCTGACCACTTATTACCGTCTTGTGTTGCAACCTCTGCGGGTTCATCTGCGTTTGCATACTGTTTCATTTCTGGGTATAAGAAACGAAGCATCTCGTCAAACTTTGCAGGGTTTAAGAGTTGCAACTGGTTAAGGTGTTGTAATTTAATTACACCCTCAACCTGTATTCCCGCTGATTTTAGATAATTAAGTACGCCATTTTCACTTTCTTTTACTCGACGACTAAGTTCTAAGATAATAGCGTTTTCGTTGATTTTATTTGCCATATGTAATTAAAATTAAATCGGGGCGGGGCTTTTACACCCTGCCCCGATTGATTAGACGATGCCTAATATATATGTTTGATTAGGCGTTTTGGCGTGCAAAGAAGTTTGCAGCTGTCTTTGTCGCGCGAACATGCTTCTTGCGAAGTGCCATGCTTGTATCGAGCGAAGCACCAAAGCAGAATGTCATGTTTACAGATACACCAGCGCGTACCGAGTACAAAATGGTGCTGCTGTGACCCATGATCCAGTCTTTGAGATCAACCTCAACAGTCTTGGTGTTGTTGGTCTTTTGGTCTTGGAAGGTGGAAGGAACTTTTTGCTTGGTGGTAGAGGTCATAAATGGAGTGTCCTCACGATACTTCAATGGCTCATCAAGCTGACCCTCAGAAGATACGTTCAACTTGATCGAGCGAACGCGCATAGGAGCTGCTTTAATGTATGCCAAAAGCGTATCAATAGAACGAGGATCGCCCTCTGCTACAAGAGAATTTTCACCCACAGTTACTACATTACCCTCTTTCAACAGTGAGTGACCTTCTACAGCCTCAATAATCTCGTTGAATTGGATTTTTTGGGTTGTCTCAGTGTTGTTGGTCAAACGGAGACTAAACTCCTTATTGCCTTCTGATTCATCAATAAAGCTCTCTGCGTCGCCGAAGTTTATCATGTCATCGTTGATACCAACATAGTTAGCTGCGCTACCATCTGCGTTTGCGTGCAAAGCGTCTTTCATTTCTTTTGAGGAGAATACGATATCTCCCAATTTACCTTGTTTGCTCATGTTAATTTTTTTTTGTTTAGTTGTGTTAGTTAATGACTAATCAGTTACTCTTGTACTGGCTCAGCTGGAGCTGGAGTTTTAGTACTAAATTTGTCGCGGTTGAGGAAGATCAACACTCCCAACATTACGACACATACGATGCTGATAATTACAGCGGTTTTGATTTGATTCATAATTTTACGATTTTGATTGAAAACTTGATTTTTTGCGGTTTGCGCTACAAAGGTACAACATCTGTAGTGTGTGCTTCGGACTTTCTCCGACTTTATCGGACTTTCTCCGACAATCTCCGAAATAAACTGACTTTCTCCGAGTTTCTACAAACAAAAAAAGCAGCCAATGATAGCTGCTTTTATTCGTGGATTTTATTCTGATTTTCATGTGATAACATATTTGTTCCTTAAAAACTCTACCACATTAGGCGGTAAAAGTTTGGTATGGCGCGTATATTGTGGATATATAGCTATAATCTCCTTTTCATAATGTTTACAGAGGTTGCTAATACAATCAAGTGACACGCCCGCCTGACGCGCTAACTCGTTCTTATATACCCACTTTTGATCTGTCATAATGGTGTGTTGGTATGTTTTTTTGTGTTTTAGAGCATTTTTCTTGCGAAAAATTTGCGTATGTGCGAAAAATGTAGTACTTTTGCGGTGTATTCATCCATGTACGGGTGTGATTGAATACTAACCATTGTTAGGTGTCCCTTAAGCGATTGCTTTTGTTCCTTATCGGAAGGATATATATCACACTTAGTCCAACTCCAAAGAAGAGTCTGCTGATTTCACTCTTCTGCGGCATACAGGATATTAGGGCAGCAGATAACCTATACTGGCGTCGGTTGGTTGCCAGCTCTGAATACCGAAATAACAAATCTACCTATAAGGTGAGTTTGAGGCTCAGAATTTAGGTAGGTTTGTTTTTCTTTACAGACCATAGCAGTTTATTTTTTGTTAGGTTACTTCGCGGTTGCGCTGTGCGTATTTCCCAAAATTTATATTTAATATTCAACACAAGCTCAATAGTGATAGTATCATTCGCCTTATTAGGATTTGTTTTGACAAGCAAAATGGAATTACCTTGATTCTTTCTGATTTCGTCATATCTCTGCACAATCATAGTTACATAATCCATAGCAGATATATGAAGTGCCTCTAACTCTTTTTTATGATCGTTAGCAATATGCGTGATATGGTTGTCGTTAATTAGAATATCAGCTGCGCTTATTCGCGCTGCTTTGGCTCTGGTAAAATTTATTCTTCCTACCTTTTGATAGCCTGTAGGTAATTTTTGAGTTTTTGTAGTTGTCATATATCAGTATTTTTAATTCGGATATGGTAGTGTGGGTCTTTAAGTGACCGTTTATTTACTTCTGCCTGTGCGCGCTTGAAGTAGTCGAAATTGGTAATGCAATCCTTTCGGCGGTCGATATTATCCACCGTGCGAAATAGCACTGCATCCGAATAGTAAGTGAAGAACTTAGGCGGAACAGTGGTAAAGCCATGCCCCACAGCAAACACATCCACTGCCCTCTGTCGGCGACGGATCAGCAGCTCTGTGATACGAGGATCTATATTGTCCTTGAAGTAACAACGGCAATCATCAAACACTATAATACCATTCTTATAATGGGCAAGTATATTCAGTGTGTGTTGCTCATCGAAGATATGACGCTGGATGCCGTCAAACACAAAGTCGTCAGGTGTTTGTAATAGGTTCTCTGGGAACTGTGTCCACTCGGCATCATCAGGCGTGACAATAAGTATCTTTAACCTCTCGCCACGATTCTTGGCTGCTACCCATAAGGATTGCAGCGTATTGCGTAGGTATGTTGTTTTACCTGTGCCATTAAAGCCTAAAACGATGGTGCACTTAGCAGCGCGTCTATTATTGGGGTTGCTCTGCATCTTTATTCTCCTTGTTATTTAGTAGTTCGCTTTGCAGGCGTTGTGCTTCTTGCTGTAGATTGAGTTTGCGAATCTCCTCGCGTAGCTTATTGTTTTGCTCTTCTAAGAGATTGATTTTGCGTGTCTGCAAAGCAGCTGGGATTTGTGAACCATATATGCCGACTATGAGGATGACAAGTTGCAACCATAAAGGTATATATCCACCTGTCTCCTTGCAATATACATAGATGATCTCGCGCATACGAGATTTCTGTTCACTTGTAGCCTGGTGCTTCTCGATAGGATTTTTACTGATAAGGTGCAAACCGAACGCAGCACCAAAATCGATAGCGTCAGTTACGATATCTGCAGTCTCCTCTACGGCTGCTGATACAAGGTTGTCGTTCGCCTCTGGTTCGTCTTGTGGCAAAGTAAATGAATCGGGCGCATCGGGTTCGTCAAAAGAGGGGCGTTCCTCAATGTTCATTTCCTGTTTGGGTGCTTGCATCTCGCTGATGAGCGACAAATCACCTTCGGTAAACTGGTAATTATCCTCTAATTGGTCGGTAAGCATATTACTTCTGTTCGTTTAGTGCGTTATTGATTAGACTCTCAAAAAACTCTCGCAATAGCACTGGTTTGGTATTGCGTATAATCTGATCATCAGCAGACATTTTGGCGATAGTCAGGTACACATCGTCTTTCTTGTCTTTGAAGATCATAACAGCCGATTGTGCTTCTCCTTCCTGTAGCTTGTTGTCGCTCTCGTGTAGCACTTTCGCAATTTGTTCGTTGATCATCGGCAATATCTTTGCCGTGATTTTAGGCAAGGCGGGCTTTAATAGGTTTACCACCATGCTATTTAATCCTAAATCTTCGAGGTTCATTTGCAGACGGCTTTTTTAACTTGGTCAATATTCTTAGTATCAGGATTGATTTGCTGAGCGATAGCCAAAATATCACGGTCATTAAGACAGAACTTATAAAACCACTCGTTCCATCGCTCGATGGTATAACGCAAGAACATATCCGTAAGGATAGACATTGGCGCAATAGGTCTGCCATACTTCTCCGATAGTCGGTGAGCAGTCTCCTCTAAGAGTGCCACTGTAAACGGTTGCAATGTCACGCGGATCTGCGCCCATGTTGGGTGCTTCTCCTGTAGCTCTGCAATAGTGGCGTCGCGTTCGCTGATAACTGAGGCAAGAGATACATTCTGTTCTTCCAGTGTATGGATTTGCTCCTGTAGAGATGCGGTTTCCTCATTGGTTTTATTGCCTAACTCGTTTAGTTGTTGTTGTAAGGCTTGACCATGTGCTTCTGCTCGTTGAAGTTCGGCTATTTTATCATTGAGATTAGTACGCATTTCTTCCAGTTGCAGGTTGATATCCACAGAATCATTCTTGTGCTCAATATAAAAACGATAAGCCAAAAGCAATAGCTTTAGATTATCCTCAGTACCCACTACATCAGGAAAGAGCTCTTTTACCTGATCATATGTTTCTTGAGAAACATTAAAGTTGATTGATTTTCTTTGTGCCATATTGATATTGTTTTATAGTATTGTATTTCAGTATATTATCAAGAAATGAAAGAATGAAAGAGCTATATTTCGCTATTATTTCACTATGTGAAAGACTGAAAGCGGAAATGAAAGGCGGATTGCTCACAAATCTTTCAATAAATGACAGTGCTCTTTCGGTCTATTCATTTGCGCTTTCAGTTGATTTTAATGGAGCTGCTTATTTGACTTTAGCGATTTCACAAATTGCACAACTGATTTCGTAACAAAAAACAACACTACCACCCATGAAAGTATCGAAGTGATAGCGGAAACCAATAAGTCGCCCGACTGGAGCGTTTTGCTTTCAGTTGTGCGGATAGCGATAGAGATAAGGATAGAGAACGAAATAATATACCCTAAGAGGTAAATAAGTAGAAATGATGTCATAACTGCTTTGTCTTTGTGGTTAAATTCGCTGCAAAATTATTGCAAATTCGGCTAAAACACAAATAATTACCACAAAAGTTGAAAAGCATATTTTGGTACAATTTGCAAAATGAAGTTGTAACAAAGTTGTACCAAAGTTGTACCAAGTTATAATTACCTTATTTTCTATTGTTTATTCTATATTTTATCCTCTTTTGGTACAAAGTACAACTTTTTTAGAATAAAATAGGGGATAATAAGGGGAAAGAGGGGACGGAGAAGCCTGGTCGGTTTTCTTTTGGTGGAGTGTATGCACAAAAACGCCCCTCGACTTGTACCAGTGAGGGGCGAGAAATAAAGTGATTTTTATGCGATTTTTTGCTCAAAAAACTTGCATATTCCAATAAAAATTAGTACCTTTGCAGTGTAATTGGGATAGTCTGTATTTTTTATTTTAATATCCAATAAATCTTAGGAGAGTAGCTGGAAGCACCTTTCATAAATTCAAACCATGCGTAATTAACAGGCGAACTGTGTCCAGTAGGGATATTGTTTTTATAGCAGTTGATTCGATTAGGATAAATGTATATAGCGTGCAGATAGCCCATTTCATAGATTGCTGAATGGCGTTTCTGTCCTGCCAAATAAGATAGATTCATTAGAGCGATATATCTTCCAAATAGCGGTAGTATATCCATAGCGTGTAATACAAACTCATCAGCCAAGCTATACGGCGGATTAGTAATAATAGTGTCACAGCCTTTCGGCGGTTCTTTCGTTTGTAGGAAATCAATGCCTGTGTATCCATACCCTCGATCATACAAGTCTGTTGAAAATACATTGTAGCCTTGTTTGTGTAACACCTCGCTGATATTACCACAACCACATGCACACTCCCAAATAGTACCGACATAACACGGCAGCTTGTATGTTCGTAGAAATTGCTCGACTGCAGTAGGTTCGGTTGTATAATAATCGCCAGCAGCTCTATCATCATTGGTATAGCGTTTATTTATTCCTAACATACTACGCCAACTACTTTGATTTCCTTTCCATTCTTTGCTCATAACCGTTAATGTTTTGTTAATTGATTTAGTTCTGAATAAAGTGCCACACATAGCGCACGGCTCATATTTACCTCTACAGCGTTGCCAATATACTTCTTTTGCTCTGCTTGTGTGCCGATGAGGGTATATTCTGAGCCAAAACCCATAATGCGCTTGAGTTCTCCTACATTTAGCATACGCATCTTGATATCTACAATACCAAACATCGCCATAAATTCCTTGATTTTACGCATAGCAGGTGTATCAGATTCATATACTACAATTGAGAATTTACCTTTTTCAGCACTCACAAGGTAAGGTGGCATTTTATCCATTCGGGCAATCAGTGTAAAACAAGGTTTATCTATACTACCGCCCGAAGATGAGTACTGAGGATTAAGGATAAATTGATCTGCCGTAATGAGCGAAAGTCTGTCCACTGTTGTTAGGGTTGGCGAAGGGAGCTCTATTGAGTGCTCGTGTCCATTTCCATAGTACGCATCTATGAATTGTGTTGATACAACAGCATGATGATCAATAGTCGTAATCGTTCCGCAGGGCTCATTTATAGAGATATTTTTGCCGTTTGGATCTCCACTAAATTGCTTGGATAAAAATTGCACTTTGGCAACACCTAAACGGTTTTGTGTTGCTACTGTAGGACAAGGCTCATCTATAGATGGTGCAGTGTATTTTCCTGATTGATTCATGCTATTATACTTAATGAGAAACGCCTCTTTGCCACCTGCTACAAACTTAATCAGCCCTGCGTATATTCGTTCGAGTGTCTTATCTGCAAGCGGTTTGTCGCGCTCGAATATACTTTTGCCCTCATTTGATAGCTCTAAGACCTCTTTAACTGGTTTCCATGATTGCAAGCTGCTAAACATATCCCGCTTGCCATTTTTACAGTGAGTAGGTTCGGGGAACACGATAGGTAGATTTTTCTTTGCAAAAATGCCAAAAAAAGCGCGTCCGAGAGGTATATGCGCCATAGTTTGCAGCGTTTAACAACCTATATGCGAAGTCATAGCCATACTTGCACACGGTTTGCACCCAACGCATATACAACCGTCCTTTATCTCTCGAAACTGGTTTACCGTTCTCATCAAGATCACCCCAACACATAAATTCCTCTACATTCTCAATGTAGATATAGTCGGGAGTTAATGCCTCTATGTATCGAAATAAATGCTCTGCAAGTGTCCTGCTATCAGCATCGCGCGGTTGCCCACCCTTTGCCTTACTAAAATTAGTACATTCAAGCGAAGCCCAAAGCACAACCAGCGCATTAGGATTAGCAGCGCGCTTGCTATTGGTGTGCGCTACTAATTCTGTGAGGTCAAGCGTTCGGATGTCCTCTGTAAAATGTAGCGCGTTCGGATGATTAGCAGCGTGCGAAGCAATCGCGTTAGGATCGTGATTCACACACGCTATAACCTCTGCGCACTTATTACCTTCGTACATGGCACGTTCGACTCCAGTACTGGTGCCACCAGCACCACAAAAGAGATCTATGTATAATAACTGTCTCATAACTCAAACAGGTTTTACAAACCTAATAATAGGGTTGATGTAATCAGTATCATACAACCAGTCTCTGTAGCGACTCTCATTCTTAAATCCGATAACTTCATATATATATTTCTTACCTTTGATGTTGTAAATCACAGTACCACCAATTGAGGGGCAGTCTATATATCTGCCATCTTCGTCAAATATTTCTACAAAACTATTATTCGACAATTCGCGTTTTGACAGCATTGCTTGAAAATTATACCACACACGAGTTACAAATGGCACGCCCAATTGTCGCGCTTTTACAAATCTAAAAATCTTTTTCATAATTTATTTAGTTTCTCTAATAGCGAATTAAGTTCATCTTCATGTTCCTTCAAGTCGCGTTCAATATACAAAACAGCGACATTTGTAAAATCATGCGCATCGTGCCTATATAATTGCTCTTTCATTATCTTTAATACAGCATCTATCTCCTCTTTAGTTTGTGCTTTTCTATGCAATAACGAAAGTTGATTATGGCAGTCCGCTATACATTCTTCTATACATTCAATTCTCGCTCTTATTTTCATGGCGAGCCGTAATGTTTCTTGATTCATGATTACATAATTTAGTTAATTAGTGATTCATCTTCGCAAATATGCTTCTCGGCGCACTTACTGCAATAATGCGTGTTTCTTGATATAACAATCCAACCTTTGGGCAAGGAAGCATCAATATCCAACACATCCGACAACTTGCCACAGTCGTTGCATACAAATTGTTTTAATGGTATATTCATTGGTTAATCGTTTAATAATTACTTTAATCTACCAACTCAAATTCATACACCCACACCAGTGGGTTGCTATCCCATGTGCCTTTGCCCGACACATAGCCAATGAGTGCTGCAAAGGCTTCGCGTGGGGATTTATATCCATCCCACCTACCAGCTATTTCATATAGTTTGCCTAATGGATTTAATTTATACTTAGGATCTGCGTCTTCCCAAAGTCTTACACCCTCCCTCAAGCAGTCCTCATCGCTAATGTCTTGCAGGTGTTCCACTCGGATACTCGTAATCTTGATATGGTGGGGCATAAGGTCTGCTTTGACGAACATTTTGTTTGTCCAACCTGCGGAATCTCCTACAAATGTGAATGGGTCGTGCATATCAAAGCCTCTCTTTTCGTAAATATCTTTGTATGCTTGCGCAATAGCAACGACCTCGCATAAATTATATTGAGATTTTGCAACAACATCATCCTCGTTAAATACACAGCAAGCATCGATATTTGGGGCATATCCATATTCTGGATCATCAGGTATATTTTCCGCATGGATTATCCGCCTCGTCATGGTCTTGCTCCCATCAAGCACCGCTTGTGTCAAACCGTACTTGTCATTAAACATTATCTTTTTCATAATAGCCCTAATTTAACAAGTTTCTTTTTTGCGTTTTTTACATTAAGTGCTTGAAGATAGAAGCAATCTTGATGAACATCTGTTGTTGTTTTATATCTCGGATTTCCATCCATACCAACAATGACAGTCCTTGAGATGTCAGCAGGTCGTATCTCTTTTGTTTTTCGGTTAAACTCAAAAAGTATATGCCCTGCAACTTTGCGTTGCTTTCCGATTAGGTGGTACTCTTTATGTTTTTTGTCCACCTGTTCTTGCGCTACACTATTACCTGTTTGAGTAAATAGTTCGGGTAGTAATGTTTTCATCTTGATTATAATTATCCCCAACTTGGCGGGATAGTGTTGTTAATTGGTTTGTTAATATCTGTTTGAATATAAATTAGCTCGAAGCTCTTGCGCTTTGCACCTATGAGCAAATTGCGGGTCGAACGCTGCTTTTCAATGTCATAGCCCAACATCTCAGAAGGGCAAAAAATCCACCCTTTTTCTTTGCAATAGAGTTTAAGAGCTACCTTAAAACTTTGCGAAGATTTACTCTTGCCTGTCTTGCCCAGTTCACTGCAATAATCATCGTACACATACTGCTTGATTAGCAAATGATCGAGATTCTCGTTAGGATTGTCAGGGTCTTGCGCAAAATAAGTATCAGCCCAGTTCTTGAAAGCATCGCCCATCATACCGCGACGAACACGCTCCATGACCTTATCCATAAGAGGCAAAACAGTAATGTCCTGGTGCGATAGATAAAACTGCAAGCAATTGATCATAAAATTATAATCTGCGTTGTAGTCATCTTCTGTATAGTCATGCCCGAATAGGTTTTGACCATTGAAATCGCTACTCACCTTGCGTGTCTCGCGGTACTCGCCATCCTGCCCCTGCTCGTGGTAGTAGTCGCCAAACACAACAGGAATAAGTCGGCGGAGCGTACTGCGGTCGTCTCCTTTCCATGGGAAGTTAGAGGAAATAACCGTATGCGGGCTATTGCGATAATCAATCTCAAAGCTCTGCGAACCCTTCGGGTTAATAGTGAGCTGTCCTGTAATCTTGCCGTAAAATGTCTCAAAAGGGAAATTCTTAGCTGCGTCATCAATAAAAAGGATATCGGTGTTGCTGCTTACGCGATCCAAAAAGTGGTTGTTCTTGGTCATGTCGCCATCGCGTCCGTCCAGCGTTACGATATTAGCCAGTTGCAGGTAGTGTAAAACACGCATAAATAGCGATTTACCGCTACCGCCTGAACTCTCGTCCTCGTTGGTAATCTTGCTCTCCATAACCCAAACACATTTAGCCATATCGTCCTTCTTGAAGTGGTGCAACAAATAGCCATAAGTGTACACCTTGTTTACAAGGCTCATAATTTGCTCATATTGTTGCTCAGTGGTCAGTCGGCTGCCGTATGGTGTGAATCGGTTCTGCGCAAAGTACTCGGCATCGGCTGCCTCGTCTCCAGTCTCCAGCTCAGCACGCCAGTTCATGCGACTTCCGTTGATGAGATAGCGAAACACTTTGCTGTCGAGACTATCAATAATAAAGCGATTCTCCTCGTCAATGTGAAAAGCAGGTGCAAGCTCGCGGAACTTATGCGGAATAACCTTTGTAGTCCAGCAGTATGTATCTACATTTCGGCTATCGGTAATCTTCAAACCGTCTTTGCTTACCACAATAGAACAGTTGTCAAAAAACAGCGTGCGTGTTGTGGGTGTACTCACATCAAAATTCACCTCAATATTTTCTAAGTCATCGTATATAGATTGAGTGGCGCGCTTGCTGTTAATATATGCTTCCATGATTGCCGTTGGTACTTGGCGCGCCTTCAAATCGCCACGCACAAAATCGCGTAGCTGCTTTGGCTCCATAGGCTCAACTTTATAGTCATATACACGGCAAGGCTTAACCTCGCCTGTAATGCGATCTTTAATCTTGTGAAAGCCATTGAGGCGCAAGTAATACAGCAGGTTAGTGGCTTTAATCTCTACTTTGCTCTTTGTTCTACCGTCACGCTCAGTCACTGTCTCGTGCCAAAATTGTGCCTGCATAGCGGTATGGATCAGTTTTTCAAACTCGTACTTACTTGGGCGTAATTCCAAATAATCGCGCAGGTCTTTGCGAGGTTTGCCACGGCGATCACGAAAATTCAGCAGCCACAAAGGAATATTGATAGTATAAATATCCATGTGCTGCAAAGCGATCTTTTCGCCTTGACGAATACCTGTAGTGTCAATATCGGGGATATTATATATCCTTTTTGCCAATCGGTGCAACTCGATTAGCATGCTGCTACTCAGTTCTGCAGTCTCGGAGTTAAACCACACGGGTATATACCCCATGCTTGCCACATTCATAGCGTCACGCTCACCCGAACATATGAAAATAGCCTGCAACTTATCGGGCTTTTGCTTCTCGCTCAGTCGATTTTCGTTCATCTCGTCATAAGCTGCTACCGCCTCATCATAGCCGTTGATGTAGTCTTTTGGTTTATCGCCATTGTAGAAAAAGCGATATGCCTTGTCGTAGCTTAGTGGACAATAGATCTTGCGGAAACTACCGCACTCGTGCATGAATATAGGAAAATCCTCGCTACTATACACCGTCATGCGCGTTAGTCGTCCTGTGTCTTTTTTACGGATCACTTTGCTATACGACTCGAGACTCAGATAACTGTACTTCTCCAGCGTTTCCGCTCTGACCATTGCACCCCACACCTTCAAATCGGCACTGCTGGGGTACTTCTTTGCGATATAAGTAAAATCGCCTTCTTTGGCATCCGTCCCCTCGACATCCTCAAACTCCTTGCGTTGGGCTTTGTTGATTTCGGGTTTTAGGGTGTCGTCCACTCCATAGCGGTCTGCCAACATGTGTATCGCTTCGGTGAAATATGCAATCTGATGATATTGCATATATGCGTCAAAGCAATTCGTCTCGCGTCCTTCGCCGCCAAAATCACACACATACCACACGCCTTGTTTCTCGCGAATAGTAGCACTGGGCGTGCGTTCTTCCTCGCGCATTTTGAATTTCTTTGCGCTGCCATGTACTACTTCACGCGCAGAAGGATATAAGTCTAATAGTATATCCAAACCGCCGTTCGTAGCGTCTAATATCTTGCTTTTTAAGTCACTCATAACTACAATTTTAATTTGCAAATATATCCCATTCCAAACCCGCTATACAGTGGCGGTTGATTACATCGTTTATCACTTTAGCGCGCTGATCATTGATATAAGTGCGACCTTCCAGCATCTTGTAGAAATTATCGTTGCTTATCGCCAGTTTTTGATTTATCCTTCGGCGTTCTATACTCCTTGCCCTGTTTCCGCGCAAATGTAAATACCACCTACGCAAACAGTCAGCACGGCGTTTTTTTTCTGTAGGGCTTATCATAACTCAGGGCGTTTTAATATGCTATCGCAAATGGTTAATAACTCATCTTTTATATGCTCGTTGCACTCATGGTGCAGCGTGGAGTTGGTAGGAACATGCACAGCAATCACATGCAAACCTATATCCTTGCGCGAATAGTAGGCGTAAAAACTAAAACGCGGATCTGCGTTTATTGCATCCGAAAGTTCTACCGCCTTCTTGTGGTCGTAATCCATGATGATACGATACCAATGCTTCTTTTCTGTATCGTAAATCTTGTGTGCCATAATCTTAACTTTGTATAATGATTTCTGAAATCTCTGCTACCATTTGCCCACGACTGAGGATGTGGCGCGGATTAAATAAGGTATTGAGGATTTGGATCAGTTGCTCGTTGCTCCAGTACGCGCGTGTGTATGACGCGCTCGCGCGTTCCTTATTCTCATGCTCTAAATTCAGTAGCTCCATGATTTGCTCGCGTGTTGGTACTAACACAGCCAATAAACGCGCGCGGTCATTACCTGAAAGCTCGTTGCTCTCTGTCATTTGTTCGATACCTTGAATCAAATCCTCTACTGTGAGGCTCAATTCTACATTTTTCTTGATTGTACACATAATCGTATGATTTTATGGTTAAAATAATTTTAGTTGTCTATTTATCCAGTCTATTTTGTTGTTTATCTCTGTGAGAGTCTGATTATATCGGAAACATGGCGATACTTTGTTTGGATCACGCTCCAAAATCAGCAATTCATTCCATAATTCAGGGTGTTGTTGTTTGAATATCGCAAAATCTTTGTTTGTTCTATTTGGACAAAACCAGCAGCCATTACGCATAGAAGTTTGGTATGTCGGAGATAGTAAATTATATTGCTTGCATAACTCATAAGCCATTTGTTCTGTATATTCATATTTGGCTAACAAACTAACACGGTGTCCGTCTTTGAACTGTTTTTTAAGTAACCTATCTACTTCATCAGATGCAATGCCAACATATTGTATATAATCTTTACCTATTGATTTCAGATATTGTTTCATTGTGCGTAATTTACAATCTCGCAAAATACTGCAACGGTCTGCAATTGGGAAAGCTCTCTTTTTTCCATTCCTATTAGGATGTTTAGATTTCTTAACGATATGATGAAAACTATCTAAATAATCTATCTCTGTTGGTATTATTCGTACTTTACAACCCAACGACTCAAGCATAGGAACTGCGTGCGTTTTTACCCAATGAATATGTTTAGGATCTTCTCCCGATATTCCGCGCTTGTTATCAAACATAACTTCGGTAAACACCACCTCATCCAATGGCTCATTATGTTGCAAGGCTAACAAAACTGTGGCAATGCTATCCTTTCCGAAACTACATGCACAGAAATAAAACATACTAAACCTTATAGATATTATACATGTTGCATTTCGTTTCGTATCTCGTCCAATACGGCTACCATTGCCATGCGCTCGGCAGGTGTTGCGCGTGTTCGCCCAGAATGGCGATTGTGGTACTGATCAATAGTAAAGTGAAATTCACGATTTGGATCTGTGATTCTCAACTTAAATTCTCGCTTCTCTAAAACAGTCATTGCTGTTTGCGCTAAAAAATCTTTCATAATTGTAATTTTTTTACATTTTTTTATTGCGGTTTTTTGGTAATATTGCGGATTTTTTGTAAATTTGCGGTGCAAAGGTAATAAAATCTTTTCATATACGCAAGAAAATTTTATCATAAAAGATAAGAAAATTTATCATAAAATCATAAGAAAATTTATAACATTATGACTTACAGCGAATTACGAGACTTGTCAGAATTGAAAAATTTTACCCTGCAAAGCATTGCCGAACGCATTGGGATGTCAAGAGTTGGTCTGAAATCTGCTTTTGAGAACCAAAGTTTATCAATTGCCAAAGTAACTGAAATTTGTAAATGTCTTGAAATAACCCCTAACCAATTCTTTGGTTGGGAAAATGAGGTAAAGAAGCAACAAATTCAGAATGGCGGAATTGGCAACACGCAACAAATGGACACCTACGCTGTAGATGTCCTGAAGCAACAAATCACTGCCAAAGACGAGCAAATTAGAGAAAAGGATGCTCAAATATCACAACTGCTAAAGCTGCTATCCAACAACCACTAAAATACTGCTATTATGAAAAGAGTGAACATTATTTTGCTGTTACTTGCAGCACTTATGTTATCCTCGTGTATGACTACACGCACAAGCATTAACAATTACAAAGAGACTGCAGGGCAAGAATATCGCTATGCAAAAGGTAAACAATGTTACCTATTTTGGGGTTTAATTCCAATCGGTCGTACCACCGTTGCGACTCCAGTAGAAGATCCATGTCAAGTACGCACTTCATTCCGCTTTATAGATGCATTGTGTACAACTCTTACTGGTGGTATATTCTCCATGCAGACTATTAAGGTCATGGCTAAGCACAGTCCTGTAGATCAAGATTATTTCAAAACTGGCGATCCTGTTACATACAAACTTGGTAGTAAGTATGCCAAAGGAACTATAGACTCTATTATTGACGGAGAAAAATGCGTTGTTAAAACAGAGGATGGAAAACTAAAGAAGATGAAGTTTGAAAACTTAACCAAGTAGCAACAATCATACATTCTCGCAATGTTTGGTAATTGGCGTTTGGACTTGTGTATTATATAACTTAGTTATATCTCGTGCGAAAAAGTCCGTCACCATTCCGACTGCAGGAAAATTAAAACCATTATAAACAACTGAGAAACAACAGTTTGTAAATTTACCAAACCAATCCAATTCGGTCGTAGAGTCTCTTTTTTTATAAATTCTGCTTGGTAAATTTGCATATATGCTTTTTTTGTTGTACCTTTGTAGCCTAATTGTAAATTAGGCTTGATATGGTAACTTTTATTGTCGCATTAATTTTACTCATTGTGGGTTTCTGCACCTATGGTGTACTTGTAGAGCGCATATTTGGTGTTGAACCATCTCGTGCAACACCAGCCATTGCACAGCCCGATGGCGTGGATTTCGTGCCAATGAGTGCATGGCGTATATTCCTTGTACAATTCCTAAATATAGCTGGCTTAGGGCCTATCTTCGGTGCTATAATGGGTATTTTCTATGGTCCTGCAGCCTTCCTATGGATTGTTTTCGGAACCATCTTTGCAGGAGGCGTACACGATTATCTCAGCGGTATGCTCTCCATTCGCAAAGGAGGTGTCAGTCTGCCTGATATTATCGGTGATGAATTGGGAAAGAAGATAAAAATATTCATGCGTGTATTATCATTAGTACTTCTCATCTTACTCACCACCACCTTTCTCAGTGGTCCCGCCACACTCTTACAAGGTTTATGCCCTTTGAGCACCTTGCCTTTCCGCACACAGTTAATACCTATCGCATGGGTACTCATCATCTTCGCATACTACGCACTCGCCACCGTCCTTCCTGTAGATAAACTCATCGGTCGCTTCTACCCTATTTTCGGTGCCATACTGCTCTTTATGGGTATTGGTATCATGATAGTAATGTTAGGATGGCATAGCAATGAGATGCCTGAGATATTCGATGGTTTGCATAATCGTCAATCAAATGGCTTGCCTCTTTTTCCAATGATGTTCGTCAGCATAGCATGTGGTGCCATATCAGGTTTTCATGGCACGCAAAGTCCTATCATGGCACGCTGCTGTACCAACGAGCGTCAGGGGCGTTGGATATTCTACGGAGCGATGGTAGCGGAGGGAATTCTGGCACTTATCTGGGCTGCCGCAGCTGGCACTTTCTTCGCAGACCCAGAGAAAGGGCTATACGGCATTGATGGCTTGCAGGCTTTTGCGGCAGCACACCCTGGTGAAAACATAGCCGCGCTTGTCATTGACAAAGTGAGTCGTAGTTGGTTAGGAACCGTAGGTGGTATATTAGCTATCATTGGTGTCATTGCTGCGCCTATCACGAGCGGAGACACAGCCTTGCGCAGTGCACGCCTTATCGTAGCAGACTATCTTAAACTCAATCAGCAACCTATCCATAATCGTCTGCTCATCGCCATACCGCTCTTCTTATGTGTCTTTGGAATGGTGTTTGTGGATTTCAATATAGTATGGCGTTATTTCGCGTGGACCAACCAAACACTTGCTGTATTTACCCTATGGGCTGGTACAATATGGTTATACAAGCAAGAACACACACACGCAAGCCAAAATAAATACCGATTTGGGTACCTAATAGCACTCATCCCTGCACTATTTATGACGATGGTTTGTAGCACTTATATACTTATTGCACCCGAAGGGCTCGCATTGCCTCTTCACTTGCATTGGTTAGGATATTCAATTGCTGCCCTCATCACACTCTGCGTTTTAGATGTATTTACCAAATGGACAAAATCACTCACCCTAAACACTAAACATGAATGATCACTAAAGCACAATATATTATCTCGAATCCAGATGTGAAGGACTGCCCGAAGTCACAACTGCCAGAGTACGCCTTCATAGGGCGAAGCAATGTGGGAAAGTCATCCCTCATCAATATGCTTTGCCATAATCCTAAATTAGCAAAGACGAGTCAAAAACCGGGTAAAACACTGCTTATCAATCACTTCCTCATCAATGACAAATGGCATCTCGTGGACCTACCGGGATACGGATACGCACAGACAGGACAGAAACAACGAGATGCCTTACGACAGATGATAGAACGGTACTGCTTACTGCGCGAACAGTTAGTTAATCTCTTCGTACTTATCGACTGCAGACACGAGCCACAAAAAATAGACCTTGAGTTCATGGAATGGCTCGGAGAAAACGGAATACCATTCTCTATCGTCTTCACGAAAGCTGATAAAATAAGCAAACTACGACTGACAGAGAATATAGAAGCATACAAGGCTAAATTACTCGAGTCTTGGGAAGAACTACCACCTATCTTCATTACCTCATCAGAGAAAAAAATCGGTGGAGACGAACTAACTGCATACATCGAACACATAAATGAGCAATTGGATTAAATATTGCTGTGTCATACTATTATGCTTATGCACCCTTTCCGCATACGCGCGCAGCGTACGCGTGTATGGCTATGTGGTAGATAATGACAATATCGGTATCGAACTGGCTAATGTGGTCATGCTCAATGCGGATAAACCGATTGGCACAAGCACAAACAAGAATGGCTACTATGAACTGCTACTTGATAAAACAGACACCATCGTAATATCCTACTCTATGATCGGTTACACTACCGTGCAGCAACGGCTCATAGACCCACACGATGTAATCAATATCAATGTGCAACTTCTCACCGACGAGCAACTACTCTCCGAAATTGAAGTGCGAGGCATTCGCCATACACACAATATGATGGACCAGATAGATGCTGAGACAACTCGTATCATGCCCGATGCTACCGGAGGATCAATCGAAAGCCTACTCATCACTTTCGCAGGCGTGAGTCAAAACAACGAACTCAGTTCGCAATATAATGTGCGTGGTGGAGCTTTCGACGAGAACTCTGTCTATGTCAATGGTATAGAAGTACATCGACCACTCCTCATACGTAGTGGACAACAAGAAGGACTCAGTTTTATCAATCCAGAGATGGTAGAAAATGTATCATTCTCAGCAGGCGGATACAGCGCACAGTATGGCGATAAGATGTCCTCTGTGCTCGATGTAACCTACAAAAAACCACAAGCTTTCGAGGCGTCCGTCAGTGCCAGCCTATTAGGTGCACAACTATACATCGCTCATGGAGATAGCACCTATAGTCAAATGCATGGTGTACGCTATAAAACAAGTCAATACATGCTTGGAGGACTAAGTACTACAGGAAACTACAAACCCAATTATATTGACTACCAAACATTCATCACATGGCGTACAGGCGATAAATGGTCTATGTCCTTTCTCGGAAATATCAGTCAAAACGACTATCAATTCCAACCAGACTCTATGTCTGAGTCTTTCGGCGGACAAGATGCAAAAAACCTTAGTATCTATTACGAAGGACAAGAAAAGGACCGATTCCTCACTACCTTTGCCGCATTAGGTGCCAAGGGACAAGTACGCGATGATATTGAGATAGGATTCGATATCAGTGGCTTCTACACCAATGAACGAGAGAACTTCGACATTACCGGCGAATATGTTCTATCCAATGCATCTATGGATGGTTCTACCAGCGGGAATGTCAATACCGAGCAAATCAATCCTTCCGAAGGACAAACCGCTGTTCTCGGTACTGGCATATTCCACCAACACGCACGCAATAGCTTGCAAGCAGGAGTCATTACTGCTGCACATAAAGGCACATGGACACACAACGATAATACACTACAATGGGGCATTAGCGCACAAGCAGAACTCATCTCAGACCATATAAGCGAATGGGAATGGAGAGATTCTGCTGGATACTCAATGCCTAACCACCCTGAGAACATAGAATTATACTACGCCATGAGAGGCGATAGTGCCATGCAATCCGCCAGACTACAAGCATACATATTAAACCAACATAAATGGGACACCAAAGCAGGACAATGGATATTCACTATAGGAGGAAGAATACAATATTGGACATGGAATAATGAAGTGCTCCCTTCACCACGCGCAAGCGTTGAATGGATCCCAAGTTGGAAAAAAGACTTTGCTTTCCGACTCGCTACAGGACTATATTATCAAGCACCCTTCTATAAAGAATTGAGAGACACCATCACCGATCAATTCGGCATCACACGCATACAACTCAATAAAGACCTCAAAGCACAGCGATCCGTACATGTCGTACTCGGTGGCGACTACTACTTCCGTGCATGGGGAAGACCATTCAAGTTCACTGCCGAAGCATACTATAAATATATTGACAGAATGGAAAGCTACACTGTCGATAATGTACGCGTTAGGTACTCAGGAAAAAATGACTCCGAAGGATACGCTGCGGGCTTAGACCTCAAACTATATGGCGAACTGGTACCCGGAGCTGACTCATGGATATCGTTCTCCACCATGACTGCCAAACAACGATTCATCGGCTCTAACTCTTGGATTCCGAGCCCACAAGAACAACGATACTCTTTCGCTATGCTATTCCAAGACTACCTGCCACAATTACCGCAACTCAGATTCCACCTCAAAATGCAGTTCGCAGATGGAATGCCCTTCTACGCACCACGCAATAAAACACAATGGGGACGAATGCCTGGATACAAACGCATTGATCTCGGCGCTGCCTATATCTTTAATGCTAAAACGGCTAAGTTTATGCGCAAAGAATCAGCCAAACATATCAAACAATGGGCTATACAATTCGAGGTATTTAACCTCGTAGGATGGAAAAATGTTAACTCATACTTCTGGGTGAGCGACGCATATGGCATGCAATGGGCTAGCCCGAACTACCTCACAGGAAGACGATTTAACCTCAAACTAACAATCGATTTTAAATAATACACCATATGGCAAAGACAGACGAAGTAACACCAATGATGAAGCAATTCAGAGACATCAAAGCACAGTACCCAGATGCTATGCTTCTGTTTCGCTGTGGCGACTTCTACGAGACCTATTGTGAAGACGCTATCAAAGCCAGCAAAATACTCTCCATCACACTCACACACCGATCCAGTGCCGGTTCAGGGCAAGGAACTGAAATGGCAGGATTTCCATTCCACGCACTCGACACATACCTACCTAAACTCGTCAGAGCTGGATTAAGAGTGGCTATCTGTGACCAACTCGAAGACCCAAAGATGACAAAAAAACTCGTCAAGAGGGGCGTCACTGAACTCGTTACTCCCGGTGTTAGTTACTCCGATACAACACTCACACAAAAGGAAAATAACTGGGTGGCATGCCTGCACTTCGACAAACATAATATCGGTGTTGCGTTCCTTGATATATCAACAGGTGAATTTCTCGCAGCACAAGGAAAAGCGGATTATATTGACAAACTACTTACAAACTTCGCACCAAAAGAAGTGCTCTTTGTTAGAGGAAAGAGAAACGAAATGGAACAACTGTTCGGAAACCACTTCTTTACTTTCGAACTCGAAGACTGGATGCTCGTCGAATCCACTGCTAAGGAAAGACTACAAAAACTATGGGGGGTTAGTTCACTCAAAGGATTTGGACTCGATAAACTACCAGCAGGTATCACTGCTGCAGGAGGTATACTCATGTACCTTGATATGACGCAACACCTACAGACAGGACATATACAACATCTCAGTCGTATTGAAGAAGAACGATATGTGTGGCTCGACCGATTTACTATACGAAACCTCGAACTCGTAAGCGGACAAACTGCTGAAAGCAAAACACTATACGACATCATTGACCGAACAATTACACCAATGGGAGGACGACTTCTACATCGATGGATAGCATTCCCGCTCAAAGAAGTCAGAGCTATACGAAATAGACAAACTGTGGTCGAATACCTATACAAACACCCAGAACACAGAGAAATCATACGAGACGCACTCACACAAATGGGAGACCTTGAACGAATAGTGAGCAAAGTCTCTACTGGTAGAATTGGACCGAGAGAAATGGTACAACTCGGAAGAGCACTCAATGCCATCGAACCTATCAAACAAATCTGCCAACAGACAAAAGACAACTCATTCCTGTCTATCATCGGAGAGCAACTCGATCCGTGCAACGAAATGCGAACACGAATCGAGAAACAAATAGCCAATAACCCACCTGCAGTACAAGGAAGACCTAACATCATCGCATACGGTGTGGACAAAGAACTCGATGAACTGAGAACTATACAAAACGACGGAAAAAACTACCTCATACAAATACAACAACGAGAAGCAGAACGAACTGGTATTCAAAGTCTCAAAATAGGATATAATAATGTATTTGGATACTACCTCGAAGTAAGAAATACATACAAAGACCAAGTGCCTGCCGAATGGATTAGAAAGCAAACACTCGTCAATGCAGAACGATATATCACAGAGGAACTCAAATCATACGAAGAGAAAATAACTACTGCAGAGGAAAAGATACAAATAATTGAAAATCGTATCTATCTCGACCTCATTCTCGCACTAAACGAATGGGTACCGCAAATGCAACTTAACGCGCAGGTTATCGCACAAATAGACTGCTTGCTCGGATTTGCAGATGTCGCCACTGAATATAAATATGTGTGCCCAGATATCAACGATACCCTCATCATCGATATCAAACAAGGAAGACACCCCGTTATTGAGCAGCAACTGCCCATCGGTGACAAATACATCGCCAACGATATTCTTCTTGATAACAACGGACAGCAAATAATAATCATTACCGGACCTAATATGGCTGGTAAATCGGCATTGCTCAGACAAACAGCACTCATCGTATTACTCGCACAAATAGGCTCGTTCGTACCGGCAGAAAGCGCACAAATAGGAGTCGTTGATAAAATATTCACACGAGTAGGAGCTTCTGATAATATCTCACTCGGAGAATCAACATTCATGGTAGAGATGAACGAAGCGGCCGCTATTCTCAATAACCTCAGCGAAAGAAGTTTAGTGCTCTTTGACGAACTCGGACGAGGAACAAGCACATACGACGGAATATCCATCGCATGGGCTATCGTCGAATACATACACGAGAATAAAGGACACGCCAAAACACTCTTCGCAACACACTATCACGAACTCAATGAGATGGAATCAAATTTCCAACGAATAAGAAACTACAATGTGTCTGTCAAAGAAGTAAATAATAAAATAATTTTCCTGCGCAAACTCGTCAGAGGAGGTAGCGAACATAGTTTCGGTATCCATGTAGCAAAACTCGCCGGAATGCCCACCTCTATCGTTGAAAGAGCAAACAAAATACTCGCTAATCTTGAAAGCGAGTCTAAAAACGGACAAGTACATAAACCAACACAAACCATCGGTACAACACGAGAAGGAATGCAACTATCATTCTTCCAACTCGACGACCCTATTCTCGAGCAAATAAGAGACGAAGTTAAATCATTAGACATCAATAATCTCACACCACTCGAAGCACTCAATAAACTGTCTGAAATAAGACGACTTGTGAATAATTAAAATCTATCATATGAAAAAGAAAATCATCATCATATTATCCATCCTTGGTACGATACTGCTCTTCATAGGTATATTCGTTTTCAAGCAATACTACCGACTCGAAATCAGTAACTTCGAATCCAAAAATGGACAAGAACATAGTTATCATATCTACCCGGGAGCGACTATCGACTCCGTCATGGCACTACTTGACAATGACTAT
This sequence comes from Paludibacteraceae bacterium, assembly GCA_045576595.1. GTDB lineage: Bacteria > Bacteroidota > Bacteroidia > Bacteroidales > Paludibacteraceae > Colicola. The sequence continues at coordinate 5,596 of JAZNGV010000002.1, read as the reverse complement.
TACATAGGAGCAAAAACAGACTTCTATCTACACGCCAAACTACTCACTTTTTACCATCCAGAACCTGGGTACTATACCTTCCCTGCGCAAATAGCAAATCAAGAAATTATCAATAGACTTAAGTTCGGTAAACAAACAGCTATCAATGTCACTTGGAATAACTTCGTGCGTACAAATGCAGACCTCGCTGGAAAAGTAACAAGACACTTGCTCATCGATAGTACACAACTAAAACAACTACTCGATAGCAATGAATACCTCGCACAATACGGATTTAACAAGGAAACAAGTAAATGCCTCTTTATTCCAAATACATACCAAATGTACTGGAATACAACACCAGACCAACTCTTCCAGCGAATGGTACGCGAATACAATATCTTTTGGAATGAGGAAAGAAAACACAAAGCCGACTCACTCGGATTAACACCAATACAAGTAGCTATCGTCGCTTCTATTGTAGAAGGAGAAACACATAACAAAGCAGAAATGCCCTACATAGCCAGCCTATATCTCAATCGAGTGCATAAAGGGATGTTACTGCAAGCATGCCCAACCGTTAAATACGCTGTCGGAGACTTCAAACTAAAACGAATCCTAAATAGACACCTCGCTATTGACTCACCATATAATACATATAAATACCCAGGATTACCACCCGGACCTATCAGATGTCCTGCGCCTACAACCATTGATTTTGTGCTCAATGCACCTCCAACAGACTATCTCTTTATGTGCGCAAACCCTGAACTAAATGGAACGCATATATTCTCATCTTCATTCAGACAACACGCCGCTACTGCTGCGCAATATAGACACACAATGGATAACCTACATGTACAATGATTTGGGAAAATAACGAAGATATCAAACTCGTAGAGTGCGTCAATAACGGACGAACTATTCAAAAACATCTTAACAATTGTAGAGACGAAAGAAGACCATATGTCTTCATCACATCTACAATGACTATTAAACCCTTGCGAAGACTATTAGTGCCTGTCTCTATGCTCGAAGAAGAAACATACAAAGCAGAGATTTGTACCTATATAGCGAGAAAAACAGGCGCACACATCATACTACTTCAAGCCAATGACTACGGATCCCATGCACAGCAAAATGTCAATCGTATCGTCACACATATATGCAAAATCAACGAACGGATAGAGAAACCTATCTCTTATGAAATAATCAAAGCACGAAAAGACTCTTTCTCAATCATCAAAGAGGCCAGCGAACGACAGAGAGATTTTCAACATGACCTGCTCGTACTAACTGCAAGCAGAGAATATGGACTGGACGATTGGATATTCGGACCACCAGAGAGACACGCTATCAAACACGCACTCGTTCCTGTCATGCTTGTCAACCCAAGAGAAGACCTTTTTTCACTTTGCGACTAAATATCAAAATACATACATTTAATGTCAAAACACACATTTTATCATAACTAAAAGCCACTTTTTGCTATGTATAATTAGCATTTTTATATTTTTTATACTTTTTTTTGACATTTATTTGCATATATCATAAAAATATAGTACTTTTGCATCGTGTTTTTCATGGTATTAGATTTAAAGTTAAAGAAAAGATTGGGTTGTCGGGAGACAACCTCTTTTTTTTGCATACTTTTTAACAAAATAAAAGGGAGAATCACTTCACCCTTTTACCTAATATATCATACTCCACTTCATTGCGGATAATCAGTACTTTACCGCCACGCATCACTTTCCGCACACTCACTTTATCGCTTGTACTCACATCATCTATATCTGTTGTCGGCGGTTCAGTTCCCTCGCCTAATTTGGAATAAAGCCATTGAATACGCCAATCATATTGCTCTAAGATAGAATTAGTCTTTTCTGTCATATTGCTATTATCGGTATAGTTAAGCGTATTACGCCATACCACCGCGTCATTCTTCGCTGCTTGAGTAATAAGTTTGGAAATCTCTACTAACTGCGCACGCACTTCGTCTTTCTTCGTATGATAATAAATCCACCATTGCTCACTAAGTTCTTTTTGGAAAGAAGGCCAAGTAGCCAACTGACCTATCCAATACTGCGCAAACTGAGGACGCTCATAGATCCAACCATTGTGATGATAACTGCGGTAACTATTACCAAAATCCCATACAGGACCGAACTTCCACTTATCTACAACACCCAAGGAGTCTCTATCTTTATACAAATAACAACTACCATGATAACTCTCACAATCACCCATTATTTCTTGTACCAAGTAGTATTTAGCCGCTTCTTTCATATCCAATATGCGCTCTATATGTTGGGGTGTTTTCTCGTATAGTGCGGTATTGAGTTCGAGCATTTGATTGACGATATAGTTGCGTTGCTCAGCGGAGATGATCTCTGGTTCTTTGAGTGAGACCATGATGTTTTGCCCATTTCCTTCGGTGAAGGTGATATTATTCTCTGTAGGATAGTTATCTATCTCCACCAACCATCCGCCGGTGATGAGGTCGGCTTGCGTATCGCCTTCTACTTGTTCTTGTATATTCACGCGCTTTGAACCGACACGCACATGCTCTGTCATAAAATATAGACCTACATACTTATTATTTAGAACCAATTCCACTGGCACTAAGCGTGGTGTCCAGCGCAATCCTATTGCCTCGCTTATCATATGACCAAGAGGCATACGCAAGAAACCTAAATTATCGTCTGCGGCAGCCATTAAACACCAATGCTTATTGCTCGGCATGCCTAATACTTTTTGCTTGGCATCCATCTTGATACGATACGGTTTCTTATCAAAACCTGTCCATGTCCAGTTTCCACGCCCCTTAAACTGAGCTGTTATTGGAACCTGCGCTGTACCTAACGAATCATAACCTGTTTGGAGAGGGTCTATGTAAATCGTACCAGTAACATATACATCCTTGCTTTCGATGGGGGCAGTAGTATTTACATACACGACGGGTAATTTCTGTGTGATCGTAGCGCTACCTGTACTACCGCTTTGTAGCTCACGCCATACATCGATATTCATCCATTCGCCTTGTGCCCAGTTATCGGCACTCGAAGGAACATAAATATCATCCGCACTCATCTGCACAGAAGATGTAGCAGTACGATAAAGTCCAAGTTTATTACTTACGCTATCTTTGAAATTAGAGAAACTCTGATTATAGGCACCTGCGTTCAGAGAAGCACCTACGAAAGTGAAGCGGTACATATTAGTAACGCTATTAGGTATCTGTACGCTCCACACATTGCCATCCTTTGTCATTGGCATGACATAAGTCTTGGAATTGGTATCACTGCCATAGACAAAGCAAACGGACGAGTAAGCCGTCTTGCTGTTATCAAAATAGATAGCTCCTTTAGGGATTGTCAGCGCGTGACTCATCGCGCTAACGAGTAGTAATGATAGTAATAAGATTTTACTTTTCATGATATGTATATTTATTATTATTTCAACCTTAATTCGCTAACTCGTTAAACATTGTGCTCCGTGCATTACATATTTGCATTATAGTAACGCGCCTGCCCTGTCACTTCCTCACCCAACCAGTCTGGGCGAACAAACAATTCTTCCTCGCTCCCTAATTCAATCTCCGCCAAAATCAACCCCTCCAAGCGATCTGCAAACACATCCACTTCCCAAAAACGAGGTTCTGACGCATTGGTTTCTGCTGGTATTACATAACGCGTTTTGCGTATTACGCCAGGAAGACATAAGTGCATCAACTCACGCGCATCGAATATATCTATCTCTCTCTCCCACTCGAACTTAGCCAAACCCTCACGAAGATAAGATGATTTGATGGTCAAATAAGCACTATCAGCGCATATACGAACGCGAATAGTCTTGCCGGCCTCCTTGCATAAATAACCTTGCTCTATAACATAGCTACGAACAGATGCGTTCTTGAAGCAATCTCCTTTCACCAAAAACTTACGCTCTATTTCTGTATTTCTATGCATTACAACCTCTATTTTGGCTGCAAAATTAACATTTTTTTTTGACATATACAAAAAAAAAGCGAAAAACATTTGCGTATATAAAAAAAAAGCAGTACCTTTGCACTCGCTTTTTGAATAAAAGAGCAGGATTCAGTTCTATACACCTTGGAGAGATGGGTGAGTGGCTGAAACCAACAGTTTGCTAAACTGTCGTACGGGTAACTGTACCGGGGGTTCGAATCCCCCTCTCTCCGCAAAAATAAAATAGGAACCCTTAAGGCTCCTATTTTTATTTTATGGAAGGCAGGGGGCCTTCTCTCCGCAACACCGTAGTACACAAAAATACTCTATCGAAGAGATGTGATAAAACTCATCATAGACTGCTCCATCACCTCACGCATCGGAAAATGATGCGTAAATCCCCAACCATGACCACCTGTAGGTACCAAAAGCATGGTGGATGGCACTTTATGCGCTGTCAGCGCTTGATAAAAACGAATAGAGTTCTCTACAGGTACTGTTGGATCATCTTGGCATGCTATCAACCAACATGGAGGGGTTGCACCACTCACTTGTTTGTCTAAGGACCAACTCTCTATCTGATCAGCACTCGGTTGCTCGCCTAATAACTGGCGGCAAGAACCTCCATGATACACTGTCTTGTCAAACGAGATTACTGGATAAACTAATAATCCAAAGTCAGGACGACTCTTTGACGAACTGAATTTTGTGAGCAATGAAGCAGCTAAATGCCCACCGGCAGAGAAACCGATCACCCCTATTTTATGTGGGTTGAGTCCCCATACAGTTGCGCTATCGCGTAATATCTCCATTGCGCGGATGGCGTCTGAAAGTGGTATATTGGCATGCCCATTGGGCAAACGATATTTGAGTACTATCACTGCGTAGCCGCGTGGTACGAAATACTTCGCCACGTTCAGTCCTTCATTCACCACCGAAGTATAACTATATCCACCGCCAGGGCAGGATAGCAATGCTGTGACACCCTCGCTTTTACCGTTCTTCGCAGGCATGTATATATCCATTCGCGGTTCAGAAGTGCGATAGAGTGCTCCGCGTTCTGGCACATAATACTCATCTTGTGCGGTATAACCATTTGACTCTGCCACTCCTTCTGGGTAGAGATATATTGTTTTAGTAGGTTGCATAGCATGGACTTGTATAGCGGACAAACAGATGAATACGATGCTCACTAATACAATTGTCATTGTTCTTTTGCTCGTACTGGCACGGTTAAATCTTTTTTGCATGTTTATCAGTTTTTGAGTATATTTACTATATGCCTGCAAAATTACCACTTTTTTCTGACACATACAAATTATTTTGCAAAAATATAAAGTATATTTAATATTTTTAATACTTTTGTTGAAAATATAAAGTATAGTTGCTATTTGAGAATAGATGTAGGAATTGCCGATTATTAAGATTTAGCAGAATACGGCAGGCTTACCTGCCACGTACGACTCACATACGAGACACCTACGGGACGATAGCACCCCGAAAATCGCTGACTAAAACTGAAAAAGGTTGACTCGATAACTGAGATGGAATCTTAAAAATCGTAAACTTTTGACTCGATACCTAAAAAGGTTGATCGGAGTACGAAAATGGTTTACTGATCAAAAGACGCTGCAAAGATACTACAAAAA
>JAZNGV010000001.1:0-18476 GCA_045576595.1 Paludibacteraceae bacterium | reverse complement strand
ACATTTTTTATAGCGTAATCAAAAACGACGAGCCCACCACCGCTATGCTTTCAGCCCACGCGGCTTCGAGCGTAAACAACTAATCCGCATTTTATGCGAGCATAAATGCGCCTTAATTTTTACTCTCGTCGCAGACGATTTGATAAATCGCTGCTGGGTTCTCACAAAAACGCGTTCGTTTTACTCACTTACAAAAAAGCGCTACGCTTCAAAAACAATTACTCATTCTCAACCGTCAGCCATAAACATAGATAAAATTTACATTATCTAATCTATTAGATCACACACATCTCACAAAAACACGTTCGTTATACTCACTTATAAAAAAGCGCTCATTACATTCGCTTCAAAAACGGCAATGCTAAGCGCCTAACCGCTGACCACTGATAACTGATAACTAAAAACTAATTATTATGGCAGAACAGAAATTAAACATTAACATCACTCCAGAGAAAGCAACAGGAGTATTCGCAAACTTAACACTCATCGCACATACACCTACAGAGTTTGTGCTCGATTTCGCACAGATAATGCCTGGTATGCAACAAGCTAATGTCGTTTCTCGCGTAGTGGTTACTCCGGACCAAGTGAAGAAAATATTAGGAGCACTACAAAGTAATATAGCGCAATACGAGAAAAAATATGGTACTATATCAGGCGGACCCATACCCGGTAGCACCATACCAATGAATTTTTCCAGTGGAGGAGAAGCGTAAGGACAATGTACAATGTACAATGTACAAAGGACGCTTTGCTAATTATTCATTAATCATTATTCATTATTACTCATGAAAACATTTCTTGCATCCCAGTTGATTGTCAATGCGGATGGCTCTATCTTCCATCTGCATATCAAGCCTGAACATTTGGCAGATAAGATTATCTTGGTTGGTGACCAAGGTAGAGTAGATTTAGTGGCATCTTTCTTTGATGAGGGTTCCATTGAATGTGATATCCAGTCGCGTGAGTTCCACACAATAACAGGGCGTTACAAAGGCAAACGCATCTCGTGTATCTCCACGGGTATCGGTACCGATAACTGCGATATAGTGATGAATGAGATAGACGCCTTGGCGAATATCGACCTTACTACCCGCACAGAGAAAGAAACACCCCGTGTGCTCGACATTGTGCGCGTGGGCACTTGCGGCGGCATGCAAGAAGATATACCACTCGGCACTTTCCTCGTGAGCGAGAAATCAATCGGCTGGGACGGCGTGCTCGCTTTCTACGAAGATAGAGACAAAATATCCGATGTGGGCTTTGAAAAAGCACTTGTCGATTTCATTGGGTACCCAGCCAAAGCAGCCGTCCCATATGTGGTGGCTGCCAATACCGAACTCGTTAATCGCATTGCGCGCGATGACATGATGCGCGGCTGTACCATCGCAGCGAATGGGTTCTACGGTCCGCAAGGACGCGTACTGCGAGTAGGACTCGCTGTGGAAGATATTAACGAGAAGATAACTGCTTTCAGATACGAAGGACAACGCATCACCAACTACGAAATGGAAGGTTCATGTATAGCGGGACTCGCACTCCATATGGGGCACCGCGCCATGACGGTATGTTGCGTCATTGCACAACGCAAGATTGAAGCCGCTAATACCGACTACAAACCGCGTATCAAAGAACTCGTAGAAACAGTATTAGAAAGAATCTAATTGATGTACGATGTACAATGTACAAAGGACCATTTACGATGTACGATGTGCTTATTAAAACAAAAATAAAGAAAACAAAATAAAAATATAAAAAACATTTTTTGTTAGTTAACCAAAAACTCGATGTGTGTGATTATTAATGGTAAATAAACACAGATAAACACTGCCGTTTGATAATTCGTAATTATCGGCCTACGCGGCCTTGAGCGTATTTGCCTATTAAGTCGCGTTTTTGAGCGAGCTCAACACGCGCCCTACTATTCAAACCCGCGCAGCGGATTGCTGCTTAATTACGAACTCTCAACCGCCAGCCATAAACACAGATAAAATTTACATTATCGAATCTATTAGATCACACACATCTCACAAAAACACGCTTACGCTAACAAAAAAGCGCTCATTACATTCGCTTCAAAAACAATTACAAATTTTCAACCGTCAGCTATAAGCATAGATAAATTTTACATTATCGAGTCTATTAGATCACACACATCTCACAAAAAAGCGTTCACTTTGTTCACTTCAAAAACGGCAATGCTAACCGCCTAACTGCTGAAAACTGACCACTGACAACTGAAAACTGACAACTGAATAGTATAATGAAAAAGCAAACTATTTTAATAGCGCTTGTGGGCGCAATGATGACGGGCGTAGTAGCTTGTACTCCGCAGCAGGAGAAACAACAGACACCTGCAACAAACGAATTTAACTATATGGTAGAGAACTTTGCTGATTTGGGCATTCTGCGTTACCGCGTGCCTGACTTCGAAAACTTGACAACACAACAAAAAGCACTCGTTTATTACCTCAACGAAGCCGCTTTGTGGGGACGAGATATTCTTTGTGACCAGAACTGTCGCTATAACCTCCGTATTCGACGCGCATGCGAGACTATATATCTCCATTACACAGGCGATAAGAACACCGAGGAGTGGAAAGCATTCGAATTATACCTCAAGCGCATATGGTTCGCCAATGGTATTCACCACCACTATTCAGAAGACAAAATGCTACCTACCTGTTCGCGCGAGTGGTTTGCCAACGCTTGCGCTTCATGCGGAGTGCAATTAGACGACGAAGTGATGGAGGTTATCTTTGACCCCACTGTGATGGCAAAGAAAGTAAACTCTGCTGCAGGACAAGACCTTTGTCTCACCTCCGCTTGTAACTACTACGAGAATGTGACACAAGCAGAAGCCGAGGCATGGTATGCAGCGCACAAAGATAACTCACCAGAACCTAAATGGATTGGACTCAACTCGAAGTTGACTAAGAATGAGCAAGGAGAAGTGATTGAAAGAGTATTCAAATCAACAGGTGACGGACTCTACCGCGAAGCATTAGTGCATGTGGTGGAAAACCTTGAGAAAGCACTCGCTTATGCAGAGAATGACAAGCAACGAGAAGTGATCTCCAAACTGATTGAATTCAATAAGACAGGTGACCTCACTACCTTCAATCAGTACGCCATTGCGTGGGTACAAGACCTGGATAGCCGTGTGGATTTTGTGAATGGATTTACGGAAGTGTATGGCGACCCATTAGGCGTGACAGGCGCATGGGAAGCATTGGTGAACTTCAAAGACGAGGCAGCTACACGCCGTGCGCAGACACTCTCGGATAACGCACAGTGGTTCGAAGATAACTCACCTATCGCACCGCAATACAAGAAAGCAGAGTGCAAAGGTGTATCTGCCAAAGTAATCACCGCCGCTATACTCGCAGGTGACTGCTACCCAGCCACTCCTATCGGCATCAACTTGCCTAACGCCAATTGGATTCGCAAAAACTACGGTTCGAAATCGGTCACTATAGCCAACCTTACCGAGGCATACAACCAAGCAGCGTTAGGAAATGGATTTAATGAAGAGTTTATCTTGGAGGAGGCAGACCGAGAGATAGCACGCCAATACGGTGCATACATGTCCGATATTCATGTGGACCTCCACGAATGTCTGGGTCACGGTTCGGGTCAGATGTTACCCGGTGTGGACAAGAACGCACTCAAGGAGCACGGTTCTACTATCGAGGAATGTCGTGCAGACCTCTTCTCTATCTATTACATGGCGGACCCTAAGTTGGTGGAGTTAGGTATCGTGCCTGACGCTGAGGCATACAAAGCACAATACTACCATCAGTTACTCAATGGAGCACTCACACAATTAGTGCGTATCGAACCGGGTAAACAAATCGAAGAAGCACATATGCGTAACCGCGCTATCAACGCCCGTTGGGTCTTGGCGCACTGTAACCCTGAGCAACCTGAGGCAGAGATCATCGAGCAAGACGGAAAGCATTACTTGCGCATCAATGACTACGACGGTGTGCGCGCACTCTTCGGACAACTATTAGCCATCACACAGGATATCGTTTCTACAGGTAACTACGAAGCAGCTTGCCAATTAGTGGAAGAGTACGGCGTGGCTGTGGACAGCACATTGCACCAAGAGTTACTGGCGCGTTACGAACCACTCAATATCCCGCCATACAAAGGATTTGTTAATCCTATCTATACCGCACATTTCGATGACAAGGGCGAGATAACAGATGTCACACTGGACTATACCGAGGGATACACCGAGCAGCACTTACGCTACTCACGCGATTATAGTCCACTGCCCGATGTGAATAAGTAATAGACCCATGGCAAATGATTTGTGTAGAATTGCCAATTTCCAAATCGATTGCTAATAGACTAATCCTATTACAAGCAATACACGGAGACGAGCTTATGCCCGTCTCCGCTGCTATGCCCCATGATGTGCGGCTGATACACGATTGCTTGACCAAACTGCGAACTCATCAAAGTGGTGCTCCGCTCACACTCTATCTGCATAACTGCGGTACAGCATTACGCTTTCTACAAGTTCATCTGGAGCAATGTTATGCGGGCGAACCTATCGTGCTCGATGGCGATGACCGACTCAAAGAGCGGGATGGCAAACCCACCACGCAGACCACTTCCGCTCTCATCATGCACGGAAAGGATATACCAAAGACCTCCGATGAATCGCCATATATCACAATGACTCGCTGTCTAACTGACGCTTATCCAAATATCACCATAGAACGCGACTGGAGTGCGGCAGCCTTCTGGTATGAGTACATCGCTATTCACGGGGGAGAGGTGTTATTAGAAGGACTGACGGAAGAGAGTTTGCAAGGGGATAGGAAAGTGGCAGATATATACGCGCAGTATTTCGGAGTGCATACCACTTATACACCACAAGGAGCGGTCTTGCGGGCTGTGAACGAACAACGACCTGTATGCGTCATCATCGATTTTAGTGCCACGCCAGACCTATACCCTGCTATCGCACTCACATGCGAGCGTTTGGGAATTACACTGCATGCAGAAGGAACGGAATGCTTGCATTATAAAGAGTGTGACCGATTAGAAGCAGTGCGTTTGCATGAGGTACGCAATGACCACCGCATGGCTATGGCACTCATGGCGGCAGACTATACCGTTAGCAAAGTAGAGCAGCAGTGTGTGAATAAGAGTTATCCGCTTTTCGTGGAGCAGTTAGTGTCTGTACAGCAGAATAGGACGCAAGACTCCATCGCACATATAACACCCATACGAGGCGTTAATGATGATAACAAAGGGAAGAAACATGCACTCTCTAAACTGATACACGCTGCGCAAGCAGAATATATATGGCTGCACGACGATGATGTCATACTGCCAAAGGCAATTGATGTACGAAGGACGAATGTACGATGTACGAAGGAACGGATACAAAGTACAAACGCTGACCTTATTATTCTGCCGTTAAAGATGGAAAGCGAGAGCGAACAACCTACTATCTTGGAGAAATTGCAGATAGCCGAGTATGCCGCAATACAACAGTTGACCATCGAAGCCGCTCAAAGAGGCAAAGCGGTTATGTGTTCGGGAGCAAACCTCATCGTAAGACGAGAAGCATGGTTGGCATGCGAAAAAGACCTACACCCGGAAATACCAAGCGGAGACGATATGTTCCTCTTAGAAGCCATCAAACGCAAAGGTATGCGTGTCGGGGTGATAGACACACCTGATTATACAGCAGTAGTACGCCCCATTACCTCATGGCGTACTTTCTTCAAGCAACGCATGCGATGGGCAGGGAAAGCACCCGCTTATACCGATAAGGATATTATCCGTTGCGGGCTGTGTGTGGCGGCAGCAAATATACTACAAGTATTATGCCCGATAGTCATCCTTATTAAGTTCCCCATTGAATATACACTGATACGAAAAAGAGCACTGCAAACCCATTGGACTACAGCGCTCCTTTTAGAAATCCTCTATCCAATGTATATGCTTATCTGTCTGCTCGGAGGACTAATCAAAAAGTACTCCTCCTCTACCACCACTTGGTAACCTATCCCAATACGACATCCAAAATCATCATTAACGAAAACCCGATGGCAAAGCCAATTGTGTTAATATTGCTATGCGCACCTTGTGATGCCTCGGGAATTAGTTCTTCTACCACCACATACATCATTGCCCCTGCAGCGAAAGCCAAAAGGTAGGGCAAGAAAGGAGTGAGCCATGCTGCCAAAAGGAGAACCAATAGTCCGCCGATTGGTTCGACTATACCACTTAAACTGCCTATCAAGAACGATTTCCATCTACTATTACCTGCTGCGCGCATGGGCATGGCCACAATAGCACCCTCGGGGATGTTTTGTATCGCAATACCGAGTGAAATAGCAATAGAGGATGCCAAGGTGAGTCCGGTCACACCTTGTTCAGCACCGCCCAACACAACCCCTACAGCCATGCCTTCGGGAAGATTATGAATAGTGACTGCTAATACTAACATCAGCGTGCGTGAGAGTGAACGCCGAGGGCCTTCGGGTTCTTGGGCACCAATATGCAGGTGAGGAGTGAGCATATCCAAAACCAATAGAAAACCTATACCCAATAAAAAACCTACTACTGCAGGTACTACAGCATAAGCACCACGATGACTCAAACTGTCCATCGCAGGGATAAGTAGCGACCATACAGAAGCAGCTATCATCACACCTGACGCAAAACCTAATAGCAGCTTCTGCAAACGAACAGAAATACTATCTTTGATGAAAAAGACAAAAGACGAACCGATTATCGTTCCTACTAACGGAAGAAGTAAGCCTATAGCGAGAGTTATCATATGCGTTTATTATAGTTGAGTAAATAAACATGCGCGCGTACATGTTGCACGCGCGCATATCTTATAAGGTATATGGCGCATAGCACCATTCAAAAGTAGTCTTATACTACACCACTAAAGCCCATGAAGGCCATCGCTAATAAACCAGCTGTCAACAAAGCGATAGGAGTACCTTGCATTGCTTTAGGCACTTTATTCAATGCTAATTGCTCACGCATACCAGCGAAAAGAACTAATGCAACAGCAAAACCGATAGCCGTAGCAATGGCAAAGAAAAGACCTGTCATCAAACTTGGTTCTACAACCGTTCCATCCACAGATGGCAGTTTATAGGTACCATTAGCCACCAGAATTGCCACACCGAGAATACAGCAGTTCGTGGTAATCAATGGGAGGAAAACACCCAACGCTTGATATAAGGAAGGACTTACCTTCTTGAGCATAATCTCAATCATCTGCACCAAAGCGGCAATAATAAGGATGAAGAGAATAGTCTGAAGGAACTCTAATTCGCATACAACTAATAACTTCTGTAGCAAATAGGTAACTACTGTGGCTAATGTGAGTACGAAAGTAACAGCTGCGCCCATACCCATCGCAGTGCTAATCTTCTTACTTACGCCCAAGAATGGACAAATACCTAAGAACTGACTCAATACAATATTGTTAACAAATATTGCAGAGATAAATATAAGAAAATATACCATAAGTATTTACTATTTATTCGTTTACTATATTCGTTATTTCTTCTGCAGTTTATTCATCAGTACCATGAGGTATGCAAGGCAGATAAATGCGCCAGGAGCCAATACGAAAATTAACATTGCATATTGTTCTCCAAAGATAGGCAAACCAAATACCCCGCCTGTACCTAATAACTCGCGTACTGCACCTAATAAGGTAAGTGCTAATGTGAAACCAAGACCCATACCCAAACCATCTAATGCAGATAAACCTATATTATTCTTAGCCGCAAACGCTTCTGCACGACCAAGTACAATACAGTTCACAACAATTAGAGGAATGAATAAGCCAAGCACCTCGTATATACCGGGCAAGTAGGCTTGCATCACGAGTTGTACAACTGTCACGAAAGTAGCGATGACAACGATGAATGCAGGGATACGTACTTTATCTGGAATGAGGTTTTTTAAAAGGGAGATAACCATGTTCGAGCATATGAGTACGAATGTGGTTGCCAATCCCATCGCCATACCATTGATAGCGCTTGTAGTGGTTGCAAGGGTAGGGCACATTCCCAAAACCAATACGAAAATAGGGTTCTCTTTGAGAATGCCATTTACTAATGTCTTGAATGCGTTATTCATTTGTTACCTCCATTTCTTTTTCATTGTTCGTTTGTTCTGTAGCACCGGAAATAGCTTGTACCTCACCATTGGTGAATGCTGTATAAGCCTTGTTGATTGCTTTAAGGAATGCGCGACTACTGATAGTGGCAGCAGTGATGGCATCTATACCTCCTTTAACATCTTTGCTCACTTGGAAAGCACCGTCCGCCTTTTTGCCAATGATGTTTTGGTTGCCCTTGTCGGTCTTGAACCATGTGCCCATCTTGTCACCCAAACCGGGAGTTTCTTGGTGCTCCAATACTTGGTAGTTGATGACTTTACTATCTGCGTCAAAACCTACCATGATTTTAATTGTACCACCAAAACCAATCTCTTCGGTCTGTACAGCTGTGCCTACCCATTGACCGTTAATATATCCTTTGTAAACAGTCATACCCTCGAATATTTCTGCGTCAGAAATGGTACATCCTTCTGGTAGGACTTGCAAGATAGCTGCCTGCAATTTCTGTTCCTTTTGTGCTGAAATAGTCGCTTTGGTTAGGCTATACACCCCAGCAAGGACACCACCAGCCACTAAGCAAATGGTTACCAAACTGAGAACCATATTTTTGAATGAACTTTCTAATTTTTCCATAATAGACCTCCTTATGCTTTTTTCTTCTCGCCAAAGCGGCGTGGACGAATCTTATTTAACAATGGAACGCAAGCGTTCATGATTAAGATGGCGAAAGACATACCCTCTGGGTATGCACCCCATGTACGAACAACCATCACTATAAAACCGATACCAATACCGAAGATGATTTTACCCCATGCGGTCATTGGACTGGTAACATAGTCAGTAGCCATAAAGAATGCACCGAGCATCATACCACCTGTGAGTAAACTATAGGCTACATATTCACCTGTTGAAAGGTCTTCAGGTAATGCACCAACCCAACCGGTTACAGCAGCGAAGAGCGCTACCGTCGCGAGGATGGAAACAGGTATATGCCATGTGATTACTTTGGTGCAAATGAGGAATAGACCACCGATGATGAGAGCCAATGCACACACCTCACCGAATGAACCACCCATCGCACCGAGCAAAGAGTCCATTAAACTGGGTAATTGGTCTGCTATCTTCTCACCACTCTTAAGTGCTTGCTTGAGGAATGCCAAGGGTGTGGCTCCTGTGGTAGCGTCTATATAACCTGCACCGAAACCTTGGTTTGGAGTAGGCCAAGTGGTCATCTGTACAGGGAAAGAGATGAGTAGGAATACACGACCTACTAAAGCTGGGTTGAAAAGGTTTTGACCTAAACCTCCGTAACTCATTTTAGCCACGCCGATAGCTACGACAGCACCGATAACGACAATCCACCAATCGATATTTGATGGTAAGTTGAATGCTAATAGCAAACCAGTCAGAACAGCGGACAAGTCGCCAATCGTTTGTCTCTTTTCTTTCAATAAATAGCGGCTGATGAGCCACTCGGTAGCCACGCAAGCCAATATGCTCACAGCGGTTGTAATAAGAACTCCGTAGCCAAACTCAATAGCAGATACTACATAAGCAGGAAGCAACGCAATAATAACTAAAAGCATATTACGGCGAACACTATCTCCACTATGGGCATGTGGTGCGGGAGCAACAATAAGATTTTTCATATGTCTTTATATTGATTATATTAATAGTTATTATTTCTTCTCTGCTGCGCGAGCACGAATGATACCACCCACTTTGGCTTTACCCACACGCAAATCGTCCAATAGACGGCGATGAGATGGACAAGAGAATACGCAGCAACCGCAGTCGATACAATCCATGATAGAGTGGTCTTCTACTTCCTCCCACATTTCCAATGCAGTCAAGCGGCTCAGTAAGTATGGCTCCAAGCCCATAGGACAAGCATTTACACACTTACCACAACGAATACAATTCTCTGCCTCAGGTTTGATGCTCTCTGCTTCAGGAAGGAAAAGTAAACCAGATATGCGCTTGTTAGCAGGCATACCTTCGATATGATCCATTGCACGACCCATCATAGGACCGCCAGCGATGATCTTTCCTGTCTCCGCAGGAACACCACCCGCAAGCGCAATAACCTCTTCAATAGGAGTACCGAAACGAACCATATAGTTACCCGGATGAAGTACTTGTTTACCTGTTACAGTCATTACGCGACTGATAAGAGGTTTATTCTTCTGAACAGCCTCATACACAGCATATACTGTTGCTACATTGTCCACCACAGCACCCACTTCAATAGGTAGTGCACCACTTGGCACTTGACGACCAATACATGCGTCAATCAATTGTTTCTCGCCTCCTTGTGGATACTTGAGCTTTAGAGGCATTACCTTGATACCCAAACTGGTGTTTGCCAATGCCTGCATGTGCTTGATAGCATCTTTCTTGTTGTTCTCAATACCGATGATAGCACGCTCCACTTGCAATGCTTTCATCAAAATCTTAATACCAATGATAATCTCTTCTCCGTGCTCTAACATCAACTGATGGTCGCAAGTCAAGTATGGCTCGCATTCAACACCATTGACAATGAGTACCTCAGCTTTCTTTCCCGGAGGAGGTAGTAACTTAACATGTGTAGGGAAACAAGCACCGCCCAAACCGACTATACCTGCGGCTGCAATCTTGTCTATTATACCCTTAGAGTCCAAATTACACTGATGAATAAGGTTAGCACTACGGTCTATCTCAGGCAACCACTCGTCGCCTTCTACTTGAATGAAGATAGCAGGCATAGGTGCACCCCATGCGTCCGTAGTAGTGTCTATCTTTGTAACTGTACCGCTCACGGGAGAACAGATATTCGCACTCACGAATCCGCCTGCCTTAGCAATCAATTCGCCCACTTTTACTTTCGCACCAACCTCCACTACTGCCTGAGCAGGAGCGCCTATGTGCTGAACTAATGGAATGATAGCCTCTTGTGGAAGCGGACATTCTGTGATAGGGAGGTGTACGGAATATTGCTTATTATCATGTGGATGAACTCCACCAATCTTAAATGTATTCATATCGTTTTACCTTTCTTCTGTTTCTATTAGTGCTTTTGTGCCATGCGGAGTAGAGTAGGATAGCAAGCACCTGGAGTAGGAAGCTGCTTAATCTTTGTTGCTACATCAGCGTTGAAATTAGGAATAATGATTCCCGAGTCGGTCTTGCGTACCACTTGCTCACCGGCAACAGGAGCAGCTGCACTAGCACCAGCGGCAGGAACTAAGATCTTGTTGATCTCTTCTGTCGTAGGATCACCACCAACAGGGCAGGATAAACCTTCAGTGCTACCGGCTTTAACGCATGCCTCCGCAAAATTACGGCAACCAGCAAAGCCACAACCACCACAGTTCGCTCCTGGCAATACAGCCTGCACCAGGTCAATACGCGGATCTTCCTCTACCTTGAATATCTGGCTGACGACATACAGCAAAATAGCTGCAATCAAACCCGTCACTCCCAGAATAACCATAGAAAAAATAAGAGTTTGTAAGTCCATTGTGAGATTATTTTTAAGAATTAATTATGTTGATTGATTAGTTTTCTTTTCTCGCAGTAAAAGAGAAATGTTTCTGTATTTTATTCCTAAATAAACGCAATACCAAGTAATAAACAGCAATGGAGCAGAGCCCTATACTGCCCGAAATAGTCTCGTCCAAAGAAGTGGCATAATCTAAAAAGATAATTACCGCTACCATCACAATAAATGGCAATATGTAACCCAATAAAATGGCTCTCCACGCTAATTGCTCACGAACGATAACCTCCGCTTTTTCTCCTACCTCAAGAGGCTCAAGCATTACAGCAGTAATAATCTTCTCTTGACTCTCGGATGAAGCACACATCTCCTTCGCTTTACAAGCCGAACAAGCACTCGTCTGGAGAATCTTTATCCGTGCTGTATCACCGGCAATACTGAGCACTACACCACTATGTTTTATCTCTGAATCCATTGTTAATTATTGGCATGTAATTTGAATAAACACAATTTGACGACAAAATTACTAATAATTTTTGATATACGCAAGCGCATGCAATCTTTTTTATAAAAAAAGAATAATTTAGGGCTAAAAACATTCCACTTTTCACCTTTCACTTTTCTCTTTCAACTTTTTTTCGTACCTTTGCGTACTATTTTGCGTAATTATGCGCCAAAATACACATTATACCCTAAACATTAAACATTCAACATTAAACATCACACTCATGCCTCGACATGTATCTAAATCAACTGGTTTGTCCACCTCTCGTTCTTCAGAACGCGCTATACGAGTAGAGAAAGAATCTTGGTGGCAGGGCGCCAAACGAGTGCTGCTGGATAAGCGCACACGAATGGTGACTGGAATTATTTTGTTTTCCTTTGCTGGAGTGGCAGCATTGTCTTTTGTTAGTTTCCTGTTTACAGGAATGAGCGACCAATCTGTCTTATCTCTCTCGTATGAAGAGCGGATAGCCAACAGAATGGATGTGCAGAATATATTGGGCTTGCCGGGTGCGCGACTGGCGAATTTCCTAATCAATGGTAGTTTTGGATTATCAAGTATTATTCTGGCTTTTATGCTTGCTATTTATGGCTTGCGTATGATGCATGTATTGAAAGATATACACGCGGTTAAGCTTTTCTGTGGTGGCTCTTTCTGGGTATTGTGGCTCTCTATAGTACTCGCATTCGCACAGCAAATGACGCACGCCGGCACTTTCCTCTGGGGAGGTGTATTCGGACAATGGATGGCACAATGGATTCATAGTTATGTGCAGACAACAGGAATGTTACTCATCCTTTTTGTAGTGTTGATTATCTTCTTGGTTGTCACCGACCCGAAATTTATAGACCGATGCAAAGCGCTCGGTAAGAAAATAGCATCGCTCTTCCAACGCAAACCGAAAGCAGAAATGGAGGAAGTAACTCTTCCTGACGAACCAACCAACGAACCAACAGATGAACCAACAGAGTTGATAATTGACATAAACGATAGTATAGATACCGAGCCTACTGAGCCTACAGAGATACCTATTACTATTGATGAACCTACAGTAGAAGAGACAACGGACAAGGAGCCAGAACAACCAATAGTAGTGCCTGAACCAATTGAAGAACCAACCACAGACGACGACCAAACTGCAGATAAAGACCCTGATTTGGAAATAGAGGACACACCTGTGGAGGAACTCTACGATAAAGACCCGGAGAAAGTGCTGGAGCGACTTGGTCCGTACGACCCACGCAAAGACTTGGAGTTTTTTAAGTTCCCATCGCTCAACCTGCTCAAAGTCTATGACAACGAGACTGCACCGGTTATCAATGAGGAGGAGCAACGCGCCAACGGAGCACGCATCGTGACTACCCTCCGTAATTATGGCATCGAGATTGAGTCCATCAAGGCTACTGTAGGACCTACGGTCACACTATACGAAATAGTACCAAAAGCAGGTATCCGAGTCGCAAAGATACAATCGCTTGAGAATGATATAATGCTCTCACTATCAGCTACAGGTATTCGTATCATCGCTCCTATGCCGGGTAAGGGAACAGTAGGTATTGAAGTGCCTAATGAAACACCACAAATAGTGTCAATGCACTCACTCATCGCCTCCAAGCGATTCCAAGATGAGCAGAAAATGAGACTGCCTATCGCATACGGACGAACAATCACCAATGAGGTCTTTATGTTCGACCTTGCCAAGACACCACACCTCCTCGTCGCAGGCGCCACAGGTACAGGTAAATCCGTGGCAATCAATGCTATCATCACTTCGCTGCTCTACAAAAAGCACCCGGCGGAACTC
This sequence comes from Paludibacteraceae bacterium, assembly GCA_045576595.1. Classification (GTDB taxonomy): domain Bacteria; phylum Bacteroidota; class Bacteroidia; order Bacteroidales; family Paludibacteraceae; genus Colicola. The sequence goes on along the minus strand of JAZNGV010000001.1, from coordinate 4,564 downwards.
AAAATGGTGCTCGTGGACCCTAAAATGGTAGAGTTTGCGCCATATAAACCGTTACTCAAACATTACCTCGCAGCTATGCCTGATACCGACCCGAACCAAGTCGTAATCACGGATTGCGATAAGGTTATCAATACGCTCAATTCCCTCGTTATTGAGATGGAGAACCGATATAAACTGCTCATGGCTGCAGGTGTGCGTACGCTCGAGGATTATAATGATAAGTTCACCAAGCGCCGACTTAATCCTAATAAACTGATAGAAGGCGAATTGCATCATCAGTACTTGCCATATATTGTGATGATTATTGATGAGTACGGTGATTTTATCATGCAAGCAGGCAAACAAGTGGAGACGCCAATCGCTCGTTTGACACAAAAAGCTCGCGCGGTGGGTATGCACATGATTCTTGCTACACAACGACCATCGGTCAATATCGTAACAGGTGTTATCAAAGCAAATATACCTACGCGTATCGCGCTGCGCACGCAATCCGTTATAGACTCTCGTACGGTACTGGATAATAAGGGAGCGGAGCAGCTCATCGGACGAGGGGACTCGCTCTATGCAGGCAACGCATCCATCACACGCGTACAGTGCGCCTTCGTGGATACACCCGAAGTGGACCGCATTGTGGAGCATATTGCTAAACAACAGCGCTATATCGAACCATACCAACTGCCTGAGTATGTGGGAGAAGGAGGCGAAGGCGAAGCATTGGCACCGGGTAGCGTAGATACGAAACGACTCGACCCTATATTCGGAGATGTAGCGCGATATGTGGTCACTAAGCAAGAAGGCTCTACTTCCCGTCTGCAACGAGCTTTTGAAATTGGCTACAACCGTGCAGGCAAACTGTCGGACCAATTGGAGGCGACGGGAGTTGTGGGACCTAACAAGGGACCTAAAGGTCGCGATGTGCTTATTCAAGACCTTACGCAATTGGAAAACCTCCTTGCCGAACTCGGGGTCAAATAACAAATCTAAAATTTGCAATCTAAAATCTAAAATCTAAAATCTGCAATCTAAAATCTAAAATATGTCCATCCTCTTAACTATATTGACTATCCTCACTTCTTTCTTGCTGAATTTAGAGCAGAAAACCCTACAATCTGACTTTACTGTCACGGTAGCGGAGGAAGTGAATGCACCGATGAATTACCCGGGCACTATTACAATGCAAGGCAAGTGCTTCGCGCTCACTATGTTTGGTGTGGAGGCAGCCTACGATGGCAAGACGCTCTACATGTATAATGCGGAAGTGGATGAATTAACGCTCTCTAATCCTACGGAACAAGAATTACTCGAAGCCAATCCGTTCCTATACGCAAAGGCATTAGTGGATGTCTGCAATATAACAGAGCGTGCTATCAATAATGGCGACCAAACACTCGTCACGCTTACGCCTAAAGACCAATCTATAGGTATCAAGCGCTTCACCCTAAAGATTAATAATACCAACCTCATGCCGCTACAAGTGGAAATAAAAGAAGGAAAGCAGACCACAACACTCAAACTAACCAAACCTGCTTTTGTTACCACCAAGCAAACATACACCATTACTCCGGATAAAGATACTTATGTCAACGATATGCGATATTAATACACGCTCATATATGAATACTAAACTTCTTATAATCGGTTCAGGACCAGCGGGATACACCGCTGCTATCTATGCTTCACGCGCTAATCTACAACCAATACTCATCGAAGGACCACAACTCGGTGGACAACTCATGACCACTACCGAAGTGGAGAATTTCCCGGGTTATCCTGACGGAGTAGAACCATTCCAGATGATGGACGATATGCGTCGCCAAGCGGAACGATTTGGTACACAGTTCGTCTCAGGAATAGTAACCAAAGTGGAGTTCGCACAAGCAGGACCACACAAAGTGTGGGTCGAAGATACCGATTTGTATGAGGCAGACGCAGTAATCATCGCCACGGGTGCGAGTGCTAAATACCTTGGATTGGAGTCCGAGCGTACTTATCGCGGAAGAGGAGTGAGCGCGTGCGCCACTTGCGATGGATTCTTCTATCGCAAGAAAACAGTGGCTGTTGTCGGTGGCGGAGACACCGCGTGCGAAGAAGCAAACTACCTCGCGGGATTATGCGAGAAAGTGTACCTCATCGTACGCAAACCCTACCTCCGCGCATCAGAAATCATGCAGCAGCGCGTGCTCAATAATCCCAAGATTGAAGTCCTCTTCGAGCATAATACCGTCCAACTCACAGGCGATGGCAAAGTGCAAGGAGCTGACCTCGTCTTCCGCAAAGGAGAACCTGATGAACAAATGCGCCATATAGATATCAGTGGTTTCTTCTTGGCTATCGGTCATCATCCTAATACTACACTTTTCAAGGACTTTATCGCTTTGGATGCAGAGGGGTATATCATCACCAATGGCCATTCTACCCAATGTTTTGTGGCAGAACAAAATTCACCTCTCCGTGGTGTCTTCGCAGCAGGCGATTGTGCCGACCCGCACTACCGCCAAGCGATTGTGGCAGCAGGCAGCGGTGCCAAGGCTGCTATAGAAGCAGATAAATACCTCAAGAGTCTGTAACACCAATGCCCCAACTCCTAAGTGACCATATTTTCTCAGAACAGATGCGCTATGAGTCGCATCGTCTCGTTTGTACCTTTGGGGCAGAAACTATACGCATCGAAGGTGTGTTCGCGGCTGCGCTCGTATCGGCTCTATTAGTAGATACAGAGGAAGGCAAGCAGAGAGCAATAGCTATCGATACCGACGATGAGAGAAAAGCATGGATGATGCGCTACGAACGGGAAGTGAGACAGGAGGACTGGGGGCTGTTTTCCACAGAAATACAACTCCTGAATAATGCCTATATTGAATTGGCTACATCCAATATCCTCATTGCTCAATTGTGTCCTAATAAGCGCTTGCTGGATCTCGCTATGCACCTGCTGCATGATTACATGCAATACCTGTGCGTCGAAATATATGGCGAGCATATATGGAACTGCGTGCCATGGCAAGCACCTTTCCCCGCATGGCTACTCGCAGCTGCACAAGTGGAGACAAGAAGACAGCGTTGCTTGCAAACAGATTGGACTAACCCTCTCGAACTCATGCAACTCATTAACCAAAATAATGAGACCAACAACGATAAACCTACTTTCTTGTTTGAAGAAGAACCCGCTGAAGGTATAATGCAACGATATCTGGATTGGCTGTGGGAGGCTTATCAAACGCAGATAAAACTAACACCGGGCGAAAATCCAAATGCTCCTAAACACCGCAATTTTGTGGTGGAACAGGAAACAAACTGGCTCTTCATGAGAGACGAAATTAATAAACTCTCCGAAGCAGACCGATTGTTATGGACCAAATGGATGATTGCTTGGGAAGCATATATCAAAAAAAGACTCAAACCACAGCAACCTGTTCGTTTTTGGAACGAAGGAGTTACACCCCAACAACAAGCACAACTCCAGCAGTTCTTGCGCATACAGGAGAAAGAGTGGGATTATTATAAATGCCTCGCTGCGTCTGTCTATGCCATGCGCCAATTAGGGTATGTGCGACGCGCATGCTCCGTAACGGATATCACGCGTTGGCTCAGCGAACAACTGGTCAATGACTATACTGATAAGAATAGACGAGACCAGTTTAGAAAAGCGTGGAATGAACTCGGACGCTATTCGGATGATGTCAAGCATTTTGTGAATCTCCTCAATCAATTAGGCGTCTGTTCCTGTTCGTGAAGAAGCACGGAGCGAACAAAATTGCCGAACTGACAGATTCGTTTCTTTCCTAATACTGGATCGGGTTTGCCTTTCAGTTGAGCAGCATGACGCAGCACCATCTCGGAGTGACGAGGATGACTTGCGTCTTTGGTGATACGAGAGGCTTCTTGGCAAACGAATGTCCATTTCTTGTGTTGCACTTCTTCGGCAGCTGTCCGTGGCTTGCGCTTGTAGTCGCGAACATCTTGGCTATAAATCTCTTTCGGACCATAACCGAATACACGCCCGTCGGGGTAACGCCATTTCTTGCGTCGCATGGTTAAAACACTCTTTTTACCTAATTTGCCGGTCATATCTTCTATACCGGCACTTGTCTCAAATTTTGCCATAATCTTTCTTGTTTTAAAAAATATTAAATATTAATTATTAATTATTCATCGCTCCGCCTCCTGTAGGGCTCCGCCCGTCCTGTAGCTCCGCGTCCTTATGACTCCTAGTTCGGCTACTTCGTCTATCTTATCTACTTCGTTTATCTTATCTAGAAATCTGGACTTCTGGGAATCAGGGGTTCCAGTCCTTCGTCCTTTGTCCTTCGTCCCTCGTCCCTCGTCCTTTGTCCTTTGTCCTTTGTCCTTCATCCTTACTGTCCATAAAGTCCTTAGGGACCTTACGGACCTTACAGTCTTCCAACCTTGCCGTTTTTGAAGCGTGAAGGAGTGCGACGGAACGCACTCCGAGTGCAGCGCCCGACAAGTCCCCACTTGGAGGATAAGCGCAAACATAGAATGGCGCGACCCTTGCGGTCACGCAGCCGCATGGCTACAGGGTAGTGACGTACAGGGTAGGAAC